>NZ_AP024850.1:3083636-3700364 GCF_024346675.1 Photobacterium sanguinicancri
TCCTGCTACTGATTTCGATACACCAATTTTATCTGTAAGCGTACGCATGGTGACTGGGATAGTCGCATTCGAACTTGCAGTTGATAGTGAGAACAAGATTTGCTCACGAATATGGCGTAGGAAAGTCGATGGCTTAATACCCGTCGCTAGACCCACCATCATTGGGTAGAAGAAGAAGATCCAGAACACCAGCATGGCAACGACAAGGCCAACATAACCCGCTACTGACATCAAAGTGTTTGCATCCAGTGTTGCGCCAAGTTGAATCATCAAAGCAAATACACCGTATGGTGCCAGGCTCATTACCAAGCCAATCAGCTTCATCATGATCTCATTTGCCATTTTGAAGGTTTTGATTGCTGGGCCACCACGCTTATCCAATGCTTGGATAGCTAGACCGGTCAAAATAGCCATGAAGATGATTTGTAACATGTCGCCACTCGCAAACGCCTGAACAGGGTTACTAGGGACAATGTTAACAATCAAAGAGAAGATATCCGGCGTTTCGGTAGTGGTCAGTTCAACCGCTTCCGATACTGTGCCCGCTAAGTTCGCATCAGCGCCTGGCTGGAAAATCATACCAACCGTTAAGGCTGCTGTAATCGCGATGATGGTATTAATAATGTAAAGACCAAAGGTTTTACCACCAAGTCGACCAAATGCCGTTATGTCTTTTAACTCCACGATGCCACACACAATCGACACATATACGAGTGGAACTACAAGCAGTTTAATCAATGAAACAAACATACCGCCAGCGCCTTCCGCTAAGCCAAGTACATAAGTGTCCATTAAGGTTACGCCGCTAAATAGGTACTGGATAGCCGTACCAATAATCAAGCCAGCAAATAGGCCTGTGAATATCTTTCCTGATAGCGATTTGTTCATCGTCCATCTCCAGTTGGTTATGCTTGTTAATAGTTTGTGTACTACCTAGTCTCACTGTTCCCCGTGAGTTCAGCGACATTTTACATAGATGGACTGAACTGAAAAGCATGAATTTTACATTTTGGATACATTCACTCATCAATTTTAAACACTGCCAAACTGAGTTTTTGGTAGCATAAAAAACTAAAGTCATGCTAAATCGGTAACTTATCAATAAACACTTGTATGAATTAGCCAGTGTTTTGGAGGGGAGCGACGCGCACGCTAAATGTTTCATAGTGTGAATGCAGTCACACCTGAAATTCACTATTGGAATAAAAGAAAACTATTTAAGACTAAAAGAAATAAAGTTTGGCTATGAGGCAAATATGAAACTTGCCTCATTTATTGAGGAGAGAGCTCGAGTACTGGTCGCTTTACGATATATCCCGCTACCAGTGATTTCAATCAGTAAGAATAAGCAATTACTTATTTAACTTGATATAAGTTTGACAAGATTGATGGGTAAGAACTTCTGTCGTGAAGCCACCACTCCCTGCATACCAATAGCGTAACCCCATTCCTTCAGACAAAGGCGCTTCATAGTTTTCACATGCTTGAGGAAACAGATCTTTCTTTAAACTACGAGGGTCAAAATTCCATGACCAACGGGCATTCTGAAGCTGGACGACCACGGTTAATAAGGCATTTGTTGGATCATATTGAAACGTCATATTACCACCGCGAAAAGGGGATGCTGGCAC
This sequence comes from Photobacterium sanguinicancri, assembly GCF_024346675.1. Lineage (NCBI taxonomy): Bacteria > Pseudomonadati > Pseudomonadota > Gammaproteobacteria > Vibrionales > Vibrionaceae > Photobacterium > Photobacterium sanguinicancri. The sequence continues at coordinate 3,085,268 of NZ_AP024850.1, forward strand.
ATCATTCAGGGCGATCAAATCTTGCTCATAGTTCGACGGTACCGTACCAATAAAATCAGAAGGTGGTGGCGTTAACTTTGCCGTCGAGCAACCAGCTAATAAAACCGCGCTTAAACACAACGCATACTTTTTCATGTATAAGATCCATTCACTATCGTAATTAACACCTTTCTATCTGATAAATAAAGATAAAAAGGCAATTCAGGTTATTTCATCACAATAATACAAGATTCAAAATTAATATGCCGCAATGAAATAGCAAAAGTTTGCTCGCAATGGCATTTATAGGCATTAGGTTTTGTCAGTGTTTGACAGACGAAAAAAAAACCACCTCGAAAGGTGGTTTCTTACTGTCAGCCAATGGCTACTAAACAAACAATTAGTTTGCTTGAGGACGCATCGCTGGGAACAGAATTACGTCACGAATAGTATGCGTATTCGTAAATAGCATTGCTAGACGGTCGATACCGATACCTTGACCAGCCGCTGGTGGTAGGCCGTGCTCTAGTGCAGTGATGTAGTCTGCATCGTAGAACATTGCTTCGTCATCACCTGCATCTTTCGCATCAACCTGCGCTTTGAAGCGTTGGTCTTGGTCTTCTGCATCGTTAAGCTCAGAGAAACCATTTGCAACTTCACGGCCACCGATGAAGAACTCAAAGCGGTCAGTGAAGAATGGGTTGTCATCGCTACGACGTGCCAGTGGAGAAATGTCCGCTGGGTAACCTGTAATAAATGTAGGCTGGATCAGTTGTGGCTCTGCCGTTTCACCGAAGATTTCTTCAAGTAGCTGACCACAGGTCCAGAAAGTTTCCACATCAACATGAACAGATTTCGCAATCTTAACCATAAGGTCACGATCTTGAACACCTTCTTCCGTTAGCGCTTGGATTTCTGCGTGTTCAGGGTTGTAGTGCTTGATAGCATCTAGCATCGTCATACGTGCGTATTGACCACCAAACTCAACCATTTCGTCACCGTAAGGCATTGCAGACGAACCAAGAACTTCTTTAGCAACAGAAGATAGCATCTCTTCAGTTAGATCCATCAGATCTTTGTAATCTGCGTACGCCATGTAGAATTCCATCATAGTGAATTCTGGGTTATGACGTGGCGATAGGCCTTCGTTACGGAAGTTACGGTTGATTTCGAATACACGCTCAAAACCACCAACAACTAGACGCTTAAGGTAAAGCTCAGGCGCAACACGTAGGTACATGTCGATATCTAGTGCATTGTGATGAGTAACGAAAGGACGAGCCGTTGCGCCACCAGGGATCACGTGCATCATTGGTGTTTCAACTTCCATGAACTGCTTAGAGACCATGAAGTTACGAATAGCCGTTACTAGTTTAGAACGAATAATAAACGCGGTACGAGAGTCATCGTTAACAATAAGGTCAACGTAACGCTGGCGGTAACGCATTTCTTGGTCCGTTAAACCATGGAACTTCTCTGGTAGTGGACGAAGTGCTTTTGTTAGCAGCTCGTACTCTTCCATGTTCACGTAAAGATCGCCTTTACCTGATTTGTGAAGCGCACCTTTAACACCGATGATGTCACCGATATCAAGACCTGAAAGGTTCTCTTTCAGTTCTTTTTGAACGTCTTTTGAAGCGTATGCTTGAATGCGGCCAGATACATCTTGAATTGCTAAGAATGGACCACGTTTAGCCATAATACGGCCTGCGATTGCAACAACGTTGTTTGCTTCTTCTAGCTCTTCTTTGCTTAGCTCACCGTATTTAGCCTGCAGATCAGCCGATAGGCTGTCGCGACGGAAATCATTGGGGTGACCGTTTGCTTTGCAGTTTTTGCGAATCATGTCTAGCTTCGCACGACGTTCAGCAATCAGCTTATTTTCATCTTGTAATTGATCAGTCATGGGGGGAACCCTTAATTATTAACCAAATATGGTTAGAGACCTGATTTCAGGCTGGCTTCGATAAAACGGTCTAAATCGCCGTCAAGTACAGCTTGGGTATTTCGATTTTCTACCCCTGTACGTAAATCTTTAATGCGGGAATCATCCAGTACGTATGAACGGATCTGGCTGCCCCAACCAATGTCAGACTTTAAGTCTTCGCTGGCTTGTTTCTCAGCATTTTGTTTATGCATTTCCAATTCAAACAGTTTCGCTTTCAACTGTTTCATCGCTTGGTCTTTGTTCTTGTGCTGAGAACGGTCATTCTGACACTGCACCACAGTATTTGTTGGTACGTGTGTAATACGTACCGCTGATTCAGTGGTGTTAACGTGCTGACCACCCGCACCTGATGCACGGTATACGTCGATACGTAGATCAGATGGGTTAATATCAATGGCGATGTTGTCATCCACTTCTGGGTAAATAAACGCAGAAGCAAACGAGGTATGACGACGGCCACCTGAATCAAACGGTGACTTACGCACTAAACGGTGGACACCCGTTTCTGTACGTAACCAGCCGTAAGCGTACTCACCACTGATGCGTACAGTTACTGACTTCAGACCCGCGACATCACCGTCTGAAATTTCAATAATTTCAGTCTTAAAGCCTTTTGCATCGGCCCAACGTAGGTACATACGTAGCATCATAGACGTCCAGTCTTGTGCTTCCGTACCACCCGAACCCGCTTGAAGGTCGATGTAGCAATCAGATTCGTCGTGATCACCAGAGAACATACGACGGAACTCAAGTTTTTCTAGCTTAACTTCAAGCTCTGCCAACTCAGGTTCAATCTCGTCAAATGTCTCTTGGTCGTCTTCTTCAATCGCTAATTCAAGTAGACCTTCAACGTCTTCTACGCCTTGGTCTAGTTGATCGATAGTATCAACGATTGCTTCTAGCGCAGAGCGCTCTTTACCTAGCGCTTGAGCTCGTTCTGGCTCGTTCCAAACATCTGGTTGCTCTAGCTCTGCATTTACCTCTTCTAGATGCTCTTTTTTAGCATCATAGTCAAAGGTACCCCCTAAGAATGTCAGTACGTGCTGATACATCCTCAAGTCGGTTTTTAATAGGATTAATCTCGAACATTGCCACTCTTCATAGCCGAAATGGACATAACCGAAAGATTCTATCGAATTGTAGATAGAATATACAGAGCTGGAACAAGGTTATGTGTGATTTTATTTTATGAATCCGTTCACAAATTCCGAGGCCAGGACCGCTTGAAATCTACTCATAAGCCTGATTATCGAGAATATATTCAAACAAAGAACCGTGATTATTCAGCCTTATCCTGTAGAAAAACAAAAAGGCGAAACTTTATGCAGTTTCGCCTTTACTGATAAATGATAAATTTATGATTAAAGTTCAGTTGCTGGCACTTTACTTCGCATCAAGATGTTCCACCATTAATTGCACACTGGTGTTGCCACGGAATTCATTGATGTCCAACCGATAAACTAACTCGATAATTTGCACCGATGCATCAGGCCAACGGCGCAAATCCACATTGAACGCAATCGCATCAATCACGGCCCCGCCACTTAACGGTTCAACCATCATTTTTAAATGCTTGCCGCCCACCAGCTTCTGATGCAGTAAACGAAACTGACCATCAAAGCTAGGTTCAGGGAATTGCTGCCCCCATGGACCGCCACTACGCAAAATTTCTGCGGTAGGTAAGTTCAGCTCACCGGCATTCAGTTCACCGTCGGTAAGCAACACGCCTTTTAATGCGTCTTCGTCTAGTTCTGCACGTACGGCTTCATCAAAGGCTTGGCTGAAAGCCTCAAGTTTATCTTCTGGAAGGGTTAATCCTGCCGCCATTGCATGGCCACCAAATTTCGCGATCATCCCCGGATTTTTGGTATCAATTAGATCCAATACATCACGCATGTGTAAGCCAACAACAGAGCGGCACGACCCTTTAATCTCACCGTTCCCCGCATCCGCAAAGGCGATCACCGGGCGGTGATACAGCTCTTTAATACGAGAAGCCAAAATACCAATCACACCCTGATGCCAATCACGCTGAAACAACACTAAACCGTAAGGCATGTCGTTCTTGTTAAATTTAAGGCGTTCACAAATAGCCAAGGCTTCATCTTTCATGCCCTGCTCTATTTCTTTACGCGTTTGATTTAGCCCATCCAATTCTGAGGCCATTCGACGCGCCGCTTGAATATTGTCACACAGCAGTAACTCGACCCCAAAAGACATATCATCTAACCGTCCTGCGGCATTGATACGTGGGCCTAAGGCAAAGCCTAAATCGCTGGTCACCAGTCGAGAATGATCGCGATTGGCTACCTCAATCAGAGCTTGGATACCTGGGCGACATTTACCAGCACGAATACGTTGTAGTCCTTGGTGTACCAAGATGCGGTTATTACCATCTAGCGCCACCACATCCGCAACCGTCCCAAGCGCCACTAAATCTAATAGCTCGGCTAAATTGGGGGCTGCTATACCTTGGTCAACAAACCAGGTTGTTTTACGCAATTCAGCACGCACAGCCAGCATCAGATAAAAAGCAACGCCAACCCCACATAACGCTTTTGAGGGAAAATCACATTCATGAAGATTAGGGTTAACAATGGCATCGGCTTGCGGTAATTCATGCCCAGGTAAGTGATGATCAGTCACCAGAACATCGATGCCTTTTGCTTTGGCAGCTGCCACACCAGCAATGGATGACACGCCATTATCAACCGTCATGATTAATTGAGCACCTTTAGTGTGCGCTTGCTCAACCACTTCAGGGCTCAAGCCATAACCGTCATCAAACCGATTAGGCACTAAATAATCAACGTTGTTACAACCCAACATACGTAGCGCTAATACCGACAATGCCGAACTGGTTGCGCCATCAGCATCAAAGTCGCCCACAATAATAATACGTGTGTTGTTTTTCAGGGCTGCAATTAATAACTCAACAGCAGGCGCAATACCGTGCAATTGGTTATAGCTGAGCAAGCCTTTAGCACCACGTTCCAGTTCCGCTTCACTTTGAATACCACGGCTAGCATAAATGCGTTGCAAGATGGCGGGCGTTGCTGAGGAGAAGCCTGAGATATCAGCATCAGGACGGCGTTTAACTTCAATCATAGTGACGGCTATCGATTCTTATTGAGGGCTGAATTTTTATTCTACCGCACTCTTTATCCCGATCTACAACTAATCGCGATATCCTCTCAGATTCCCAATAACAAAAAACCCGTATAGCGCTTGGCCATACGGGTCTCGATAATTATATTGTCTTACTTAGCACAGCTTTTAGCTTTTAGCTTTACTGTCTAGCATTTTACGTAGCATAGGTGCGGGTTGGTAACCCGGTAACAATGTGCCATCTTCCAGTATCAAAGCGGGAGTACCAGACACGCCCATCGCTTGGCCTAATTCAAACTGCTTCATCACGATGTCGTTACGTGGCTTCACACCCTCTGTATTGAAAGTGCCATTTTTTGCATCGTTCATCGCCTGCGCGGGATCTTTTGAACCCCAAATTGCACCCATCTCGTCTAGGTTACGTGAACGCTCGCCACCACGGGGGAATGCAAGGTAACGAATAGTAATACCCGCATCATTGTATGCCGGAATTTCACTGTGTAATTTACGGCAGTAACCACAACTGGTATCAGTAAAGACGGTAACAACGTATTTTTCATCTTTGGCTGGATAGACAATCATTTCATCTTCCATACCTTGAAGCTTATCTTTGTTAATTTTCGCCATTTTCTGCTCGGTGAGGTTCACCGGCTGTGCGCCTGTATTTTGGTATAAGTGACCAGCGATGAAGTATTCGCCATTATCCGACACATAAACAATGCCACGTTGGGTAATAGCTTCATTCATGCCAGCAACAGGCGAAGGAGAGATCGATGTAGGTGCAAGACCTAATGCACTCAACTTCGATTCAATAGCGGCATTATCAGGTTTTGCCGAAACTGAAAACGCAGTCAGAGCGACAGCAGTAGCAAGCAGAGTACGACCAAAAAAGTGCATTCGATTCTTTCCTTTTACGTCTAAAAAGCGGAATGTCCGCAGAAAATAGTGATGCGATCACTACCCACTACAAGAACAGACCTGTAAGAGTGCAAAAAACTTTCAAAGTTCCTCACTAACAGGCTTTCTCTTTTCTTTTCGCCAAATACATTAGGCAATAGAACATAGTAGGTTTGTTTCTTCGCTTGGCAGCATAAAGCAACCGCATGAATACGCAACAGATCATACTTCCAGTTTGCGAACATATTCGCAATGTTCAAGCACGTGGGTGATGCGTTTGATGCAGTTGTTTCAAGCGTTCGGTCGCAACATGAGTATAGATCTGAGTTGTCGATAGGTCACTATGGCCAAGCAACATCTGTACGACTCGCAAGTCAGCACCGTAATTCAATAAGTGTGTCGCAAACGCATGACGCATCACGTGCGGTGACAGCTTTTCGGTATCAATCCCTGCCCGCACAGCGTAGTGCTTGATCCGATGCCAAAACGTTTGGCGCGTCATCTGCTTAGCTCGTCGGCTAGGAAAAACCACATCTGAGGTTTTTTCACCCAATAATAGTGGACGCCCAGACTCAATAAATTGCTCGATCCAATCAATGGCATCTTCGCCCATTGGCACAAGGCGTTCTTTTTCACCCTTACCAATAACACGCACCACACCTTGCCGTAAGCTGACATTTTCCATGGTCAAGCTGACTAACTCAGTTACCCGTAACCCTGTCGCATAAAGCAATTCCAACATCGCTTTATCACGCAATTCAAGCGGATCGTTAGGATCAGGGGCATCCAATAATGCGCCGACTTCGCCTTCACTAATATCTTTCGGTAATCGCTTAGGCAAGCGCGGGCTAACAAGCATCGCACTGGGATCATCCACTCGCATTTTTTCACGGTTCAAGTATTGGAATAAACGACGGATCGCCGAGGCCATTCTTGCACGAGAAGTTTGTTTATAATCGGCATCAAATAACCATTGCTGATATTTATGCAAATCATCTTCTGACACTGTCAAAACCGTAAGTCCGTTATCGGTCAGCCAGTGCTGTAATTTCAATAAGTCATTGCGGTATGACATTAAGGTGTTTTCAGATAACCCTCTTTCCATCCACATTGCATCGAGAAAGCGCTCGATACTGATTTCATCATTTTCCACGACAACCTCGGACTTTTAGTTTGTGGGTGTAAGCCCTAGGTATAAGTCCTAGATACCAGCCCAACATTTATCTACTGGGTATAAACACAGTATTTTTAGCTATAGTAGTCTATTTATCGCAAAAAAGTCACCTCTCTTATTGCGCTCAACCGCAGCAAACCATAGAGGATTGTAAGCAACACAGGTACACTCTCGCTATTCCATACCGATAGGTACGCCCTCAACCGACGAGAAGCCCTCATGAACATAGGCCTATTCTACGGCTCGACCACTTGTTACACCGAAATGGCAGCCGAAAAAATTCGAGACTGTATCGGACCTGAGCTGGTCACACTGCATAACATCAAAGAAACTGACATCAGTGAAATGAACCAATACGACATGCTTATTTTAGGGATCTCGACTTGGGACTTTGGTGAACTTCAGGAAGACTGGGAAGCGGTTTGGGAACAGCTCAATGGTTTACAGCTTACAGGGAAAACCATTGCACTCTTTGGCTTAGGTGATCAAGAAGGCTACACAGAGTGGTTTCTAGATGCGATGGGCATGTTACACGATAAGCTATTGCCAACGGGTGCAAATTTCGTGGGTTATTGGGAAAACAAAGGCTATGAGTTTGAAGCATCGAAAGCCCTAACTGAAGATGAGCAATTTTTCGTTGGCCTAGCTCTAGATGAAGACAGTCAATTTGAACAGAGCGACCTGCGAATCACAATGTGGTGCGAACAAATCATGACGGAATACGCTGAAACGCTGTAAACGTCCTTGTTCACTGAACGACCAGATACAAAAATGGGATGCCAAGGCATCCCATTTTTTTTTACTCACATTTGGCTTCTTTGCCGCAGCAAATGTATCGCTGCCAATTTATCTCAGCAAAAAATAAGCTTATGCGGTTTGTGCATCTTGCTGCTGTGCTGGCGCACCGACAAAACGTGTAATCACCATTGCTGCAAATGTAGGGATAACCCAAGCCATGCCGTAATCGAACAGTGGCAATACGTTGAATGCAGAAACATCAATACCCATGAACTTAGCCGCATCAATGAAGCTAAACACTAATGACACTAATAGCACCGCACGGTATGCAACGCGTGGGTTTGGTAACCATTTACGTACAAATGTTAGTGCCACTAAAGCAACAGCAACAGGGTATAGTGCAAACAATACAGGAATCGACAGTGAGATAAGCTGATTAAGACCAACGTTAGCAACCACCCCACACGCTACCGCTAAAATCACAGCCCACTTTTCGTAAGACAGTTTAGTCAGTGAACTGAAGTAATCAGAACAAGCACTGATAAGGCCGATAGCCGTTGTTAGACACGCAAGTAAAACGATAGTTGAAAGAATAACTTGGCCAGTTCCACCAAACAATGCGTGAACATAAATACCAAGGATTGCGCCACCATTTTCAGCACCAGCAGCAATACCTGCACTGGTCGCACCTAAGTAAAACAGCGAGATATACACAAACGCAAGACCAGCAGCTGCAATCACACCAGCATATACCAAGTAGGTGCAGGTTGTTTTCTCGTCTGTCACACCCTTTTTGCGGATAACATCAACAATCAGCATACCGAACATCAGTGCTGCAAAGGTATCCATGGTGTTATAGCCTTCAAGGAAACCTGTTGTAAACGCTTGTGCAACATAATCACCTTGAGCAGGAAGAATGTCACCCTGAGGGTTCACAAAAACAGCGATCGCAAGAATCGCTAACACAGCAAATAGTGCCGGTGTTAAAAACTTACCAATCATGTCAATCAGTTTGCCGCGTGACCATGCGAACAGTAAAGCAACCGCAAAGAACACGACCGAAAACAGCGTCAAACTCAGTTGGCCTGCATCTGCAATAAACGGTTTAACTGCCATTTCATACGCGACAAGGCCTGTACGGGGTGCTGCAAAAGCTGGACCAATAATGATAAAAATCAGCACTGCCATCAGGGTCGCTACCGAAGGGGGTAGATCACGGGTTAATCCTTTCCAGCCACCACCGGCAACGGCAACAGCAATAATCGTAATCAGTGGAAGACCGACTGCGGTAGAAAGAAAACCAAACATAGCGGGGAGTAAGTTATCGCCCGCCAATTGACCTGCCTGTGGCGGAAATATGATATTTCCCGCCCCCAAGAAAAACGCAAAGGTCATAAAACCCAATGCTAGGATGTCTGTTACTTTGAGTGTCTTTTTCAAACTGCACCTTCACTCTTTGTCTAGTTCATGATTTATGTCTGCATATTGTTATTATTTTGTTACTAACCACTTATAGCGAGTTGTAACAAATATGTCAGCATAATGAAGAAAAAATGCACAATAAGCAACCATGCAGGGTAAAACACCACTATATCCAAGGTGCAACCGCAAAAGGCAGATAATAACTCCAAATAAAAAAGAGCCACTAGAACTAACAACCAATATTGAATGGCAATATAACAGATCTCAAATAGATAAATATTCCATATGAAGCTAAGAAAGCCACGTAATATTCCCTAATCAATAGAGCGAAAGCCCGATATACTGACGTTTGAAACAGGAGGAAACATGGCAAACGGCTTTACTTTCAAACAATTCCACGTTGATGACTTAGGCTGTGGCATGCCAGTTAGCACTGATGGCGTCTTACTTGGTGCATGGGCGCCTTTATTCGCGCATGGCACGATTCTCGATATTGGCACGGGTAGTGGATTATTAGCCTTGATGAGTGCACAGCGCAGTGTCGAAAGCCGCAACCCTATCATCGCACTTGATATCGACGTCAGTGCAGTCAAAGCAGCAACACACAATGCTCAGCAATCGCCATGGGCTGATCGCCTGCGTATTCATCATGCCGATCTGCAGCACTGGCAACACCAACAAGCACCACACAGCATAGATACCATTATTTGTAACCCTCCTTATTTCAATTTTGGCCAGCAAGCCAATTGTGATAAACGAGCAACGGCACGCCATACCGACACGTTAAGCCACCACAATCTAATAGAGAGTGTGAAACGTTTACTGACACCCAATGGCATCGCCAGCTTCATCTTGCCGGAATACGAAGGGCGCTTGTTCATTACCGCCGCGAAAACTCACGGTTTATACTGCCAACGCCTATGTGAAATTCGCACCACAGAGCGTAAACCCATTAACCGTTTATTGTTTTCACTGACACCTAACGAGTGCGACACTGAACATCAACAACTGAATATTCATCAGCAAGGCCAATACTCTGATGCGTTCATCGAATTAACCCAAAGCTTCTACTTAAAAATGTAATAAATACCATGATATAAACGCAGTAACGGGGAACCTCGCATCTTGCTGCCATTTGGGTATATAATGCCGCCCCTTATATTTATGCCTCTTGCCATTACCTCGTACAATTATGTAATGGCTGGCGTTGGTCTTATTCCCGAGGAGAGATGACTGGTGAGAGACTTTTCCGAATTAGAGTTAGATAGCGAACTATTAAAAGCAATTGCAGAAATAGGTTATTCACGCCCGACAGATATTCAGGCGCAGGCTATCCCTCATGCCTTGGACGGCCGCGATGTGTTGGCTTCAGCTCCTACGGGCACCGGAAAAACCGCCGCGTTTCTTCTTCCGATGATCCAACACTTGTTGGACTTCCCACGCAAGAAACCTGGGCCTGCACGCGTATTGATTTTAACACCGACACGTGAGCTTGCTATCCAAGTAGCTGAAGAAGCACGTAACCTGGCAAAACACACGCAGCTGAACATTTTCACCATTACTGGTGGTATTTCTTACGACGACCATGCAGAGCTTCTGGGTAAAACTCAAGATCTTGTTGTTGCAACACCTGGCCGTCTAATGGAATACATTGAGTCAGAGCGCTTTGACTGCCGTGCTATCGAATGTCTTATTCTTGATGAAGCCGATCGCATGCTAGACATGGGCTTCACCAAAATCGTTGACCGTATTCATAATGAATGTCGCTGGCGTAATCAGAGCATGCTGTTTTCAGCAACGCTTGAAGGTAAAGGCGTACGTGAGTTCTCTGAAACCATTTTGAACGAACCTGTTGAAGTGGATGCAGAACCTTCTCGTCGTGAACGTAAGAAGATCCACCAGCTGTACCTGCGCTGTGACAACATGCCGCACAAGCTGGCGATACTTGAAGAGCTGTTAAAAAACCAAACAGAGCGTAGCATCGTATTCATCAAAACCCGTGAGCGTTTAGGTGAACTACGTGATCAACTTGCATCGATGGATATCAAATGCAGCTGGATCCAAGGCGAGATGGCGCAAGTATCACGTATTAATGCTATCGAACGTTTCCGTAGCGGTGAAGTCTCTGTATTGCTTGCAACCGACGTTGCCGCACGTGGTATCGATTTACCCGACATCAGCCACGTAATTAACTTCGACTTACCTCGCACTTCAGATGTGTACCTACACCGCATCGGCCGTACAGCACGTGCAGGTAAGAAAGGGACTGCGATTTCTCTTGTAGAAGCGCACGACCAAGGCATGATGGAACGTATTAGCCGCTACATGAAAGAAGAAGTGCCTGAGCGCTTCCTTGAAGGTTTACGCCCACAAAGCAAAAAGTCGAAAACCGTTAAGAAGAAAAAAGTAAAAGTTGATAAGAAGCTAAAAGCAGCGAAGCAAAAGAAAGCGCTGAAAAAGCAAAAGAAAAACACTGCGACCAAAAAAGACGCATAAGCTTTTTACTTAACATAGAGCACCAAATAACAAAAAGGCAGTGTCGATGACACTGCCTTTTTTAATACCCACATTTTGCCATTAAACGACGTAAAAAAGACGCTTATTTAGTTTGTTCTTCACGCTTGAAGACAAACTCGGTTGCGGTCGATTCTACTTCAACAAAGTAGTAGCCAGCGACATCAAACGCCTTCAATGCCTCTACCGAATCAACGCGATTGTCGATAATGTAACGCGCCATCATGCCGCGTGCTTTTTTTGCATAAAAGCTAATTACTTTATAGGTGCCATTTTTGCAGTCTTTAAATACTGGCGTGATCACTTTCGCTTTCAGTGATTTAGGCTTAACCGCTTTAAAGTATTCATTCGATGCAAGGTTAATTAACACCTCATCACCTTGCTCAATCAAGGCTGAATTCAAGGTCTCAGTGATGATATTGCCCCAAAACTGGTACAAGTTAGTACCACGATCATTCGCTAGCTTAGTGCCCATTTCTAGGCGGTAAGCTTGCATCAAATCAAGTGGGCGTAATAAACCATAAAGACCCGATAACATGCGTAAGTGATTTTGCGCCCAAGCGAAATCATCTTCGGTCATCGTTTCAACGTCAAGGCCGGTATACACATCACCTTTAAACGCCAAAATCGCTTGGCGGCTATTTTCTAACGTGAATTCAGGTTGCCATTCAGTAAAGCGGGCGACATTCAAACCTGCAATTTTATCGCTCACTTTCATTAGGGTAGAAATGTCAGCTGGCGTCAGTTCACGACAGACCTTAATCAGCGCCGCTGAATGATCCGTTAATGTCGGCTGTGTGTATGTTTGAGTCACTAAAGGCGATTCATAGTCGAGCGTTTTCGCAGGAGAAACCACAATTAACATAAGGCTTTATTCCCTTTTCAGCTGAGTTTTATTCTTTCTATAATTTGCTAAAAAGGGTATCACCTAAATACAAAAAAGCCACGCGAATGTCGCGTGGCTTTTTGAATTACTGCAATAGAGTAAAGCTATATTCGCACCGCTTATCTCTTGCTGCTGGGATCATCCTTATTCTGATCCCAAATACCTTCTTCAAGCTGAGCATGCAGTTCAGGGTAGTCTTTACTATCAAATGTGGGGACTTTCCCTTGCGCCAACTGTTTATTGTAATCCGTTGCCAGCTTCACTACAGTGCCCGATAAGAGCACTATCGCCACCAGGTTGATAATGGCCATCATCCCCATCGATACATCAGCCATCGCCCATACAGTGGGTAGATCCGCTACCGCGCCAAACATCACCATACCCAACACCACCACACGGAATACATTTAAGCCCGCTTTATGATTATGCTCTAAGAAGATCAGGTTTGTTTCAGCGTAAGAATAATTCGCAACCAATGACGTAAAAGCAAAGAAGAAAATGGCTACAGCGATAAAAATAGCGCCCCAATCACCCACTTGCGAACTCAGTGCACGCTGCGTTAACTCAATACCCGTCACCTCACCGTGCGGTACATATTCACCGGACATCAAGATAATTGCGACAGTCGAAGAACAAATGACAATGGTATCCATAAATACGCCCAGCATTTGCACATAACCTTGTGATGCAGGGTGTGGTGGATACGGTGTCGCAGAAGCCGCGGCATTCGGTGCCGAACCCATACCTGCTTCGTTCGAGAATAGTCCACGCTTAAGGCCATTAATCATACCTTGCGCAATGGTGTAACCCAGCGCACCAGAGGCCGCTTCTTCCAAGCCAAACGCACTGCGGAAAATTAACATCAGTACATCAGGTAACTTTTCAATGTTAATCGCCATGATGTACATCGCGATCAACAAGTAAAACAATGCCATCGTTGGAACAAGTAACTCTGCTGTACGCGCAATTGTCCGCATACCACCAAAGATAATGAAACCTGCCATAACCACCAAAGCGATACCGACATACATCGGATTCCAACCAAAGGCGACATTCATTGCTTGCGTAATAGAGTTGGCTTGCACCGAGTTAAAAACGAGGCCGAAAGCAATGATCAAACAAATGGAGAATACGACGCCCATCCAGCGCATACCCAGACCTTTTTCCATGTAATAGGCCGGGCCACCACGATAATTACCTTCATCATCGCGCGTCTTATACAGTTGCGCTAGCGCACTTTCTGCAAATGCAGTTGCCATACCTAGCATCGCAATTAGCCACATCCAAAAAATGGCTCCAGGGCCACCTAACGTCAGGGCAACAGCAACACCAGCCATATTCCCCGTACCAACACGGGCTGCAAGGCTAGTACACAATGCTTGAAATGATGAGATTCCAGACTTGTCTGACTTACGGCTGTTCTTCATCACACTAAACATATGGCCAAAGTGACGGAACTGAATAAACCCAAGACGGTAAGTAAAGTAGACACCTACCCCAATAAGGAGGTAAATAAGTACGGAACCCCATAACAGATCGTTTAAGAAGTTAATCTGACTTGTCACGTTTCCCCCTCTATAAATCATAAAAATAGAAATAATTCTGCGTTCAAAGTGAACCAGAATACGTAAAATTATTCGTGGTTGTTTAACACAACCTTAGTTGTTGTTATGTGTTTGCGGTACAACACCGTAGACAAATAAGCGTACTGTCAGCACTTCATAAAAAATAAAAAGGCTGATTTATGATGCGTTGATCACTGACCAAGCAACTGATGGCGGGTGATCATGCCAAAGAAAAGGCTATCAACGCAATATGCAGCAAAATGCACACCACTGCAAAACTCTTCCATTATGACCATTTGAGAACAGCTTCACTAACGACCAATTGCAACATTTTACCTAACAATGTGCAACACACTATTATCAATGAATTTAAGTGGTAGTCACCGCATAAAAAGCAGACACCGAAAAAGTGAATAACATACCAGTACTTCTGGGCTTGTAACACGCGTATTACTCGGTTCCCACCTATAAATCTGCAGTCAAAAAAACATTAATTTCAATACGTTTAGCACCCTTCGCAAACGTTTACCTTGCGCATTTTTTCACCAGTCAGATTGCGATTGAGAAGTCGGCCACATAAAAACTTCATATAACGATAACATTTGCGAAATACATCAATTTTATTTTATTTGTCAGTGTGCTATTTAACTAGAAGGCAATCTGGCTATTTCGTCAGCAGTTTATCTGTATCGGTCAGATTGCTTCATCCCTGTAAGGAAAGAGGTGCTAATTATGGATAACTATGCATTCGACGACATTCTTGCAATCGAACGTCCCGCTCGTGCTAGCCGCGGTAAACCGGTTAAACGTAAATGGCGTGAAATTGAAGCCTTGAAAGATAAACAACGACTACAAAAGGAACTTGAAGGTATCGATATGCTGAGAGACATCTCAGACGATCTTCTTGACTATTAACCGCACAAACGTACAAGCGCCAATCATTGGCGCTTGCCTTCAATTTGGCAGCATTATTGAAAGGTTCCCATTCGTTGAATTCGAACGATTAGATGATTAAACAGAGGCAACTAATCGTTCATGTAAACGCTGATAACGAGGTAATACTTGATCACCAAATAAAGGATCACATTCGCACTCTTGGTAACGTTCGCCCACGGCGATCCAATCTTGCGTCGTAAAGTGACGGCGGATTAAAGGAAAAACGTATTTTTCTTCAAACTCTAAATGTGCTCGTTGGCGAGTAACAAACTGATTCAGTTTATCGGCAAAGACATCAAGTGGGATCACGGCATCCATTAAAATCATATCAACAGCATCTGCAAAAGCTTCAGTTAATTGCGACAAGTCATGATGCTCTACATCCAGCTTTTCCATCACCCCTTTATCGGCATACTTCTCTTGGTAATACTGATAAATCACATCTTCTTTCGGATGATGACAACACTCAGCATGCTTATGAAGATACTCAACAATGTCTTTAATCAAACTATAATTGACGGGTTGGCCTTGCTGAATAGCATGAAGCTTTTGCTCCAAAATACATAATAAGCGGTTAATGTAACCATGTTCAGTGTGAATTTTATCTAACATCATACTTACCTCCCAGCTAACCTTCCTTGATAGCATCCGAGCATCATTACTCTCTGATCCTTGAAGCAGTGTTACCAAGCTAAACCCATGTTTAGCTCGATATAACTTAAGCGTATTAAAGGAAGTGAAAGGATGGATTGATCTTGATTATTCAATCACCAATACAAATAAAACCACCGAAAATGAATAAATATTAAGCAATATCTTTTAAGTGCCAATCAATCTCTGACTTATTCATCTGCGACAGCAGGGTATTTGTCTGGGAGAAATGCTGACAACCAAAGAAACCACGGTACGCAGACAGGGGTGACGGGTGAGCCGAGGTCAAAACGTGGTGACGAGTCGTATCAATTTGCTTTCCTTTTTTCTGTGCGTGCGCGCCCCACAGCAAAAAGACAAGGCCTTCAGCCTGTGAATTCAACGCCTCAATGACATGATCGGTAAACGTTTCCCAACCAATTTTGGCATGCGAGTGGGCCTTACCCTGCTCAACCGTCAGTACGGTATTAAGTAACAAAACACCTTGCTGAGCCCAAGGCTGTAGATAGCCATGGTTAGGGATAATAAAGCCATCAATGTCGGTCGCTAATTCTTTATACATATTCGCGAGTGAGGGGGGTGTTTTGACTCCAGGTAATACAGAAAAACTCAGGCCGTGTGCTTGATGAGGGCCGTGGTAGGGATCTTGCCCTAAAATGACAACTTTCACTTGATCAAAAGGCGTAGAATCAAACGCATTAAATACATCAGCTTCAGGTGGGAATATGGCCTTGCCTGCCGCACGCTGATTCGCGACATAGTCTTCAATATGCGTAAAGTATTCTTTAGTGCTTTCTTGCGAAAATAAGGTTTGCCAGTTGAAAGTGTGAATCATGAGCATGTCCTACAACCAATAATAATGACCCGTATTTTACCGAGCCATTATAATAAGGACAGCGAATCATTTGTGTGGCACCACGGGAGTGCGCCAATGACCACGGCCTTGGATTGGGCGATACGCCTGAGGCAGTGATGTAACAGAGCCTATAGATAGGGCATGTACATAAATAAGAGTCATGAGATCACCTTTGATGCTGATGTAATAAAAAGCCACCGAGACATAAGAAGCTATATACCTGTTACCTCTACGAATGAAAGATAAGTGCCAACTTGGCATAAATTTCAGGTATCTCTTTACAATCAAAACCTTAAATTAAAATCATGCTGTATCTATTTTCCCGCTATAAACCTAAAAGCACTGATAATACGCATTGATGCGCACTATTAGTGCTTTAATTTTATAAGGTTGCTTTTATTGCGCTAAAATATCAACGTGTTGCAGGGATAAAGCTACGTAACGTCTCAATCTCTTGACGCCATAAGTCAGGGTTAATCGTTTCCAGTACCAATGGCATATTATCAAAACGCGAATCTTGCATAAGGAAACGGAAACAATCCCAACCAATCTCCCCTTCACCTAAGCTATGGTGGCGATCAAGGTGACTATCCAGCTTTCCTTTTGAATCATTCAAGTGCATTGCGCGTAAATACTGCATACCCACTACGTGATCAAATTCAGCAAACGTAGCTTCCGTCGCCTCCTCTGTACGTAAATCATAGCCTGCAGCAAATGTATGGCAGGTGTCGATACACACCCCAACCCGAGATTTATCTTCAACCTGCTCAATAATCTCGGCAAGGTGCTCAAAACGCCAACCAAGGTTACTGCCTTGTCCTGCTGTATTCTCGATAACCGCGACAACATCAGGCACTTCTGCATGTGCTAAATTGATAGATTCCGCAATTAATGCCAAGCAATCACGCTCAGAGATCTTTTTAAGGTGGCTACCTGGATGGAAGTTAAGCAAGGTTAAGCCGAGCTGCTGACACCGTTGCATCTCATCGATAAAAGCGCTGCGCGACTTTTCTAACTTTTCTGCTTCAGGCGCCCCCAAATTAATTAGGTACGAATCATGAGGTAAAATCGCCTCAGGCCCAAACCCTAAAAACTGACAACAAGCTTTAAATTTATTAATGATATCTTGCTCTAAAGGCTTAGCTACCCACTGACGTTGATTCTTAGTAAACAAAGCAAATGCATTTGCGCCAAGCGCTGAAGCATTTTGCGGTGCATTTTGAACACCACCTGCGGCTGAAACATGCGCACCAATTAACTTCACTGTTGACCCTTTTTATTGATAATTCACTTTCTCGACTTTCATTTTAACGGAAGTGCAAATGCCATTCTTGTCTTTTTAATTGCTGTTACTTTTGCACGGCAATTACAACAAAATAGGTAGGTGATACGTGCATTTTTCAAGGGATTGCGCCATTAAGCCCCCTCAGAAATGTAGTAATAAAATTACAAATGAAAGTTTAAAATATATTTTAAAATATAAAAATAGCGTAACAAACCAATAATAGTGCGTTTATCTTGATATAGCTCAATAAAACAGCCCTAAGATTTTTGAGGTTTTTCGTAGTAATTTGATCTAAATCAATATCATTTTATGCCATTAGGCATATATAATACGACCAGCTCGACATTAAATCGAAAAACTAACTACAATCCTTCAAGGAGTAAGTCATGATCACAGGTATTCAAATCACTAAAGCAGTAAACGACGATCTACTAAACTCTATCTGGCTACTAGATAGCGAAACTAACGAAGCACGCTGTGTTGCTGCTTCTGCTGGTTTTGAGGCGGATCAAGTTATTCCTGCAGCAGATCTAGGTGAATACGAAAGCCGCGAAGTTGCTATCGAGGCTCCGGCTAAAATCGAAGGCGGCCAACACTTAAACGTAAACGTTCTTAAGCGTGAAACGCTAGAAGACGCTGCTAAGCACCCTGAAAAGTACCCACAGCTAACTATCCGTGTATCGGGTTACGCTGTACGTTTCAACTCACTAACAGTTGAACAACAACGCGATGTTATCGCTCGTACTTTCACTAACACTCTGTAATCACAGCCTGTTAGCAAAAATTCGTAAAAGCGGCATCCTCCTGGATGCCGTTTTTTTTATGTTTAAAAAGCAGCTCACACTTCTTCTGTCGCCCTCACCACTCGTTACTCTTGCGCCTTCAACTCTCATCACAAAATGCAATCAATTTAATATATATATCTCAATTCGAGACAGTTAATAGCGAATTCAGCCATAAAAAGAGTAGGTTATTGGCATTGTCTAATTAACGAACAGTTAATTAGCCACATAATATATATTCTGCGATTTAGCCACGATATGCATCTCAGGAGTCAGCGTTATGAAGTTAATCCTCAAACTGATTGCCGGTATTTTAGTCGGTATCTTACTCGGGTTTTACGCACCAGATGGCGTCATCCGCCTACTACTTACCATCAAGCAACTTGGAGGACAATTAATCGGGTTTACTATCCCGTTAATCATTCTGTTTTACATTACCAGCGGCATTGCCAGCTTACCGAAGAACTCTGGTTCACTCTTAAGTAAAACGGTCGCCCTTTCTTACGGCTCTACCATCATTGCTGGTAGCCTCGCCTTTATTGTTGCCAGTATTGTTATCGCAGGTTTACCTGAACCAACAGCCGCAGCCGCTAATGCATCAGACACCCTCACTAGTTTTATGACGATTGAGATCCCGCCTTTATTTGGGGTGATGACCGCACTAGCCACTGCTTTCCTATTTGGTATGGGGATCAGTATTACGAACAGTAATGGTCTTCGAAAATTGGCAGATGAAGGACGTGGCGTCATTGATTTGTTACTGGCGAAAGTCATTATTCCTTTCTTGCCCTTCTACATTGCAGGTGTCTTTGCCGAAATGGCGGCAGAAGGCACGGTATTTACGACCTTAAAAACCTTTGGGGTCGTGTTAGCGTTGGCCATTATGATGCACTGGGTATGGATCACTATCCAGTACACAGTTACAGGTCTGGCTTTAGGCAAGTCGCCATTTACTTTAATTAAAAACATGCTGCCCGCTTACTTTACTGCAGTGGGGACTATGTCTTCCGCGGCAACCATTCCGGTTACTTTGCGCCAAACCAAAGTGAATGGTGTTGATGAATCGATAGCTAACTTTACCGTGCCACTTTGTGCCACCATCCACCTTTCAGGATCAACCATTACCTTGGTGACCTGTTCAACGGCGGTGATGGCGCTCAGTCAGCACATCGCGATCCCTTCATTGTGGGAAATGCTACCCTTCATCATGATGCTAGGCATTACTATGATTGCGGCCCCTGGCGCACCGGGTGGTGCGGTAATGGCTGCGCTCGGCCTAATGTCGACAATGCTGGGTTTTGGTGAAGCAGAGCTAGCCTTAATGATTGCGCTCTACATGGCACAAGACAGCTTTGGTACTGCCTGTAATATCACAGGGGACGGTGCTATTTCGCTATGGGTTAACCGTTTTGCCAAGCCAAAAGCAGAGCAAGCGAACGCAATACAAGAAGAAGCTTAATTACCTCTTATTTTATTAATCGCTTCTCGCTTGCATAAAAAAACGGTAGTCATCGACTACCGTTTTTCTGTTCATTAAGACGACTATCTCAATAACGTTTAGCTCTGTACGCTATACAACACGGCTTTGAGCTGTTCAAAGTCTTTTTCACGCTCAAGTGAGAGCAACTCCATCGCACCGTGTTTCGCCAATGTCGCGGGTAAATCAATTTTCTGCTCAAGAATCTCTTCAACAACTTCGATAAACTTTGCAGGATGGGCTGTGCATAAAAATAGCCCCGTTTCCCCGTCATGTAGCTGCTCATTCAATACACGATAAGCAATCGCACCGTGCGGTTCACATAAGTAACCTTCACTGTGCATTTCACGTAATGTTTCAGCGGCTTGCTCATCAGTAACTGAACCGTAACCGAGTTCGTTAAGCCCCCAACCTTTTACTTGGCATAGCGCTTCAATACGTGGCCAGTTGTTTGGCTCACTCACATCCATTGCATTTGAAATAGTGGGGACAGTTACATTCGGTGACCACTTCCCGGTTTCAAGGTAGCGCGGCACAGTGTCGTTGGCATTGGTTGCCACAATAAAGCGCTTCACTGGTAAGCCTAACGATTTAGCCAATAACCCCGCCGTTAAGTTACCAAAATTGCCGCTAGGCACAGACACCACTAACTCACCGCGTGCAGCTTTAGGAAGTTGCGCCACTGCTTCAAAGTAATAACAAACTTGCGCCATTAGGCGACTGATATTAATAGAGTTAGCTGAATTTAACCCAATATCTTGGCGCAATTGGTCATCATCAAAAGCCGCTTTTACCAACGCTTGGCAATCATCAAAAGTGCCATTTACCGCAACGGTTGTGATATTGCCACCTAAGGTACAAAACAACTTTTCTTGTAGTGGGCTGATTTTGCCTTTCGGATACAGGATGACGACCTTGATGTTGTCCATACCATAAAAAGCATGAGCCACAGCCGCACCTGTGTCACCAGAGGTCGCCGTTAAGATCGTAATGTGACCATTATGGTCGGTAACAGCAGCTAAAGATTGTGCCATGAAGCGGCCACCAAAATCTTTAAACGCCAACGTAGGGCCATGAAAAAGCTCTAACGCGTAAACACCCTCTTTGACTTTGGCGACGGGCGCCTCAAATTGAAAAGCATGTTCAACCATTTGAGCAACAGTATCGCTTGCTAGCTCTTCACCGATAAAAGCCGATAAAATTTTGCTGCTTCGGCTAACAAAATCCAGCTCTAGCAACGCATCAATGTCGCCAAGTTCAGGTAACTCTGATGGAAAAAATAAGCCTTGGTTACGCCCTAGGCCCTGACGTACCGCTTGAGAAAACGATACCTGTTCTTGATGTTCTTTTAAGTTATACAGCTTCATGGTTATAGCTCACTTCCTGTTACTTTTGAGCCCTGACTGTCGAGGCGACAGACGTGGACAAATCCTTCGTCATTTTGTATATAGTTTTCTTGCAACCAACGGGCAATACGCTCTGCCACTTCAAGGTTGTCACATGCAGTGAACATCGTCGGGCCAGAACCTGAGATCCCGCTTGCCAGCGCACCAGCTTGCAATGCGTATTCCCGTGCTTTACCAAAGCCTGGTAATAATTGCTCACGGTAAGGCTCTGCGACCACGTCTTTAATCATTTTGGCTGCTAATGCTGGTTGCTTTGAATAGCAAGCATGAATAAAACCAGCTAAGTGGCGACCATGGGCAATCACATCTTGGCGACGGTATTGCGAGGGTAAAATCGCACGCGCTTCTGCTGTTGGAACTTTGATTCCTGGGTACGCCATCACCCAATACCAATCATCAAAACACGGAACGGATTGGCTAATAATACCCAGTTCTTCCACCATAAATTGCAGGCCACCGAGGTAACAAGGTGCCACATTGTCATAGTGAAGACTACCAGAAATCTTGGCTTCCATTTCCCCCATTAACGCCAATAATTCAGTCTCCGTTAATGGTAAGTCATGGAACTGATTAAGGGCATCCAGCGCCGCAACAACAGAGCAAGCACTAGATCCAAGCCCTGAACCAATCGGCATGTTTTTCTCTAGCGTCATTTTAATGGGCTTAACCGATAACCCTTTTTTATCAAGTTCACGTGCAAACACTTGCCAGCAATCAAACACAATATTGTCTTCTGGTTTTGGCGGTAACTTAGCAACAAAATCCCCCACGCACGCGAGTTCAAATGCTTGGGCGCTAGTTTCAACTTTAACGCGATCCCCAAGTAATGAACCGTCTAGCGGCGAAACCGCCGCGCCCAGTACGTCGAAACCGACACTGACATTGCCAATCGATGCTGGCGCATATACCACTACACTCATCTTATACCCCTAATTTCCAGCCTAACGTACGCATCAAGTCTGCAAACACGCCCGCCGCAGTCACTTCAGTTCCCGCACCGTATCCACGTAAAACTAACGGGATAGGTTGGTAATAGCGGCTATAGAATGCCAGTGCATTTTCACCATCTTTAATTTTAAACATTGGGTCGTCACCATCAACAGCCGACAGTTTCACACTACACTGCCCCTGATCAATTTCACCAATATAACGTAATACTTTTCCATCTTTCGCTGCGGTGTCTGATAATTGTTTGAAATAGGCATCAGCCTCAGGCAGACGCGCCATAAAATCATCGACAGAACCATCAGCATCAAAACCCGGCGGCAATGCTTGTTCAACAACCACGTCATCAAGTTCGAGTGACAACCCAGATTCACGAGCAAGAATCAGTAACTTACGTGCCACGTCCATCCCCGAAAGATCGTCTCGCGGATCTGGCTCAGTAAAGCCATTATTGCGGGCAACAGTTGTCGCCTCGCTAAAGCTCATCCCTTCATCTAGCTTACCGAAGATATAAGACATTGAGCCTGATAAAATCCCCGAGAAGCGCGATAATTCATCACCGGCAGCCAATAAGTTTTGCAAGTTTTCAATCACAGGTAAGCCGGCACCCACAGTCGTGTCGTACATGAATTTACGACGTGTGCCGCGTGCCGCTTGGCGAAGCTGATGGTAGTAAGCCATACTTGCCGTATTGGATTTTTTGTTTGGTGTGATCACGTGGAAACCCGCACTTAGGAAGTCCACATATTGATCGGCAATCGCTTGTTCAGACGTACAATCAATAATAACAGGGTTAATAATGTGATTACGCTGCACCAGCTGGATCAAACTAGATAACTCAAAATGCTGCTGCGCTTCACCCATTTGGTCACGCCAGTTTTCTAACGGCAAGCCATTACTGTCTAGCAATAAACCACGACTATTGGCTAGACCACAAACACGGATCACAATACCTTTGTCTGCCAATTTGCTTTGTTGTCGTTGAATTTGATCCACCAACTCACCGCCGACACCACCAACACCAACCACAAAGACATCGAGGAAATGCTGGCTGTTAAAGAGATTCTCATGACACGCTTTTACCGATTCTGATACTTTGTCGGCAGGGATAACCGCAGAAATTGCCCGCTCAGATGATCCCTGTGCAATCGCAACAATATTGACGTTAACCTCTGCTAGTGAGGTAAAGAAGCGCGAAGCGATACCACGAGAAGTGCGCATACCGTCACCCACCAAAGTAACAATAGCCACGTCATCTAAAAACTCTACAGGCTCTAGTAGCCCTTCTTTCAGCTCCAGCTCGAAGTTATCTTGCAGTGCTTGCTTGGCAGCGACTTTATCTTCACTCTCAATACAGAAGCTAATGCTGTATTCAGATGATGACTGGGTGATCAACACAATCGACACACCCGCAATCGACATCGCACCAAACACGCGGCTCGCCATGCCAACCATGCCTTTCATGCCAGGGCCTGACACGTTCACCATAGTGAGATCTTTAAGGGTAGTGATCCCTTTGATATCAAGATTATCCTCACCCGTATCTTGACCAATTAAGGAGCCAGCACCTTGAGGATTAAAACTGTTTTTGATTAAGCAAGGAATGTGGAATTGCGCAATAGGTGCGATGGTTTTAGGGTGTAAGACTGAAGCGCCAAAGTAGGACAGCTCCATGGCTTCTTGGTAGCTAAGCGATTTGATTTGACGGGCATCTGGCACAATGCGCGGATCACAACTGTAAACGCCATCCACATCGGTCCAAATTTCACAACACTCGGCACGTAAACACGCGGCCAGTACCGCAGCTGAATAGTCAGAACCATTACGCCCTAGTGTGACTAGCTCACCTTTTTCATTACCCGCCGTAAAACCGGGCATGATATTAACGTGCCCAGTAGGCAAAGGGTTACGTTTAAAGTTCTGAGTAGATACCTCAATATCAACATGTGCTTCAAGGTACTCGCCATGTGCTAATAGGTATTCAACGGGGTCAATTAAATTGCCTTTCAAGCCCTTAGCTTCGAGCATGGCTTTCATGGCCACAATCGACAAACGCTCACCTTTACTGATCATTTTGGCGTAGACGTTATTCGGGCATAACCCTAACAACTTAATACCATGAACGTATTGCTTTAACTGTCCGAGTGAACTGGCTAACTTGGCGTCTAAAAGCGCTTTATCAAAGTTAGGTTCAACGGCTTTTAAATCCGTGAACAAGGTTTGAAAGACATTTTCTAAATCGGCCAGCTGCAGCTCTGCTTCACCTTTCGCAACCGTGCTATCGATCACGGATACTAATTTATTGGTTACTTTTCCCGGCGCAGATAGCACAACAGAGACTTCACTCTGACGAGCGTTGTTCGCAATGATATCTGCCGCTCTTGAAAATCGATCGGCATCCGCCAACGATGAACCACCAAACTTTAATACGCGCATTCCCTACTCCCAAATCCCTTAATTTCTCAGACTAACTGCATAAAACGCAGTGTAATGGTCAACCTAAATTGTGATGTCAAAGTTAAAAAAAAGCCCGCACCTGATTGGGGTGCGGGCTTCTCTGATAATTCTTGTACGTATCAGCGAGCCCCAACACCCATGGTGCTGGTAATAATAATCGTGGTAATTGTGCTGAATACGTTTTTCATCATGACTAAAAGTCGTTCTCAATATGCTGGATTACTTAACGTTTACCGAACATTTGGTGACGAGTCAACCAATTTCTATTTCTTCTAATACGGAAAACCGCCAGAAACACACGTTTATAAGGACAAGCTGCTATTGTTCATTATTGGTAAGACGTATAAAAAACCACCTGCTTTGATTGCAGTTAAACGCCAGTCGTTGCATAGTGTTCATATATCTTCAGCGTTCTCTCTTTTGAGTACGAACATGCACTGTTGACGCATAGCCATTCATCATTCTGGAGGGACCCGAATGACCACAGCCATGGAACAACTTGTTGCTCACACCATCTTGCAGGGCTTTGATGCCATGTACGGTCGTTTTTTAGATGTCACCGCTGGCGCACAAGCACGCTTTGAAAAGCAGGATTGGCCTGCCGTTCACCTCGCGCTAAAAAAACGCATTAGTTTCTATGCTAACCATGTTGGGCTCGTCACCAGTCAAATCCAGATCATGCTAGGTGAACGCTATGCTAACCGTGATTTTTTAATGGGTGTAAAAGCCGCTTACGAAGATCTTTTGCTGGACTATCCACGCTATGAAATTGCCGAGAGTTTTTTTAATTCGGTCTACTGTCGGATCTTTGAACATCGCAACATTAACCGTGACAAGCTGTTTGTACATAGCTCGCAAGAAGGGCGGCTACCAACATACCCGACACCATTAACACGCACTTATTTCGCTACCAATGGCACTCAATCGCTGTTTACTCGCCTATTCAACGACACCCCATTTACCGCAGATTGGGAAGATAAAACCAGAGATATCGGCCTAATTTGCCAACGCCTAGCCCAAACATTTGGCCGCGCATTCGATAACAACACCACCCTAGAGTTAATTCGTGAACCCTTCTATCGCAACAAAGCGGCGTATTTAATCGGCCGTATAACGCTAGCAAACCAGCAGCAGTGCCCATTTATTTTACCGATATTAACCAATACAAATGGCGAGTTGTATGTCGATGCATGTATCTACGATGCAGATGACGCCAGCATCATCTTTGGCTTTGCACGCTCTTACTTCATGGTATATGCACCTGCGCCAGCGGCTTTAGTAGAGTTTCTCAGTGATCTGATGCCAAACAAAACCCGAGCCGAGCTGTACACCGCGATTGGCTGTCAGAAGCACGGCAAAACAGAGTTGTACCGCGAATTCCTCTCTCATCTCGAACATTCAGATGATCAATTTGTTACCGCTGAGGGCATTAAAGGAATGGTGATGTCAGTGTTTACACTGCCGTCTTATGGCTTTGTATTTAAGATCATCAAAGACAAATTTGCCCCACAAAAAGACATCAGCCACGACACAGTCAAAGAAAAGTACAAACTCGTAAAAGAGCATGATCGGGTTGGTCGTATGGCCGATACGCAAGAATACCGTAACTTTAGCTTTGACCGTGCTCGGTTCTGCGATGCGTTATTAGATGAACTGCTTGACGTCGCCCCTTCGATTATCGATGTTAACGACGATACCATTATCATCAAGCATCTCTACATGGAGCGCCGTATGGTGCCATTTAATATCTATGTGGACCAAGCTAACGATGATGACCTTCGCCATGCCGTTGATGAGTATGGTAAAGCCATTAAACAACTGGCTGCCGCCAATATATTCCCTGGTGACATGCTATTTAAGAACTTTGGGGTCACCCGTCACCGCCGTGTTGTTTTCTATGATTACGATGAAATCAGCTACATGACGGAGATGAACTTTCGTGAAATTCCACCACCACGCTATCCCGAAGATGAAATGGCCGCCGAACCTTGGTACAGCGTGGGGATCTACGATGTATTCCCTGAAGAGTTTCGTACTTTCTTGCTGATCAATCCGAAGATCCGCGCGCTGTTTAATGAGCTTCATAGTGATTTATTTGAAGCCAGTTATTGGCGTCAACTGCAGCAGAACATCACAAACCAACAATACGAGGATGTCTATCCTTATGCCAAAGCACTGCGTTTTCGTCAGTAATGACTAATCAGCCAGCGGCCTCTCGTAACGCCTTGTCAGTAGGCGTTACTGATTTTCTCTTATGGCTGTAAACACCAGGTTTGTCATAAATAGACTCAATCGAAGCAAGATCACGTTCAATTTTAAAACCATGTTACATGCTTCAAATACAGTAGAAAAAATCGGCAAGATATCTCATTAACTTTGAGACGACATGTCAAAAATAAGAAATCTGTCCTAGTATTATTAGCAATGTCGCATCCCTCATATTTCATGGCAAATTTGCGACAGACCAATAAATAACGACAAACAGGGAAGGTGAAGCAATGAGAAATTTGCTGATCACAATTACCCTGCTGGTAGTGGCATTACCAACAACAGCAGCAGATAAGGGCCTACTAAGCCTTATAAGTGACGAGACAACAACGGGCTGGTTTATGTCATCGCAATCAAAAAACGCAGAGCAGTTCGATCTGTGGCAAATTGATAGCGGTTACGCCTATTCAATCAGTAATGATGTTGAGCTGTATTTGAGTACGCGACTCACCTCGGGCAATGAAACACAAGCTGCAAGCCGCGGTATGCTCTCGGGCGTAAAATACAATCTCACCCCTAAAATGAGCTTACGCAGTGCGGTGACAACAGAGAAAAGAATCAATCAAGATGCAACCGTAGGATTGGAGGTGTCGAGCCAGTTTAGTGTCACTGAACAAGTGAATTTTCACGCAACTGTCGACTACGAAGATTTAGAGCAAATTTACCAGCTAGGCATCGGGTTTCGTTTTTAACACGTACGAACCCAGTCTATTGCACGTAACCAATCATAAGTAATAAATCACAAGCAATAATCAAAAGGGCAAAGCACGTTTCTGTGCGCTGCCCTTTTGTTATTGATGGCGACTATAACTCGATATCATTACTCGCAACCACTGTGACTCGAATACATTCAACTACAACACCGACAAATCGAGCGCGTTGCGGCTTAATAACACACCGTTAAGGTCTGCATATAAGTAATCACCGGGGTAAACCATGGTATGCCCCACCATTAAGGTGACATTCAAATCACCCGTTTGGCGTTTAATGGTTTTAATGGGACAAGCACTTAACGCTTTCACGCCAAGATCTAATTCAGATAACGTCGCGACATCACGTGCGGCACCATTAATGACGACACCTTGCCAACCATTCTTTACTGCAAGCATGGCGAGTTGATCACCAAGTAGTGCCCGATTGCATGACCCGTGACCATCAATAAACAGGACTTTGTCTTTGCCATCTTGGCTGACAATATCGCGCACTAAGCTGTTATCTTCAAAGCAACGCAGCGTGACCACTTCCCCAAAAAAAATCGACTTCCCACCATAATCGACAAATGAAAGTGGCAACCAACGGACATCCTGCTCATAGTGGTCGCATAAATCAGGTAATAAGTCTTTCATCTCATCCTCCTCTGATTCAGATAAAACAGCGCTAAAAATCATTATCTTGTTAATCAGTGTAGGTAACGTGACAAAATTGACCTAATGAATTGCGGGCTTGTTAATGTTGTTCAGAATATGCAATGTCAAATTGCGATTAAACAGCACGATAATGTTGAAGAACCATGTGAATTAACTCAAATGCTGTTAGAATTGCAAAGCTTGCGTAAACAGAGTGTTATTCAACCTAGGTAGCAATGCACCTTGAATACCACTTCCGTGATAAATATTTACAGATAGCTAGATTCAAGCCAGTAACGCAACAAGGTATTTGTAGAGATTGTTAAACATTGTCGATAGTCGTAATGATTCATCACTCTGTTTGATATAAATCAAGAAATACCAAGAAAGCGGTAAGGAAACAATACACCATTATTGTTAGCGTGCTGTTAAGTGCTTAGAATCATCGCCATCCAAGGGAATTGTAAGCCAATGTCCGAATTTCGGACGATTTTGTCGTTGTTTAATGAAAGTAACGGTATAAATTTAGGATGGCGTACCACACAGGTAGTTATATCCGCAATAAACTGCGTTTTTTTGTAGAAGACTTTGCCTGTATGTGAATTTTTTTTATAGAATTTAACTATTCTGTGTTTGACCAGATTCAGTTTTTTAATTAGGTACTGCCAATGCAAACCCCTCATATTCTAATTGTAGAAGACGAGCACGTAACACGTAACACCCTTAAAAGCATCTTTGAAGCTGAGGGTTATACTGTCTTTGAAGCAAATGACGGCGCAGAAATGCACCAGATGCTTTCTGAGCACCATGTACACCTAGTTATCATGGACATTAACCTTCCGGGTAAAAATGGCCTATTGCTTGCGCGTGAATTACGCGAGCAAGGTGATATGGCACTGATGTTCCTAACTGGCCGTGACAACGAAGTGGATAAGATCCTTGGTCTTGAAATTGGTGCTGATGATTACATCACTAAACCATTCAACCCTCGTGAACTGACTATCCGTGCACGTAACCTACTGACTCGCGCAATGAATCAAGGTTTACCAACTGAAGATAAAAAACTTGTAGAGCGTTACGAGTTCAATGGTTGGTCACTTGAAATCAATAGCCGTTCACTAGTAAGTCCAAGTGGCGATCAATTCAAGCTTCCACGCTCTGAATTCCGTGCGCTACTTCACTTCTGTGAAAACCCAGGCAAAATTCAAACACGTGCAGACCTTCTTAAGAAGATGACTGGTCGTGAGCTTAAGCCACATGACCGCACTGTTGACGTAACGATTCGTCGTATCCGTAAGCACTTTGAGTCTGTTGCTGACACCCCTGAAATCATCGCGACAATTCACGGTGAAGGCTACCGCTTTTGTGGTGACTTAGGCGAAGAATAAGCCCAGCGTTTATTTGACCCGTCCTGATATGGGTTGACACTTGATTGACTAAAACGCTCGATGTATTTCATCGGGCGTTTTGTATTTTAGAGCTGTGTGAGGCCTATATTCATTATAGATTTTTACTGATTCGGCGACCATTTTCTTTGCTTCATCTAAATCATTCGGCTTATTCAACAGATACTCCATCTTCAGTATTCCGTTGATCCTCTCTGCCAACGCATTCTGATAACAGTCATAGCCATCAGTCATTGAGCAAGATACATCATACTGTCGATGCAACTCTTGGTATTCAACAGAGCAGTACTGAACACCTCGATCTGAGTGATGAACAAGCTCACCTGTATTCTTCCGCTCTTTCAACGCGTTTAAAAAGGCCTGCTTGACCGTGCGAGCTTTCATATCATCACCTATGTGATAGCCCACGATTTTTCTTGAGTAAGCGTCCGTCACTAAACTGAGATAAGTACTACCACGTCGCGTTGCTAGATAAGTAATATCGGCAACCCATAATTGCTCTGGTCTTTCCGGTATTAAGCCTTCTTTGATTCGATTTGGATGGCAGTAAAAGCGATGATTACTGTTTGTGGTTCGATGATAAGCCCTTCGATTTTGCACTAATAATCGATTCATTCTCAACAGAGAGAATAAGCGGTCTCGCCCGATTTCAATATCGTTCTGAGCAAGTAAATACTTGATCTTACGAGTCCCTATACGAGGGTGCATCATCCTTTGATCCTTCACGAAACCGAGTACTGATTCATCTTTCTTTGTTTGATGAATTTCTGCAACACAGCGCTTGTAGAAGGCTTGTCGTGTAATACCTATGAAGTGACAAGCTTTAGTGACGGTCAACTTTCTGACCGTTTTTTCCTTAATAACTCGGCCTTGCGCTTCTTTGAGATTCGGACACCGAAATCTCGATCCATGACTTTTACTACCGCTTCAAAGAACTCAGCTTTGAGCTGAGTCTCTTCCAATTGCTGCTCGAGTTCTTTGATTCGTTGCTCTGGGGTTTGAGTTGAGGAAGGGTTTGACATAGTCGCTCCTAACGCTCTCGATTGTTCTATTCCTTTAGACCAATCTAGTTGACCATGTTTGCGAAGCCAAACTAAAACGGTAGAGCGACCTTGGATCCCATAACGCTCTTGAGCTTGCTTATAAGTCATTTCGCCTTTTTCAACTTGGCTTACGACTGCCAATTTAAAGGCAAGAGAATAATCTCGTTGAGTACGTCTACTTGTTGTTTTCATGACACTCTCCAATTTCATGTTGGAAATGTGTCAACCATATTTAGGACGGTACAATTCCATAAAAAAAGGCACTGAGAAGTGCCTTTTTTGTTTCTATACCCCGCCATAAATCACATCAAAACAGCGTCGTTAGAAAACCTGATCAATTTTGACTTGGCGCTGTGTCAGAGTCATTTCTTTACCTTGATAGTTTAAGGTTAATGCCACATTAACCACCGTACCTGCTGGCCAATTTGGACCTTTACGCAGCATCACTTCAAACTCATTATTGTCCATCGCATTGACTTCAAGCTGACTATTCGCCAGCCATTGCTGATCATCAGTTGCCAATAACACTTGCTTCACAGTGACATCCGTTGGCAATGCTTTATTAGTCGCACTCACAACTTTAACCGATGCAAGCAAGGTACCTTGCTGGTTGTCCCCTTCACCCACGACTGGCATGCTATTAAGCCACAAATAGCTATCAAGCTTGGCTGGGGTTTCTGCTAGCATAACTTGACCTGGTGATTGCCAGATATCGCCTTGGGACGCTGATTGCGCCCCATTTGAACTACTGCATGCCATTAGCACCATACTGCTCGCTAGCACGCCTGCCATTTTCAATCCCTTCATCATCTATCCTCTTGTTGTGCAAGCCAATTGCGCAGCACTTGCAGATCAGGTTTATAGCCGTTTTTAATTTCATCAACCCAGTCGTTAATGTTTTCCCACCACGCTGGTAGCTCAGGTGATTGTGCTTTTTGGGCGACTTGCTGAATATGTTTCAAACCAATAGAGCCAGCGGCACCTTTGA
This sequence comes from Photobacterium sanguinicancri, assembly GCF_024346675.1. Classification (NCBI taxonomy): domain Bacteria; kingdom Pseudomonadati; phylum Pseudomonadota; class Gammaproteobacteria; order Vibrionales; family Vibrionaceae; genus Photobacterium; species Photobacterium sanguinicancri. Next base: position 3,117,345 of record NZ_AP024850.1, read on the forward strand.
TTTTGTGCGCTTCAAACTTAATACCATCTTTATCTTTGGCTATCATGTTTGAATCGAGGATCGCGATATAATCAGGCATCATCTTTTCAAACATTGCGATACTTTCATGGACGGGTTTAGTGCCAACAATATCTACGTAAGACTCGAGCATTTCCAGGTCCAGTAATTGATTCATGATTTCATCGCTCTGCGGAACCGTCGGCTCAATCTCGTCAGCTTCATAATCAATTGGACAGGTCAGTACTAAGTTTTGAATCACATCGGTAATGGCTTTCACGCTCAATGGTTTACTTAATGCTTCATCCATTCCTTTCGCTAAATACTCGCTCTTATCACTGATCACATTCGCCGTCAGTGCCACTAATGCGGGTAAGTAGTCGTACTGCTCTCGCAGCTGCTGAGCAATATCAAAACCTGTCATATCGGGCAATTGAATATCCAGTAACACCAGGTCAAACGCTTCAGGATCGAAGATCGCTAACGCTTCATCCCCGCGCATTGCAACTGTCACCTCATGGCCTAAACTTTCAAGCAGTGCTTTGGCAACAGTGATGTTCAGTTCAATATCTTCCACCATTAAGATGCTAAGACTGGCTTGCGGGATCTCTGGCATGGTTTCTTCTTCCGCAGCCATTTCCACTACGGGTACGCGGATGGTCACAGTAAATGTACTGCCTTCACCCACGTCAGACATCACCGTAATATCACCGCCCATCATCTGCACTAACTGGCGAGAAACCGCTAATCCAATCCCAGTACCGACCGCATGTAAGTTGTCGTTTTCATCTTTCACTTGGTAGTACATAGCAAAGATTTTATCGAGTTCATCGTGCGGCATACCAATACCACTGTCTTCCACCTCGAAAATAATTTCGGCTTGATCATTATCCACCAGCTCACTGCTCACAGATAACACAACCCCACCGTCTTTGGTAAACTTGGTCGCATTGCTGATCAAATTCCACAACACTTGGCGTAGTCGTGTACTGTCAACTTCGATGCATTTCGGTAAATCAGACAAACGCTCTAAATCAAACCGCAGGTTTTTCTGCTCAGCCATCAAGTTAGAGATATTTTCCATCTCATCCACAAATTCATGTAAATCGAGCGGTTTAGGCAGTAACTCTAGTCGACGACGGTCAGATTTATCCATATCGATTATGTCGTTAAATATATTACCCAGCGTTATCGCACTAACGTGAACGGTTCGCATGTAGCCACGTTGCTCTGCATTTAACTTACTATCAAGCAACATGCGGCTAAGGCCAACAATGCCGTTCAACGGGGTACGAAGCTCATGACTAATCGTGGAAATAAAGGCAGTTTTATCACGGCTCGCTTTCTCTTGCGCATCTTGATACTGCTTGCGCTCAGTAATATCGCGACCAAAACCCATCAAGCCTAAGCGACGCCCATCTCGGCTGTAGAATGGGACTTTTCGGAGTTCGAATACCGCCTTGTGTCCATCAGGGTATTCCAACCATTGCTCGTAAGTGAGCGACACATTTTGATTAAATACTTGCTGATCGGTTTCCGCTATTTTGCTAGCAACCTCTTCGCTGTAAACATCCCAAGGTGTTAAACCCACCAGCTCTTTTTCTGTTTTACCCGTCAGTTCTTGCATCGCACGATTACAGCCAGAAAAACGACCTTTTTCATTGCGGTAATAAATTAAATCAGGAGAGGCATCAAGGAAGGATTTAAGCAATGCACTTTGTTCGGCGAGTTCTAACTGGGCATTCTCACGCTGATAGACCTCATTTTCGAGATCTTGCATCGCTATCTGACGCCCTTCCTCTGCTTTTTCACGTTCTTCAATTTCGGAATTTAACTGGCTGATATTCTCTTGCAACTGGTTATTAAGCTGCATATCACGAGAGCGCATTTCTTCTAATTTAGTGACGAGTTTAGATAACCGTTGGCGAGAGTCTTCAAGCTGATCAACCACGACAGAAAGAAAATAGACTGCCCATGGTGTGATTAGCAGGCCAAAGAACACCGACCTGACAATATCAATGTCGTTTACTTCCCCTTGTAGCACCAAGGTAACGCCAACCTGCACGACCACCGCTAGCGCTACAAGCGCCAAGGCCAGCAGCAAGCTAAATCGGACAAGTCCAAGCTTGACCAGTAAATCGACATAGAACTGGGCCAGCACTTTGATTTGTTTCATGATTTAATCCATTATTCACAGCATAACTCTCATCATAAGTGCCTGTGGCTATTTCCCCAAGGAGAAGTGGCTCAGTTCGCGTGATCCAGAGCAAAAAAAAACCTGCTTGCGCAGGTTTCTTGTTATGGATAAATCAATTCATTACTGTCGTAAATCACCATCGCTAAAAATCATTATTATCTGACATCACCATGGTGCAGTTTCGTCCTGAAGCCTTCGCTTTATACAGCGCAATATCAGCCATTCGCACGAGTTCACCGTAATCTTGATTAGGCACTGGCGTGACAGTGGCTACGCCCAAGCTGACAGTCAGTACATCTGTTACTTCAGAGTAAGCGTGTTCAATCGCTGCTTGAGCAATTTTTCGGTGTATATTTCGAGCTACCATTTGGCCACCGTTTAAATCAGTACAGGGCAATAAGAAAGCAAACTCTTCACCGCCGTAACGTGCCACTTCATCCGTTTCACGTTTAATGACTTTACTTAACGTTCTCGCCACGTCCAATAACGCTCGATCCCCTTGTTGATGACCGTAGTTATCGTTGTACGCTTTAAAGTTATCGATATCACATAGGATCAATGTCAGCGGCTTTTGCTCGCGAATATGACTGTGCCACATTTTCCGCAAGTGCTCATCAAAACTGCGGCGATTAGGGACTTTCGTTAAACAGTCAATGAAGCTCAGTTCTTGCAGCTCCATAATGGCATCTGCTAACTGCTGCTGAGCATGTTTACGCTCAGTCACATCACGTCCCATCACCAAGACACCAGCAGTCCCTTCAATCGGGTCTCGATAAGGCGATGTGGCGACTTCATACCAAATGGGTTTACCATCTGGCAAAATAACGTAATCTTCTGTTTTAACAGTGATACCTTCCCTAATAACTTGCTCATTGACAACCCTGAACTCACGCCATTTATCAGGATCCATCACTTCAGAAGCATTTTTCCCCAGTAACGACTCTTGGGTTTGGCCTAGCGCACGGGCAAAGGGCTCGTTACAACCAACGTAAATCCAATGTTCATTATATAAGCCAATGGGGTCTTGGCTGGCATTTAAAATCGTATCCAATAAGTTATTACGGTGCGCGAGTGCCTGCTCGGTGATTTCCCGCTTTTCAATTTCTTGCTTCAAGCTTTCTTGCATTTCATGCCAATCTGTTACGTCATGGCTGATGCTTAACGACCCGAGAATTTCGCCAAAACCACCGACCAAAGCCGTTTTATTGGTTTCCAATAAGCGACTCGCACCATCTGGTGATGTCGTCCATGTATGAGCTGAATTATTTTTCAATGAGACTTCAATGCTATCGATCAACCCTTCACTTTCACGGCCACGCCAAAAACGGTCAAACGCTTTGTTGGTTCCCATCACCTTGCCCGATTTATCTTGGAAATATACGAGCTCGGATAATGAATTCAGTACCCCCTGCAGCACACGATGCTCTCGCAGACTTGTTGTTTCGGGGGATGTGGCAGTGTTAGACGGTGAAACAAACAACAGCCAAGCGGGTTGCCATTTATACCGTGTATATTGCCCTGCAACTAACACTGAGCGTGGTGCTTTACCGAAGAGCTCTAACTCTTCCTCCCAGTTATTAAAGGTCGATAACGCCATATGTGGACGCAAAATATCACACATCATGTGTGCTTCTATTTCAGGGGGATAAAAGTAGTTATTACCTACTTTACGTATGCCCAACAAGGCTCGGCTGGCCTTATTACCATACATAAGTTTGCCGTCTTTACTGCTCACGATCAAAGTGGCAATAGGCAAATGAGTCAACATTGAATACAGTTTTCTAAAAGTAACCGCTTCAGCATTATGGAAGACGAGTGCCAAGATTGAACCAGCGAAGACAACCATCGCAAGAATCAAAGCAAATAGAAATAGGGGTTGATCGAGCAGCGAAGTCGCCGCGTGTGCAATGGGAGAGAATCCGGCGAGTAACAAAAAACAGGCCATGTGAACGGAAATTTTAGGCGGCGTCATAGGTCTGAACAAATTACCTTAGAGGATGTACGCTCATATTCAGCGTGCTGATAAGGCAGCACGCTATTTACTTGCAACGTAATAGAATGCTTACGTTACCACAATCCTCTGCGGTTTTTGAGTATTTACAACAAACCCACTCAATCAAAATGATTCAATTTATTTCACAAACGGTTCGTAAACAAAAGGAGTATCAAGGGCTGCGCCTTGACCGCCATGCTTATCGAGGTTACGGCCAATATCTGTCATCGCTAACCATCGGTTTTCACACCATTCAGGCGCTAATAACGTCGGACGTCGAGCACTCGCGGATACACGATGATAAATCACCTCTGGTGGTGTTAAACGGATCATTTCCGAGGCAATGTCAGTGTAATCGTCTAAGCTAATCGCTGTCAGGCGATCAGCCTTCCACGCTTGGCCCATTTTACTGCCTTCCACAATATGGAGTGGATGCAGCTTAATACCATCAACCCCTATCGCGACCACTTTATTAATGGTATCGAGGTTATCCGCTTTGGTGTCTCCCGGTAATCCCACTATCAAGTGAGCACATACCTTAATACCTAATGCGCGTGCACGTTGAGTAATCGCTTGGTAACACGCAAAATCATGACCACGATTAATGCGCTTAAGGGTTTTATCATTGGCGGTTTGCAAACCCAACTCAAGCCAAATTTCATAACCTTGCTGATGATATTCAGCCAGTAAGTCCAACACGGCATCAGGGACACAGTCAGGACGAGTGCCAACGCACAACCCCACGATATCGGTCGCTTGCAAGGCTTCTTCATACATTTTCTTTAATGTTTGTACTTCAGCGTAGGTACTGGTGTATGCCTGAAAATACGCAAGGTAACGTTTCGCACGGTGAATTTCCCCCGCACGTTGATCCAGCTGTTGTTCAATCGGAAGATATTGTGCTTGCTCATCAGCAAACGAGGCAACATTACAAAAAGTACAACCGCCACGGCCTATTGTGCCATCACGGTTAGGGCAACTAAAGCCACCATGTAACGTTAATTTATGTACTCTTTCACCATAGCGGCGCTGCAAATCTTGTCCAAATGTATTTACGAGTTCATGGAGCTGCATTGGGTCACCTGATTATTCAGCTATGGAAAAATAAGCCGCGCAGCGTAGCACCAATCCCCACGACCTAAATTGTGTTAAGACAAGAAAAACACGTAAATCCCCCAGACTAAATCAGCGTCTCCTCCCGTGTAAATAAAATACGACAAAAGAAGCCGCTAAACCTAGCCATTAACCACAAACTAAACATGGTTATGTAATATTCAAGACTGAGTTATATGCAGAATGAGAACGATTACCGAATAATTACGCATTGGTCCAACGCTTACATGCAGCCACAATGAACAGAGTCGATTAATCACGCTATTTTTTGTTGGTAATTAAAGTATCAAAACTGTAGGATAGTTACACTTATGTGCAAATAATGAGCAACATTTGTGACATAAAACCCGCTAAAAGCAGTGAATTATGTCACTAGTTCATTAAATCACCGCATATCTAATTACCAGAATGGATGTGCTGCAAAATTAAGTTTGCTAAATGATTTACACGTCATCCCACAGCAAGCGCACCGTTTTGTTCACGGGACAGGTAGTCCATACCAAGTGAGCAAAATGTGACGATATAACGATTAGGGATAACACAAACCTGGGAAAAGGTTTGTTGAACACTGGAAGGATGTATCTATGACAGATCAAGAGCTTAATGCTCAGGGGCTTTATGTACCTGAATTAGAGCACGATGCCTGTGGTATCGGCTTTGTTGCCCATTTAAAGAACCGTAAATCCCACGAGATTGTAACCCAGGCCCTTGATATGCTTGCCCGCATGGAACATCGCGGCGGCCAAGGGTGCGATCCATCAAGTGGTGATGGTGCCGGTATTCTTCTACAAAAACCGCACGAGTTCTTACTCGAAGAAACCGTTAAGCTCGGTATCAAATTGCCCTCTTTTGAGCAATATGGTGTCGGTGTGGTGCTCTTTCCAAAAGACGAGCACAAACGTCAACAGTGTCGCGACATCCTAGAGCGCAATGCTAAACGTCTAGATCTCGACGTGATTGGTTACCGCGTGTTACCCGTCGACAACTCGATGATCGGTGAAGACCCACTCAGCACTGAGCCTCAGTTTGAGCATGTATTTATTACCGGTGGTGCTAACCTCGATCCTGCAGTACTAGAACGTAAACTTTATGTATTACGTAATTACACTGTACGCGTATGCCTAGAAAGCGTATCGAATATTGGCGATGATTTTTATATTAACTCACTGTCTTATAAGACTTTAGTATATAAAGGCCAGCTCACAACAGAGCAAGTGCCACAGTATTTCCTTGATCTACAAAACCCAACTATGGTGACAGCACTGGCTTTAGTGCACTCACGCTTCTCAACCAATACATTTCCTCGCTGGCGTCTCGCACAGCCTTTCCGTTACATCGCACATAACGGTGAAATAAACACCGTGCGCGGTAACTTAAACTGGATGAAAGCACGTGAAGCGATTATTGAGTCTGATTTATTCAGCCAGCAAGAAATCGACATGCTGCTGCCTATCTGTCAGGAAGGCAGTTCTGACTCATCAAACTTCGATATGGCGCTAGAGCTGCTGGTACTTTCTGGCCGTAGTCTACCGCATGCTTTGATGATGCTGATCCCTGAAGCATGGCAAGAAAACAAAAGCATGGATCCTAAACGCCGTGCGTTTTATCAATACCACGCCAATGTAATGGAACCGTGGGATGGGCCAGCTTCTGTTTGTTTCACCGATGGTGTACAAGTTGGCGCAACCCTTGACCGAAATGGCCTACGACCATCACGCTACACAGTCACCAAAGACGATTTCTTAGTGATGGCGTCTGAGTCCGGTGTTGTCAAAATTGAACCTGAGAATGTGCAATTCCGTGGCCGCTTACAGCCCGGCCGTATCTTCGTGGCCGATCTGGAGCAAGGGCGCATCATTTCAGATGAAGAAGTGAAAGACAGCATTGCCTCTTCAAAGCCTTACGAGCAATGGGTAAAAGACAACCTATTAACGCTTAAATCGCTGCCTGAAGCCGATAACATGCACCACCAGCCAACACCTGAGCGCCTGCTGCATCACCAACAAGCTTTTGGCATGAGCTCAGAAGAAGTGAACGAAATTATCGTTCCTCTGGCAAAGACAGGCTACGAACCCCTCAGTGCGATGGGCGCGGATTGGCCATTAGCGATACTGTCACACCAGTCACAACACCTCTCTAATTACTTCAAGCAACTGTTTGCCCAAGTGACCAACCCACCGATCGACCCGATCCGTGAACGTATGGTCATGTCGCTAAATACCTATTTAGGTAAAGATCAGAACTTACTGGCTGAGACACCAGAACACTGCCAAAAAGTAGAATTAGAATCACCGGTACTCTCTAATGCTGAATTAGAAAAATTACGGGCAATCGATAAAGAACACTTACAAGCTAAAACCTTAGATATTGTATTCCGTGCCAATGGCGATCAAGGAAAGCTTGAACGTGCGCTAAAGCGTATTTGCCAATACTCGGAAGATGCCGTTCAAGATGGCTACTCCATCATTATCCTGACTGACCGTGCCGTTAACTCCAACCATGCCGCTATTCCTGCGATGCTGGCTGTCGGTGCTGTTCACCACCACTTAATCCGTAAAGGGTTACGCGCTAAGTGTGACATCATTGTCGAGACTGGCGATGCACGTGAAACCCACCACTTCGCAACGCTAGTGGGCTATGGTGCAAACGCCGTCAACCCTTATTTAGTTACCGAAACACTGGTCGACCTTCAGAAAAAACGTAAGCTCGATCCTGAGCTGCCAACAGAAACGCTATTCAATAACTACCGTAAAGGGGTTAATGGCGGCCTACTCAAAATCTTCTCGAAGATGGGTATTTCTACGTTACAGTCGTACCACGGAGCGCAAATTTTTGAAGCCTTGGGTATCAGTAAATCTGTAGTTGATAAATATTTCACGGGCACAGTCTCACGTATTCAGGGCCTAACCATTGATGACATTGCACAAGAAGTACTGATCCGCCACCGTGTGGGTTACCCACTTCGTGAAATTCCGATCCAGATGCTGGATGTTGGTGGGGTTTATCAATGGAAACAGCGTGGTGAGAAACACCTGTTTAATCCAGAAACGATTTCATTACTGCAACAATCAACACGCGGTAAGGACTACGACCAATTTAAAGAATACTGTCACGCAGTCGATTCACAAGGTGATAACGCAGCAACACTTCGTAGTCAGCTAGAATTCATTAAAAGCCCAGCAGGTGCAATCCCACTTGCCGACGTAGAGCCGATTGAAAGCATTCTTAAACGCTTTGCGACAGGCGCGATGAGCTTTGGCTCTATCTCTTACGAAGCGCACTCAACACTGGCTGTTGCGATGAACCGCATCGGGGCTAAATCTAACTCAGGCGAAGGTGGTGAAGACCCCGATCGCTTTGAGAAAAAAGACAACGGCGATTGGGAACGCTCAGCGATCAAGCAAGTTGCTTCGGGCCGTTTCGGTGTTACCTCTTACTACCTAACGAACTCTGATGAAATTCAGATCAAGATGGCACAAGGGGCAAAACCGGGCGAAGGTGGTCAGCTACCGGGTGATAAAGTCGATGATTGGATCGGTGCCACCCGTCACTCCACCCCTGGGGTCGGCCTTATTTCACCACCACCACACCACGATATTTACTCTATCGAAGATTTGGCTCAGCTGATCTACGATTTGAAAAATGCCAACCGCGCGGGTCGTGTTAACGTCAAACTCGTTTCTGAAGCTGGTGTAGGTACAATTGCCTCTGGTGTTGCCAAAGCAAAAGCCGATGTTGTCTTAATTGCAGGTTTCGATGGTGGTACAGGTGCCTCTCCAATGTCATCGATTCGCCACACGGGTTTGCCATGGGAATTAGGCCTTGCTGAAACACACCAGACTCTGCTGAAAAACGGTTTACGTAACCGCATTGTTGTTCAGTCAGATGGCCAAATGAAAACACCACGAGATCTTGCTGTCGCAACCTTATTAGGGGCTGAAGAATGGGGCGTGGCAACCGCAGCCTTAGTAGTTGAAGGTTGTATCATGATGCGTAAGTGTCATAAAAACACCTGTCCTGTTGGTATCGCCACCCAGAACAAAACCTTGCGTGAACGTTTTGATGGTCGTGTCGACGACGTTGTTACCTTCTTCCAATACATGGCTGAAGGCCTACGTGAAGTCATGGCTGAACTTGGTTTCCGTACTATCGATGAAATGGTTGGGCAGTCGCACAAGTTAAAAATCCGTGATGATATCGGCCACTGGAAATACAAGAACCTCGACCTAAGCCCAGTACTATTCGTCGAGCCTGCTCGTGAAGAAGACGGCATCTACAACCAACGTCAACAAGAGCATAATCTTGAAAACGTGTTAGACCGTAAACTCATCGCCGCGGCAGCACCTGCGCTTTACGACGGCAAACCTGTTAACGCCGCCTTTGACATCATCAATACCGATCGCAGTACCGGTACTATGCTGTCGAATGAAATTTCAAAAATCTACAAAGACCAAGGCCTACCGCAGCCAATGAACGTCAAGTTCACGGGATCTGCAGGGCAAAGTCTTGGCGCATTCCTTGCGAAAGGGGTGAAATTTGAAGTAGAAGGCGACGCTAACGATTATTGGGGTAAAGGTTTATCTGGCGGTACATTAGTGCTCTATCCTGATGCGCATTCTGACATTACACCAGAAGATAACATCATCGTCGGTAACGTCTGTTTCTACGGTGCAACCTCAGGTGAATCCTACATTCGCGGCCTTGCAGGCGAACGTTTCTGTGTGCGTAACTCGGGCGCAGAGGTAGTCGTTGAAGGCATAGGTGACCACGGTTGTGAATATATGACAGGTGGCGTCGCCGTAATTCTGGGACAAACGGGCCGTAACTTCGCCGCAGGGATGAGTGGTGGTGTCGCGTATGTCTGGGATCAGTTTGGTGATTTCGAAACCAAGCTTAACTCAGAATTGGTTGACCTAGACCCAATAGAGCAAGAAGACAAAGAACGTCTACTGCACATGCTCAGTAAGCACGTGGAATACACAGGCAGTAATGTGGCACAAACCTTCTTATCTAACTTTGAAGCAAACCTTCAGAAGATGGTAAAAGTCATGCCAAGGGATTACAAAGCCGTATTACTACAGCGAAAGGCGGAAGCTGCAAACAAGGAAGAGTTGGAGGCCGTAAATGGGTAAGCCTACTGGATTTTTAGAACATGGTCGTGAGTTACCACAAAAGTTAGATCCAATCGTTCGAATTCAAGACAACAAAGAGTTTGTCTTAAACGAAGAATTTGGCGACAAAATCAATACACAAGCGTCACGCTGCATGGATTGTGGCGTTCCGTTTTGTCATAACTCGTGCCCAATTGGAAACATCATCCCAGAGTTTAACGATGCTGTTTTCCGTGATAGTTGGGAAGAAGCGTGGAACATTCTGAGCTCTACCAACAACTTCCCTGAATTTACAGGCCGTGTGTGCCCTGCTCCTTGTGAAAGTGGCTGTGTACTGGGTATTAACCAAGACCCAATCACCATCTGTAATATTGAAAAGACCATTGTTGAGACGGCATACCGCGAAGGCTATGCTAAACCCAAAATACCGCGTGAACGTACTGGTAAAACAATCGCCATCATAGGTTCAGGCCCGGCGGGATTAGCCGCAGCCGAACAACTCAATAGTGCTGGTCACTGTGTGACGGTATTTGAGCGTGATGAAAAAGTCGGAGGTTTACTTCGCTTTGGTATTCCTGACTTTAAGCTCGGTATGGATATCATCGATCGTAAGATCGACCTGATGGCTGATGCTGGCGTGAAGTTTAAGGTTAACGCACACATTGGTGTTGAGATTAATGCCCAACAATTGCGTCAGGACTTTGATGTCGTGCTGCTAACGGGTGGCTCAACGGTACCGCGCAACCTGCCTATTCCTGGTCGTGAACTCAACGGTGTCCATTTTGCAATGGAATTCCTCGCCCAGAATAACCGCCGTGCCAATGAGATGGATTTAAAAACAAAAGAAATCCATGCCAAAGGTAAACATGTGGTGGTTATCGGTGGTGGTGATACAGGATCGGATTGTGTGGGTACATCTAACCGTCATGGTGCGGCAAGTATCACGCAGGTTGAGATCATGCCGATTCCACCCGAAAAGCGTCCAGTCAATCAGCCTTGGCCTTCCTACCCAATGATCATGAAGACATCGACATCGCACGAAGAAGGTTGTGAACGTCATTGGAATATTCTCACCAAAGAATTCATTAGTGATAAAGAAGGCAACGTAAAAGCCCTGCGTATCGCAGATATTCAATGGCTAGAAGCAAAAGCGGGTGAACGCCCTTATTTTGAAGAAGTAGCAGGGTCAGAACGCATTATTCCATGTGATTTAGCTTTCCTTGCGATGGGATTCTTACACCCAGAACCAACGGGTGTACTTGCTCAGCTAGACATTAAGCTTGATGATCGCGGCAACGTGGCGACTGAAGGCTTTGCGACTAATCAAAAAGGCGTCTTTGCTGCGGGTGATATGCGCACAGGTCAGTCTTTGGTTGTTCGCTGTATTAATGAAGGCCGAGAATCTGCTCGTGAAATCGATGATTTCTTAATGGGCGGTTCTAACCTTGAAGCGAAAGCTGATTCATTAATGCTTTCTAACGCATAATATTCCCCTTAAAAGGCTACACTATAAAGCCAGCTCAACAGAGCTGGCTTTTTTTATATGATTATTCAGTTGATAGCCCTCCTCTTCCCTAACGTCTCTTTACAAAAAGTGGCTCACCATCACCTTATTTCCTCAAAATAATCGCAACAATAAGATGATGCTCTTCCGAACACCACCTGTTAACAATTCGTTAAAATAAGTTTTAAGATCAATCCATTACAGTTTTTAATATCGCCATATTGCCCGATAAAAACGTAAACGGTCAAAATTTGACCTTTTTGTAATTTGCCGTTAACTTGGAAGATCGCAGGATGCGCAATGGTGGACGATCGGCGCCATAACTATGCAGTCAGACCACTTTTAACCTTATCAACCCACAAGTTATGAGATTAAAAGTTAACGCTCAGGATGAGCAGACCAAGGGAGAGTTGTCATGACACTGTATGACCCAAGGCTGGAAAAAGATAATTGTGGATTCGGCTTAATTGCCCATATCGAAGGCGAAACAAGCCATAAATTGGTACGAACAGCGATTTCAGCTCTGGATCGTATGACCCACCGTGGTGGTATCGCAGCCGATGGTAAAACGGGGGATGGTTGTGGGCTATTAATGAAAAAGCCCAGCGACTTCTACCGTATTATCGCCGAAGAACACAGCTGGAAATTGGCCCGCGAATTTGCCATTGGGATGTTATTTCTTAGCACCGACCCAATCAAAGCCGAGCAAGCCCGTAAAATTATCACTGAAGAACTCAGTAAAGAAACACTCTCCATTGTCGGTTGGCGCGATGTACCCATTAATTCACAAGTCTTAGGCCCTATCGCCAAAGAGTCACTGCCCGATATTGTCCAGGTATTCATCAATGCTCCTGCAGGCTGGAAGCCACGCGATATCGATCGTCGCCTGTATATTGCGCGTCGTCGTATCGAACAACGGATCAACCAAGACCCTGATTTTTATATCTGTAGCCTGTCGACCCAAGTGACCGTCTACAAAGGCCTTTGCATGCCCGCGGATTTACCGCGATTTTATACCGATTTGGGTGATCTTCGCTTACAGTCATCCATTTGTTTATTCCACCAGCGTTTTTCTACTAACACCCAACCTCGCTGGCCACTGGCACAGCCATTTCGTTACCTCGCACACAATGGTGAAATCAATACCATCGCAGGTAACCGCCAATGGGCACGCGCTCGAGGCTATAAGTTTTCCTCGCCATTATTGCCCGATTTACAAACTGCAGCCCCCTTTGTCAATGAAAGCGGCTCAGATTCATCAAGCCTAGATAACATGCTGGAGCTCTTTCTAGCAGGTGGGATGGATCTCTTCCGCGCGATGCGGATGTTAGTACCACCCGCATGGCAAAATCACCCAGACATGGATCCTGAGCTTCGCGCTTTTTACGATTTTAACTCCATGCACATGGAACCCTGGGATGGTCCCGCTGGCATCGTAATGTCAGACGGACGCTATGCCGCCTGCAACCTTGATCGTAATGGCTTACGCCCTGCTCGCTATGTGATCACCAAAGATAAACTTATCACTCTAGCTTCTGAAATTGGCATTTGGGATTACGCCCCCGATGAAGTATTAGAAAAAGGCCGTGTCGGTCCTGGCGAGCTGCTGGTTATCGACACCAAATTTGGCAAGATTTGGCACTCTAAAGACATCGACAACGATTTAATGGCCCGTCACCCGTATAAAGAGTGGCTCGATAGTCATGTCAAACACCTCACGCCATTTGAACAATTGGATGATGAGCAAGTCGGCAGCCGATCGTTATCCGATAACGAATTAAGCACCTACCAAAAACAATTTGGTATGAACCGTGAAGAAATAGACCAAGTACTTAGAGTGATTGGGGAAAATGGCCAAGAAGCCACAGGTTCGATGGGAGATGATGCACCGATGGCCGTGCTTTCTTCCAAAGAACGCAGTGTGACTGATTACTTTCGCCAAATGTTTGCCCAAGTGACCAACCCGCCGATTGATCCACTGCGCGAAAAGCATGTGATGTCGCTGGCCACCTGCATTGGTCGCGAGATGAATGTGTTTTGCGAAACCGATGGTCATGCCTACCGCGTCGCCTTTAAATCGCCCGTGCTGCTGTATTCCGATCTGGTTCAGCTACTTGAGCTCGACAGTCAATATTATCGCAACAGCATCGTAGACATTAACTACGACCCCGCAGAGAAAGACTTACAGCAAGCTATCCTCGATCTGTGTGATCAAGCCGAGCGCTTAGTCCGCAGTGGCACCGTGCTTATTGTGCTATCAGATCGGGGCATCAATGCCAGCAAAGTCCCAATTCCAGCGGCGATGGCAGTCGGGGCAGTACAAACCCGCTTGGTCGATACCCATTTACGCTGTGACGCTAACATAGTGATTGAAACCGCCACCGCCCGCGATCCACACCAATTTGCAGTATTACTCGGTTATGGCGCGACTGCCGTTTATCCATACCTTGCGTATGAATCGCTAAGCCAACAAATCGACAGAGGTGCAATCAATAAGCCGTACCGTGATGTCATGATCAACTTCCGCGATGGTATCAACAAAGGCTTATTTAAGATCATGTCAAAGATGGGCATTTCCACCATCGCCTCGTACCGCTGTTCACATTTATTTGAAGCGGTAGGGCTTCATCAAGATGTGATCGGCCTTTGTTTCAAAGGGACGGCTAGCCGTATTTCCGGTGCAAACTTCGATGATTTCCAACAAGATGCCATCAACTTAGCGCGTCGTGCATGGCTCAAACGTAAACCCATCGAACACGGCGGTTTGCTCAAATATGTGCATGGCGGTGAATTTCATGCCTATAACCCCGATGTTGTCGGCACACTCCAACAAGCGGTTAAATCAGGAGATTATCAAGATTATCTCGCCTTTGCCCGCGAGGTAAATGAACGTCCAGTTGCTGCTATCCGAGACTTGCTACAACTGACGAAAAGCGAAAGCCCTATCGCAATAGAACAAGTCGAAGCCGCCACTGAGTTATACAAACGCTTCGATTCTGCGGCAATGTCAATTGGCGCCCTTAGCCCCGAAGCACACGAAGCACTCGCCATTGCTATGAACCGCTTAGGCGGCCATTCCAACTCTGGCGAAGGTGGCGAAGACCCTCGTCGGTTTGGCAACGAGCGTAACTCACGGATCAAGCAGGTCGCCTCTGGTCGTTTTGGCGTTACCCCGCATTACTTAGTCAATGCCGATATTATCCAAATCAAAGTCGCCCAAGGCGCAAAACCCGGTGAGGGCGGTCAATTACCCGGCCATAAGGTCACTACCGAAATTGCTAAGCTGCGCTATGCCGTCCCTGGGGTCACGCTCATTTCACCGCCCCCGCACCACGATATTTACTCGATTGAAGATTTAGCCCAACTGATCTTTGATTTAAAAGAGGTCAACCCAGCCGCCATGGTCTCGGTCAAGCTGGTCTCTGAACCAGGCGTGGGAACGATTGCCACAGGTGTTGCTAAAGCCTATGCCGACTTGATCACTATATCAGGCTACGATGGCGGAACAGGCGCGAGCCCATTAACCTCCGTTAAATATGCAGGTAGTCCGTGGGAGTTGGGGCTAGCTGAAACGCAACAGGCCCTTGTGGCCAATGGCTTACGCCATAAAATCCGCCTGCAAGTGGATGGCGGCTTAAAGACAGGGTTAGATGTTATCAAAGCCGCCATTTTAGGTGCAGAAAGCTTTGGTTTTGGCACGGCGCCCATGGTGGCATTAGGCTGTAAATATCTGCGTATTTGTCACCTCAATAACTGTGCAACAGGCGTTGCAACCCAGGATGAAAAACTGCGCCGAGATTACTTCAAGGGCTTACCTGAGCAGGTAATGAATTACTTTGTTGGACTTGGCCAAGAAGTACGAGAGTTACTGGCACAACTTGGCGTTGAAAAACTCACCGACTTGATCGGCCGTACCGATTTACTGATCGCCCTTGATGGCTTCAGCGCCAAACAACAGAAGCTCGATTTAACTGGCCTACTTCACGCCCCCACCCCCGCAGAAGGCAAAACCTTGTATTGCAGCGAGCCCAATACCCCCTTCGATAACGCAGTCTTGAGCCAAACTTTACTGGAAGAAGCATTGCCCGCGATAACCGCACGCAGCGGCGCAGATTTATACCACAACATACGTAACACTGACCGCTCTATTGGGGCTAGATTATCCGGTGAAATTGCAACCCGTTACGGCAATCAAGGTATGGCATCTTCCCCCATTAATCTTCATTTGACGGGCACCGCAGGGCAATCTTTTGGAGTCTGGAATGCGGGCGGTCTTAACCTTCATCTTATTGGCGATGCTAACGATTATGTCGGCAAAGGTATGACAGGGGGGAAAATCACCATTCACCCCCCAATGGGCTCGGCCTTTAAATCACATGAAGCCACCATTATCGGAAACACCTGTTTATACGGCGCAACAGGCGGAAAACTGTTTGCAGCAGGTACCGCAGGTGAACGATTTGGCGTAAGAAACTCTGGCGCCATCGCTGTGGTTGAAGGCGTGGGCGATAATGCTTGTGAGTATATGACAGGCGGGATAGTCGCCATCTTAGGGACAACAGGTGTGAACTTTGGCGCAGGCATGACAGGCGGCTTTGCTTACATCCTAGACCAAAACGGTGACTTCGCCGGACGGGTAAACCCTGAACTGGTCGAAGCGCTTCCACTCGATGATTTAGCTATCCACCAAGAACACCTTCGTGGGCTTATCGACCACCATTTGGAAGAAACAGGATCACGCCGAGCCCAAGAAATTCTGGCCGATTTTGATCTATGGATTCCTAAGTTCTATCTCGCGAAACCGAAGTCAGCCGATGTGAACACCCTCTTGGGGCATCAAAGTCGTTCAGCCGCTGAACTACGCGTTCAAGCACAATAAGGAGGGAACCTTCATGAGCCAGAACATTTACCAATTTATTGATGTATCTCGCGTAGATCCAGCGAAAAAGCCACTCAAAATCAGAAAAATTGAGTTCGTTGAAATCTATGAACCCTTTACTCAGCAACAAGCCAGCGCCCAATCCGATCGCTGCCTCGATTGCGGTAACCCGTATTGTGAATGGAAATGCCCTGTCCACAATTACATTCCACAATGGCTTCAATTAGCCAATGAAGGCCGCATTATTGAAGCCGTCGAGCTCTCGCATCAGACCAACACCTTGCCTGAAGTCTGTGGTCGGGTGTGCCCACAAGATCGTTTATGTGAAGGGTCTTGCACCCTCAATGCCGATTTTGGTGCCGTCACCATCGGCAACGTCGAAAAGTACATTACCGATAAAGCCTTTGAAATGGGCTGGAAACCTGACATGTCACATGTTGAGTGGACCGACAAAAAAGTCGCGGTGATAGGCGCAGGACCTGCTGGCCTATCATGTGCTGATATTCTGGTGCGCAATGGCGTCAAACCCGTCGTCTTTGATCGTTATCCTGAAATTGGCGGCCTGCTCACTTTTGGTATCCCCTCGTTCAAATTAGAAAAAGAAGTGATGATTAACCGCCGTAAAATCTTCACTGAAATGGGCGTTGAGTTCCAGCTTGAGACTGAAGTAGGCAAAGACGTGCAACTGGCTGACTTAATCAAAGACTATGACGCGGTATTTCTTGGCGTTGGCACCTATAAAAACATGCGAGCAGGCCTAGCCAACGAAGAGGCCAAAGGCGTGTACGATGCACTGCCCTTTTTAATTTCTAATACTTACAAAGTGATGGGACTCGACACACCAACACCCTTTACCGATATGAAAGGAAAACGTGTGGTGGTACTTGGCGGCGGCGATACGGCGATGGACTGCGTACGTACCTCAGTGCGCCAAGGGGCCAAAAAAGTCATTTGTGCTTATCGCCGTGATGAAGCCAATATGCCGGGTTCCAAACGCGAAGTGAAAAACGCACGAGAAGAAGGGGTTAACTTTCAGTTTAACCTACAGCCACTAGGCGTCGAGGTAGACCAAGCAGGGCATGTCACTGGCATCAAAGTCGTCAAAACCGCCCTTGGTGAGCCCGACGATGCTGGCCGCCGCCGCCCTGAGCCCGTCGCTGGCAGCGAACATATTATTAAAGCCGATGCCGTGATCATGGCCTTTGGTTTTCAGCCACACGCCATGCCTTGGCTCAGTGATTACAATGTCGAGTTGGATCAATGGGGGCGTATTCAAGCACCACAAGATAACGCCTTTCCATTCCAAACCTCCAACCCTAAAATCTTTGCGGGCGGTGATGCTGTGCGCGGCTCCGATCTGGTAGTTACCGCCATTGATGAAGGGCGACGCGCAGCCGATGGAATCATGGATTTTCTGGATGTCTAATCGTTAACTGATTACCACAAGAAAGAAAGATAAAAACAGCGAGAGAGACGAGGCGTTAAGCTCTGACCTCTCGCTTTTTATTTGTTACAATCTCGCCATTATGCGCTCAGTGTGAGCGCACATCTGAACAACAAAGAGAAGCTAGCTATGAAAATCGGCATTATCGGTGCGATGGAGCAAGAAGTTGCGATCCTAAAAGACCAACTGACTAACTGTGAAACACACAAAAAAGCAGGTTGTACCATTTATACAGGTACGCTAAACGGTGCCGATATCGTGTTACTGCAATCAGGTATTGGTAAAGTAGCCGCAGCTGTTGGCTCTGCAATTATGCTAGAAGTTTTCCAACCTGATGTGGTACTTAACACAGGTTCTGCGGGCGGCTTTGATAGCAGCCTAAACGTAGGTGATGTCGTGATTTCAAGCGAAGTTCGCTACCACGATGCCGATGTAACTGCATTTGGTTACGAAATCGGTCAAATGGCACAACAACCTGCCGCTTTTGCATCTGATGAAAAACTAATGGATATCGCTGCGCAAGCACTGGCAACAATGGAAGACGTGCACGCTATTCGCGGTCTAATTTGTACTGGCGATGCGTTTGTATGTAGCGCAGAGAAACAACAATTCATACGTGACAACTTCCCAGCAGTTATCGCTGTTGAAATGGAAGCAGCGGCTATTGCCCAAGCATGTCATCAGTTCAACGTACCATTTGTTGTTGTTCGCGCAATTTCAGATGTAGCAGACAAAGAATCGCCAATGAGCTTTGATGAGTTCCTACCACTGGCAGCGAAAAGCTCTTCAGTGATGGTAGCTAAAATGGCTGAGTTACTGAATCAGTAATGAACGACCTTTTAGCGATACTCGCTAACAATAGCACCCTACTTGCAATGTGGGGTGCCATTGCATTGCATTGGCTTATTGCCATTCCGCAAGACCTTCACCCGCTCAACTTATGGCAACGCTTGGCCATCATGCTAGCCAGCCGCGTTAATAAACCTAATGATAACCGCCACCAACGTTTACTATCAGGTTTGCTAACTTGGTCACTAATGTGGCTTACCATGCTCATTATGCTGATTGCCTGCAAACAGTTAGTCTGGATTGACGCCCTGTTTGATCTCACCTTGTTATGGTTCGCATTGGGTTGGAAAAATATCAGCCAACTCAGCCACCAGCTGATCAAAGCCTATAGCGCCGAAAATAAAACCCTCTGTCGACGCCTACTCAGCACCACTCTTAATCGCCAAACGGAAAGCCTGTCTTTATTAGGGCTAGGAAAGGCGGGGGCTGAAACACAACTGCTCGGCTATGGTCGCCAAGTCATTGGCGTGCTGTTTTGGTACGGGCTCGCAGGTGGGATTGGTGCGCTTATGTATCGTCTTGCGGTCAGCCTAGCGCGCGTATGGTCACCAACCCGCAAGCAATATGTATTTTTTGGTTATCCTGCCATTCGCATTTTAGCGGTACTCGATATAGTTCCATTACGCTTATTCGCCTTACTTATCGCGCTGGGACAAAACGGAAAAGTGGCGTTACGCAGTTTATGGCAGCAAGGTGAAAACTGGCAGCTTCCAGGACCTGGCTGGCTACTTGTCGCAACGGGCAACAAACTATCACTTTCTCTCGGAGGGCCTGCAATTTATGAAGACCGTAAATTGGAACGTCCACGCTTAGGCGGGAAAATAGCCCCTGCGGCTTTACACCTTGCTCAAATCGAGCAAGTCGCTAAAAGCCGAGTCATCATTTGGCTGGTGGTACAAAGTTGTCTTATCATTCTTTTCCAAGGAGCTTTTTAAGTGCGTTTCGCTTGCTGCTGTTTTTTGTTTTTTTCCACGATGAGTTTTGCAACACAACCCGCAACTCGAGTGATAAGCTTATCTCCTCACATGACTGAGCTAGCGTATGCCGCAGGGTTAGGCGATAAGCTGATTGCAGCAACGGAATACAGCGATTACCCCAAAGCCGCACTCAAGCTAGAACGCGTCGCCAATCATAGAGGCATTAAATTAGAACGCATTGTTGCCCTTCAGCCCGATCTGATCCTGGCATGGAAAAGTGGTAACCCCCCTCGAGAAATGGCCAAGCTTGAGCAGCTGGGATTCAATGTTGTCTACTCCACTTCAAAAGAACTGCCAGCCATTGCCGACACCATCGAGCGACTGGGTCAATACGCCGACTCCCCCGTACAAGCACAACAAGCACAACAAGCAGCGAACGATTACCGTGAAAAGCTCGCAGCACTGACCCTGAAATATCAGCGCCAAGAAAAAGTACGCTACTTTTATCAGCTCAGCGCCGCTCCAATAATCACCGCCGCGGATGGACACTGGCCGACTCAAGTGTTTCAAGTCTGTGGTGGTGAGAACATTTTTGCCGCAAGTAAAGCCCCATATCCGCAGGTATCACAAGAGCAAGTTGTGATCCGCCAACCAGAAATCATATTTGGTACCTCTCACGCCAATACAAATGTTGATATATGGCAAGACTGGCAGGGTAAAATACCTGCTGTCGATAATCGACAGATATTTACCGTGAATTCAGACTGGCTTAACCGCCCGACACCTCGAACGCTAAAAGCGATCAAGCAGGTATGCGATCACCTAGACACGGTACGAGAACAACGACGTGCGACACAGTAGTCCGCTGCTCTGCCGTCATCTTTATTTTCGCTTTCTTTATCAGGTAATACTTTAATGCTTATCTATCTCCTTGATATGTTTGGTACTGCTGTATTCGCAGTATCAGGTGTGCTCTTGGCTGGACGGTTACGAATGGATCCCTTTGGCGTTGTGGTACTCGCCAGCGTAACGGCTATTGGTGGTGGTACTATTCGTGACATGGCGCTGGGTGCAACGCCTGTGTTCTGGATCACTGATACCAATTACCTTTGGGTGATCTTCATTACATGCTTATTCACGATGGCCGCTATTCGTCGACCTCAAAAGCTGCCGTGGTATGTTCTCCCTGTTGCCGATGCCATAGGTTTAGCGGTATTTGTCGCCATTGGTGTTGAAAAAGCATTACGTTTTGGCGCATCACCTATGGTGGCTGTGATCATGGGTGTGCTTACAGGCTGTGGCGGTGGTGTGATCCGTGATGTACTGGCGCGTGAGATCCCCATGGTATTACGTACTGAGGTATACGCGACTGCCTGTATTCTTGGTGGTATCGTGCACACAACAGGTTTGTTAACTGGTTTTACAACCGAAGTATCCTCACTTGCGGGCATCATCACCACGCTGACGATTCGTCTCGCGGCTATCCGCTGGCACTTGTCGTTACCATCACTGACACTACGCTAATAACAAAACTATTTATTACTTTCCGTTTCAAAAAACCGCCGACCCTGGCGGTTTTTTTATGCTTCACCCCAACTAAGTAATATAAAAACTTTACTTAATGACAAGCACTACTACTATGTAAAGTATAAATATTACTTAACCTTTTTATTCCATTCGATATGAAGCGGAGAGCAACCATGAAACCCTACGTTGAGCATGCCAACATTACGATCAAAGATATCGTTCACACCATTACGTTTCTACAAACTGCGATACCTGAATTTAACGTTCGACATCGCGGATACAACGAGACTTATCGTTGGTGTCACATAGGCACGCAAGACAGCTATTTAGCATTACAAGAGGTACTTGAGCGCACTCAGGTCGACCGTAACCCGTATGTCGATATTGGGATTAATCATGTGGGTTTGGTGATTGACGATGTGGATGCAGCCAAAGTGCGATTGCTGGCCGCTGGCTATGTGCAGAATGATCTGGCGACCGATCACCCTTGGCGAAAACGTATCTATTTCTTTGACCAAGATGGTGTGGAGTGGGAGTTTATTGAATACCTGAGTCAGCAAGCGAAAGAGCGTAATGACTATGATCTTTGATATTGAATAGCGTAGCGGCATTAAAAAAGGCGCCGAAGCGCCCTTTGATTCTCTGAATCAGCAATAATGATTACTTCAGAGTAATACGTGCAAACTTACGTTTACCGACTTGGTAAACCGCAGTACCTGCCGCAGGAATTAGCTTAGTATCTTCGATTTTATCACCGTCGATCTTGGCTGCACCTTGGCGGATCATACGCATCGCATCTGATGTCGAGTTAACCAGGCCTGCTTCTTTTAGTAGGTTACCAATCGCCATACCCGCTTCAAACTCAAGCTCAGGCATTTCTTCTGGCATCGCACCTTTTTGGAAACGGTTGATGAACTCTTGCTCTGCTGCGTCAGCATCGGCTTCAGAGTGGAAGCGAGCAATGATTTCTTTCGCTAGCAAGATCTTAACATCGCGAGGGTTTTTACCGTTCGCCATGTCTTCTTTAAACTGCGCGATTTCTTCTAGTGGACGGAATGACAAGCATTCGAAGTAGTTCCACATAAGATCGTCAGAGATAGACATGATCTTACCAAACATTTCGTTTGGCACGTCGTTCACACCAATGTAGTTGTGCGCCGACTTCGACATTTTCTTCACGCCGTCTAAACCAACCAATAGTGGCATGGTTAACACAACCTGTGGTTTTTGACCGTTCGCTTTTTGTAGCTCACGCCCCATCAGAAGGTTGAACTTCTGATCAGTACCACCAAGCTCTACGTCAGTTTCCATCGCCACAGAATCGTAACCTTGTAGCAATGGGTACATGAATTCATGAATAGCAATTGGACGACCGTCAGCATAACGCTTTTTAAAGTCATCACGTTCTAGCATACGTGCAACCGTTTGGTTTGCCGCTAGACGGATCATACCTTCAGCACCTAGCTCAGATAACCATGTAGAGTTGAACTCAATTTTGGTTTTTGCTGGGTCTAGAATTTTGAATACTTGTTCTTTGTACGTTTCAGCATTTGCTAAAACATCTTCACGAGTCAACGGTGGACGCGTGGTGTTTTTGCCTGTTGGGTCACCCACCATGCCGGTGAAATCACCGATTAGGAATGTCACATCGTGGCCAAGCTCTTGGAAAGTGCGTAGCTTGTTTAGGATAACT
Organism: Photobacterium sanguinicancri; assembly: GCF_024346675.1. Taxonomy (NCBI): domain Bacteria; kingdom Pseudomonadati; phylum Pseudomonadota; class Gammaproteobacteria; order Vibrionales; family Vibrionaceae; genus Photobacterium; species Photobacterium sanguinicancri. Next base: position 3,140,569 of record NZ_AP024850.1, read on the forward strand.
GTGTGACCTAGGTGGATATCTGGGGCTGTTGGATCTGCACCCAGTTTGATACGTAATGGACGGTTTTCTTTTAACTTGGCAATCAGCTCTTCTTCTGGAATAAGCTCATCGACACCACGCTTAATCTCAGCTAAAGCCTGTTCAATGCTGACCATTCTTGTTCGCTCCCACAGAATTGGCAAAAAAGTGATAATCGACCATCTTACTTGAATAGCGATGTTTTTTGAAACCAGTTAGACTGCGTGTTGTCTATTTTTTTATTCAGGCCATTTATAGATCCACCATGCCGTTTAGTAAGCTAGCTCAATTACCCAAGATTCATCAGATACTGATCGCCACGATCAGTGCTCTTATCGTGCTGTTGCTTCTGCTACCTTCACCCGACAATATGGCGCCGGCTGATCGTAAATTTGAAGTAGGCAAGGCGTATCCCGTTGCTGTCAATGTGGACACCCCGCAACTGCTTCCCGCAGAAAGTACAACTTTACCTTCAGCGCCTCTGACATGGAAAAAACACAAAATAAAATCAGGAGAAAGCCTTGCTGTTGTCTTCGACAAAGTCGGATTAAGTCCAGCAACCTTATACCGTCTCGTCAATGCCGATGAAGGCACGCGCTCTCTCACCAACCTGCGCCCAGGCGACACATTAAAATTTGGCTTTGATGAAAATAACGAGTTGATCCAACTCATCAAGCCCAATACAGCTACCGACACTCTCGTGATTACACGTACCGCTGATAGCTTTGTTTCAAAAGCAGAAACGAAAACCGTCGATACTCAACTTAACTTTGCTAAAGCAACCATCACATCCAGCTTTTGGAATGCCGGTGATAAAGCGGGGTTAACAGCTAATCAAATTATGGAGATTGCTGGGATTTTTGGTTGGGATATCGATTTCGCGTTAGATATTCGCGGGGGGGATAAGTTCTCTGTATTGTTTGAAGAACAATTTGTTGAAGGTGAATCCATTGGTCGAGGAAATATTCTCGCCGCAACCTTCACCAACCTAGGTCAGACATTTACGGCGGTACGCAGTGAAGACGGTAAGTATTACGATAAAAATGGTAACGCCATGCGTAAAGCTTTCCTCCGCTCACCAATTAACTTCCGTTATGTCAGCTCTAACTTTAACCCTCGTCGCTTACATCCAGTGACAGGCCGAGTAAAAGCACACCGAGGCACAGACTATGTTGCACCAGTTGGCACCCCTATTTGGGCTGCGGGTGACGGTATAGTGATGAAGTCGGCGTATAACAAGTTTAATGGTAACTATGTCTTTATTCGCCACACCTCAACGTATATCACCAAGTACCTGCACATGACCAAGCGTAAAGTCAAAACAGGTCAACGGGTTAAACAAGGACAAACCGTCGGTACACTTGGTGGGACAGGCCGTGTAACTGGCCCCCACTTACACTACGAGTTCTTGGTTAACGGCGTACATAAAAACCCACGCACAGTGAAATTGCCTCAGGCAGAGTCTCTTCATGGGAAACAAAAGACCGCCTTCAAAAAGCATGCTGATAAACGCTTAAATCAATTAGCACAGTTCAGTAACTTGCTGGCTGGCACAAATAGCCCATTAATTATCAAACAAGGATAATTAACCTATTCGCGCACAACAAAAAAGCCGTCACTTACAGTAAGTGACGGCTTTTTATTTCTCTAATTTCACTCAAAAAGACATGTTCGCTTTTAGAGTAATCAGGCTAGCTTAAACGCTAAACGATGCACCACAACCACAGGTTGTCGTTGCATTCGGGTTGTTTACGAAGAAACGAGAACCTTCAAGGCCCTCGGTGTAATCAACCGTACCACCGATCAAATATTGTAAGCTCATAGGGTCAACAACAAGTGTTACGCCCTGTTTTTCAATTGTCATATCGCCTTCGTTTACCTTCTCATCGAAAGTAAAACCATATTGAAAACCACTACAACCACCACCGGTGATGTACACACGTAGCTTCAGTTCTGGGTTTTCTTCTTCAGCGATTAACGTTTTCACTTTATTCGCGGCAACATCTGAAAAATTTAGCGGCAAATTGGTGTCGCTCATCAAGACCTCACAAACATATCGAGTTATTAAGCGGATTATCTAATACCTGACTATCTCGTTCAAGTATTGACCACCTCTGCGCGTAACTTTTCTTTTTTAATTGCTCGGTGCAGTAGTTGAGAATAAATCGGTTTACCCCCTAATACCTGCGCTAACATGGTTGCGCCAAGCGTCGTAATAATCAAGGGGACAATCAAATGGTAGTTGTTGGTCATTTCAATAACTAACAATATACCTGTGATTGGTGCTCGTACGGTTGCTGCAAACAATGCGCCCATCCCCGCAATCGCGAACATACCGGGTTCTAAACCAAATTCAGGGAACCACGCTTGCGCAATAGAACCAAAGAAAGTACCAAACAAAGTGCCTAGCGCCAGCATAGGAGCAAAAATACCGCCAGGTGCACCCGAGCCAAAACACAATAACGTTGTCGCAACACGTGCCAAAAATAAGATAAACAATAAGCTGACGCTGTATTTACCGTTAGTGGCATCTGGAATAATCGCAATACCACCGCCAGTGAGCTCTGGTAAATAAAGCAATAGCAAACCAAAACAACCACCGAGCAAAGTGCCAGTAATCAAATAACGGCGACGGTCATTGTTGTGAATTCGAGCAAACAGATCTTGAGAAAGAGTAACTAAACGGTTGAAGATCACCCCGAACACACCAAAAAACATACCCAGCAATAAGAATAGCCATAGCGACGTCAGCATCGGCGCTTCATATTGCGGCATGGATATCACGGCTTCTTGCCCTCGAATACTACGAAAGACAATATTGGCAACGATTGCAGAGATCATTACACACTTAATTGAAATAAGGCTGTATCGAAATTGTGGCCGCATTTCTTCGACTACAAACATGATCCCTGCCATTGGCGCATTAAATGCCGCCGCCAGACCACCTGCCGCACCCGCTGCTAATAAAGAGTGACGACCTTCTTCGTCTTTCAAACGAAAGATATCTGTGATCATTCGGCCGATGTTACCCCCCATCTGCACCGTTGGCCCTTCGCGACCCAGTACCATGCCTGAACCTAACGCCCCTAAGCCACCAATAAATTTCACTGGGATCACACGCCACCAGCGAACAGGACGAATGTCTTCCATTGCCCCTTCAATTTCAGGAATGCCAGAACCAGCCGCTTCAGGCGCAAAGCGCTGCACTAAAAAATAGCCAATAAATGCCAATCCAGCGCTCACCATAAATGCCGTCAGCCACAACGGTAAGCTACTGCTGATTTCAGCACGTAACCAGTCTGTTCGCTGTTCAGATACCCAATGCACTCCGATTTCAAACAGTGTCCCCATCAAGCCTGCGATGACACCGACAATGGCAGCAAGAAGTAACACTGATACAGGCGTTTTATCTTGCGATAAAAAACGCCGCATTAGGCGCGTAGGATGACGACGATGCGAGGTCGCCTGAGATTGAGCAGGTTCCGTCATGGTTTAACCGTATAAATTAGTAAGCAGCAGAAAGGATAGACATGATTTGTATAGTCTGTAGTGCAAACTACTGAAAGAATATGCAGCAGTTTGCTCCTACTAGCTTAGCCAATACTGGTTAAAGTTAACACTCACAATGTTGAAAACTAGCTTTCCATCACTGATAGCTTAGTTAGAAATTGAAAAGAACTGCGAAATGGTGACAAACATCCCTAGCGCTGGCGCTTTTCCTTTGGGTACAATGCCGCAGCCTGAATTAAATAAATTAAATAGGACACTACTAATGAGCAAATCAGCAGAGTTATTTGCTAAAGCACAAGAAGCCATCCCGGGTGGCGTAAACTCACCAGTTCGCGCATTTGCCGGCGTTGGTGGTCACCCTATCTTTATCGAACGAGCTGACGGTGCCTACATTTTCGATGCTGATGGTAAAGCGTACATCGACTACGTTGGCTCTTGGGGTCCTATGATTCTTGGTCACAACCATGTGGCTATCCGTGATGCCGTGATCGATGCAGCACAACGTGGCCTAAGCTTTGGTGCGCCAACTGAAATGGAAATCACCATGGCTGAAATGGTGTCGCGCCTAGTGCCATCAATGGAACAAGTGCGCATGGTAAGCTCAGGTACTGAAGCTACCATGAGTGCGATTCGCCTTGCACGTGGCTTCACTAACCGCGACAAAATCATCAAATTTGAAGGTTGTTACCACGGTCACGCAGACTGCCTACTAGTAAAAGCTGGCTCTGGTGCATTGACGCTAGGTCAACCTAGCTCACCGGGCGTACCTGCTGATTTCGCTAAGCACACACTAACTTGTACCTTCAACGACCTTGATTCAGTACGTGAAGTGTTTACTCAAAACCCAGAAGACATCGCTTGTATTATCGTTGAGCCTGTTGCGGGTAACATGAACTGCATTCCACCAGTACCCGGCTTCCTTGAAGGCCTACGTGAAATTTGTGACGAATTTGGTGCGCTACTTATTCTTGATGAAGTAATGACAGGGTTCCGCGTTTCTCACGGTGGCGCACAAGGTTACTACAACATCAAGCCAGATCTAACTACGCTGGGTAAAGTGATCGGTGGCGGTATGCCTGTCGGTGCTTTTGGTGGCCGCAGAGATGTGATGCAATATATCGCGCCAACAGGCCCGGTATACCAAGCTGGTACACTGTCAGGTAACCCAGTCGCAATGGCTGCAGGTCATGCTTGTCTAACGGTACTAACAGAAGAAGGTAACGAACGTCGCCTTTCTCTTGCCACTAAGCACCTAGCACAAGGTTTTAAAGCCTTAGCTGAAAAACACGGTATTCCACTAGCAACAAACCAAGTGGGCGCAATGTTTGGTTTCTTCTTCACCACACAAGAAAACGTAACTTGCTACGAAGACGTGACTAAGTGTGATGTTGAGCGCTTCAAACGTTTCTTCAACTTAATGCTTAAAAATGGTGTTTACCTTGCACCATCAGCATACGAAGCATGCTTTACATCACTGGCACACGGTGACAAAGAAATCGAAGCTACGCTGGCTGCTGCCGACCATGCATTTGCTACGATTGCCGCAGAAGCTAACGCTTAATTAACGCAGTCCAAAGCAGAAACAATAACGCCACGCTCTTAAGCGTGGCTTTTTTTATGCCAGCTATTGCCAAAATACGACTGCTAATACCACTAAGCCAATTAAAACCATTAGAGCAAAAGGTGGACGACGTTTAACTTTCTTGTCGCACTGATTGTCACAACATCCCATTTTTCATTCCTCTTATTTTACCCTGATTCAATCAATATTTTTGAGGCTGTTCTATTCTTTGCATTATAACTAAAACAGCATGTTAGTCTTTTCTTGTCATCACTATTGCATAGACAGAAATTGATGCGATGATAAGCGCTATCGACGGATCATTAACTGCTTATTTTCGCTGATAGGTAACTAGCCTGTCGGCATATTGACCTTGTAAGGACATGAAAGTGCCAAAACCATTTAAAGCCGAATCCAGACATTGGATGTTAATTGTGGCATTGATCATTGCCGCGTATGCCAGCTACCGCCTGATTGAACCTTATTTAGGCCCCATCGTGATGGGCTTCATTATCTCGTTGCTGTACTACCCAATTCACGAAAAAATTGAAGCGAAAATGCCAAAACGCCCCAACAGCGCCGCGATTTTGTCATGTACCTTATTAACCTTCATCATAGTGATCCCATTGCTGGTCGTATTTAGCTCGATCATTCAGCAAGGCACTACCTTTTCAAAAGGTAGCTATGTATGGTTAACAAGTGGCGGGGCAGAACAAATGCTTAACCACTCCTATGCGCAATCAGCCTTAGCCTTAATCGATAAATACTCACCATTTGATGGTATTGACGCCCAAGTGGTTATCCAAAAGATCGCCTCTGCAGCCTCTAAATTTGGCTCACAACTTATCAATATGAGCGCCAAGTTACTGGGTGATGCCACCAACTTTTTGGTGAGCTTCCTCTTGATGCTGTTTGTCTTATTTTTCTTATTACGCGATCACGAAAAAATGGTCTCAACGCTACGCTTGATCATTCCACTATCACGTAGCCAAGAAGACACCCTACTTAACGAAGTAGAACAAGTGGCTAAATCCGCAGTACTTGGGGCATTTCTTACCGCGATTGTGCAAGGTTTTGTCGGCGGCTTTGCAATGTGGATGGCTGGATTCCCCGCGCTATTCTGGGGATCGATGATGGCCTTTGCTTCCTTTATTCCTGTGGTTGGTACCGCGCTTATCTGGTTACCAGCTTCACTTTACTTGCTCTTGATTGATCAATGGGAATGGGCGCTGTTCTTATCAGCGTGGGGGATCATTGTCGTAGGTTCCATCGATAACGTGGTACGCCCATTACTGATGCAAGGTAACTCAAGCATGAATACCCTGCTGATCTTCTTCTCCATTTTGGGTGGGTTACACCTGTTTGGTCTTATCGGCATGATTTACGGCCCAATCATTTTTGCCGTTACTGCAGTGTTATTTAGTATGTATGAGGTTGAATTTAAAGACTTCCTCGAACAGCAAGACCGAAATTAACCACTACGGCCGCTGTATCCCCACTGATACAGCGGTGCTTATCTTCCTTTCATGTTGGTTTTGTGGAACAATTCGCGCCCTTCGTGATGTTTATTAAAGGCCCATTATGTCCTATACCGCAGCCAGTCAGGTCGTTGCACGTCAACTTGAGTTTTTTGAGAACCGTAAAGTACTTGTCGTCGGTGAACTCAGCGATGACTATCCGCTGGCATTGGTAGACGTTGCCCAGTCTGTGTCGGTATTTACCACCAACTATGCCTACCACAAACAAATCAGCCGCTCACTAAAAGTGGTTAGTCACTTTGGCGCTGAACTCACGGCAGATTTAGATATCGACATGATCCTACTGTACTGGCCTAAAGCCAAAGCAGAAGCGGATTATTTGCTATCGATGGTATTGGCAAAATTTGGTACCGGTACCGAAATCTGTATTGTGGGTGAAAACCGCAGTGGTGTACGTAGCGCAGAAAAAATGTTTACGCCATACGGGCCACTCACCAAATATGATTCGGCTCGCCGTTGTGGTTTTTATTGGGGCCGTTGCGATAACCCAGCACAACCTTTTGAGCTTTCAGCATGGTTCCGTAATTACCCATTAACGGTTGCAGGTACAGAGATCACTATTCGATCTTTACCTGGTGTATTTAGCCACGGTGAATTCGATAAAGGTTCAGAATTACTGCTGAATACTCTACCTAAACTTCGCGGCAAAGTGCTCGATTTTGGTTGTGGTGCTGGTGTGATCGGTGCAGTAATGAAAACCAATAACCCAAGCATTGAATTAGAACTGTGTGACATCAGTGCGCTGGCGCTTGAGTCAGCAAGAGAAACCTTCAAGCTCAATAACCTTGAAGCCAAATTTACCGCAACAGATGTATTTACCGAACTGCCAGGTTCATACAATTACTTGGTGAGTAATCCTCCGTTCCATTCAGGGCTAAAAACCTGTTACGAACCAACGGAAAACTTTATTGCCCAAGCGCCACAACACTTACACAACGATGGTGCACTTATTATTGTGGCAAACAGCTTCTTACAGTACCCACCACTGATTCAAAAAAGCTTCGGTGAGTGTCGTACGGCAGCGACAACCAATAAATTCAATATTTACGCTGCGAAAAAATAGTACTAAAGGCAGACTGAAATTGTTCAGTCTGCTTTCAATTACGTCATTTATCACGCACACCCTCCGTTAAGTCCGTCAATTTTGTGTTTTAACACACGCTTCATTACCCACTTGCTTGATCCCTCAAAAAAACTCAGTATAACAAGTGTAAAGCACGATTAGTTTGTCACTTTGTTATCGTTACAGGCTTTCTCTTACGCTGAATACGTCAAAAAAAACACCTTAGATACAGGGTGTTAAATTTACATTCTGTACGCGTGCTTTTAATCAGCCCTCGAACGACTAATCGTATTAACATCCATATAACTTGCAAAATGATGACCCTACACAGGCACCTTAATGAAAAACATCACGCAATTTAAGCGCCTCCAAAATACCTTAATGATCGCTTTTTTAGTGCTCAGCATTACCCCCTTAACGCTGTCTGCGCTGTTTTTCATGAACTCACATACCAAAGATTTGGTTGAACAAAGTACCTCGCACCTAGCATCACTGCTTGATAATAAAAAGAAACAGCTTAATAACTTCTTTACGGCAAAAGAATCTGAAGCACAAAGTTTTGCTCGCTCAGAACTCGCCAATGCCAGTGGCGGTCGATTTTATGGTTTAGTGGGTGCTTTCCATCAGCTAGGTGAACTCCCAAGCAAACTCGATGACAATAATCGCAGCACCTATTTCACCCATACGCTCACCGAAAAAGGCAAATCAATTAATGCGCATAGCACTAATTATATCGGCCACGAACGTTATCGATTAATGTACAAACGCTATCACTGGGCCTTTGAGGAATACTTAAAACGATCTGACTTTAGTGACATCATGCTGGTCGATATTAAGGGTAATGTGGTGTATTCCGTCAATCACCCTGAACGATTTGGCATTGGTTTAAACGATCCTCGCTTTTCTGGCAGCGAGCTCAGCAACACCTTTAAAGCTATTAAAGAACAAACAAGTGATATGCAAAGCCAGCCTGAACAGGTACCTATTGCATTCACTGACTTTTCAGCGAATAAAGATCAATCGTCACAAACGGCATGGTTTGCCGCGCCTGTTATTCAGCAAGGCTACTTACACAGTTATGTCTTTTTTGAACTCAGTAATAAGCGGATCAGCTCCCTAATTGCAGACACACCACCCACCAGTAACTACGTGCAAACATTGCTAGTCGGCAGCGATCATCAGCCAAGGATCCCAACCACCAGCGAAGGCAGTAACCCACTAAACAGTGAGAGTATTAACCAAGCTCTCGAAGGAAATATCGGGGTCGGTAGCTTTTTAAACTTTAGTCAAACACCAGTACTCAGTGCCTTTTCCCCGATCAATGTTCTTGGTAACACTTGGGCTTTAGTGGTTGAACTTCCGGAAGAGGAAGCTTTTGCTCGGATCCGTCAAATAGAAAAAATATTCCTCGTCGCCATGATCACCGCGATTGTGCTGGTCATCATTGCTTCGCATTTACTTTCCAATTCAATTACCGCCCCCCTATTGCGCCTTACCTGGGCTGCAGAACGGGTATCTGCAGGCGATTTAGATCAGAAAATTGAAGGTATTGAACGGAGTGATGAAATTGGCCGATTGGCCGTTAGTTTTGCCCGAATGCAACGCTCTGTCCGTGAAAAAATAAGCCTAATCCGCGATCAAAATACCGAATTAGAACAAAACCTTAAAGTGATACAGCAACAAAACAAAGAACTTCAAGTTACCGACAAGCTAAAAGATGAATTCCTTGCGACCACTTCGCATGAACTGCGTACCCCACTGCACGGCATGGTTGGCATTGCAGAGTCCCTTTTAGCCGGTGCGAATGGCCCAGTACAAGCATCGCAGCGTCGTCAACTGGAGATGCTGATCAATAGTGGCCAGCGATTAACAAACCTAGTGGATGATTTATTGGATTACCACAAGATGCGTTATGGCGATCTCGACATCAATAAACATGCGGTGGATCTATCCTCTGCAACACATCTAGTACTTGAATTATCACGCCACTTGGTTGGCAGTAAACCAATTCGCATCATTAACCAGATCCCTGCTGATTTGCCACCCGTTTTAGCTGATGAACAACGCTTAGAGCAAGTGCTTTATAACCTGATAGGCAATGCCATTAAGTACACCTCGGAAGGTAAAATTGTCTTGTCTGCAATGGTGCTAGAAAATCAGATCCGAGTCCAAGTGGTTGATACCGGACAAGGGATCCACCCAGAGCAACTGGAACACATTTTTGAACCCTTAATCCAAGCCAATACGGGATCATCACACTATAGACAAGGTGCAGGACTAGGCTTATCAATCAGCCGACAGTTGATCGAACTAATGGGCGGTCGCTTGTATGTCAGTAGCCAGCCTATGGTAGGGGCGACATTTAGCTTCACCTTGAATCTTGCGAGTGACCAAGATATTGCAGACAGTAAGCTCGGCAATACCAACCATTTCACAGCACCTACATTGGGGGTTTCAAGTTGTAAAGATGAAGCACTACCAAATAATCCTGATGGTGAGTTGCTACTGATAGTTGATGATGAGCCCGTGAATTTACAGGTGCTAAACAACTTTTTACGCCTTGAAGGTTACCAAGTGCTCACGGCGGAAAGTGGTCCCCAAGCGCTTAAGTTAATGGATCAACATCAGCCAGCATTGATTCTGCTCGATATCATGATGCCAGAAATGAGCGGCTATGAAGTATGCCAGCACTTACGCCAACAATATGACCTACGAGAGTTACCAATCATTATGCTCTCAGCACTAGGACAAGTGCAGGATCGCGTCAAAGGCTTTGAGTATGGCGCCAATGACTATTTAGCAAAGCCGTTTAATAAAGAAGAATTAATCGCTCGTATTGGAGCCCATATTCAAGCAGGGAAAGCCGAACAACAACGCCAGCATAACCTTGTTCTGCAACAAGAAATAGACCGCCGAGAACAAGTGGAAGAAGGGTTACTCGAAACCCAAACCCGTTTAATGGGTTTACTCGAATCGACCAGCGAAGCCATTGTTTGTGTGCAAAATGAAGGGCGGGTACGTTACGCTAATGCAGCTGCAGGAAAGCTCTTTAGACGAGCACCGGAGCAGCTCGAACGCCATAATATTGATGATATATTGATGACCCACTTACCGGATGATATTAGCCAAAGTCACCATTTTAATGGCCAGCTTACCTTCCGGATCGGTGATGAGCTCAAAGCGCTTGATACCGATGTGATCAATTTACCTGAAGAGTCAGGGCTTAAGCGTATGTTTATCTTCGATAATATAGGCCCTTCTGCCCAACATCGTATCAGTGAGTTAGAAAGCGCTATTGATGTACTCTCTGGGTTTGCTTTTGATGGTGATAGAAATAACCTTCAGCAACTGCGTGAATTAGGTGGTGAATTTACGCGCCTAGCGGATAAGCTTGGTAGTGATAACAAAGATAAAGGCAGTATCGTGCGTGAATTACTGGTGGAGGTAATGAAAACAACTCTCACCACATGGGAGCAAACAACCCAAAAGACTAAATTCGATTTAGCCGAAGAAAGCGGATTATGGCGGGTTTACCTCGATCGAAGTACTTTACAGACACGTACATTAGATAAGTATCTACACGTTGAAACACTGCCTAAAACCCCCCGTTGGCGCACAGTGCTCAGTACCATTAACTTTGTGATGGCACGCTGTGACGAGCATTCCAGCGCACATCAAGAACTGATGGTAAAACGCGATAAACTGCAGCACCTTATCACGCAATAAATCAGTGCTTCATATTAAGCTCACAGTAAAGAGTTACTCTTGACGTAATCCCTTTCTGTGGGCTTTTTTATGCCTATAGCGTAAGCCAGCCCACAACTCAGCCTATCCTCTTTAATCTCTATTCCATGTAACCCGCCCTATCATATTAGCTATTTCTCACGAAGCCTCAGTCTTTATCCGCCCACCTAACGGCCTTTATCATGAGTTGCCTATCGCGACGACTGTAAAAACAACCAGAGCACACAAGCAGAACGAAGATATAGCCGCGATACGTCATACGAAAACCACGAGCATCACGGAATACTCCCATCACAGCTAGAAACAAAAAATGCGATCTCCCTGCTCTAAAATTAGCTTGAAAGACTAATTTCACGCTTGAAAAAAGCTTTAAAACAAGAATAAAACCAGCCAATTTATTGCGCTTTTAGTGGTGAAAAATAGCGCAAAAAATAGAAGTTACCGCCTATCCAGAAAAATATTGTGGTTTATGAGAAGCGAATCACAACAAATCCCAACTATAAATTTTCCGCAAGGAATTAACTAAAAAACGGCTATTGAGTTACATCACAAAAGAAAAACAACCTAGCGAAACACCTTATTTTATAAGGGATAAAGGGTTTGTATTCACTAACAAAAGCGATGTAACAACGAGACTCAAGTGTGACGCAAAACACACTCTTTCACCGCGTCATTCTTAGCTTTAAAACGTAAAATAACGTTTTTAACGTCAGTGTTAAGTTTTTTAACGTTTTTAACGAGCGAGCAGATTGACGAGTTTCCGTTTCAAGCGTTTCCTTAAGGTACTGAGAGCCTACACGACCATTTGAAAGAACCACGGTTGGTCTCCTTCATAGTAGGTTCGATATGTCCGGAACTTATTTCCATTAAGTGAAACTAAGCACAAGTAAGGAACAGCTATGCTTGCCAATATTAAGAAAACCAAGTTAGCACTTGCGGTAGTTGCCGCTGCTACAACAGTATTCACAGCGCCAATTGCCGCTGCAGCTGAACGTAGTGAACTAACTATGGTACCTAAGTTCTACCCTACATTTGTTCGTAACTTTAACCCTTACCTTCAAACTCAGTTAGATACAGTTCAAGACTTTATCTACGAGCCACTTGTGGTATTTAATGAGTTAAAAGGTAATCAGCCAGTCATGCGTTTGGCGAAAGACTACTACATGTCTGACGACCTAATGAAAGTGACATTTGAAATTCGCGATGGTGTTAAGTGGTCTGATGGTAAAGCGTTTACTGCACAGGATGTAGCCTTTACATTCAACATGCTAAAAGAGCACCCAGAGCTTGACCGTACGGGTATCAACAAGCGCCTAAAAGGCGTGAAAGTGTCTGGCGATAAAGTAACGTTTGAACTAACGGAAGCAAACTCAAACGTACCTTACCTAATTTCTAAAGTTTCAGTTGTTGCGAAGCATATTTGGGACAAAATTGAAGATCCAACACGCTTTACCAACACCAACCCTGTAGGTACTGGTCCATTTACAGAAATCGAGACATTCACACCACAGCTTTACACCCAATGTCGTAACCCTAACTACTGGGATAATGGCAACCTTGACGTTGATTGTCTTCGCCTACCACAAGTTGCAGGTAATGATCAGTTCCTAGGTCAGGTTCTAAGTGGCCAATTTGACTGGACTTACTCTTTCATTCCAGATGTAGATAGCACATACGCAGCAGCTAGCCCGAACAATAAATACTGGTACCCAGCAGGTGGTAGCCAAGCATTTATGTTCAACTACAAATCGCCAAATGCAGGTAACTCAGAAGCAATTAACAACGTTGATTTCCGTCGTGCATTCTCTATGGCTATCGACCGTGAGACTATTATCGATATCGCATTCTACGGCGGCGGTGTTGTGAATGATTACGCATCAGGTCTTGGCCAAGCATTTGCTTCATGGTCTGATAATGCGGTTTACAACAAGTACAAGCCATACATGACGTACAACGTCAATAATGCGAAAGCACTACTGAAAAAAGCTGGCTTCAAAGATCGTAACGGCGATGGTTTCGTTGAAACACCATCAGGTAAGAGCCTTGAGCTTGTTATCCAATCACCAAACGGTTGGACTGACTTCAACAACACAGTACAGCTAAGTGTTGAAATGCTAGAAGAAGTCGGTATCAAAGCGAAAGCAAGCACACCAGACTTCTCTGTATACAACCAAACCATGCTAGATGCTAAGTTTGATGTGGCTTACACCAACTACTTCCACGGTGCGGATCCATACACTTACTGGGATAGTGCTTACCACTCACGCTTCCAAGCAAACGAAGGTATGCCTCGCTTCGCACTTCACTACTGGAAGAGCGCAGAGCTAGACAAACTGCTTGATGGCTTCTACAAAACAGCAGACCGTGATGAGCAAGTTCAGATCGCACATAAGATCCAGAAAATCATCGCAGAAAACCAAGTTACCGTTCCTGTAATGTCTGGTGCGTACACTTCTCAATACAACACCTCTCGCTTTACGGGTTGGTGGAACGAGAAAAATCCGAAAGGCCGTCCAATGCCAATCACCAATACGCAAGAACGTCTGCTACAAGTACTTGATCTAAAACCTAAAGCATAATTTAGGTAACTAACTTGCGGTGTGCACCTTGCACACCGCCTCTCCCCCACTCTTTTTAAAGTTATGGCGCTTTGCGTCAGGGGGATTTCTGTCCTGAATCTAGCACAGGGATTAACTGCTGGATGATTAAGGTGTGAGTTATGGGATTCTTTATACGTCGGTTATCGTTTTATTTGATAGCGCTTTTATTTGCAATAACACTGAATTTTATTTTGCCGCGAGCAATGCCAGGTGACCCAGTGACAATGATGTTTGCGAATGCATCAGTCCAAGTAACACCAGAACGCATTGCGGCAATGAAAGAACTACTGGGCTTTGTTGATGGCCCTATTTACCAACAATACTTTATTTACCTACAAGGTATTTTTGCTTGGGACTTGGGTATTTCTATCCAAACCTTCCCGCAAACAGTAAACGAAGTAATGGCAGGCGCTGTTGGTTGGTCACTATTCCTAGCTGGTACCGCGGTTATCTTGGCTTTCTGCCTTGGTTCGGTATTGGGTATTTACGCGGCATGGAAACGCGGCAGTAAATATGATGCCTTCATATCACCAGGCATGATGGTTGTTCAAGCCGTCCCGCCGGTTGTTGTCGCCATGCTGGTACTTTACACCTTTGCCATCGGCACTAAATGGTTCCCGTCTACCTACGCATACACAGCAGGTACAGTACCTGATTGGACAAGCTGGGCATTCATTAAAGATGTGGCTTACCACGCTGTACTTCCTTTGTTCTGCGCCACCATCATTCAAATTGGCGGCTTCTTGATCAACATGCGTAACAACATGATCAACTTACTGAACGAAGATTACATCACCATGGCTAAAGGTAAGGGCCTAAGTGAACGCCGAGTGGTATTCAACTACGCAGCACGTAACGCCATGCTACCAAGTGTCACCGCGCTATCCATGGCACTAGGGATGGCCATTGGTGGTCAGCTAATTATTGAGATGATTTTTAACTACCCGGGCTTAGGTACCGTACTACTGAACGCTATCAAAGCACGTGACTACCAAGTACTTCAAGGTCAGCTGCTTATTATGACGCTGTTCATGCTGTTCTTTAATTTCATGGCCGACATCCTCATCGTGGCACTTGACCCTCGTCTACGTAAAGGCGGTAAATAATTATGAAAGGTTTAATTAAACTACTCTCAAGTAATCCAAAAGCGCTTTTTGGTTTATCGATTATCCTAGTTTTTCTCTTTGGTTCGATTTTTGCTCCGCTCATTACCGAGCATGCACCAAACAAAAGAACAGGTAACCCACACGAATACCCAGCTTTCGTCGTAAAAGCGGCACAAAACAACCCTGATGGCTGGGTAGCGACCAACCTTGCTGACAGTAAGCGTACATTACGCATGTCAAAAGATGCTGACCATGTACTAGGCACCACCCGTATGGGCCGTGATATTTGGTCGCAAGTAGTTTATGGCGCACGCACCTCACTGGCTGTAGGTTTTGGTGCCGGCATCATGGTGTGTTTCCTTGCAACCATTATTGGTGTATCCGCAGGTTACTTTGGCGGGCGGGTCGATGACATACTTTCTGCCGCCATGAACATCATGCTGGTTATACCGCAAATGCCATTACTGTTCGTTATTGCCGCCTTCATTGGTGAAGCAGGGCCGACCACTATTGCACTGGTTATCGGGATAACCTCCTGGGCGTGGGGTGCGAGGGTTGTTAGAGCACAAACCCTGTCAATTCGAGAAAAAGAGTTCATCAAAGCAGCTGAAGTACTCGGTGAGTCACCAGCACGTATTATCTTTGTAGAAATCCTACCTAACCTGATTTCTATCGTCGGTGCTAGCTTCATTGGTTCCGTTATGCTCGCCATCATGACCGAAGCAACCTTGTCATTCCTTGGCTTAGGTAACCCAAGCACCATTAGCTGGGGCATCATGCTGTACAACGTACAAACCTCATCATCAATGCTAGTTGGCGCATGGTGGGAATTGTTAGTCCCTTGTCTGGCTCTGACGTTCATTGCCGTAGGCCTTGCTCTACTTAACTTCGCCGTTGATGAAATTGCCAACCCGCAACTTCGTTCACACAAAGGCATGCGTCGCTGGAAAAATCTCGCGAATAAAAAAGACAAAGCGCCAGCAATGACTGAAGCACCTCAACCCGCTCTTCAAGGAGGCGATAAATAATGACTAATCCACAAATCTCCATCCGCAACCTCTGCGTGGATTACATTACTGATGCTGGTGATGTCCGCGCCGTGAATAACGTAAGTTTCGATATCGGTAAAGGCGAAGTGTTTGGTTTGGCTGGTGAATCTGGCTGCGGTAAATCAACCGTTGCGATGGCCTTAATGCGCCTACATAAGCCGCCTGCATTCATCACTGGTGGAGAAGTGCTATTTGATGGGCAAGGTGACATTCTCAAGCTCAGTGAAGCCGATATGACGGCATTCCGCTGGAGCCAAATGTCGATGGTATTCCAAAGTGCAATGAATGCACTCAACCCTGTACTCACCATGGAAGATCAGTTCTGCGATGTGCTCATGCGCCACACTAACATGAGCCGCAAAGATGCTATTCGCCGTGCACAGGGGTTATTAGAAATCGTAGATATTCACCCTAATCGTTTACGTGATTACCCTCACCAGTTTTCTGGTGGTATGCGTCAGCGTTTGGTTATCGCTATCGCTCTCGCGTTAAACCCGAAAATGATCATCATGGATGAGCCAACCACGGCGCTTGATGTGGTGGTACAACGTGAAATTCTTCAAAAGATCTATGCGCTAAAAGAGGAGTTTGGCTTCTCTATCTTGTTCATTACCCATGACTTGTCGCTCATGGTCGAGTTCTCAGATCGCATTGGCATTATGTATTCCGGTGAGTTAGTCGAAGTTGCGCCATCAAAAGAGATCTTGGAAAAACCGTTCCACCCATACACGGAAGGGTTAGGAAGTTCATTTCCACCACTTACTGGGCCTAAAACGCGATTAACGGGTATTCCTGGTAATCCGTTGAACCTGTTAGAAGTTCCACAAGGCTGCCGCTTCCAAGCGCGTTGCACCAAAGTCCATGGCGCGTGTTCTAGTATCCCTACTCAACTTCGTCAACTAGAACCTAATCGCTTTTCAAACTGCCACCTTTTCAATAAAAGCAGTTAATAAAAAGAATTAAGTAAGGAAACATGATGAGCAAGCCAACAGGATCACCAATTATTGAAGGGAAAAATCTAGTTAAAGATTTTCCCGTCAGCAGTAACTCCTTAAAGAAATCAATGATGCGAGCCATCAATGATGTCTCATTCAAAATGTACAAAAGCCGTGGTCTATCAGTGGTAGGCGAATCAGGTTCGGGCAAATCAACAACGGCGAAAATGATTGCCAAAATGTACGCCCCAACGTCTGGCCACATTGAATACTTTGGTCGAGATATTGCCGACATTAACAGCCAAAAAGACTTAATGCAGTACCGCCAAGGTGTGCAGATGGTATGGCAGGACCCCTTTGGTTCATTAAACCCAACCCATACCATTTTTCACCATATCGCTCGCCCTTTACTGATCCATAATAAAGTCAGTAAAAACAACAAAAAAGAGCTAGAAGAGCACGTCTACAGCTTGCTGGAACAAGTGGGGCTGATCCCACCCAAAGAGACTGCTGAAAAGTACCCACACCAACTATCGGGTGGCCAACGTCAGCGTGTCAATCTTGCACGTAACATCGCGGTTGGTGCAGAGGTAGTACTGGCTGATGAGCCAACATCCATGCTCGACGTTTCTATCCGTGCCGGTGTGCTTAACCTAATGGAAGAGATGAAATTCGAACGTGAAATGGCGTTACTTTACATCACGCATGATATCGCTACGGCGCGCTACATTGCCGAAGATCTTGCCGTCATGTACGTCGGCCATATGGTTGAGTGGGGGGATACGGAAGAGATCATCCACGATCCACAACACCCATACACTCAATTATTAGTCTCTGCCGTACCCGATCCAAGTAAATCCATTCATGAAAAACTGAAAGGCAATAAAGGTGAGATTCCATTGTGGACGCCTGAAAGCTTGGGTTGCCCATTTGCTGGCCGTTGTACGCATGTCACCGAACAATGCCGCGACAAACTGCCAGGTATCACCCAGTTGTCTGATAATCACTTTGTTCGTTGTTACTTATACGAAAACTAATCGCCGAAAGCGAAACACTAAAACAGTAGAAACACTTTAGTTATCTGACCGCTTTCTGTGAAAGCGGTCAAGGGAGGAAACATGCAGCTGTTAATCAATCATCTAGGCTATGAGCGCATTGGCGTTAAACACGCACTTATTCAGACCCATACTGAATGTACGATTAGCCATGCTCAATTAGTCTGCTGTACTGATGGCGAGTCCATTACACAGCTGCAAATTGACCATTGTGGCCAGGTTGATCAATGGCATACAGGTGATCTTTACCGCATTGATTTCAGCCATATAGAGGCGGAAGGTGAATATTACTTAACGGTGGGTGATATGCGCACTGCTAATTTCCAAATTGCCGAAGGTCTTTTAATGAAGCGTACATTCAGTGACGTTATTCATTACTTCAAATCTCAACGTTGCAGTGGTCAATTTGATCTTGCCGATCACGCAGCTCCCTTGTTGAACAGCGATCAAACCGTCGATGTTCATGGTGGTTGGTACGATGCCTCAGGTGATGTCAGTAAATACCTCAGTCATCTTTCTTATGGTAACTACCTTAACCCTCAGCAAACACCGATGATCGTGTGGAATATGGCGCACGCATACACCCAACTTGAAGATGAGCAAGATACCGCTGATTTTACCCGCGTTCGTTTATTAGAAGAGCTTGTTCATGGGGCTGACTTTTTATTGCGGATGCAATCTCCGCAAGGTTTTTTCTACATGACAGTCTTCGATAAATGGAGTAAATCAACACGCCAACGCGACATCTGCGCTTACACCTCACAAAGTGGTGACAAAACCGCAGATTACCAAGCAGGCTTTCGTCAAGGTGGCGGCGTCGCTATTGCAGCACTTGCTGCGACAGCCCACCTATCACAGCAACATTCAATTAAACGGGTATCGCCAGATTACGCCATTTCAAGTCTCGATTATTTAGCGGCAGCGTGTAAAGGCTACTGGCACTTAAAAGAAAATAACACCCAATATCTTGATGATGGTGAAGAAAATATCATTGATGAATACTGCGCCTTGTTAGCCAGTGTCGAATTATATAAAGCAACGGAACAAGCCGTATTTCTCGATGAAGCACGTGACTGGGCAGCACGCCTGAGTATTCGTCAACATTCTGATAAGCAACAAACACATTACTGGTCAGCAACGAAAGACGGCTCACGCCCTTTCTACCATGCTGCTGAAGCGGGATTACCCGCTATCGCTTTAATGCGCTACCTCAGTATTGAAAGTAAAACTGAACACTACCAACCGATTGCCACCACGCTACAACAAGCATTGCAATTTGAAATGGCGATCACTCAAGAAGTGAACAACCCCTTTGGCTACCCTCGCCAATATACCAAGGCGGTAGATGGAGAAAAACAAAGTGCTTTTTTCATTCCACATAACAATGAAACAGGCTACTGGTGGCAAGGAGAAAATGCCCGTATTGCCTCGCTAGCGGCGATGGCTTTCATGGCACAAACCTATATTGAAGATCCTCACTTAGCTCGTCAGTTGAAAGATTATGGTCATCAATCCCTTAACTGGATTGTAGGACTAAACCCTTTTGATATGTCGATGATTGATGGCCATGGAAATAACAACCCAGATTACCTACCACACCTAGGTTTTTGTAACGCCAAAGGTGGTGTGTGTAATGGCATCACGTCTGGATTTACCAACGAGCGTGATATCGCCTTTAATCCTGAAGCACAAAAAGATGACATGCTCCAAAATTGGCGCTGGGGTGAGCAATGGATCCCCCATGGGGCGTGGTATTTACTGGCGATCACATTGCAATATAAGGAACGCTATCATGCATAAGTCCATTCGTTTTCTTGTCGGTATTGATGGTGGCGGTACGTCATGTCGCGCCCGTATTTGCGACCTTGATGGCACATTACTTGGTGAAGCCAAAACTGGCAGCGCGAATATTTTGCTGGGCGCAGATGTCGCACTGAGCGCCATTAATCAAGCCATCGCGCTTGCTGCTGAACAAGCAAATTTAACCGCTGATAATTATGCTGAAATGTCAGTGGGCTTAGCACTCGCTGGCGCTGAACAGAAAAGCGCATGGTATGCCTTTATGCAGCAATCCACCCCTTATGGCGCCGTAACACTCAATACAGATGCCTACGGTGCATGTTTAGGGGCGTGGGGCGGCAATGATGGTGCAATCCTAATTGGTGGTACCGGGTCATGTGGTATTTTCATCAACAACGGCCAACAACACATTGTCGGTGGCCGTGAGTTCCCAATTTCGGACCAAGGCGGCGGTGCTGTCATGGGATTACGCCTTATTCAACAAGTATTGTTAAGTGTTGATGGCATCATCGAACCAACACCACTGACCCAGCATGTTCTTCAACACTTTAACCATGATGTCGATGCTATCGTCGAATGGTCGAAAACCGCACGTCCATGCGACTATGGTCAGTTTTCACCACAAATATTTGCCCTTGCTAATGAAGGTGACACCCTCGCGATAGAACTCTTACAGCAAACAGCACGAGATACAGAAATGTGGATGCGAGCATTGATCAAGCAAGGCGCTCACCACATCTGCTTGATGGGAAGCATTGCTGAACGTATTCACCCTTGGCTTACACCACCGATGCAACAACATATAGCGCAACCTCAAGGTGATGCTATGGATGGCGCGATTGCAATGGCACATGCAGATCATAATCTTTACTCATTGGATGAGGAGGCATGATGAGCTTTCGCCTTGATATGACGGTGATAGAAAAAAATACGGCCGCGATCCGTTTTGCTATCACGCTACATAATCTCACCGATAAAGCACTGGAACACTGGGTGCTACATTTTGCCAATAGTCGTAAGCTCAATGCTGCATCATTCACCGGTGGGCAATTGGAGCAACAGGGTAGCTACTGCGTATTTACCCCGAATAACGCGCCCGTCTTAGCACCAAACTCCAGTTTCTATACTGAGTTTGAAATTAATACCACAGCTTTTTCATTTCATGATGACGGTATTAACGACGCTTTCCTTAGCTCGACTATCGAACAGACGCAGTTAGTCCCCATTCCAGTTGAAGTCACAACCGTGGATTTGGGAGCGTCACCCGTTGAACGCTACACTACGCCACTACAACCAGCAAAAGACATCAACATCATCCCAGTGCCTGCGCTGTTAACCCCGCTTTCTGGGCAATTTACCCTGTCAGCGGCGACAATCATTGCACAAGCCGATCCACTCGCAGAAAGTGCTATCCGTTGGCTGCAATCCGAACTGGAGCTGCATTTCTCACTCCAATTAACCTTACAACGCAATGGTCATGTTCATTATCAGTTAAGCGAAAAAATCGAGCGAGATGGCTACCATATCTTAATTGAAGAAGATCATATTTGGGTACAAGCCAGCACTGCTGCAGGGTTTACTCACGCAACGGCAAGCTTACTGCAGTTGATCCCTTTAGATGCAGACTCCCAAAATAGTTATACGATTCCGATGGTCGAAATCACCGACCAACCTCACCATAACTATCGTGGCATGATGTTAGATTGTGCTCGCCATTTTCATCCGATGGTGCGTCTGAAATCTTTTATTAACCAATTAGCGCGCTACAAATTCAATGTTTTCCATTGGCATTTAACCGATGATGAAGGCTGGCGAATCGAGATCGATGCTTACCCAGAGTTAACATCTATAGGTGCATGGCGTGGTCCCAATGAAGTACTTGAACCTCAATACACTCATTTAACTCAACGTTACGGCGGCTATTACAGCAAAGTTGAGATCCGAGAACTGATCCAATATGCGAGCGATCGCGGGATCACCATTATCCCGGAAATTGATATCCCAGGGCATTGCCGTGCAGCGATAAAATCATTACCCCACTTGCTATTGGATCCTCAAGATCAATCGCAATATAGCGGCGCTCAGAATTACACCGATAATATTTTATCTGCTGCTTTACCCGGTACTTACCAATTTATTGCTACGGTCTTAGGGGAAGTAGCCGAACTCTTCCCTGCTCCTTATGTTCATATTGGCGGCGATGAAGTCCCTGCGGGAGCATGGGAAAAAAGTGATGCATGCCAAACCTTTATGGCTGAGCATAACTACCAACAAACCATGGAATTACAAAGCCATATTTTACGATTTGCCGATGAAATATTACGTACGAAAGGCAAACGTATGATGGGCTGGGAAGAGGTAACCAAAGGCGGAGAGATTGATAACAATACCGTTATTTATTCTTGGTTAAGTGAAGACGCGGGGCTCGCATCCGCTAAAAAAGATTTCGACGTCATCATGCAACCGGCACAATTTACCTACTTAGATCTTGTTCAAGGCTACTCGCCTGATGAGATGGGCGTTGATTGGGCTGGTAAGTTACCGCTCGACAAAGTCTATAGCTACCACCCACTCGCAAACCTCGCGACGAATGATCCTATCCATCACAAAATCATGGGGATCCAAGGAGCGTTATGGTGCGAGCGCATAGATACCCAGCAACGTTTTGACCACATGATCTACCCACGATTATTGGCCTTAGCTGAGGTTTGCTGGAGCCAACCTAATTTACGACACTGGGACGACTTTACTGCTCGTCTTAATGGTCAACTTCAATATTTAAATAAGGCCGGTATTCAATACCGCCACTGTGAATAACACAGCATCGAACAGTAAAAGGATAGTTACAAATGAAATACGGCTATTTTGATAACGACAATCGTGAATATGTTATTACTCGACCAGATGTTCCAGCGCCTTGGACTAACTATCTAGGAACTGAAAAGTTCTGCACGGTAATCTCTCACAATGCAGGCGGTTACTCGTTCTACAATTCTCCAGAATATAATCGTGTGACTAAATTCCGTCCCAATGGCACGTTCGACCGTCCTGGGCACTATGTATATCTTCGTGATGATGAGACGGGCGACTACTGGTCAATCTCATGGCAACCCGTTGCAAAAAGTTTAGAAGAAGCATCATACGAAGTTCGCCACGGTTTATCATATTCAACATTCAAATGTGACTACAACGGCATCAAAGCACAAAAGACCTTATTTGTGCCTAAAGGCGAAGACGCCGAGATTTGGGACGTTGTCCTGAAAAATGACAGCGATAAACCTCGTACTATCAGTGCATTCTCATTTGTAGAGTTTTCATTTAGCCACATTGAGTCAGATAACCAAAACCACCAAATGAGCCTTTACTCTGCGGGTACGGCTTATCAACAAGGTGTGATTGAATATGACCTGTATTACAACACCAATGATTTTGAAGGCTTCTACTACTTAGCATCAACATTCGACCCAGATAGCTACGATGGTCAACGCGATAGCTTCCTTGGCTTGTACCGTGACGAGTCAAACCCTATTGCGGTAGAGCAAGGCCAATGCAGTAACAGTGCGCAAACTTGTTACAACCACTGTGGCTCTCTCCACAAACAATTCGTGATTCAACCTGGGGAAGAAGTTCGTTTCGTTTACATTCTAGGTTTAGGTAAAGGCAACGGTGCAAGACTGCGCGAGAAATACCAAGATCTCGCCAATGTCGATACTGCTTTTGCTGAAATAAAAGCACATTGGGATGAGCGCTGCGCTAAATTCCAAGTGAAATCACCTAACGAAGGTTTAGACACCATGTTAAATACATGGACACTTTACCAAGCAGAAACCTGTGTAGTTTGGTCTCGCTTTGCTTCATTCATCGAAGTGGGTGGACGTACGGGCCTAGGCTATCGCGATACAGCACAAGATGCGATGGCGGTACCACACTCAAACCCACAGATGACGAAAAAGCGCCTAGTGGATCTGCTGCGTGGTCAAGTGAAAGCGGGCTATGGTTTGCACCTGTTTGATCCTGATTGGTTCGATCCTGAAAAAGCAGATGTAGAGCCATCAAAGTCACCAACCGTAGTTCCAACACCAAGTGATGAAGATAAAATCCATGGTATTGATGATACCTGTTCCGATGATCACTTATGGCTAGTACCAACCATTTGTAAGTACGTGATGGAGACAGGCGAAACCGAGTTCTTCGACCAAGTGATTCCTTATGCTGACGGCGGCGAAGCGACGGTTTACGAACACATGAAAGCCGCTCTTGATTTCACCGCGGAACATGTTGGTCGTACCGGTATCGCAAAAGGCCTTCGTGCTGACTGGAATGACTGTCTAAACTTAGGCGGTGGTGAATCCTCCATGGTCGCATTCCTCCATTACTGGGCAATCACAGAGTTTGTTGAACTCGCTAAATTCTTAGGTAAAGATGACGATATAGCGCGCTACCAAGATATGGCTGGCGGTGTTAAGCACGCATGTGAAAGTCACTTATGGGATGAAGATGGTGGCTGGTACATTCGTGGTATCACCAAAAATGGCGATAAAGTCGGTACTAACGAACAGACCGAAGGCAAGGTTCACCTTGAATCTAATACCTGGGCAGTGGTTTCAGGTGCCGTTACACAAGAACGTGGCGAAAAAGCCATGAATGCTGTCGATGAATATCTATACTCCGACTACGGTTTACATCTCAATGCCCCATCCTTTGCTACCCCAAATGACGATATTGGTTTTGTTACTCGCGTATACCAAGGTGTTAAAGAGAATGGCGCTATCTTCTCCCACCCTAACCCATGGGCATGGGTAGCTGAAGCTAAGCTAGGGCGCGGCGATCAAGCAATGAAATTCTACGATGCGCTGAATCCATATAACCAAAATGACATGATTGAAACTCGCATCACAGAGCCCTATTCGTACGTGCAGTTCATCATGGGCCGAGACCATCAAGATCATGGTCGAGCCAACCACCCATGGTTAACAGGTACTTCAGGCTGGGCTTACATTGCAGCAACGAATTATATTCTCGGTGTTCGCTTAAGTTTTGATGGCTTAATTGTTGACCCATGTATTCCAACAGCATGGCCAGGCTTTGAAGTCACTCGTCAGTGGCGTGGAGCAACATTCAATATCACGGTCGAAAACCCAACGAATGTAAGTAAAGGCGTTGCCTCTATGACACTCAATGGTGAAGCCATTACAGGTGCAATCCCAGCACAAGCAGAAGGTTCGGTTAATACCGTAACAGTAGTACTAGGCTAATAATTTTTAGGGGAGATTTTCTCCCCTTATTTTAAGATTGAGAGAAATAGGAGTTCCACATGATCAAGTTTGGAACAGGCGGCTGGCGCGCCCTTATCGGTGAAGAATTTACTCGAGATAATGTCAGATTAGTGGCTCAGGCCCTCGCTAATATTATGATGACGGAACAAGTACAAGAAAATGGATTTGTGATTGGCTACGATCGTCGCTTTTTATCAGATAAAGCTGCTGCATGGTTTGCTGAGGTACTGGCGGGAAATGGCATAAAAGTTAGCTTCATCAATAAATATGTACCAACCCCAATTGTGATGTTTCAGTGCAAAGAAATGGGGGCGACATACTCGGCATGTATCACGGCTTCACACAACCCAGCAGACTATAACGGAATAAAAGTGTTCATTGAAGGTGGCCGAGATGCTGATGAAATCATCACCGAAAAAATTGAACAGCAAGTCGCTAAAATCACGCTACAAACCGTTAAATCAGTTGAATTTGAATCGGCTCAGCGCGACGGATTAATTGATGTAATCAACCCCATGAACGACTTTGTTGATTCCATCATTAACTTTATTGATATTGAATCAATTAAAAAAGCCAACCTTAGGGTGTTAATCGATCCTATGTTTGGTGTTGCTAAAAATGCCCTTCAAACCGTATTAATTTCAGGTCGTTGCGATGTTGATGTGATCAACGATGGACAAAACCCCTCTTTTGGCGGGCTTATGCCATCACCAAATGCCGCAACCTTATACCGCCTCAAGCACATTGTGGCTCACGAAGGCTATGACATTGGTATCGGCACCGACGGTGATGCCGATAGGTTAGGTATTATTGATGAGAAAGGAAACTTCATCCACCCTAACGAAGTACTGCTATTACTTTACTACTACTTACTAGAGTACAAAGGCTGGAAAGGTTCAGTTGTACGTAATATCGCAACCACACATCTTCTTGATAAAGTTGCTCATGCACATAATGAGAAATGCTTTGAAGTGCCAGTCGGCTTTAAACACATCAGCTCACAGATGGAAGCCGATGATTCATTACTGGGTGGAGAAAGCTCTGGCGGCCTAACGATTCGAGGCCACATTAAAGGAAAAGATGGGGTGTTTGCTTCTAGCTTACTGGTTGAAATGATCAGTGTTACAGGGAAAAAACTCTCTGAGATGCTCGATGAAATCTACGCTAAATATGGTTATGCCTATACAGCTGAAGGAGATTGTACTTTCAAAGCCTCAGAAAGAGAGAACCTTTACAATAAGATTTACATTGAGAAGCAACTCCCTGAATTTGAAGATGAAATAGAGAAAGTCAGCTACGCTGATGGCGCTAAAGTTTACTTTAAAAATGGAGGTTGGGCACTTGCTCGTTTTTCGGGTACAGAGCCGTTGCTTCGTATTTTTGTCGAAATGGAAAACAAAGAAAGAGCAGAAGCTACAGTAGAAAAAATGCGTAAATTTTTACTAGTGTAGTTCCCCCAAATAGTACGATATAGGCCAGTTATATCGTGCTATTACAACCTAGCTATAGGTTAATGTTGAGTCCTTCGGTAACACGCATCTCGCTGTTACTTTATCGCATCCTACTGGATTCAGGCTTTCGCGAACAGGGTGGCAATTATGCCGCCCTTTTCTTTCATCAAAAAATTCGGCATCTGTTTTTATTTATAAAAAATAAAAGGCTCAGTAATTGTGAGCTAATTACCGAGCCTTTAACTATAAATATTCTTTTATTTATACTTGCTGCTTTTTCTTTTTATACAATCCATATGCAATAACAGCAGGACCAACAACCAGCATTCCCATTCCGACACACGCCAGAGCGGTCATCACTAACATTTCAAACTCAGACATATTTACCTCGTTGACTTTACTTTCGTTGATTTATGTTCTTTTTTTAAGCGTATTTAACGCTTTTATTTAAACAATACGATAACAAAATAAACATCAAAAACAAATAGTTAACAATTAACAGGCAGGTCAATATTATTAACAGGTGAAGTATTTTTATGTCGATATTCGCATTTCTATTAATGATCATTTGGGTAAATATTAATAACCTTAACGTGTTCCACTTTATATGGCAGACATAAAAAAGCCCAAGTCGTACTTTTCTATTTGATAACAAAAGGGGGCTTAGCATAAGAAGCGGAGCGGACGGAGCTCCCCACACCGAAAATCAGCGCGCCCCCGGCGTGATAGGCCGCCGCCTTCAAGGTAAATAGGCTAACCAACTGAACTACCGCTTCCGCTCCATGATTAGCCAAAAGACAAATGCAAAAAAGCCCAAGTCGTGAGACTTGGGCTTAGTATAAGTGGCGGAGCGGACGGGACTTCCCACACCGAAAATCAGCGCGCCCCCCGGCGTGACAGGCCGCCGCCTTCAGGGTAAATAGGCTAACCAACTGAACTACCGCTTCCGCTCCATGATTAGCCAAAAGACAAATGCAAAAAAGCCCAAGTCGTGAGACTTGGGCTTAATATAAGTGGCGGAGCGGACGGGACTTCCCACACCGAAAATCAGCGCGCCCCCCGGCGTGACAGGCCGCCGCCTTCAGGGTAAATAGGCTAACCAACTGAACTACCGCTTCCGCTCCATGATTAGCCAAAAGACAAATGCAAAAAAGCCCAAGTCGTGAGACTTGGGCTTAATATAAGTGGCGGAGCGGACGGGACTCGAACCCGCGACCCCCGGCGTGACAGGCCGGTATTCTAACCAACTGAACTACCGCTCCACACGGTGATAAACAGTTGCCTGTCTATCCGATAAATGTCGTTCAATACATTTATCTAAATTTGAAGCCTGGCGATGACCTACTCTCACATGGGGAGACCCCACACTACCATCGGCGCTATTACGTTTCACTACTGAGTTCGGCATGGGATCAGGTGGGTCCATAATGCTATGGTCGCCAAGCAAATTCGGTTTATCTTACGCCGTAGCGGAAGATACAATCTGGGAAAATCTAACTAGTTACAATTCGTTCTTAACACGCATTCAAGCGTTATGGAGTCCGTAAAACCCCTTGGGTGTTGTATGGTTAAGCCTCACGGGCAATTAGTACAGGTTAGCTCAATGCCTCGCAGCACTTACACACCCTGCCTATCAACGTCGTAGTCTTCGACAACCCTTTAGAGACCTTAAAGGTCTAGAGATGACTCATCTTGAGGCTCGCTTCGCGCTTAGATGCTTTCAGCGCTTATCGATTCCGAACGTAGCTACCGGGCAATGCTATTGGCATAACAACCCGAACACCAGCGGTTCGTCCACTCCGGTCCTCTCGTACTAGGAGCAGCCCCTCTCAATCATCTAACGCCCACGGCAGATAGGGACCGAACTGTCTCACGACGTTCTAAACCCAGCTCGCGTACCACTTTAAATGGCGAACAGCCATACCCTTGGGACCGACTTCAGCCCCAGGATGTGATGAGCCGACATCGAGGTGCCAAACACCGCCGTCGATATGAACTCTTGGGCGGTATCAGCCTGTTATCCCCGGAGTACCTTTTATCCGTTGAGCGATGGCCCTTCCATTCAGAACCACCGGATCACTATGACCTGCTTTCGCACCTGCTCGAATTGTCATTCTCGCAGTCAAGCGGGCTTATGCCATTGCACTAACCTCACGATGTCCGACCGTGATTAGCCCACCTTCGTGCTCCTCCGTTACTCTTTGGGAGGAGACCGCCCCAGTCAAACTACCCACCAGGCACTGTCCGCACCCCCGATTAGGGGGCGACGTTAGAACATCAAGCATACAAGGGTGGTATTTCAAGATTGCCTCCACATCATCTAGCGACAATGCTTCAAAGGCTCCCACCTATCCTACACATGTAGGGTCAATGTTCAGTGCCAAGCTGTAGTAAAGGTTCACGGGGTCTTTCCGTCTAGCCGCGGGTACACAGCATCTTCACTGCGATTTCAATTTCACTGAGTCTCGGGTGGAGACAGCGTGGCCATCATTACGCCATTCGTGCAGGTCGGAACTTACCCGACAAGGAATTTCGCTACCTTAGGACCGTTATAGTTACGGCCGCCGTTTACCGGGGCTTCGATCAAGAGCTTCGACCGAAGTCTAACCCCATCAATTAACCTTCCGGCACCGGGCAGGCGTCACACCGTATACGTCATCTTTCGATTTTGCACAGTGCTGTGTTTTTAATAAACAGTTGCAGCCACCTGGTATCTGCGACTCCCAGCAGCTTAGAGAGCAAGTCTCATCACCGCGAGGAGCGTACCTTCTCCCGAAGTTACGGTACCATTTTGCCTAGTTCCTTCACCCGAGTTCTCTCAAGCGCCTTGGTATTCTCTACCTGATCACCTGTGTCGGTTTGGGGTACGATTGCTTATAACCTATCGCTTAGAGGCTTTTCCCGGAAGCATGGCATCAATGACTTCATCACCGTAGTGACTCGACATCGGGTCTCAGCCTTAAGATAGTCCGGATTTGCCTAAACTATCAGCCTACACCCTTGAACTTGGACGACCGTCGCCAAGCCCACCTAGCCTTCTCCGTCCCCCCATCGCAGTTATAAGCAGTACGGGAATATTAACCCGTTTCCCATCGACTACGCCTTTCGGCCTCGCCTTAGGGGTCGACTTACCCTGCCCCGATTAACGTTGGACAGGAACCCTTGATCTTCCGGCGAGGGAGTTTTTCACTCCCTTTATCGTTACTCATGTCAGCATTCGCACTTCTGATACCTCCAGCAACCCTTACAGATCACCTTCAACGGCTTACAGAACGCTCCCCTACCCAATATGAACAAGTCATATTGCCGCAGCTTCGGTGTATAGCTTAGCCCCGTTAAATCTTCCGCGCAGGCCGACTCGACCAGTGAGCTATTACGCTTTCTTTAAATGATGGCTGCTTCTAAGCCAACATCCTGGCTGTCTGAGCCTTCCCACATCGTTTCCCACTTAGCTATAACTTTGGGACCTTAGCTGGCGGTCTGGGTTGTTTCCCTCTCCACGACGGACGTTAGCACCCGCCGTGTGTCTCCCGGATAGTACTTACTGGTATTCGGAGTTTGCAAAGGGTTGGTAAGTCGGGATGACCCCCTAGCCTTAACAGTGCTCTACCCCCAGTAGTATTCGTCCGAGGCGCTACCTAAATAGCTTTCGGGGAGAACCAGCTATCTCCAGGTTTGATTGGCCTTTCACCCCTAGCCACAAGTCATCCGCTAATTTTTCAACATTAGTCGGTTCGGTCCTCCAGTAAGTGTTACCTCACCTTCAACCTGCCCATGGCTAGATCACCTGGTTTCGGGTCTAATCCTAGCAACTATGACGCCCAGTTAAGACTCGGTTTCCCTACGGCTCCCCTAAACGGTTAACCTTGCTACTAAAATTAAGTCGCTGACCCATTATACAAAAGGTACGCAGTCACCCAACAAGTGGGCTCCTACTGCTTGTACGTACACGGTTTCAGGTTCTATTTCACTCCCCTCACAGGGGTTCTTTTCGCCTTTCCCTCACGGTACTGGTTCACTATCGGTCAGTCAGGAGTATTTAGCCTTGGAGGATGGTCCCCCCATGTTCAAACAGGATATCACGTGTCCCGTCCTACTCGTTTTCACTAATAATGCGTTGTCGGTTACGGGGCTATCACCCTGTATCGCTGTGCTTTCCAGCACATTCACCTAACGCAAGACTGGCTTAAGGGCTAATCCGATTTCGCTCGCCGCTACTCTCGGAATCTCGGTTGATTTCTCTTCCTTCGGGTACTTAGATGTTTCAGTTCCCCGAGTTCGCCTCGTTACGCTATGTATTCACGTAACGATACGTGCTTATGCACGTGGGTTTCCCCATTCGGAAATCCCAGTCTCAAGTGATTTTTACTATCTAAACTGGGCTTATCGCAAGTTAATACGTCCTTCATCGCCTCTGACTGCCAAGGCATCCACCGTGTACGCTTAGTCACTTAACCATACAACCCCAAGAGGTCTGTATGTTCAAACAACCAAGGTTTATCGTCACTCATTTCCGATCAAGAAAAATGAGGACATTGGTTTTTCGCCGGACTCTACACAAGACACTTGAATGTGTGTTGTTTTGAGAACTCGTTTTTATCATTAAAGATAAAAACTATTGTAATTGAATCTAACGATTCAATTTACTAGTCAGCTTTCCAGATTGTTAAAGAACAGGTGTTTTGATCATCAGAGATGAAAAATCCACTTTCTAATCACACTCTATCGAATGTCTTTAGAAAGTGGTGGAGCTATGCGGGATCGAACCGCAGACCTCCTGCGTGCA
This sequence comes from Photobacterium sanguinicancri, assembly GCF_024346675.1. Classification (NCBI taxonomy): domain Bacteria; kingdom Pseudomonadati; phylum Pseudomonadota; class Gammaproteobacteria; order Vibrionales; family Vibrionaceae; genus Photobacterium; species Photobacterium sanguinicancri. Next base: position 3,172,061 of record NZ_AP024850.1, read on the forward strand.
AGGCAGGCGCTCTCCCAGCTGAGCTATAGCCCCATAAAGTTTTACTTCTTAGGAGAAGTTCTCTTAAAGAGAAGATGGTGGGCGATACCGGGCTCGAACCAGTGACCCCCTCCTTGTAAGGGAGGTGCTCTCCCAACTGAGCTAATCGCCCTCCGATATTTTACATCCTCAAAGGAGAAGATGGTGGGTCGTGCAGGATTCGAACCTGCGACCAATTGATTAAAAGTCAACTGCTCTACCAACTGAGCTAACGACCCATACTTCTAAAAGAAGTGGCGTCCCGTAGGGGAGTCGAACCCCTGTTACCGCCGTGAAAGGGCGGTGTCCTAGGCCTCTAGACGAACGGGACTAAGTATTTCTCCATGTTATTGGGTAACATGGCTGTTCTTTTACATTTTAACCAAGCAATCTGTGTGGACACTGCATCAAACAAGCAGTCTATCGTTTAAGGAGGTGATCCAGCCCCAGGTTCCCCTAGGGCTACCTTGTTACGACTTCACCCCAGTCATGAACCACACCGTGGTAAACGCCCTCCCGAAGGTTAAGCTATCTACTTCTGGTGCAGCCCACTCCCATGGTGTGACGGGCGGTGTGTACAAGGCCCGGGAACGTATTCACCGTGGCATTCTGATCCACGATTACTAGCGATTCCGACTTCATGGAGTCGAGTTGCAGACTCCAATCCGGACTACGACGTACTTTCTGGGATTCGCTCACCATCGCTGGTTGGCAGCCCTCTGTATACGCCATTGTAGCACGTGTGTAGCCCTACTCGTAAGGGCCATGATGACTTGACGTCGTCCCCACCTTCCTCCGGTTTATCACCGGCAGTCTCCCTGGAGTTCCCACCATTATGTGCTGGCAAACAAGGATAAGGGTTGCGCTCGTTGCGGGACTTAACCCAACATTTCACAACACGAGCTGACGACAGCCATGCAGCACCTGTCTCAGAGTTCCCGAAGGCACTAAGCTATCTCTAGCGAATTCTCTGGATGTCAAGAGTAGGTAAGGTTCTTCGCGTTGCATCGAATTAAACCACATGCTCCACCGCTTGTGCGGGCCCCCGTCAATTCATTTGAGTTTTAATCTTGCGACCGTACTCCCCAGGCGGTCTACTTAACGCGTTAGCTCCGAAAGCCAGGACTCAAGGTCCCAACCTCCAAGTAGACATCGTTTACGGCGTGGACTACCAGGGTATCTAATCCTGTTTGCTCCCCACGCTTTCGCATCTGAGCGTCAGTCTTTGTCCAGGGGGCCGCCTTCGCCACCGGTATTCCTTCAGATCTCTACGCATTTCACCGCTACACCTGAAATTCTACCCCCCTCTACAAGACTCTAGTCTGCCAGTTCAAAATGCTGTTCCGAGGTTGAGCCCCGGGCTTTCACATCTTGCTTAACAGACCGCCTGCATGCGCTTTACGCCCAGTAATTCCGATTAACGCTCGCACCCTCCGTATTACCGCGGCTGCTGGCACGGAGTTAGCCGGTGCTTCTTCTGTTGCTAACGTCAAACGGCAACGCTATTAACGTTACCGCCTTCCTCACAACTGAAAGTACTTTACAACCCGAAGGCCTTCTTCATACACGCGGCATGGCTGCATCAGGGTTTCCCCCATTGTGCAATATTCCCCACTGCTGCCTCCCGTAGGAGTCTGGACCGTGTCTCAGTTCCAGTGTGGCTGATCATCCTCTCAAACCAGCTAGGGATCGTCGCCTTGGTGAGCCATTACCCCACCAACTAGCTAATCCCACCTGGGCTAATCTTGACGCGAGAGGTCCGAAGATCCCCCTCTTTGGCCCGTAGGCATTATGCGGTATTAGCTATCGTTTCCAATAGTTATCCCCCACATCAAGGCATATTCCCAGGCATTACTCACCCGTCCGCCGCTCGTCAGCAAATTAGCAAGCTAATTCCTGTTACCGCTCGACTTGCATGTGTTAGGCCTGCCGCCAGCGTTCAATCTGAGCCATGATCAAACTCTTCAATTTAAAGTTTTTGATGGCTCAATGAATACTGATTGAATATCGATAACTAGAAGCTAGTCATGATATTCGAATTGACTGTGCCAAAGCTTAAGTAAACTTAAGTTTTGTATTGGTCACTCAGTTCATTGATGCCAAATTCATTGTTACTTAAAAAGTCACAATGAACAGTTTCGACTATTCATTTCACGAGTGCCCACACAGATTGCATGGTCAAATTGTTAAAGAACATACTGACTTCGTAGCGGGCTTAGCGCCTTGCTCCGTGTCAGTGAGGTCGCATTATAGAGATTTCGATCACGTTGGCAAGCGTGAATTACAAAAAAATCGAAATTAAATACCAAGCGTTTAAAATACAACCAAGAGACTCAAATCTGATTAAATTCGAGCCATCGTTTATTACGTTTCCTTTATATTGTCACAGACTCCCACGATACAAATTATGCCTGTGGGTGCGATTCCAACTTAAATTTAATCAATGAGGCTTTAAGGTGTGCCACCTGCTGCAGTAATATTTCCTGCTGTTGGCTACATTGGTTGATAACCTCATTATTATGTACCGCAATATTTAATACGCTCGAAATACTTGCCGCTTGCTGCTCTATAATAGATAAGGACTGTTGAAGCTGCTCAATTGCATCACTGCTACTTTTTACGCCATCTATATTAGCATCTGTCGCAGCTGTCGTTTCTGAACAATATTAAGCGCGTCCTGCGAGCTTTGTCCTAAACGTTCAATAATTCCATCTACACTCGCTGTACTTTCTTGAGTACGAGTTGCTAATTTTCTCACTTCATCGGCAACAACAGCAAAACCACGCCCCTGCTCTCCAGCACGCGCAGCCTCACAATAGCAGCATTTAATGCAAGTAAGTTAGTCTGCCCCGCTATCCCACCAATTTCAGTAACGACACTTTCAATTTCATTAATGTCTTTATTCAATGCTGTCATCGCTGCTACAAGCTGATCAATATCTGTAGATAGTAGGTAAGTAGGTAAGTAGGTAAGTAGGTAAGTAGGTAAGTAGGTAAGTAGGTAAGTAGGTAAGTAGGTAAGTAGGTAAGTAGGTAAGTAGGTAAGTAGGTAAGTAGGTAAGTAGGTAAGTAGGTAAGTATTGTACGCCAGATACAACAAAGCCCCAACCGAAGTTGAGGCTTTATCATTTTATCTGGTGCCCGAGGACGGACTTGAACCGTCACGCTCGAAAGCAACGGATTTTGAATCCGTCGTGTATACCAATTTCACCACTCGGGCAGATGCAGCTCATTATACGTATGCACTAAACCGACGCAAGCCTTTATTTACAAAAAACAGCATCAAACAGACCAACAGATGAATAAGCAACCAAAGCGAAACAATAACAACCACAAATCCTTTTATTATTTTGATTTTAAAGCATATGCTGATTAGTCATGATTGCGATTACCGTGGCAATACACTGCAACGAGAGATCAGTTTAGGTAAAAAGTGGCGGTCTATATCTGTCTCAGTTTTTTTGAGTTGATGATTCAATACAGCAACCGCTGTACGTGCCATATCGCTAATTGGGAAATGAACCGCTGTCACTGTTGGATAAAAGCTGGCACAAAGGTACACACTGTCAAAGCTCGTGACAGATAACTGTTCAGGAACTGCGATCTTGTGCTGATGAAAGAACTGTAATGCCCCACTCATCATCTCTTCACTGCACGAGAATAAAGCATCCATATCATCATGTTGCTGATAAAGGTTCAGTGCTGCTTGATAACCACTTTCTCGACCATAGTTTCCCTCACTCGTAAGCGATGATTCAAAAGGGATCCCTGCGGCTTGCAGTGCATTCTTATAACCTTGAAAACGTTGTTTACTTGTTTCTCTATTTAGGTCACCAGAGATACACGCAATTTTCCGGTGCCCTTGTTGAATTAAATGCCCTACCGCTAATTGAGCGGCAAGAGTATGATCGAAGGTAATGCAACGGTCTTCAAGTCCTTCCACGAAACGATCAAGTAACACAAATGGTGTAGGTAGCTTGGCTAACTCTCGTAATTCATCATCACTTAAATAGCGGCTATGTAGAATATAACCATCACATCGCAGGTCATGAAAACGTTGGATAGCTTCTCGCTCGCCTTCTGCATTATGGTGACCTTGGGCTGTGATCAAAAATTTATTATGGCAGTCTAATTCAGACTGCACTTGATCCATCATTTCGCCAAAGAAGCCCCCAGTATAATAAGTGACTAATAACCCAACCATATTCGATGAAGCTGTCGCCAACGAACGTGCAATCGCGCTAGGCCTATAATTAAGCTCTGCCATTGCTTGCTCGACTTTACGCTTAGTATCAGCGCGAAACTTTCCTTCACCATTAATAATGCGCGATACCGTGGATCGATTCACTCCAGCCAGTAATGCAACATCTTTGATTCTTGCCATTCAGGCTTCATTCCTTTGTTATTAGCTGTGATTAATGAGAGAAATAGTGCTCTCTACCGATACGAACTTCAATAAACAAGCAACTTCACTCTCTCATTTCATGAAAAAACAGCATAGTCACACAATGTAATATCTCGATTAGCTAATTGTTCAAGTAAATAAGGATCCGTCAACACGGCTAATTCTTTCGCTCTTGGCATCGTATAGCCGCTGCATTCCAATAGCGGTTGATCAACATAGGCGGGATGACACATGATTTCTAATACATCACACAACCCTTGTTGTTGATCGATAACACTTAGCAAGCTATCGATGCTCACGGCCGTATCGTAGAACTGATTACAAAATGCATAATGGCACCCCTTCACCTGCTCACTATCCGTAACACCGCGTACGACGAGTTGATGCGATGACGCTATCTCTTTTACCACAGGTAAGATTTGAGGATGAAAGTGCGCATGATGATGGCTATCTAAATGGCTTAAGGGGATCCCCAATGCCTGAAATGCGCAGATTTGAGCTTCAATTTCATCTGCGATTTCCATCGCATCAAAATCCATATATCGAGCAATGTACTCTTTCGACCAACAATCCCCTCGAGGATCCACTAACGTTTTTCCAGAAGTTAAAGGCTTCCCTGTCGTGAAACGCAAGTGCAAGCCAACTTTCAATGACGGAGACTGCGCTAATAAATTCAGCGCATGTTGCTCGGCAGGCATGCCGACCATCAAGGTAGTAGAACGCACTACACCATGTAAGCACGCATCTAAAGTGCCAAGGTTAACACCTTTCGTTAATCCAAAATCATCAGCATTGAATATCAGTTTCATCATTAGTCCTTTTACACGAAACACCACTAAACGCTCTAACCTTGCCCCCGAAGAAAGCAAGGTTAGCGACCGCCATTACACCCTAACTAAATTGCGGTAGATAATCATGGTTGGTCCGCAAGATATCATCCAAAATAGCTTTGGCTTTATTAATATCTGGCACTAATGGGTTATTCGTTAATGCCATCAAGGCTTTATCATAATCACCATGTACAGCAGCTTCGACTGTCAGCTGTTCATACGCTTTAACCTGATGAATCAAACCCGTTACATTGGGGCTCAATGCCCCTACGACTAATGGTCGAGCCCCCGCACTACCAACAACGGCGCTGCACTCTATAACAACATCATCAGGTAAAAAATTTAATGTGCCATTGTTGCGTACATTAACGACATTGATTGTATTTCGATTGTTGTACAAGGCATCAACTAAATTTAATGAAGCATCGGAATAGTAAGCCCCACCACGCTCTTCAAGTAAGGCCGGCTTCTCATCAAGCGTAACATCTTTATAAAGTTCAAATAACGCTTGCTCAGTTGCCATTACCTGTTCTGCGCGTGTGCCTTCTTTGGCCGCACTTTCCTTCTCATCCGCGAGCATGGCTTCGGTCTGATAAAAATAGCGATGATATGGGCATGGAATTGCACCTAACGCTTTCAGAAAAGCGGGATCCCAAGGTTCTTCAAATATATTTTTCATACTGAAGTTGGCACCATCCCCGACTTTCTCGAGTACCTGCGCTGTAATATTCTCACCATTAAGCCAGGCGCGATGCGCCCACAATAAGTGATTTAATCCAGCACATTCCAACGTGAGATCTTCTGGCTGACAAGCCATCATGTCTGCAATCATCATGCTCATTGAGACAGGAACATTACATAAGCCAATCGTTTTGACTTTAGTATATTTCTGCACAGCTTCAGTGACTAAGCCCGCTGGGTTGGTAAAGTTAAGCATCCAAGCATTGGGGGCTAATGCTTCAATGTCTTTACATACGTCGAGAATGACAGGGATAGTGCGCAAGGCTTTAGCAAAGCCACCTGGGCCTGTGGTTTCCTGTCCAATAACATCATACTTAAGTGGAATACGCTCGTCGTTCGCACGAGCTTGTAATCCACCAACTCTAAACTGAGTCATCACAAAATCAGCATCCGCGATTGCTTTACGGCGATCCAACGATGCTTGAATAACAATATCAGCCCCGTGTTTGGCAACCATTCGCTTCGCTAAGGCGGCAATAATCTCAAGTTTCTCTTGCCCGGCTTCAACATCCACAAAATGGATTTCTTTAACGGGCAAATACGCTAAGCGCTTTAAAACCCCTTCAACCAATTCAGGGGTATAACTGCTGCCGCCCCCAATAATGGCTAACTTTAATGCCCCTCTAGCCATGATGAACTCCTTGTTCTGTTTGACGAAGTTCATGCAATACAACCAACTCGGTGGCGAGTTCATGGGCAAGGATCGTTGTCATTAAATGATCCTGAGCATGCACCATCACCAAGGTCATTTTCACTTTACCCTCACCTTCATCGGCTTCTATTAGCTGGGTCTGCGTTAAATGAGCTCTATTCAAACAAGCCTTCGCTTGCGTTAAACAACTTTTCGCTTCATCAATCTGCATCTTCTTTGCATACGCTAATGCTTCAAAGCATAAACTTCTGGCTTCACCTGCATTAACAATGATGTCCATGACTACCGCTTCTTGATCCATTTCGTTCTCTCCCGAAACCTATTTTCATTGAGGAGGCATGTATATACCTCCTCATCATGCATATTAAGCAGTGGCTCCCTCACCCGCAGGCGTTGCCGATTTATCGCTGCTTTTTTCAATTTTGCTTTCTTCTTCCACTAATTGCTTTTCAAACATTTTGAAGAAAGGCAGATAAATAAAGATATCCATAATAAGTAACCCAATGACTAACAAGACTGGCGATAATGTCCATCCGGTTCCCCAAGATGCCCCCAATAATGCAGGTGCAGTCCAAGCCGTTTGTGAAACCGCCATACCAACAATACCGGTATGAACAGCGGTATAAGCAATAATGGCGTTAATCACAGGAGCAAAAATAAATGGAATAAACATGGTCGGGTTTAAGACTAATGGGCTCCCGAAAATAACGGGCTCATTAATTTGGAAGAAGCCAGGTACAACACTCATTCTACCTAAGCTACGAAGATGAATGGATTTACTAAACACCATTAAAATCACCAAGGCTAACGTTGCACCAGAGCCACCAATGAAGATATAAAAATCCCAAAATGGCTGAGTAAACACATTTGGAATTGGCTCTCCTGCTAAAAATGCTTCTTGGTTTGCACCTATATTAGTCAAGAAGATAGGTGACAACAGACCTACCACAATGGCCGCGCCATGAATACCAGCAAACCACAACAACTGGCACAATAATAAAGCGCCAATAATTGCAGGCAGTGAATTAGAAGCACTAACTAATGGGCGGAACATTTCAAGCACCAGATCAGGAATTAGCATCTCGTATTGCGATTGAAAAAATAGGCTTAATGGATAAACCGTCAAAAAGACAAACAACACTGGGATCAGTATTTCAAATGACCGAGCAATAGCTGGCGGTACTTGCTCTGGCAATCGGATAGTCACATTGTATTTGTTCAAAATGCGAATCAATTCAACCGAGAAGAACGCACTGATCACTGACGTAAATATCCCAGTACCTGATAAATGACTCGTCGACAAAGCACCGTCAGCAACCGGTGCTGATGCCACTAAAAAAGTCATTAAAGATAACGATGCGCTCGTAATACCATCCATATTATAGGCTCGAGCGAGGCTATAGCCGATCCCCATCGACACAAAAATAGCCATCAACCCCATTGTCATTTCGTAGGGCAACATAATATTGTCAAAATTTGCAGCAGCAAAATCTAACCATGCGCGGCCAAAAGTATTCTGCGTATCTTCAGCAAAAGGAGGAAACGCAAATACCAGCATGAAACTACCAACAATAATAAATGGCATAGCAACAATAAAACCATCACGCATGGCACGTATATGTTTTTGGTTACCCACCGTCACTGCAATTGGCGCTATCTTCCCTTCAACAATTTTAATTATTGAATCATAGAGCTTCATAACATGAATCCTTTTTTGAATATGAAACATCCCACCCCACATAAATAAATGCAGAGTAAATATATTTAAAATAAACCGCTAAGTTAATTTAGCGGCTATAAATTGAATTAAGCTGTTGCAGGCAACAAAGATAGCGCCAATGCTAACGTCTCATCACCTTTCATCATTCCATACATTTGAGGGGGAATTGGCGCGACTGTCTTATTGTAGCTATCTGCTATCTTCTGAAGTTCTTCTTGTTGAAATCGAACTTGCGGGCCAAGAAGGCAAACGTCAAACTCTTGTATTAATTCATTAAAGTTAGTCACAGCATGTGCTTCAATCAAGCAAGTGATACCTTGCCTCTCTGCTGTCTGCTGCATTTTCTTTACCAGCATACTGGTCGACATCCCGGCACTACAACATAATAAAATCTTTTTCATTTCATGCTCCTTGCTTATGTTATTCACGCTATTTCAATGATGTGTAAATTGTATACAATGAAAAACAAACTTAAAAGCGCAACCGGTTGCGTTAATGGTGAGAGAGATCGAATTTCAATTATTTAATAATGCAAAATTTTACATATGGATATTATTCATCATTTATTTAATTTAAAAAAACAAATAAACAACAATATCTGTCAGGATAAAACCTGATGATGTGAAACGTCTTCTTAGATGGTTTAGCCTTCCGTAGTTAATATTTTACCTGCATAATATCAGTCAGTTACACGCAAACTTTTATTAAAAGCAACAATCCTTGTCTATTTCAGAAAAAACAAATAGTTGATAGACTGCCCTCAAAGAGTGTGACGTCACCACAATTGAAGCATCACGCGGTGAACTAGTAGATGGAATTATCGGAGTTATCATGAAAAAAAAGCAGCAAAATGTACAACCTTCTAAAGAGTACGCCACTCTACTTCGACGATTAGGTGCGTGGTTTTATGACGTATTGATCGTTGCCGCTGTGCTGATGCTCGCTGGCGGTATTGCGATGGCTCTCATTGCAGGTTTACTGCAACTTGGCATATTAGATATTAGTGGGTATGAAGATGCGAGTGCTTATCTTGGGAAGCACCCAGTCGCAGGCATGCTGTATTCAGGTTACTTAGCGGCTGTCGTTATTGCTTTCTATGCTTTCTTTTGGTGTAAAGCAGGACAAACCTTAGGAATGCGTGCATGGAAACTGCGCTTACAAAATAGCGATGGATCTAATATTCGCCTAACACAAGCTTTCATTCGGATGGCAACGTCTGCCTTTGGCTTGGGTAATTTTATTGCTCTGTTTAGTAAAAAGAAGCAATCATTTCAAGATATTATGGCTGAGTGTGAAATGATCATCACACCCAAGGTCCGTTGATCCTGTTTCATTTGATACAAAAAAGGAGCACTAGGCTCCTTTTTAATCATCACGTTACAAGTTTTACGCTGCTAACTAACTACAATTTACGCCGCAGTAAGTAGATAGTGATCAGTAAGAACACGACACTAGGCCCTATCGCACCAATGATCGGCGGTAAGCTATACACTAGGCTCATAGGCCCAAATACTTCGTTTGAAATATAGAAAGCAAAACCAAAAATAACGCCGGATAAGACCCTTACTCCCATCGTAACTGAACGTAATGGACCAAAGACAAATGACAGCGCAAGTAGCATCATTACTGCGATAGTTACCGGTTGTAAGGCTTTACGCCAAAACGCCAACTCATACCGCGAGGCATCTTGCTTCGACTCTCTCAAGTAAGAGACATAATCATATACCCCAGACAAAGCCAGCTCTTCCGGTTTTACTGTCACAACGGCTAATTTATCGGGTGACAAGACAGTATCCCAAATCTGAGTGTCAGCATGTGTATTTATTTGACGATCTTCGCTAAAGGTTGTCTCAGTTACATCGCGTAACTGCCAGCCTTCATCAGTCAAGTATTGCGCAGAGCTGGCATAAATAGATTTTTGAAGTTTATCATTATCGTCAAATTCCCAAATGTTAACGCTTTCTAAGCCCTGCTTCTCTTTAACGCGACCAATGTAAATAAAATCATTGTTATCTTTTGCCCAGACTCCGCTTTGCACCGACAACATGCTGCCGCCAGACGTCCAAATCGTACGGAGTTCACGCGCCATTTTCTGCGCTTGCGGTGACCCCCATTGCCCTAACGCCATGATAATCAACATCAAAGGCACTGCGGTTTTCAAAACGGATAATCCAATATCTAATTTTGAAAAACCAGCCGCTTGCATAACCACCAGCTCAGAGCTTGATGCCAGCATTCCCAAGCCAATCAATGCTCCCAGCAACACTGCCATAGGGAAAAACATTTCAATATCACGTGGCAAACTTAAGCCAACAAATGCTAATGCTTTCCATAAATCATAAGTTCCTTCGCCGACTTTTCTTAACTGCTCAACGTACTTGATGATTGCCGATAGCCCCACCAAAGTTGCCAGCGTCAACGAAGTCGTCGCAATGATGGTACGGCCGATGTACCAGTCAAGGATCTTAAACATTACCACGTCTCCGGAACTTATCTTTTAATACACGAATAGGCATGGTATCCCACATGTTGAGCACCACGGCGATCACTAAGGTCACCACATTTACCGACCATAAACCAATATACGTCGGCAAAGTACCATCTTCTAAGGCAGACTTTGCTGCACTCATTGCAAGGAAGTACGCGAGATAAATCATGATAGCGGGGAATAACTTAGCAAAGCGCCCTTGGCGAGGGTTAACGGCTGACAGCGGTACCACCACCATAATCAATAGTGGAATACATAAGAACATCGACACCCGCCATTGGAATTCAGCAACCGCGGATAAATTGCTATGACTAAGCAACTCAACTGTGGGTACCGCTTCCCAATCTCGGTTTTTTTCTCGCACAGCCCGCTGACCAATTAATGCTTGATAGTCCTCAAAATCCGTAATGGTGTAATCTAATCGGGTCGGCAAACCTTCGTAGCGAGTCCCGTCTTTAAGATCGAGCACTTGGCGCCCATCAGGCAACTCACTAACATAACCACGATCTGAGAACGTAATACTTGGGCGTAGTGTATCGGTTGAAAATGGCTGAGCCACAAACACCCGGTGCAGCTTCTTGCCACTTTCTGTTATGTCATCAACAAAAACCACGCCTCGACCATCTGGCGAGCCTTGGAATTGGCCTTTTACTAGCAGGTTAAGCCCTGAATCAGCTTCCGCTTGCTCCATCACTTTTGTTTCTTGCTCTGCCGCCCATGGCGTTAACCACAAGGAATTGAAAGCAGCAAATGAGCCAGAAATAAGCGCCAATAGTAAAGCTGCTTGGATCAGAAATTTATTGCCAATCCCCGTAGCATTCATCACAGTAATCTCACTTTCGGCATACAATCGGCCGAATGTCAGTAAGATCCCGACAAATAAACTCAGCGGTAACATCATTAGCGCCATGTATGGGAAGTAAAGCCCCATAATGGTCAATATTAGATCACCAGGCAGCGAGCCTTCCGATGCGGAGGCTAAAATACGAATAAACTTTTGACTCAGAAATATTAAAAAAAGCACAAAAAGAATCGCAAATTGGCTCTTTAATGTCTCACGTGTCAAATACCGAACAATAATCACGCTTTATATACCCATAGAAAACTTGTTTTTTTGCTGGAATAACTATAGTTTCTCGGTAAACCAGTTATTTTTTTATCTTTCAGCTAAATGTTAGCCTGCACTTTAGATCCTATACTGTTACAGCGATCCAGCAAGTCAGTACGGCATTATCCAACATTTAGCCCTAATTGTCTTTATATAGGATGTAGGAGTACGCATGGAGTTCAGTGTTAAAAGTGGCAGCCCCGAGAAACAGCGCAGTGCCTGTATTGTCGTGGGTGTATTTGAACCACGTCGACTTTCTCCAATTGCTGAACAACTAGATAAGATTAGCGATGGCTATATTAGTTCCCTACTTCGTCGTGGTGATCTAGAAGGTAAGCCAGGCCAAATGCTACTGCTTCACCATGTACCGAACGTACTGTCTGAGCGTGTACTACTTGTCGGCTGTGGTAAAGAGCGCGAACTCGATGAGCGCCAATACAAGCAAATCATCAAAAAAACGATCAGTACATTGAACGAAACCGGTTCAATGGAAGCGGTATGTTTCTTAACAGAGCTTCACGTTAAAGGCCGCGACACTTACTGGAAAGTTCGTCAAGCGGTAGAAACAACCAAAGACAGCCTATACACCTTCGACCAATTCAAGAGCAATAAGCCTGAAACGCGTCGTCCACTACGCAAACTTGTTTTCAACGTGCCAACACGCCGTGAACTCTCTCTTGGCGAGCGTGCAATTTCACACGGCCTTGCTGTTGCATCGGGTGTAAAAGCGGGTAAAGATTTAGGTAACATGCCACCAAACGTGGCAAACCCAGCTTACCTTGCTTCTCAAGCACGCCGTCTGGCTGACGATTTCGACACCGTGAACACCAAAATCATTGGTGAGCAGGAAATGAAAGAGTTAGGCATGACATCTTACCTAGCTGTTGGTCGTGGCTCTAAGAACGAAGCCATGATGTCGGTTATTGAATACAAAGGTAATCCAGACTCAACCGCGAAGCCGATTGTACTTGTAGGTAAAGGTCTAACATTCGATTCAGGCGGTATCTCCATCAAGCCTGGCGCACAGATGGATGAAATGAAGTACGACATGTGTGGTGCTGCGACCGTATTCGGTGCAATGAAATCATTGGCGAAGCTAAACCTTCCAATCAATGTTGTTGGTATTCTTGCTGGCTGTGAAAACATGCCAGGTGGTAATGCTTACCGCCCAGGTGACATTCTGACGACTATGTCAGGTCAAACAGTTGAAGTACTTAACACCGATGCTGAAGGCCGTTTAGTGCTTTGTGATGCACTCACTTATGTTGAGCGCTTTGAGCCTGAATGCGTTGTTGATGTTGCAACATTAACTGGCGCATGTGTTGTCGCCCTTGGTCACCACATTAGTGGCCTAGTTGCTAACCACAACCCATTAGCCCACGAACTGATCAATGCATCAGAGCAAGCAGGTGACCGCGCTTGGCGTCTACCTATGGCTGATGAGTACCAAGAGCAACTAGCGAGCCCATTTGCTGATATGGCAAACCTTGGTTCACCAGGTGCTGGCACTATCACCGCAGGCTGTTTCCTGTCGCGCTTCACGAAGAAGTACAACTGGGCGCACCTTGATATTGCAGGTACAGCTTGGGTTGGCGGTAAAGCCAAAGGCGCTACGGGTCGTCCCGTCCCATTACTAGTCCAATTCTTACTCAACCGAGCTGGCCTAGAGAACGTCGAATAAGACGAATCATAGAAAAAGGGCCCTAAGGGCCCTTTTCTTTTAACGAGTAAACACGATGACTCATGCAACATTTTATATACTTGAAGACACCCATGTAGCTGCTGATAGCGACTATCAGTTGCACTTTGCCTGTCATCAAGCTGCATGGAGTTATCAGCAAGGTCAAAAAGTCTATATTCTTGCCGAGAGTAAAGACCAAGCAGAACAGATAGATGAATACCTTTGGCAGCAGGAGCCCGATAATTTCGTGCCCCACAACTTAATTGGTGAAGGCACCCGTGGTGGCGCTCCAGTTGAGATTGGCTGGCAAGGTCTTCGTCATACAGGCCGCCGAGGTGTCTTGATTAATTTAAGCCCAGACGCACCAAATTTTGCGGTTACCTTCGCACAAGTGATAGACTTTGTGCCTTGCGACGAAAAGCTCAAGCAGCTAGCACGTGAACGTTATAAAGCTTATCGGCTAAATGGCATTCAATTGCAAACAACCGCTGCCCCTGAGACGCCCTAATTCCCATATAGATCCTTCTAAGAGCGCTATGGAAAAGACATACAACCCACAATCAATTGAACAGGCGCTATATCAGCGCTGGGAAGAGGCTGGTTACTTTAAGCCTCACGGTGATACATCAAAAGAAGCTTACAGCATCATGATCCCGCCGCCAAACGTCACTGGTAGCTTGCACATGGGCCACGCCTTCCAAGATACCATCATGGATACTCTTATCCGTGCACAGCGTATGAAGGGCAAAAACACCCTTTGGCAAGTGGGTACTGACCACGCTGGCATTGCAACTCAAATGGTTGTCGAGCGCAAAATTGCAGCTGAAGAAGGTAAAACAAAACACGACTACGGCCGTGAAGCTTTCATCGACAAAATTTGGGATTGGAAAGCAGAATCAGGCGGCACAATCACGAAACAACTTCGTCGCCTAGGTGCATCTGTCGATTGGGATCGTGAGCGATTCACGATGGATGACGGTCTATCTGCAGCCACTCAAGAAGTCTTCGTTCGCCTATACGAAGAAGATCTTATCTACCGTGGTAAACGTCTTGTAAACTGGGATCCTAAATTGCACACTGCAATTTCTGATCTTGAAGTTGAAAACAAAGACAAAAAAGGCTTCATGTGGCACTTCCGTTACCCATTAGCGGATGGTGTTAAAACAGCCGATGGCAAAGATTACATCGTTGTTGCAACAACACGTCCAGAAACCATGCTGGGCGATACAGGTGTTGCGGTAAACCCAGAAGATCCTCGTTACCAAGATCTGATCGGTAAAGAAATCCTACTTCCTATCGTTGGTCGTCGCATTGCTATTGTTGGCGATGAGCACGCAGACATGGAAAAAGGCACGGGTTGTGTGAAAATCACGCCAGCTCATGACTTTAACGATTACGAAGTAGGCAAGCGTCACAGCCTACCAATGATCAACATCCTAACGTTCAACGCTGATATTCGTGATGCTGCTGAAGTATTCACCACTAACGGCGAAGAAAGCGATGTTTACTCAACAGAACTGCCAGCTAAATACCAAGGTATGGAGCGCTTTGCTGCACGTAAAGCGATTGTTGCTGAGTTTGAAGAGCTTGGTCTTCTTGAAGAAATCAAAGATCACGACCTAACCGTACCTTACGGCGACCGTGGTGGTGTGGTTATCGAACCAATGCTGACTGACCAATGGTACGTGCGTACAGCACCTCTTGCTGAACCAGCAGTGAAAGCCGTTGAAGATGGTCAAATCCAGTTCGTACCTAAGCAATACGAAAACATGTACTTCGCGTGGATGCGCGACGTACAAGACTGGTGTATTTCTCGTCAACTTTGGTGGGGCCACCGCATCCCAGCTTGGTACGATAACGAAGGCAAAGTCTACGTTGGTCGCAGCGAAGAAGAAGTACGTGAGAAAAATAACCTAGCACCTGTTGTTGTGCTTAACCAAGACAACGACGTGCTTGATACCTGGTTCTCTTCTGCACTTTGGACGTTCGGCACACAAGGCTGGCCTGAAGACACAGAAGCACTTAAAACATTCCACCCATCAGAAGTACTAGTATCAGGTTTTGATATTATCTTCTTCTGGGTTGCTCGTATGATCATGATGACCATGCACTTCGTGAAAGACGAAGACGGCAAGCCACAAGTACCTTTTAAAACCGTTTACATGACGGGTCTTATCCGTGATGAAAACGGCGACAAGATGTCGAAATCGAAAGGTAACGTACTTGACCCAATCGATATGATCGACGGTATTGGTCTTGAAGAGCTAGTAGAAAAGCGTTGTGGCAACATGATGCAGCCTCAACTAGCGAAGAAGATCGAAAAAGCGACACGTAAGACATTTGAAGATGGTATCGAACCATACGGCACAGATGCACTACGTTTCACTCTAGCTGCTATGGCTTCAACTGGCCGTGACATCAACTGGGACATGAAGCGTCTTGAAGGTTACCGTAACTTCTGTAACAAGCTATGGAACGCAAGCCGTTACGTGCTGATGAACACAGAAGAGCACGATTGTGGCATGTCTTTATCTGTTGAAGACCGTGCAAACATGGAATTCTCTCTTGCTGACAAGTGGATTGAATCTCAGTTTGAAGTTGCTGCGAAAGAGTTTAATGCTCACCTAGACAACTACCGTCTAGACATGGCGGCAAACACGCTTTATGAATTCATCTGGAACCAATTCTGTGACTGGTACCTAGAACTAACTAAACCAGTTCTGTGGAAAGGTTCTGAAGCGCAACAGCAAGCGACTCGTTATACGCTGATCACGGTTCTAGAGAAGACTCTGCGTCTTGCTCACCCTGTTCTTCCTTACATCACTGAATCTATCTGGCAGAGCGTTAAGCCGCTAGTAGACGGCGTTGAAGGCGAGACCATCATGACTCAAGCACTTCCTCAGTTTAATGAAGACAACTTCAACGCTGACGTAGTCGCTGATCTTGAATGGGTTAAAGCGTTCATAACTAGCATCCGTAACTTACGTGCTGAATACGATATCGCACCAAGCAAAGGCTTAGATGTGATGATTAAAGTAGCTGACGAAAAAGACGCTGCACGTATCAAAGCAAATGAGATTGTTCTAACTTCTCTAGCGAAACTAGACAGCATTAAAGTATTGGCGGATGGCGAAGAAACCCCAGCGTGTGCAACATCACTAGTTGGTAAATCTGAGCTAATGATCCCAATGGCAGGTCTTATCGACAAAGATGCCGAGCTTGCACGTTTAGACAAAGAAGTCGCTAAAATCCAAGGTGAAATTAAACGCATCGAAGGTAAGCTAGGTAACGAAGGGTTCGTTGCTAAAGCACCGGAAGTGGTTATCGCGAAAGAGCGTGAAAAGTTAGATGGCTATAAAGAAACATTAGCTAAACTAGAAGCGCAAAAAGTGACAATCGCAGCACTGTAAGCCTTACAGTTACTGTAATAAAGAACGAAAAGCCCGACGAATTATCGTCGGGCTTTTTTTTACCGCCAAGAAAATCAATAGCTTTTACCTATCAATATAATAATTACAGTCACTTTTAACTATCAAAAAATAAAGGTAATAATAGCGGCATAAAGAACGAGGACACCACCATGAAAAAGACCATTAGTTTTGCCGTTATTCACTTTACTGTTGCTTTCAGTGTTGCTTACCTACTAACTGGTGACATTTTGATCGGTAGCTTGATTGCGATGATCGAGCCTATGGTTAATACGGTGGCGTTTTACTTTCATGAAAAAGCATGGCAAACAAAAGCACTCAAAAAATCGCATTACAGTGCCCCCGTTAGTAAAACAATCAGCTTTGCTGTTGTTCACTTTACCGTCGCCTTTACTGTTGTGTACCTGCTTACTGGGGATATTCTAATTGGCAGTGTAATGGCTATGATTGAGCCAGCCATTAATACCCTTGCTTACTACTTTCACGAGCGTGTTTGGCAGAAGAAAGAACATCAACAAGCTTCTGTTAGCCTATTTGATGCAATGGCTTGCCAGCATTAATACCATTAAATTTACGCAGTTTAAGCGCACAAAAAAAGGGCAACGCAATTTAGCATTTCCCTTTTTGTTTAAACTCCCCCGCCTAAACAGACTCCTTTAACGCCTCTATCACTCGCCAAGTCTCTGTATTCGAGTTTCTAATGCCGGATGTGTATTCATCCATTCAGGTAACTCATTGGCAACACCATTAGGCGTAATGAAGAGCTGTAACATCTGCTGCATAGGATCTGTGGTTCCATATAAATCTAACATCGACTTAACCGCGAACTCATCAGCCTCAAGTTCCGCTTTTCGTGAATACCCCTGCGTCACAAAAAACACACCCGCGCCACTGAATGTATCGATTAAGCCAGTGCTCTCACCCGTTAATGCCGCTACAGAAGCTGAAAAAAGTGCCGATCTTACAATCGATTTCATAACATGTTGATGCTGTATATGACCTAACTCATGCAACAATATACTGTCCAATTGTTCCGGCGTCTGAGCAAGTGAAACCAAGGCATCAAATACAACAATTGAACCATCACTCAAGGCTAACGCATTAGGCCTTGCATGCCAACGACGAAAATGTAACTGTGGTTTAACTGGCATAGGGGGTAACTGTGCCACCATAGTTTGAAAGCGTTGCTTAATCTGCGCTTGCTGTGCCACGCTCAATTCACTAGGCGTTAATACATTATCATCCAATGTCTGCATGACATGCTGGCCAACCAGCACAGGTACTTGTTGCGGTAAAGCTTTAACTATACCGCTAGTTAACCAAGGAATACCGTGAGTAAAAAACAACGCAAATAGTAATCCCATCAATACGAGGCTACTCACGATCGCGGGTAAATTACGTTCAACCCTATGAAGCCAAGTCCGCTCTCTTGCTTTCAACACCCCTTCAAGCAGCAGGGAGTCATCAGGTATAAACTGTGAACCATCAGGAAAAGAAAGCCGAATTGGCAGTCGCCCTAGCGGCTCATTGATATTCACCGTCTCCAACAACAACACTTGATGGCCTTGGGCCGTGCTTAGTTGTAAACGCCCTTCAGACAGTAACATCACACTCGCAGCAAGTTTGTCTGCGCTACGCGGTGGATGACAAAATCCTTTGATAATCATCCTATACCTATATTTAAATCAAAGGCTTCAGCGACTTCATCGGCCACAGCGGAAGAGGTGTCAAACTCGTCGCCGTCAACCATCAGTGTATTAAGATCACCTTTCACCGTCGTTACAGAAGCCACATAACGGCTGCTTCTGACCTTAACCCAAGGGTGTGCAAAGCCAAGCGTTACAACCAAGATCGCAAAGTTAGTGACCATCAAAGACACTAAGCCTACTGTCGTCATAGCGGAAGCAAAACTGTAGTCAGTTTCATCATTAATTTTGATTTGACCAAACAGGTAATTACGAATACGCGCCTTAATAAAACCATTCACCACCAGTGCAATAAGGATCATGCCCCCGTAGCCAGTTAGCATAACCAATACGAAGTCAACACCGCCATCGACAACGCTTATTTGTGATAAATTTATTAACTCGTAATATGACGAGCCACCAACAAAAACAGCAACTATCAATAATACGATTGCCAGTGTCATTCCCAGTAGACCGCCAAGCAAATAGGTGACCATATATTGCTTAGTCGAAAGCTCTGCACTGAACAAGTAAGAGCCATAGCGGTAACCATTAATAAAATATGTCGCTATTTGTGCTGATACCCATGAAAAAAGAATAAAACCAAGTACAGCAGTCATAAGCCCGCCAATCATTCCTGCGGTCAGAGAGGTATAACCCACCGATGAAGCAAAGACAAAACAACAAGCAAGCAAGAGGTAACAAAGAAACGGCCACAACAGAAAAACACTGTATGCGCTTTTTACTGTCCCAGTAAAATCAAATCGGACATTACGATAACTCGTAACACGTGCATCAAAGCGGGTGTTATTGCGGATCAACCATGGCGTTAATGCAGAAAAAATAAGGAAGAGCAAAGCAGATACGAGTGGAAATATACTGCTTGATATAAACCAAACCAGCACACATGCCATCGCGATAATGCGCCCTTTTAATATTTGTATCGGTGCACCATGGTAATCAAAGCGATCACCGCCAAATTCCGTATTACCGTAAAAGTACTTTTTAGTCCGTACTTTTGCCCATGCAGAATAAACCCCTAACGTGACGATACTCAGTAATAAGTTCACAATCCAGATGCCGAAAAACTCTCCGCCTCGCCCATGAAACTTAATCTGATTTTCCATTTTTATATCCATATTATTCAACTACTAATCAAAAAATGAAGCGTTTGTCATCACAAGTGCTATCAGTAATTTGGCATTTTCGCACAACCAGAACAAACAAGATGCATATGAGTGGCATCAAGGGGAAGTAATTTACTGCTTTGGTTCGATATTGAGAGCAAGATCGCTATATGAACCCTGTCCTTAGCAATAAAAAACATTGATTTAATTGCGAATAGCAACTAAATTTAGTTGCAAACCGCAACCATAACCATAACGAGAAAAATATGCAGCCACAGCAACTTCGTTTGTTATCACGCCAACTTGTTCGTCAACTAGGTATGCTTGACTGCTATTGCGGATCATTCAAACTGACCCCAGCTCAAGCCCATGCACTCATCGAGTTAGAACAATCCCCTTGCACCGTCAATCAGATGGCTCAAAAGTTAAATATCGATAAATCAAATGCTAGCCGTACACTTGCCATTTTACTGAACCAAGGGCTAGTACAAACAACAGTTAACCCAGACGATAAACGTAGCCAACTCTCGCAGTTAACGCCAACAGGCCAGCAAACACTCACCGCACTTCACCAACAATTAAACCAACATATGCAAAATATTTTGGATCAAATGGAGTGCGATGAAGTTAATCAGCTAGAAAGTAGTTTATACCGTTATTGCCGCTCAATCAGTGCCGCAGAAAATCAACAGGGCTTCACTTTACGTACCATCACGCCCGAAGATAACCCTTCTGTCGCCGCCGTTATTCGACGCGTATCCTCTGAATATGGCTTAACCGCAGACAAAGGGTATGGCGTTGCAGACCCTACATTAGACTCCATGTATCAAGTTTATGCAGATAAGAAAAACCACTACTGGGTGATAGAAAAAGATCATCGAATTTTAGGTGGAGGCGGCGTCGCATCGTTAGCGGGATCGGATAATCTGTGTGAATTGCAAAAAATGTACTTTCTGCCACAACTTCGCGGTAAAGGATTAGCACGAATGTTGGCAGTAAAGGCATTGAATTTTGCCCGCAAGCAAGGCTATAGCGGCTGCTACTTAGAAACTACAGGAAACCTCAAAGAAGCGGTTGCTTTGTACCAGTCATTAGGATTTGTGACTGTACCGCATGCATTAGGAGACACAGGTCATGATGCGTGTGAAGTACGAATGCTAAAAACATTTTAGTCCAGGGAGGCAATGGAAAACATATCCCACCATATTGCAGAGACAAAAAAGTCGGCTATATAAGCCGACTTTTGATACGTAAAACTGTGAAACGCGATTACTCGTCGTCTTCTTCACCGTCTTCGTCTTCATCTTCACCCGACTCGAAGTATGTACCCCAGCCGTCGTAATCGATGTTGTGCTTTTCAGCAAGCTGGATCATTTTGTCCGCTTGCTCATCAATAAGTTCTACTTTAAGTGCAGATTCCATTACGGCATCAAAACAAACAACTTTACCGCCACCATCTTCAGGCGCCAGTTCAAGCTCTTCTGCTTCCATCACCTCATAGCCCATCTTGAATGCCTCAACAGCTGCTGCTTCAAGTTCTTCAAAGGTATCCGCTGAGAAGTGGTGCTCAATCGTGTAAAGCGCTTCAGGCTCGCTGCCATCTTCTAAGATAGCGGCAATAATTTCGCGAGTCTCTTCCTTCTGCTCTTCAATCAGTTCTGCATAAGACATGGGGTAACTCCAACTATGGAATAAATTTGCTGGCAAATATCGCATGGATTTAAACGAATTACCATCCTGTTAATGTTACGGGAAGGTAAAATTGATTTTGATCAAAGAAATTGTCGATTTCTTAATGCACTAAGCTGCTTTAGTCCCATTTTTACGAGTGAATAAAGTTTCAGCTTATGCAAAAACACGTCATGCCATAAATGCGTAATTCAGAAGAAAAAACGCATAAGAAAACGAAGATGTTATAAAACGCAGGCATAAATTATCGTAATTATGCGATTTTCAGGCTGAAAATTAACATTCTGGTGAATATTCACCCAACTTTTAAGCTGAGACAAAAAACATATTCATCCATTAATTAACGAAAAATACCCTAACACACAAACTGTGTGGTTATTTACGCCAAAACAGCCTTCTGAAAAAGTGTGAACGGCTGCAAAGTTACCTACTTAGTAGCAGATTACAATCACCCCGTCCAAAGAGATATGACTCGGTGGCAACGACCAACCGGGCACTAAAATAAAGAGAGATACGATCATGAGTAAGTTCACTATCGATACAGGAGTTCGCCATGTCTGCCGACGCAACCGACTCCGCCGTTCTCGAGGCGCACTCGCTCCATTCACCCACTCTGATCATAGTGTGCCGTTGCCTTTCGAGGTATTGGCTAACGATAAAGGGGTGACAGAGCGTTCGCGCACCATGTCATAACTTCAATAGCCGATCACCCATTCGCTTCGATGTTACCGAATAAGTAACTCAAGCAAATATGGTTATGAGCAAATAGCTCATACACCGAATTAATTTCCAATAATACGTTTTACTGAACGCGACTGTTCAGGGAGCCCTTTTGCGCCTACTTCGATGTTCGGCGTGCTGGATCACACCCATACACCACCACAATATGGGTGCAAGGAGATAAAAATGACGACTCAAACGGTACAACAAGAAGAGAAAGGCGGCTTCTTTGCCAACTTTAAATTCCCTTCTGCTTACACCATTCTGTTCGGCCTCATTGCGTTTGTCGCACTGCTAACCTGGATTGTTCCAGCGGGTCAGTATGATCGCGTAATGAATGAAGATCTTGGCAAGGAAGTGCCAGTAACCGGCACCTACCATGCAGTAGAAAACAACCCTCAAGGCGTGATTGATGTTCTTATCGCTCCGATTGATGGCTTCTACGACCACAACACTTACGAAGCTGCTGCAATCGATGTTTCATTATTCATTCTTGTTATCGGTGGCTTCCTTGGTCTTGTGACTAAAACAGGTGCTATCGATGCAGGTATCGAACGCGTAACTGCTCGCTTACAAGGGCGAGAAGAAATGATGATACCTATCCTGATGGCATTGTTTGCTGCAGGCGGTACTATCTACGGTATGGCGGAAGAATCATTACCTTTCTACACCTTACTTGTTCCAGTCATGATGGCGGCACGCTTTGACCCAGTTGTTGCAGCAGCAACAGTACTACTGGGTGCTGGTATCGGTACGCTTGGCTCTACTATTAACCCATTCGCAACAGTAATCGCAGCAAACGCCGCGGGTATCCCATTCACAGACGGCATCATGCTTCGTGTTGCTATGCTGGCTATCGGTTGGGTAATTTGTGTTGGCTACGTAATGCGTTATGCAAAAATGGTTCGTGCTGACAAAACTAAATCTATCGTTTACGACAAGTACGAAGAGAACAAAGCACACTTCCTAGGCAACCAGTCTGGTGAAATGTTAGAGTTCACAACATCACGTAAAATCATTCTTGCTATCTTCGCTGCATCATTCGGTGTGATGATTTACGGTGTATCTGTTGCTGGTTGGTGGATGGCTGAAATTTCAGGCATGTTCCTAGCGTCAACAATCATCATCGGTCTAATTGCTCGCATGAGCGAAGAAGAATTCACTTCAAGCTTTATCGACGGTGCTCGTGACCTACTGGGTGTTGCACTTATCATCGGTATCGCACGTGGTATCGTGGTAATCATGGACCGCGGTATGATCACAGATACAATCCTGTTCGCAGCTGAAAGCACAGTAACAGGTCTGTCTTCTATCGTGTTCATCAACGTAATGTACTGGCTAGAAATCGTACTATCATTCTTAGTACCTTCTTCATCTGGTCTTGCTGTTCTAACCATGCCTATCATGGCGCCACTTGCTGACTTCGCAGGCGTTAGTCGTGACCTAGTAGTAACGGCTTACCAATCAGCATCAGGTATTGTAAACCTAATGACCCCAACATCTGCGGTTGTTATGGGTGGTCTAGCTATCGCACGCGTTCCTTACGTTCGCTGGGTAAAATGGGTAGCACCACTACTAGGCATGCTAACTGTACTTATCATGGTTATGCTAAGTGTAGGCGCAATCCTTTAATCAATACTGCTTTATCTTCATCCCCTAAAAACCGCCTTCGGGCGGTTTTTTTTCATTTATACAACCGTATGATAGCCCGCAACTCCCAATCTCTATTGAGAGAGTAAACCAGCGTGACTTCAGAACATACGTAAAAACCTAACCATTCTTACCGCAGTATCAAGCAAGACAAGCACATGCAAAATATAGCGTTGCTAAATCATGCCATGCTGTCGTAGGTTTTAGACTCTCCTAGTCATACTCCTTTCTCTTTCTCATATTCACTGATGCCTCAGGCAACCTAACTCAACCAAAGTAAAGAGGTCAGATGAGTGACGCGGGGGTTACATGCAATAACAGGCCGTGCAGTAGCGGGGCTAAGTGAAGGGATCTACACGCCTGGTTCATTCCATTTATTAAAAACTTTATTCACTTAAATCATGAGACTCTCCAGTGAACAAGATAGAAATAGAAGCCAGCTTTGACTAAACAATTAAAAACCTCAAATAACCACATATTTCTTATGACAATTTGGCACTTAATCGTTATTAATATTTTCTTACATAAACATGACAATAATATTTAAAAATAATGACGACCCTAATTTCAAATATTAAACGCAAGATATTTAAACCATCAAAAAAAACCTCTTTTTTGATATGTTTTAAAATTACAAAAACAGCATAAGATCAAATTAAAAGAAAAAGTTTTGTTACCAACACTTTAACAAAGTCACTTTTTTTAGATAGACAGCCACTTTATGTGCATAAGATTGTATTTAATACAAAAAACACCCCACATAAAATTTGCATAAAGTCTCTCACAAAAACAACAAAACACTTTAAAACAGAGACTTAAAAACTTAGGCTTGTGCATAAACCCACTTAACCAACATAAATTCCCAGCCTTGAAAACTAATGACAAATGCATTGAAAATGTTAATAAAATAGCGAGATAAGTTATTTTGTTAATATATAAAGTGTGACAAACCTCTAAGACTAATACCCCGTTAAGAGTAGAATGATTCACAACAAAGGAGAGCAGGGAAATAAATAAACATTACTTTCCCAGCCATAAAACAAATAAAGCCAACCGGATTTAGTTGGCAAATTAAATAGAGAGATACGATCATGAGTAAGTTCTACGTAGGTTCTGAAATAGGTCAACTGCGCCGCGTTCTAATTCACCGTCCAGAACGTGCGCTGACTCACCTAACTCCATCAAACTGTCACGATCTACTATTTGATGATGTATTAGCGGTTGAGCGCGCTGGCAAAGAACACGACGTATTTGCTAAAACACTACGTGACCAAGGCGTTGAAGTAATGCTACTTGGTGACCTACTAGCTGATACGCTAGCAGTGCCAGAAGCGAAAGAATGGCTTCTTAACACGCAAATCTCTGACTACCGTTTAGGTTCAGCATTCGCAAATGACGTTCGCTGCTTCCTAGCTGACCTTCCTAACGCAGAATTATCTTCAATTCTTCTAGGTGGCCTAAGCTACGCTGAGTTACCAATTCAATCTTCTTCAATGATGCAAGGTATGCACGAGCCTACTGACTTCATCATTGAACCACTACCAAACCACCTATTTACTCGCGACACATCTTGCTGGGTATACGGCGGCGTTTCAATCAACCCAATGGCAAAAGCTGCTCGTCAACGTGAAACAAACCACGTTCGTGCAATCTACCGTTGGCACCCAACCTTCGCTGGCCAAGACTTCATTAAATACTTTGGCGATGAAGAGAAAATCTACGACAACTCAACAATCGAAGGCGGCGACGTACTAGTAATTGGTAAAGGCGCTGTACTTATCGGTATGTCTGAGCGTACAACAGCTCAAGGTGTTGAGCAACTTGCTTCTAGCCTATTCAAACACGGCGAAGCGAAACAAGTTATCGCAATGCAACTACCTAAGCACCGCTCTTGCATGCACCTAGATACAGTAATGACTCACATGCGTGAAGATACATTCTCTGTATACCCAGAAGTTGTACGTAAAGACGTTCAATGCTGGAGCCTAACAGGTGACGAGTCTGGCGCTGTTAAGGTTAAAGAAGAAGGTTACTTCGTAACTGCTATCGAGAAAGCACTAGGCGTAGACAAACTAAACCTAATCACTACTGGTGGTGATAGCTTCGAAGCAGAACGTGAGCAGTGGAATGATGCGAACAACGTATTAACTGTTAAACCAGGTGTTGTAATTGGTTACGAACGTAACACTTACACTAACGAAAAATACGACAAAGCTGGCATCACAGTTCTACCTATCCCAGGTGACGAACTTGGCCGTGGTCGCGGTGGCGCTCGCTGCATGAGCTGCCCAATCGAACGTGACGGCATCTAAGCAATCGTCTTTCACTAGACAATGCTAAGACGGTTAGCCGATTAAATTGAATCGGCTAACCACACTAAAACCAAGAGAGAATAATCCCATGACTAAGCAAACAGTTGTTGTTGCATTGGGTGGTAACGCACTACTTCGTCGCGGTGAGCCATTAGAGGCTTCAACCCAACGAATCAATATCGCAAAAGCTGCACAAACTATCGCGGCTATCGCAGAAGAATACAACGTAGTGTTAGTACACGGTAACGGTCCACAAGTTGGCCTACTAGCACTTCAAGGTTTGGAATACAAAGCAGTAAATCCATACCCACTAGACGTACTAGGTTCAGAAACACAAGGCATGATCGGCTACATGCTGATGCAAGAGCTGAAAAACCTATTACCAGAACAACACGTTTCATGCATGTTGACGCAAATGACTGTTGATCCAGCGGATCCAGCATTTATCGACCCAACAAAACCTATCGGCCCTGTATACCAAGAAGCCGAAGCGCGTGAACTAGCAGAAAAATACCACTGGACTGTAAAACCTGACGGCGAATACTTCCGTCGCGTAGTACCAAGCCCACAACCAACCGGTATCGTAGAAGACGATGCAATCACAGCACTGATTAAACAAGGTCACCTTGTAATCTGTACTGGCGGTGGCGGTATCCCAGTGAAGAAAGTCGACGGTAAATTAGTTGGCGTAGAAGCTGTTATCGACAAAGACATGTCAGCAGCCTTCCTAGCAAAACAACTAGAAGCAGATGCACTGTTGATTCTGACAGATGCACAAGCAGTATTCTTGGATTGGGGCAAGCCAACGCAAAAAGCATTGAGCAGCACTACTCCTGCAGAATTAGCGAATTACGAATTTGATGCTGGCTCTATGGGGCCAAAAATTGAAGCGTCATGTGAATTCATCAATCAAGGTGGCAAGTTAGTAGGTATCGGCGCTCTAGAAGACGGCCTACGCATCCTGAAAGGTGAAGCTGGTACGAATATTATTTCAGAATAACAAAATAGTTATTCACAAGAACGCAATAATACGATAAACAATAGATACTACTTACCAACAGCGTACTCTGTAATTATCAGGTCGCTGTTGGCAGAGAGATACCGATTCTTAAAAGGAAATCATCATGGCTTTTAATCTTCGCAACCGTAACTTCCTAAAATTACTAGACTTCACTCCACGTGAAATTCAACACATGCTAGAACTAGCAGCTGAGTTGAAAAAAGCGAAGTACAACGGTTACGAGCAGCCTCGCCTAACGGGTAAAAACATTGCGCTTATCTTTGAAAAAGCGTCAACTCGTACTCGCTGTGCATTTGAAGTTGCTGCTTACGACCAAGGCGCTAACGTAACTTACTTAGGCCCTTCTGGTTCTCAAATCGGTTACAAAGAATCAATGAAAGATACAGCACGTGTTCTTGGCCGTATGTACGATGGCATTGAATACCGTGGCTTCGGTCAAGAAATCGTTGAAGACCTAGGCGCTTACGCTGGTGTTCCAGTATGGAATGGTCTAACTGACGAATTCCACCCAACTCAAATCCTAGCTGACTTCCTAACTATGCAAGAGCATGGTCGTGGTAAGCAACTACACGAAATGACATTCGCTTACCTAGGTGATGCACGCAACAACATGGGTAACTCTCTAATGGTTGGTGCTGCTAAAATGGGTATGGACATCCGTCTAGTTGCTCCTAAAGCATTCTGGCCTGAAGAAGCACTAGTTGCTCAATGTCGTGAAATCGCTGAAGAAACTGGCGCTAAAATCACAATGACTGAAGACGTGCAAGAAGGCGTTAAAGGTTGTGACTTCCTATACACTGACGTATGGGTATCTATGGGTGAAGCGAAAGAAGCTTGGGCTGCACGTATCGACCTAATGATGCCTTACCAAGTAAACATGGATATGCTAAAAGCAACTGGCAACCCACATGTTAAATTCATGCACTGCCTACCAGCATTCCACGGTGAAGACACTGTAGTTGGTAAAGAACTTGCTCAAGAATACCCTATGCTAAAAGACGGCGTAGAAGTAACTGACGAAGTGGTTGAGTCTAAGCACTCTATCGTATTCGACGAAGCTGAAAACCGTATGCACACCATCAAAGCTATCATGGTTGCAACACTAGGTCAGTAATCGACTCTCTTGAGTTTTATTTCATTCCCAACGGAATGACAAAGCTCTTATAATTAATGCCAACCTTCGGGTTGGCATTTGCATTTATGCTACACTAGAATTGCATAACCCTTCTGAATATCAAGCTGCAAAAAACCCAAAATTTCAGCCAGTTGCCCCACCTCACCCTGATGAAAAATATGCACCGAAACATGCATAATCTCCCATTAAATGAATAGTTTACGCAAACGCTTGCGCTCCCAAAAAATGGGCGTATAATCCTTCGCAATTTGTCTAAACAGAGAAGAGAAATGACAACGATCCTTCAGCAAAGCTTGCTTAAGATGCGCCGAAAAATGGCGTTCGTTGCGTTTTTTATTTTTTCTGTTTTTTATAAAAAGAGCCTCCTTTTTTAAGGGGGCTTTTTTTTGTCTGTTTTTTACTAAGAAAGAGAGCAGACAGTGTTTCGTTCGTATATTGAATCAACAGAAGGGAAGAGAGCCATGGCGAATTCGCTGTTCCAAAAGCACATCATTTCCATACCGGAATTAAACCGCAGTGAACTAGAACTGATTGTTGAAACCGCAGGTAAATTGAAGGCAGAGCCAAATCCAGAGCTACTGAAAAATAAAGTAGTCGCAAGCTGCTTCTTCGAGCCTTCTACGCGTACTCGCTTATCATTTGAAACCGCAGTACAACGCCTTGGTGGTACAGTCATCGGCTTCGATAACGGTGGCAACACATCGCTAGCGAAAAAAGGTGAGACACTGGCTGACTCAGTACAGGTTATTTCTTCATACGTTGATGCATTTGTTATGCGTCACCCACAAGAAGGGGCTGCACGCCTAGCCTCTGAATTCTCTAACGGTGTTCCAGTCGTTAATGGTGGTGACGGTGCAAACCAACACCCAACACAAACCCTACTAGACCTGTTCTCTGTCTTTGAAACACAAGGCCGCCTAGATAACCTTAACGTCGCCTTCGTCGGTGATTTAAAATACGGCCGTACAGTGCACTCGTTAACACAGGCGTTATCGAAGTTCGATAACATCAACTTCTTCTTCGTCGCGCCAGAAATTCTAGCGATGCCAGATTACATCTGTGAAGAATTAGATGAAGCCGGTATCAACTACAGCCTGCACGCCACCATGGAAGAAGTAATACCTGAACTTGATGTGTTGTACATGACCCGCGTTCAAAAAGAGCGTTTCGACGAATCTGAATACGCACACATGAAAGCTGCGTACATCCTAACGGCAGAAATGCTGAAAGAAGCGCGCGACAACCTGAAAGTGCTGCACCCACTACCACGTGTGGATGAAATCACGGTTGATGTTGATAAAACCAAACACGCTTATTACTTCCAGCAAGCAGAAAACGGTGTGTACGCCCGTGAAGCCTTACTGGCACTTGTACTAAACGAACAACTTTAAGCAGGAGAGCGCAGTCATGACTAAAGAAACTCAACTACAAGTTGAAGCAATCAAGAACGGTACTGTTATCGACCACATCCCTGCGAATGTTGGCATTAAAGTACTAAAACTGTTCAAAATGCACAAAACAAACCAACGCGTTACCATTGGTTTAAATCTGCCGTCTTCAGCGCAGGGTGCAAAAGATTTGATTAAAATCGAAAACGTCTTCATCAGTGAAGACCAAGCTAACCAGCTTGCGATGTACGCTCCTAAAGCGACCGTTAACCAAATCGAAAACTACGAAGTGGCGAAGAAGCTGCACCTAACGCTACCAGAACAAATCAATGGCATTTTTGAATGCCCAAACAGCAACTGTATTAGCCACGGTGAACCCGTAGACAGTAGCTTCAAGGTGATAACCAAAAAAGAAGACATTCAGCTCAAGTGTAAATACTGTGAGAAAGTATTCTCACGTGAAATCATGACTGAACGTCGCTAAGACATTTTTGCAACACTAAGCCTTGTATTAACTCTGGGCTTTACTGCTTAAATACTAAGAAAGCCTGCTCACTTCTGAGCAGGCTTTTTTATTCTCATTTCTACCGCACTGTCCCTTTACGCCTATAGCTAGCTTGTTAAAAGCAGCCTGTGATTATTTGAACCACAACGCCTAAGTATTAATAAGCGTTGATACACCGGCTGCCCATAATAATTATTAATAGGCAGACAGCAATGGCACAATTTACATCACCAACAATCAGGCATATTGCCAGGATAGCCCTTGGTACACTCATCACACTCTCATTGACTCAGTGTATTGCGAGCAATGGCAAGATTGAACATACCGCCTCGCATGAGGCCAACCATATGGTCGTTATTGGTGTCCCCATGCTACTTGGGGGATTCGGCTCTTCCGTCCCCATTAACGAGCAATATCATATTACTGCGAGGCATGTCGCGCAGTTGTCATGGGATCTCGATGTTATTCATCACCCCTATTGTGACTTATCTTTGGTGCGTTCTCGTACCCCTCAAGAATCGATTCCACAATGGGGCTTGATCTACCCAGATCAAGCTGTCAGCCATCAGGGGCACTCGCTGCTTGGCACAACAATAAAAGGCGAAGGGAAATACTTACAAGACGTACTGGATACCAATAGTAAATGCCTATACTCCCTGAGCGATGCGCCCAGTATGTCAGGTATGAGCGGTGGCCCGGTCTTTAATGCGCAAGGACAAATCGTTGGGATCACTGTCGCGATACTCGATAACCCAGAAGATATTCAAAATTTACGACAAGCAGAACGGTATACCCAATTTGTTCCTGCCACGTTAATCTTTGATTGGTTAACCCAATTAGGGATCAGCACCTCATATGCCAGCTCCGAATTAGCCAACATCCGGGTCGCCCCTTACATCGAGAACATTAACACCCCTCATTACCGACTAGGTGTCCAATCACAACCAGCCTCACCGCAAAATGCCTCATCATTTCAGCTAAGCTCTCAGCCACAAACAACACGTCAGCGTGTGATAGGCCAAACGAATAACCGTGAAGAAAACACCAGCGCGACCATCTCTATTTTCAATCACTACGCCGTCGTACAACATCCTTTATCGTCATCATTAACATCGTCGTCAATCAAACCATTATCTCCCCCAAAAACACCGTTTAGAGACACGCAAGAAGCAACCATTAATTCACAACAAAAACAAGGAGATAAAGCACAGAAAAGACAAACAAAAACACAACAAGAGAAAAACAGCAATCTCATAAATGAAATAGGGTATCGACCTTCATATTGGTAATGCAACCAGTTCATTATTTTGGTGACTAGCGTCAAACAAACGATGTTATCTAACTGGTATGATTCGTATGCAAGATTATGCAAGGCTTGAATAATCTCGCACACAAAACCTCATAACAAATAAAAGTAACGATTCAGCTCGCTAATGCTGTTGAACTTGCTACACCAACAGAATAACGCTCTGCGCTGAATAGCTACAAGATACGATCTTTGTACCTACTAAAATAATAAGGAGTTGCCCGTGAATGGATACGAATTACACGGCGCGCTAGAGTTGAGTGCATCTGACGAAGACATCATCACAGCATGTAAGCGTCTACTGCAACAGCAAAGCTTTTCTACCCAAGATGATATTCGCCAAAGTTTAATCGACATGGGTTATACCGATGTCAGCCAATCAACCGTTTCACGCCTGCTTTCTCGCATGGGTGTAGCAAAAGTACCGAATGCCTACGGCAAGAAAGTCTATTGCTTAACTGTTGAAAACGAACCCGTTCAAGTGGGATCTTCAATCGCATCACAGATTGAATTTATCACCCATAACCAACTGGTCGTGGTCGTAAAAACACACCCAGGTGGCGCGCAGTTAGTCGCACGTTTAATTGATGTTCAACCGCATGCTGAAATTCTTGGCACTGTGGGGGGCAACGATACCGTGATGGTGGCGCCAAAAGATATCAACCGCATAGATGAATGTGAGAAAGTCGTTAAAACACGTTTAGGTATTCCTGTTTAAATTCTCTTTCTCGATTGAAAATCTTTGACCTTAAGCAGTGAGAGTTGCTAGCCTCTAGACTCTCAACTGCTCAATACCAAGTCGGTCACACGCCAGCTCTGCTGCAATGACATTTCGCTTGGTATTACTTTGATATATATTTAAGGATTTTCAATGACTCAAGTTCTACATACCGAACAAGCACCAGCAGCAATTGGCCCTTACGTACAAGGTGTTGACCTAGGTAACATGGTGCTAACCTCTGGCCAAATTCCAGTAAACCCAGAAACAGGCGAAGTGGCTGATGGCATTGCAGAGCAAGCGCGCCAGTCACTAGACAACGTCAAAGCAGTCGTTGAATCATCAGGCCTGAAAGTCGCTGACATTGTAAAAATGACAGTCTTTGTAAAAGACCTCAATGACTTTGCAGCAGTAAATGAAGTGTACGGTGCGTTCTTTGATGAGCACAATGCACCATACCCTGCACGTTCTTGTGTAGAAGTTGCACGTCTACCAAAAGATGTGAAAATCGAAATTGAAGCAATTGCGGTTCGTAAATAATTTCGACTTAAGCATTCAATAAAAAAGCTGCCAATGGCAGCTTTTTTTATTGTTCTTGTACCGTCCTAAATATGGTTGACACATTTCCAACATGAAATTGGAGAGTGTCATGAAAACAACAAGTAGACGTACTCAACGAGATTATTCTCTTGCCTTTAAATTGGCAGTCGTAAGCCAAGTTGAAAAAGGCGAAATGACTTATAAGCAAGCTCAAGAGCGTTATGGGATCCAAGGTCGCTCTACCGTTTTAGTTTGGCTTCGCAAACATGGTCAACTAGATTGGTCTAAAGGAATAGAACAATCGAGAGCGTTAGGAGCGACTATGTCAAACCCTTCCTCAACTCAAACCCCAGAGCAACGAATCAAAGAACTCGAGCAGCAATTGGAAGAGACTCAGCTCAAAGCTGAGTTCTTTGAAGCGGTAGTAAAAGTCATGGATCGAGATTTCGGTGTCCGAATCTCAAAGAAGCGCAAGGCCGAGTTATTAAGGAAAAAACGGTCAGAAAGTTGACCGTCACTAAAG
The DNA here is from genome assembly GCF_024346675.1 of Photobacterium sanguinicancri. Classification (NCBI taxonomy): domain Bacteria; kingdom Pseudomonadati; phylum Pseudomonadota; class Gammaproteobacteria; order Vibrionales; family Vibrionaceae; genus Photobacterium; species Photobacterium sanguinicancri. The sequence continues at coordinate 3,205,450 of NZ_AP024850.1, forward strand.
CTTGTCACTTCATAGGTATTACACGACAAGCCTTCTACAAGCGCTGTGTTGCAGAAATTCATCAAACAAAGAAAGATGAATCAGTACTCGGTTTCGTGAAGGATCAAAGGATGATGCACCCTCGTATAGGGACTCGTAAGATCAAGTATTTACTTGCTCAGAACGATATTGAAATCGGGCGAGACCGCTTATTCTCTCTGTTGAGAATGAATCGATTATTAGTGCAAAATCGAAGGGCTTATCATCGAACCACAAACAGTAATCATCGCTTTTACTGCCATCCAAATCGAATCAAAGAAGGCTTAATACCGGAAAGACCAGAGCAATTATGGGTTGCCGATATTACTTATCTAGCAACGCGACGTGGTAGTACTTATCTCAGTTTAGTGACGGACGCTTACTCAAGAAAAATCGTGGGCTATCACATAGGTGATGATATGAAAGCTCGCACGGTCAAGCAGGCCTTTTTAAACGCGTTGAAAGAGCGGAAGAATACAGGTGAGCTTGTTCATCACTCAGATCGAGGTGTTCAGTACTGCTCTGTTGAATACCAAGAGTTGCATCGACAGTATGATGTATCTTGCTCAATGACTGATGGCTATGACTGTTATCAGAATGCGTTGGCAGAGAGGATCAACGGAATACTGAAGATGGAGTATCTGTTGAATAAGCCGAATGATTTAGATGAAGCAAAGAAAATGGTCGCCGAATCAGTAAAAATCTATAATGAATATAGGCCTCACACAGCTCTAAAATACAAAACGCCCGATGAAATACATCGAGCGTTTTAGTCAATCAAGTGTCAACCCATATCAGGACGGGTCATCTGAATAACGGTACCTTCAGCACCACTAAGCGGCATGCGCTAAGGTTAATTGCCATACTTGCGGAAACCATGCAGTGAAGATCGAAGGCGTATTATCTAATGCCGCAATCACATCCGACTCAGGCCACCAGCGATATGCCATGACTTCATCCTCACTGGGATCAAGTTGGATTTGGCCACACTTCGCAATCAAGACATGATCCAATTCATGCTCGACCAATCCATTATCAAGCTCGGCACGGTATAAAAACGTCGCCACATCTTGCAATGGGATCGACCCTACCACTCCCATCTCTTCCCCAAGACGGCGAAGACCCGCATCAATGAAGGACTCATTTTGGCGTGGGTGAGAACAACAGGTATTAGTCCATAGCCCTCCGCTATGATACTTCCCCATAGCTCGCTGGTGCAGTAGATATTCTCGCCCTTGCTCACCATCACGATACAACAGAACAGAGAAAGCTAGATGTAATTGGCCATCATAGTGGGCCTGCATTTTCTCTTGCAGCCCTATTGGTTTACCTTCAGGCGTTACAAGTACCACTAGCTCTTTCTTCATTCTATAGCCTTAGCAAATCTTTACGTTTCTTTCTTATTTTAAGACAAAATAAAAAGGACAAGCCGAAAGCTCATCCTTTTAGTTGTTTGTATGTACGGAAAATTACGCTGAACGTTGTGCGATCTCTGCATCCAACTGTTCAATTTTATCTTTCATTTGATTACGGCTGGTCTCAGAGAGATCACGTACATCTTCTTTCGACAAACCGTCAGTGGAAATAGGAGGCATGACTTCAACAATCACAACACCGTTATTCCAACGATTCAACTTAATGCTTTCCGTCGAACTACACACAACGGGCACAACAGGCACATTCGCACCTATCGCGGCATGAAAAGCACCGGTTTTAAATGGCAGCAAACCACGGCCACGAGAGCGAGTTCCTTCTGGGAACATCCAAATTGAAACATTTCGCTGTTTGATCTTTTCAACGATCTGACCAATGGTGCCCACCGCCTTGCTGCGGTTTGCGCGATCAATCAGAATATTACCGGTGATCCAGTAAAGCTGACCAAACAATGGCATCCACACTAAGCTCTTTTTACCCACAGTCACAGTGCGCGGCATAATCGCGCCAGACACGGTAAAAAGATCATAGTTATTTTGGTGGTTAGCAATATATACGCTGGATCCTACATTTTGAGCACCGTCGGCATAACGGATCTCAAGTTTAATCCCTAAGATACGTGCCATTTTGCTAAATTGGCGGCCACAGGTATATACGTGTGTTGGATTACGAGGGCTTAATAGGCAGTAGCCACAGCCAAATACAAACATGAATACGGCAAAAAGTGCCATGGCGATCATGCGGAACAACAATATCATTGATATCTCCTCAGCGTACAAGCGTTCGCTAGTATACTTAGGCAACAGGAAATTACACCCCTTTTCAGCACCAATCAGAAAAAACAAAGCCCTCATCACTGAGGGCTTTATTGTCATTGCAAAACGCGTATCGATATTACATCGTAGACACGATTACTCGTCGTTATTATTGGTTTCTGGCGCAGAGATTTCCATCTCAGTCACACGCTGTAAACCACGCGGTAGCATCGCACCACGACGACCACGTTCACCACGGAAGTTATCTAGATCCGCGGGCTTCAAGCCAAGCTTACGCTTACCTGCATGCAACGTAATATGGCTATTAGCTGGTAAGATAATCATGTGTGCCACCATTTCCTCACGTGCTTTCGAACGCGCAGCTGGAATGTTGATGATCTTATTACCTTTACCCTTGCTAAGCTGTGGTAAATCTTTCACTGGGAACATCAACATGCGCCCTTCATTGGTAATCACCAATACATCGTCGCTATCAAGATCTGTGACGGGCTGCGGCGGTAACACCAGTGAATTCTCAGGCACAGTCAGTAGCGCTTTACCATTACGGTTCTTCGATACCATGTCGCTGCCTTTACAGATAAAGCCGTAGCCTGCATCTGAACTCATCAGCCACATCTGATCATCTTCCGACATCAAGACTTGGCGCACATGGCTACCCGCAGTCAGGTTCAAACGTCCGGTGATCGGCTCACCTTGACTACGTGCCGATGGCAATGAATGTGATTCCAGTGCGTAGCTTCGACCGTCAGTCCCCATAAAGATCGCTGGCTGGTTACTCTTACCACGTGTATGTGCGAGGTAATTATCACCCGATTTATAGCTTAATGTTGATGGGTCAACATCGTGGCCTTTCGCGTGACGGATCCAACCTTTTTCAGACAGCACTACTGTGATGATTTCACTTGGGATCAAATCACGTTCAGTCAGTGCTTTTGCTTCTTCACGCTCAACCAATGGCGAGCGACGATCATCACCATAATGCTCTGCATCGGCAATAATTTCTTTTTTAATCAGGGTGTTTAAACGGCGCTCTGAACCTAGTAGTTTTTCTAAGTAATCACGCTCTGTCGCTAATTCGTCTTGCTCCGCTCGAATTTTGATTTCTTCTAACTTCGCCAATTGACGCAGTTTAATTTCTAAAATCGCATCCGCTTGGATTGCTGACAAATCAAAGCGCGACATAAATTCCGCTTTGGGATTATCTTCGGTACGGATAATCTCAATCACTTCGTCAATATTAAGGTAAGCGGCTAATAAGCCTTCCAGAATATGTAGGCGAGCGAGTACCTTATCTAGACGGTACTGTAAACGACGGCGGACTGTCGAGCGACGGAACTCCAGCCACTCACCCAGAATCGTCACCAACCCTTTCACGCGTGGACGACCATCAAGACCCAGCATGTTCAAGTTCACACGGAAGCTTTTCTCAAGATCGGTCGAGGCAAATAAGTGATTCATCAACTGATCACAATCGATGCGGTTAGAGCGTGGGACAATCACGATACGCGTTGGGTTTTCATGGTCAGACTCATCGCGTAAGTCTTCAACCATAGGGAGTTTCTTGGCTCGCATCTGGTTTGCAATCTGCTCTAGCAGTTTTGCGCCAGATGTTTGATGTGGCAATGCGGTGATCACTATGTCACTGTTTTCTTTATGCCATACCGCACGCATCTTGATGCTACCACGGCCAGTGCGGTACACCTTTTCCAGATCGCTCTGAGGAGTAATAATTTCCGCTTCTGTTGGGTAATCAGGGCCTTTCACAAACCCCATTAACGCATCAAGTTCCGCTTTTGGATTATCAATCAAATGCACCACAGCATTTGCCACTTCGCGGGCATTATGCGGTGGAATATCGGTCGCCATGCCCACGGCAATACCTGTCACACCATTCAGTAAGATGTGAGGTAGGCGTGCTGGCAACATTTTAGGCTCGTTCATGGTGCCATCAAAGTTCGGCACCCAATCGGCTGTACCTTGGCCTAATTCAGCCAGTAGTACTTCAGAAAAACGAGAAAGGCGTGATTCGGTATAACGCATTGCAGCGAAAGATTTCGGATCATCCGGCGCACCCCAGTTACCTTGGCCGTCAACCAGCGGGTAACGGTATGAAAATGGCTGCGCCATCAATACCATCGCCTCGTAACATGCCGAGTCACCATGTGGGTGGTATTTACCTAATACATCACCGACAGTACGTGCCGATTTTTTGTATTTAGCGGTAGCAGACAAACCAAGTTCAGACATCGCATAAATAATACGGCGCTGTACGGGTTTAAGGCCATCACCAATGAAAGGTAAAGCACGATCCATGATTACGTACATGGAGTAATTAAGGTAAGCGTCTTCAGTAAACTTCCTAAGTGGAAGCTGTTCAACGCCATCCATTGAGACATCAGTCATCGTCGGTAATCCGTTTAAATCTTACTTTGAAGGCCAGTAAGCACAATGCCACCAGCCTCCATAAATCGTTATTGTGGGTAACCCCATCTGAAAGCAACGCTATCCGTTACACTTCAGCCATATCGCCTTTGTCTTGCAACCAGTGACGACGGTCTTCTGCACGCTTTTTGCCCAGCAGCATGTCCATCATTTCATTGGTTTGGGTATCATCATCAATGGTTAATTGCACCAAGCGACGAGTATTTGGATCCATGGTGGTTTCACGCAGCTGTAATGGGTTCATTTCACCCAGACCTTTAAATCGCTGGACGTTGACCTTACCGCGCTTACCGCTCAGACGCTCTAGGATGCCGTTCTTCTCGCCTTCATCAAGGGCGTAATACACTTCCTTGCCTAAATCGATACGGTACAGTGGCGGCATAGCGATGAATACATGGCCAGCACGAACCAATGCTTCAAAGTGCTTCATGAATAAGGCACACAACAAGGTCGCAATGTGAAGACCATCGGAATCCGCATCGGCAAGGACGCAGATCTTACCGTAGCGTAAGCCACTCAAATCATCGCTATCTGGGTCGATACCCAGTGCGACGGAAATGTCGTGTACTTCTTGCGATGCCAAGACTTGGTCAGCAGAGACTTCCCAAGTATTCAGAATTTTACCACGCAGCGGCATGATCGCTTGGAACATACGGTCACGGGCTTGTTTCGCAGAACCGCCCGCCGAGTCACCTTCCACTAAGAAAAGTTCGGTGCGGTTTAAATCTTGCTGCGAACAATCGGCAAGCTTACCCGGCAAGGCAGGACCTGATGCGATTTTTTTACGGACCACTTTCTTGCTGGCACGCATGCGGCGGTGAGCATTAGCAATACACACTTCCGCTAACTGTTCTGCAATTTGCGGACACTCGTTCAACCAAAGGCTAAAGGCATCTTTGACCACACCCGATACAAACGCGGCACATTGGCGTGACGACAAGCGTTCTTTGGTTTGACCGGCAAACTGTGGGTCTTGCATTTTTACCGACAGTACGTAAGCACAACGTTCCCAAATATCATCGGCAGTCAGCTTTACACCACGCGGTAGCAAGTTACGGAATTCACAGAACTCACGCATGGCATCAAGCAAGCCTTGGCGTAAACCATTTACGTGCGTACCGCCTTGCGCCGTTGGGATCAAGTTGACGTAACTTTCGGTGATCAGTTCGCCACCTTCAGGTAGCCATAGCAGTGCCCAATCCGCCGCTTCTGTTTGTGCACTGAACACACCAGTAAACGGTTCTTCTGGCAATAAAGTGTAACCTTTTACACCTTCTGCTAAGTAATCTTTTAGGCCATCTTCGTAACACCAACGAATGGTCTCGTCGGTATTTTTATCGGTGAAAACAATCTCCAGCCCTGGGCACAAAACGGCCTTGGCTTTTAAATTGCTTTTTAAGCGAGTGGCTGAGAATTTAGGGCTATCAAAGTAGCTGCCATCAGGCCAAAAGTGGACACTTGTCCCTTTTGCGCGGCGGCCACAAGTACCAATGACTTCCAGCTCTGAAACTTTATCACCATTTTCAAAGGCAATTTGATACACCTGACCATCACGTTTAACCGTGACTTCCACGCGCTTCGATAAGGCGTTTACTACCGAGATACCTACCCCGTGCAAACCACCTGAGAACTGATAGTTCTTGCCAGAGAATTTACCACCGGCATGGAGCTTACAGAGGATTAACTCAACCCCTGACACCCCTTCTTCAGGGTGAATATCGACAGGCATACCACGCCCATCATCGGTAACTTCTAAGGATTGGTCCGCATGGAGAATGACTTCAACTTTGCGGGCATGGCCGGCTAATGCTTCATCGACACTGTTATCGATAACCTCTTGACCAAGATGGTTAGGGCGTACCGTATCAGTGTACATGCCGGGACGGCGGCGTACTGGCTCAAGGCCATTTAGAACCTCTATGGCTCCAGCGTTATAGCTTTGATCTGTCATATCACGGAAGTTTACGAGAAAATTTTGGCAACAATAGTCAGTAACCCCAGCTCAGTTGTCAAGCTGAGGTCGTTATAATCGGCTCAAAGGCCAAGAAATTGAATGATGTCGGCAGGAAAGCGTTCAAATCCAACGAAGCTATGATCTCCGTCAGGTTCAATCGTTTGTTTACAGTCGGCATATTTGGTCACGGCTTGGCGATAATCAAGAACTTCATCGCCTTCTTGCTGTAGCAACCACAATTGTTGTGGCTGTACTACACGCGCAACGTCTATCAAGCGTAGTTCATCCATATGATGAGGCTCTAAGTAATAGCGCTCATCGGTGTACGGGTTCACTTGCTCACCTAAAAAGTCAGCTAATAAATCATACGGGGTCACCGCAGGGTTCACCAATACCGCTGGGTATTGGTAACGATCATTCAACCAAGTGGAAATATACCCCCCCAATGAACTACCCACCAAACCAATGCGATAGTCTTTCGCTAACGCTTGCACCGTATTATCGATGAACTCAGCGGCTTGCGCGGGGTAACACGGCACCTGAGGGATCTCTACTCGAATATCAGGACGATACTGACGGCAGTAATCCAGCATTTGCTGTGCTTTCAACGATTTTGGTGAACTGTTAAAGCCATGGATATACAGCAACAACGGCTTTTTGGGTGGTGTTTCCATCATTAGTATCCTGCTTCGTCGAATTGTGGCGCAAACTGCAGCCCCTGCACACGAGACACTTCTGTACGAATATCACCGTTAGCGTAAAGCTCTAAATAACGCCACCCAGGGTTCACTTGGTCTAACGCAAAGTCGTTCGAGTCAGGCAAGAACTGAATACACGTAGAAGGCGTTGCGAGCACACGTACATTGCGGTACATACGATCAAGTTCTTGATGAATATGTCCACACAGCACCGCTTTAACTTGTGGATGCTGGTCCAACACATACCAAAGTGCTTCGTTGTTATGCAATTGGTGCTGATCTAACCAACTGCTACCCACCTCTAGTGGATGGTGATGAAGTAACACCAATGCATGACGTTCAGGGTGCATGCGCAATGCATTATCCAGCATTTCAAGTTGCGCAGAACTAAGTGCACCATGTGGAACGCCAGGGACTTGGCTGTCTAATAAGATGACTTGCCAATACTCGCCCGCAAGTACCTGCTCGCAAGGTTTAATCTGCGGCGAAGGCAACACGGAGCGCATGGTCGGTTGGTAATCATGATTACCTGGAAGCCAAAAACAAGGTTGTGTCCAACGGCTAATGCCGTCAGCAAAGCGTTGGTAGGAGTTTTCGCTGTGATCTTGAGAGATATCTCCCGTTGCTATAATCGCATCAAATGGACGCGCAGCATCGTCTACAGCATCTAACACTGCATGAAAACTTTTCTTTGTTTCTATGCCTAATAAGCTTCCTGATATGTCATTAAATAAATGCGTATCAGTAATTTGAAGCAAGACAACCTTATCTGGACCTTGCTGAGGCAACGTATACGTCTGCAAAATCGTTTAAATCCTGTAATGTCTCAATGTATGTACGGGTAACCACGAGAGGAGCTGCCACTCATTGTCCCAATCTAATTTTTTAATGGTAGCAACCAATAGAATATCAACAAACCGATCGTTTGCTGATGCCGTTTTTCAGGCAATAAGCTAACCAATCCCCAAGAAAGCGGTTAACTTGATGTTTTTCATCTTGTTGATGCATTCGCATATTGGGGTAATCATACCTTGGCTTCAAGCGCGAAATCTGCTGCGCTGAACACACTTCTGCGACTCGCGCATCGTGATATAAACGAATAATTAGGTGCGGATGCATATAAACAGGAAGGGATGCTTCGTCGTGTTGAAGCAGCTCAATCACCGTGGTATAGCGCGTTGACTCAGTAATGGTTATCGAATATTCATGACCAAACACGCGGTACACACAGCAGTCCCCTACCTCATCAGATTTTGGTAGTAATGGAAGCAGCTTCGCATAGTTGGTTTCATACAAGCGCATGATACCCGCGAGATCAACGGTATAACGGTTCTTCAAACTTAATCCTTGCACCATTGCTGTTGGAGACGTAAATGATTCAGCTGCAACCATTGTAGCGCAATGATAGAAGCTGCATTTTCTATTTTACCAGATTCTACCCATTGATAGGCTTGCTCACGCGAAACAACGTGGACTCGAATATCTTCACCCTCTTCAGGTAAACCATGAATACCCGATGCAAGCTGGCTTTCAACGCGGCCAACAAAGACATCAAGAGTTTCAGAACAACCACCAGAACTGGCAATATAGCGGGTGATTTTCTCCACCTCATGTACCTCGATGCCTGCTTCTTCGTGGGCTTCACGACGGGCAACGTCTTCTGATATTTCGTTTTCTTCAATCATGCCTGCAACCATTTCAAGTTGCCATGGTTCACAATCAGCGGCTAATGCACCAATACGAAACTGTTCGACAAGCACAACCTGATCGTGTTTCGGATCATACGGTAATAGCACCGCAGCATGACCGCGTTCAAACATTTCACGATTGAGTTCTTCACTCCAACCGCCAGAAAAGAGTTTATGTTTGAAGGTGTAAGACACCATTTTGAAGAAGCCCTGATAAAGCGGCTTTGTTGACAAAATTTCGACATCATCCTTGGTATACACTACCTGCGCTGACACTATTGTGGGATCTTTGCTCATGCTTGTGTTCTCCTTTAGCACTATTTTTCCACTCAAGTTGAATATCAGCAATGATTTTATTCAACATTTTTGATAATTATTGTGATTTTATTTAAGTCGTATAAATTTTTATATCGCTTACAATCTTATACAGTAATATCAATGATGTGATTCAAGCTTTAAACCAGCAGTTTCACACTAAAATAATGATTCTAAGTAAAATAGCGAATTGATCAGTTTACTGTCAGCATTCTTTCGTTACACTGATCGCTTGCACTATTTTGACTGTCAGGACCAGGAAAGGCATCCATGAAAAAATTGCTCCCACTCTTTATGAGCGTAGCCCTAGGTAGCATCAGCCACTCTGTATTGGCCGATGACCTTGCTGAAATTTACCAACAAGCAAAACAAAATGATCCGCAACTATTAAAAGCAGCGGCGGATAAAGACGCATCATTTGAAGCAATCAATTCATCGCGTAGTTCTTTACTGCCACAGATCAATTTGAATGCGGGTTACAATGCGACTGAGCTAACTGATAATGATAGGGACAGCAACGGCTTTAATGCTGGTGTGACTCTTAGTCAGTCAATTTACAACCGAGCTAGCTGGGTAAATCTAGACATTGCTGAAAAGCGTGCGCGTCAAAGCGATGCATCGCTAGCCGCAACACAGCAAGGTTTAATCCTACGTGTTAGCCAAGCATACTTTGATGTGCTTAAAGCAATGGACGATCTTGAATTTGTTCGTGCTGAAAAAGCTGCCGTTGGCCGCCAATTGGAACAAACTAAACAACGTTTTGAAGTAGGCCTTTCAGCTATTACTGATGTACATGATGCGCAAGCACAGTACGATACCGTACTTGCTGATGAGATCTTGAAAGAAAACGCGTTAACCAACAGTTATGAAGGTTTACGTGAAATCACAGGTCAAGAGCACACTAACCTTAACATTTTGGATACTGCACGCTTCTCAGCTAGCCGTCCACAATCTAAAGTGCTGCAATTGATCCAAGACGCTGAAAAAGAAAACCTATCACTACTTACTGCACGTATCTCACAAGATATCGCACGTGATAGCATTTCATTAGCTGAATCTGGTCACCTACCAACGCTTGGTTTTGATGCAGGTTACAACTACAACGAGCTTGATTCGTCTTCATCTGATAACGGTAAATTAACGGCAGGTATTCGCCTTGATCTACCGGTGTACAGCGGTGGCAAAACAAGTTCTGATGTGAAACAAGCACAATTCTCGTACGTGTCAGCAAGTGAGCAACTTGAAGGCTCTTACCGTACTGTTGTTAAAGATGTTCGTGCATTCTACAACAACATCAATGCCTCTATTGGTGCACTTCGTGCTTACCAACAATCTGTTATTTCAGCGCAATCTGCACTGGAAGCAACAGAAGCAGGTTTTGAAGTCGGTACCCGTACCATTGTTGATGTACTTGATTCAACACGTCGTCTATACGATGCGAACCGCCAACTAGCGAACGCTCGTTACGATTACATCCTAAGCCAACTTCAGCTAAAACAAGCTGTCGGTTCGCTTAACGAGCAAGACGTGACTGATATCAACACAGGTTTGATCAAAGCAAAGAAGTAATTCAGAGCTTATAGCCGCCACTTTTTGGCTGCGATATCGAGATACAAAAAAAGCGCCCATCGGCGCTTTTTTATTCCCCGCAAATCAGCCTATCTCAATAGGCCAGCGGCGATTAACCTCGACCACCACGGATCGCTTCAATAATTTCAGTGGTTGAACAACCATCTTCGAAGTTCAGCACTAGCACTTCACCACCAGCCGCAATCACTTCTTGACCACCCGCAATTTCTTCAGGTTTGTAATCGCCACCTTTCACTAAGCGTGTCGGTAGGATTTCACTGATTAAACGCTGTGGGGTTTCTTCGGTAAAAGGAACCACCCAATCAACCGCACCTAAACCCGCCAGTACAGCCATACGACGATCTTCAGGGTTGACTGGACGACCTGGGCCTTTCAGCGCTTGTACGGAAGAGTCTGAATTCACCGCTACAATTAGGCGATCGCCCAATTTTGCCGCTTCGTTCAAGTAAGCAACATGGCCGGCATGAAGAATATCGAAACAACCATTGGTCATTACCACTTTCTCGCCACGTGCACGTGCAGTCAGTACCGCTTGTTTTAGCTGATCTTCTGCAATCACACCAAAACCACTATCTTGGCTTCCATGGATTGCATCGGTAAGCTCAATCGTCGACAACGTAGATGTGCCTAGCTTAGCAACCACAACACCTGCCGCTGCGTTAGCAAGCTTACATGCATCAGACAATGATTTCCCTGCGGCAAGCGAAGACGCTAGTACCGAGATAACGGTATCACCAGCACCTGTCACATCATAAACTTCTTGCGCTTGGGTTGGCATATGCAGCGGCTCTTGGCCACGCTGTAGCAAGGTCATACCGTGCTCGCTACGCGTTACCAGTAGCGCTTCAAAATCGAATTGCTCCATCAAGGCAAAGCCTTTCTCAACAATATCGGCATCGCCATTTACTTTACCGACAACAGTTTCAAACTCAGATAAGTTTGGTGTCAGTAGTGTTGCACCGCGGTAACGTTCAAAATCAGCACCTTTCGGATCGATAAGAACAGGTACACCCGCTTTACGTGCCATTTGGATCATGGTTTGCACATGCTCCAGGGCGCCTTTGGCATAATCAGACAAAATCACTGCTTTCACTTGCGACAGTGATTGTTCAAGGCGTGGCATAATCAAATCAGGGTCCACATCATGGAAGCCTTCTTCGAAGTCTAAACGGATCAGCTGTTGACCACGGCTCATCACTCGTAGTTTGGTGATGGTTGGGTAATCTGGTAGCGAAACAAAGTCACAACGTACTTTGAGTGACGATAACTTTTCAGTTAGCGCTTTCGCTTGCTCATCGATCCCGGTTAAACCCACTAAACGTGCGTGACCACCCAGTGCTGCAATATTCATAGCAACGTTAGCTGCGCCACCTGGACGTTCTTCAATCTGATCGACTTTTACCACTGGTACTGGCGCTTCTGGCGAAATACGCCCTGTAGGCCCATACCAGTAACGATCTAGCATGACATCACCAACAACGAGCACATCTGCTTGATCATAATCAGGAAGAGTCAATTTCATTTTTATCTCCGGGAAAGTGAAAACTGCGAAATAGTATCACAAAGCAAAAAAAGCAAACACTCACCCAGTGCTTGCTGATCATTAAATTATTCGGCTAACGTATCCGATCCATCGCTGTTCGCCAAGTATTGTTGCCATACTTGGCGAACTATCGCTCTTTCAGCACTAAATTGCTGCTCATCAACATACGCGGATTGCCCCAATAAGTTTAAACGATGAATGGCATCACGCATCGCACAATAAGCTGATTTTATGGCCGTCACTTGTTCTGGCGACATTTGTTCATGTTCAGCCATCGTATCAAATATACGTACATTATCAGACCACCGCGCTAACGCAGGATTATCATAAGCATGTTGTAAGACTAAATATTGGGCAATAAATTCAATATCCGTAATACCACCTTCATCTTGCTTCAGATCGAACAACCCGATTTTTTTACTGCCTAGGTGATCACGCATCTTATGACGCATTTCAATCACCTTCTGCCGTAATGTTGCTTCTTCACGCTCTTGCGTCAAAGTATGTTGGCGTACTAAGGCAAAGCCTTGCTGTAACTGTGCATCACCGTAAATTAAACGGGCCCTTACCAGTGCTTGATGCTCCCATGTCCACGCTTCTTGTTGCTGGTACTCATCAAATGCTTCTAAGGTACTCACCAACAAACCGGATGCGCCCGATGGACGTAATCGTATGTCTACTTCGTACAACACACCTGAGGCGGTTCGAGTCGAGAACAAATGCACAATACGCTGGGCTAGTCGCAAGTAAAACTGACGACCATCGATCTCTTTCTTACCCGTGGTGTTCACATTGGCAGGGCAATCGTGCAGGAATACTAAGTCTAAATCCGATCCATAACCGATTTCCCAGCCCCCCACTTTGCCATAGCCAATAACACCAAAGCCTTTACCATCGCGCCCTTCTAAGTGGCTTGGGATTCCATATTTTTCGGCCATCTGCAGCCATGCTTGATTAACGACGGCTTCGACAATCGCTTCCGCTAAGAAAGTTAAGTGATCACTCACTTTCATTAATGGCAATGCACCTGCGATGTCAGCCGCAGCAATCCGCAATAATTGGGCTTGCTTAAACTGGCGGATCGCTTCCATCTGTTGCTCCATATCCTCTTCTGGAATACGGGCAAGGTACTCGCGCAACTCTTCGCGATACTGATGGAGTGGCGTTGGGTTATATAAGTGCTGCGGATCAAGCAGCTCATCTAACAAAATCGGATACTGTGCTAATTGCTCCGCCACCATAGGGCTGGCTGCACATAAGCGTACCAGTTGATCGAGCGCCGCGGGATGCTCACTTAATAATTCAAGATAAGTGGTACGTGTCGCGATGCGGACAATCAGCTTGGTTACTCGCCCCAAGACTTGCGCGGCATCGGGACGATTAACAATACGGCTGAGTACGCACGGCATTAGAGTCGCTAAGACTTCGCGTCCTCGCGGCCCTAGGGTGCGTTTTGATAATTCGGCTTTCATCCCCAGCAAGGTACTGGTTTGTTGGGCAGGATCATGCACATCAAGTTCTGCAAAGATAGACAGTAACACCTCTTCATCTTTACTCATCGCCCACAGTTCTTGATATTGTGGGCCCGCAACACAAGCGCTGTCACTGTCATCCTCATCGCTACCTACGATCGCGTCAAAGACATGGTGAACATCAGCCATGTGCTGCTCAGTGCTGGCTAATAACTGTTGCCAACCCTCAAACCCCATCGCAATCGCGAGGCGCACTTGATCCAGTGGCTTATCGGGCAAAGTTTGGGTTTGCTTGTCGTCTATTGCCTGCAGTAGGTTTTCAAGCTTGCGTAAGAAACAGTAACCGCGTTCTAAATCATCAACTTGCTCAGGCGGTAAGAAGCCTTGCTGCTTAATGGCTTCCAGCGTTTCGAGCAAACCTCGGCCACGTAAACTGGGTTCACGTCCACCACGAATAAGCTGGAAAGACTGAGCGATAAACTCCACTTCGCGGATCCCACCAGCCCCGAGCTTGATATTGTTACTGAGGCCACGACGGCGCACTTCACTACTGATCATCGACTTCATTCGACGCAAAGCTTGAATCGCACTGAAATCAATATAACGACGGAACACAAACGGGCGCAGCATCTGACGCAATTCTTGATACTGGCTAAAACTTTCACGCCCCATCACCCGCGCTTTAATCATCGCGTAGCGTTCCCAATCACGCCCTTGTTCTTGGTAGTAATCTTCTAATGCTGCATAGCTCATGACCAGTGGACCACTGTCACCAAATGGCCGTAAACGCATGTCGACCCGATAGCAAAAGCCATCGAAAGTGGGTTGATCTAGCGCTTTTATTAAACGTTGGCCTAAGCGAGTGAAAAATTGGGCATTGGCGATACTGCGACGCCCGCCCTGTGTTTCACCGTTTTCAGGATACGTAAAGATCAGATCGATATCAGATGAGAAGTTCAGTTCGCCACCACCCAGCTTCCCCATCCCCAGTATCAACATCGGCTGCGCTTCACCTTCAGCGTTGGTTGGCGTGCCCCATTCCGCGCAACATTGTTGATACAGCCAATGGTAAGCTTGCATGATTAACGCTTCCGCCAGCATGGACAAGTGATTCAAGCTATCGGGCAGGGTTGATTTTCCCATGAAGTCGCGCCAAGCAATCCACACCATTTCTTGGCAACGAAAAGCGCGAAGTACTCGCATGAGTTCCGCTTCATCATTGACACGATTTAATTGTTCAGCCAGTTGGTCACGGTAATTGTCACAACGAGATTCATCATCAATGTGCTCAGCAAGCCAAGGTATCAGACGGGCATCACGCACCATAGATGTACTGATAAAATCGCTAAAACCAAGCGCTTGCATCAGTTCCGTTTTACGTGACGCCGGCCACTGTGCTAGCGCATCAGGGTGAGCATTGTGGAGTTTGTCCCACGCTTGGGTTGATGCGGTTTGCAAAAGCTCATTGTGATTCATGACTCGTCCTCGCCCTGTTCCTTGTGAAATTTCGATGAAGCCTCTTGGTATCGCTACTCGTCATATGTCAGCGAAAAACGATACCAAGCAGGATTCAGTTACTTCGTTAGCTTGATATAAAATACCACAGCTATTTGTTTGAGAATAAGATAACAAAACGCCCGCAATAGCGGGCGTTAAATCAGAGTTTCTATCCGTTTTTTGAGCGAGCGTTAAACATGGAACGCCTGAATTTTTTTCTCTAATTCTGTCGCTTGCTCTTGCATGATATCAGAGGTTTCCGACAACTCAGTCACAACCAACACCGAGGCTTCTACCAATTCACGCACATTACTCAGGTTTTGGCTCATCTCTTCCGCGACAGAACTTTGCTGCTCGGCTGCTGAAGCAATATGGAAATTCATGTCATTGATGTTAGTGACTTGCTCGACTATTTTATCCAACTCACCCCCAGCATTCGTTACCAACTCAACACCTTCTGCAGCTTCAACCACACTTTGTTCCATCAGCGAAACCGCCTGTTGGGCACTGTTTTGCAGCTGAGTGATCATATCTTGAATTTCAACGGTCGCCGTTTGAGTTCGCTGTGCAAGGTTACGTACCTCATCGGCAACCACGGCAAAACCACGGCCCGCATCACCGGCACGTGCCGCTTCAATCGCAGCGTTCAATGCCAGCAAGTTGGTTTGTTCAGAAATACCTTGAATAGTCACGATCACGCTACTGATTTGTTCAACACGGCTTTCAACTTGATTCACCGCACCAGCGGATTGACTGATATCTTGTGATAATTGGTTAATCGTACCGATAGTTTCTGAAACAAAGCGCTGGCCTTGCTCCGCTTGTTCAGAGGTACCTTCCGTCGCATTCGAGGCTTGGCGTGCATTATCTGCCACCGTTTGAACGGTAGAAGTCATCTCACTCATGGCAGATGCCAGTTGATCAATTTCCGCAAATTCTTCTTGTGATGATTCTTTGGTCTCCACCATGCTGATCGACATCACTTCCGCCAAGCCTGACAGCTCAGAAGATGCTTCGCGTTGATTACAGATCACATCACGCAGTTGTACTCGCGTTTGCTCAAGTTCACGCGCTAAATCACCATATTCATCTTTACATTCCATGATGATAGGTTGTGATAAATCACGCTGAGCTAAACGCTTAATGCTCTCTGCAAGGTAGTTGATTTGGCGAAGCATAATGCTAGAGCCACCCAATAGAATGACCATAAAGGAAACAATCATCAGGCCGGTTTGCCATGCCACTTGAAGTAAATAATCGCTGTAGTAGCGATCAGCTTCAGAAGAAGGTTGCGACGCGACTAAAACCCAATCCTGATTAGGCATAGTGACCGCATGTTCAAATCGCTCCCCCTTACTCAGTACAATATCACCCGAGCCTTGTAGCTGTGATAAGTAACCAGACAGCGATCCGCCTTGGTCCATTTGGCTATTCAATTGATTTATAGCTCGAGCCGTAGGGTGACCAAATACCGTACCGGTATCACGCTCGACCAAATACAAGTAAGCCCCTTCTCCCCAGCTATTTTCTTGTGAGAGAATGGCGGTTTCAGCCAGTTTTTTTCCGTTATCTCCCTGCGCAAGCAGCGATGTTAATAACGCAACATTGGCACTGGCGACCTCTTTTGAGCGCTCTTGCTGGATCTTGACCACACTTTGATAAAACGTATTGGCATCCCACAATTGCTTACCAATCAATAAGACGGTACTGAATACCATCAGTAGTACTAACTTAGGGACTAAACGGATATTAGTGATCCCTTTTTCCCATGGCTTAAAAACCAACGTTGCCATTCTTAATCTCCCTATTTAATAAGCTCGCGAAACCCGGCTACTGATGCGTTATAATATTGTTCACAATAAGAAATCACGCTGGGTATTCACTCAAATGCCGTGACTATACTTTCACAAGCTAGAATATTGCGACCATCTTATATGTCGGCAGCTAATAGGGAAAATTGAATGTCTAAAAAAGTCGATGTCATCAAACATGAACTCAATCCTATGAGTTTGATGTCACTGGTATTATCGATTGTGTCGTTGGCCATAGTCACGAGTCTTATCTTTATTCCAAAGACAGATGATGTTTATACGCTGCTATTTGGTATTGATACCTTCATTTGCCTGTTCTTTTGGTTCCAACTACTTACTGATTTATTCAGAAGCAAGCAAAAATGGGCCTACCTCAAAGTGCACTGGATCGACTTTGTCGCCAGCTTACCCATTATTGAACAAGTCCGTTTTGCGCGGGTGATTCAAGTTTTCCGGGTGATGCGCTTGATCCGATCGAGTAATCAGATCCTCCATTACATTCGCAGTAACCGCCGTGAAGCCACCGTCGCCTCGATCTTTTTACTGTTAACCTTATTAGTAACGGTTGGTTCGGCGCTAATGCTCATGATTGAAGGGGATATTCCTGAATCCAACATTCACAATGCCAGCGACGCGCTGTGGTGGGTCTTTGTCACTATTTCGACGGTAGGCTACGGCGACCACTACCCTGTGACCACGCTGGGCAAGATTTTAGCGGCAGTGATTATTGTTTGTGGTGTGGGGCTATTTGGTATGGTGGCAGGTTTGGTCAGTTCGATGATTTCCGATCCTGGCAAACTGAAACATGAAAAAGAACAAGAGCACTTACATCAGCAAGAATGGAAGCAAATGCTAGACATACAGCAGCAATTACTCATGCGATTAGAACAATTGGAAAATCGGCTCCCCCCCCATCAAAATACTGCAGATACAGAGATGCCCAAAACAGTAACGGATGTAAGGCATCCGAAGGAAAGTTAATAAGTAGAGCTACATTTGCAGCCAAAACAAAAACGCCGCTAGTGTCATTGCACTGGCGGCGTTCTATTAACTATTTCACTCGTATTTGGTGTTAAATACGCAGTCAGCGCTAAGGCCAATACGGTGATAGTTCAATCCCAATTTGACGCGTTTGGTCCATGGCATGCAATAACGACTCTTCGTGACGCTCTAGCCATTTCTCCATTTGTACCAAATCATCACCTTGGTGTTCAGCCAACAAGATGCGGATAGGTTCAAGCTGGCGTAAATCTTCTATGCCACTCAATAGATCAAGCCAAGGCATTCTAAAGCCTGCACGTTTGTCTTCATCGTACAGGCTGGCAAAACACAAACCGCTCATCAAATTACGAATCAAGCGAGGTTGTTGATCGCAATACTCGATACGACCTAATTGACGTTTCGCTGGGAAGACATCTTGCAGCTCTTGCCAAGAACGCGTAAGCGTTGCATCAGCGTATTGCTTAACACTGCCTGACAACTTAACTCGCCCCTTATCATCAAGGAACGGCTGCCAGCCTCGACTTAAAATCCAACGACTTAAATCAAGTAGCAAGTTGCAATAACGTGATGACTCCATCAGAGCCAGCATAGCTTCTTCATTGGGTAATGTTTCTTGCTGCTCGCACAGTTGCTTCATCAGCACTTTCTGCGCATTCAGTTTACGCAGTGCGTACCCTTTATCCGCCAGCAGTTGTTCAATACTGGCCGCTTCTTCTAGCCACTCTAGTTCGCCTTCAAGCCATTGCAGTTCTTGACGCAGTAATGCACTTGCCCGACGCGGGATCATGCCACCAAATAACACGAATACCTGACGAATCAAACCTAGTGCTTGCTTGATTTGAATTAATGCGTTGGCATCTTGGCGTTCAGCATAAATCTGCTCATGGCGATGCCAATGTTCTAGCGCATACTCAAGCGTATGGATAAATACCGTTTCAACCGATTCATCAGCACGTAATGGCATGAAGTCCATCGTGGTGATTTCATCCCCTTGATAGCCTGCCGCTAATCGATAGCCGCGGGCGGCTTTGCTCAAACTACCCAAGCGCATTCCGCCTTCAGTGCACAGTTCACGCGCTAACGTAAACAAGGCATCGGTTTGACCCGACTTCAGTTCTAGCTCTACTTCACAAATAGGATCGCTTAAACCATTTGTGCTGACATCACCTTGATCAAAAGCCAATTCAATTTGGCTGCCATCAGGCATTGCAATCAGCCATTGCTGACGCTCAAAGTCAGTTGAAAAAAGAGGAGAAAGCTGTTGCTGAACATCAGCAACGACAAAAGACTCAGGCCATGCATCAGCGGGATGCAAAGTGAGATCAGGATCAGTGCCATTGGTTTCAGCATTGTATTCTGGGCGTTGGTGCAAACCTGCTACCACGCGTCCTGCTGTCTTCAATGTCTGAACAAACACATCATCAATACGACGGACCCGAAGGCCAATATCATGCTGGCGAAGAATTTGGTCTGGGGTGTCGAAGTAAATGTTCCCTAACATTCGACTACTTTGTTGCAGAATTTTCGCTTGTGATATTTTGCTCAACAATTGACTCGAAAATTCTGGTGAGACGAAAAACTTCAGTTCTATCTCGGTTTCCATATGGGTACCTATAAACAGTGGCAAACCAAGGATATTTCCTTATCCGCTCGGGGGCAAGTGAGAAATATCAACAAAACCTTGATCAAAATGGGTTCCCCTGCCGAAACTTATACGTTACCATTCGCGCCTCTGTGACCATCGCTCAAGATTTAGCCATATCGTAGGCACTCTTTAGGTTGATCGGCTATGCCAGTAAATACAATTATGGGGCTCTTTGCTAAATCCCCAATCAAACCACTGCAACGTCACGTTACTCGCGTAAATGAATGTTGCGAACTGCTTGTTCCATTCTTCGAGGCATGTAATGCCGGAGACTGGGAAAAGGCATCGATTACACGTGAGCAAATCTCGCAACTTGAAAAAGAAGCGGATGTGCTGAAGCGTGAAATTCGCCTTAAGCTTCCTCGTGGGCTTTTCATGCCAGTAGATCGTACTGATATGTTAGGTCTTCTTACCCAACAAGATAAACTTGCTAATTTGTCCAAAGATATCGCTGGTCGTGTCTTAGGGCGTCAGTTACAAGTTCCTTCTACAATGTACCCTGATTTTCTCGCGTACGTTCAACGTTGTTTAGACGCTGCCGAACAAGCACGTCGTGTGATCAACGAACTGGACGAACTTCTTGAAACAGGTTTCAAAGGCAGAGAAGTGACTTTAGTTGCGGAAATGATTAATCAGCTTGATGTTATTGAAGATGACACCGACAGCATGCAGATCAAATTACGACAACAACTAATGGCCATCGAAGACCAATACAGTCCGGTGGATATCATGTTCCTGTATAAGATTCTCGAGTGGGTTGGCGGTATCGCTGATCAGGCACAACGTGTCGGCTCGCGACTAGAAATCATGCTATCGCGTTCATAAGCGAAGAGAATTAACAAAAACAAGGTTTTACAATGGAAATCCTGGCTAATTACGGCACCATTCTTATTTTGGTGGCGGCTATCTTTGGTTTTATGATGGCAATCGGTATTGGTGCAAATGACGTTGCCAATGCAATGGGTACATCTGTCGGTTCAAAAGCGCTTACTGTTAAACAAGCAATCATTATTGCAATGATCTTCGAGTTTGCAGGTGCATACCTTGCCGGCGGTGAAGTTACCGATACGATTCGTAAAGGGGTTATTGAAACATCTCTCTATGCTGCTCAACCTGAAGTGTTGGTATACGGCATGATGTCAGCGCTACTTGCTGCTGGTACATGGCTATTACTTGCGTCTTACATGGGTTGGCCGGTATCGACAACTCACTCAATCATCGGTGCTATCATCGGTTTTGCGTGTGTGTCTGTTGGTACTGAAGCTGTAGATTGGGCTTCTGTTCAAGGCATTGTAGGCAGTTGGTTGATCACTCCGCTGATCTCTGGCTTGTTTGCTTACATGATTTTTATCAGTGCTCAGCGTTTGATCTTTGATACCGATAATCCACTCGTAAACGCTAAACGTTTTGTACCTGTTTACATGTTTATCACTGCACTTGTTATTGCATTGGTAACCATCAAAAAAGGTCTTAAACACGTTGGCCTTCACCTTTCAAGTGGTGAAGCTTGGATGGCTTCTATTGCCGTTTCAGCTGTCGTTATGTTTTTAGGCTATGTCTACATTGGCCGTAAATATACCGACGATGGTAGTTCAGTGGACAGCAATGGCTATGCCGGCGTTGAACGTGTATTCAGCTTACTAATGGTTGTAACCGCTTGTGCGATGGCGTTTGCACACGGCTCAAACGACGTAGCTAATGCGATTGGTCCTCTATCTGCTGTTGTTTCCACCGTGGAAAACATGGGCGAAATCACAACGAAAAGTTCGATTGCATGGTGGATCCTTCCACTAGGCGGTATCGGTATCGTTGTCGGCCTTGCGACCATGGGCCACAAAGTAATGGCAACTGTTGGTACAGGTATTACTGAACTAACACCAAGCCGTGGCTTTGCCGCTCAGCTAGCAACAGCGTCAACTGTTGTATTGGCTTCTGGTACTGGCTTACCAATCTCAACCACACAAACACTTGTTGGTGCGGTATTGGGTGTTGGTTTTGCGCGTGGTATCGCGGCACTTAACCTAGGTGTAGTACGTAACATCGTTGCATCTTGGGTTATTACCCTCCCAGCAGGGGCATTACTTGCAGTCATTTTCTTCTACGTAATGCAAGCCATCTTCGGTTAATTAGTGGCACAGGTTCAAAAGAGGGAGGCTTTGCCTCCCTCTTTTCTTGCACCTTGCGCGTAAAATTTTTAGTATCGGAACCAACATTGTATTCAGGCTCCTCAAGGATCAAATCGTGAAGCAACTAATCAGCTTATTATTACTCGCTTGCGCTGTGGTGACTGCCCCAGCACATGCGGAACAAGTACGTTATATCTCTGACGACTTGTTTACTTACATGCACAAAGGCCCAAGCACACAATTCCGTATTATCGGCAGTGTGAATGCTGGCACTAAGGTTTCACTACTGGAAACCAATAAAGACACAGGCTATAGCCGTGTTACTGATAGCCGCGGCCGTACAGGCTGGGTGAGCAGCAAATTTATTTCACGCCAAGTTGGCTTGAAAGACCGTGTACCTGCCCTAGAGAAAGAGCTGACAAAAGTGAAAGCCGCTCTAGCAGAAGCAGTGAAATCAAGTGACGAGCAAAATGCGGGTCTGAAAAATTCACTGACACTACGTAACGACCAAATCACCGAGCTTGAAACACAAAATACCAACCTGAATGATCAGCTAATGACATCTCAGGCTGAAATTCGTGAGCTTCGTGCCAAGATCGATACCCAAAAAGATGACCTGCTAATGCGCTGGTTCACTTACGGTGGCATGGTTGCAGGTGTTGGTCTGTTACTTGGTTTAGTACTGCCACATTTAATCCCTCGTCGTCGTAAGAGCAACAACGGCTGGGCATAATACTGACGAGCTTCAGTAAACAAGACAAAAAAGGGTAGCCATTGGCTACCCTTTTTTTTCACTCAGCCTGCATCACTCGCTTAGAACACGTCATGCATGACCTTCATTCGATTACCATTCCGATAACGCAGGCATCGCAATATGGTATTTTTCAAAATCCAATACGACTTGGCGTGGCTCGATACTGTGCAATGTCACCCCCGGTGCAACTACATCCCCTTCAAACACCTCGCGTCCATTCACTTTCACCCAACGGCTTTTCGCACTCGACGAGTAAATATGCGTCTGTAAATTCATCGTCGGTAAACGCTGCTGTACATCTGCGGGTAAATCACCAATCGCCATAACCACTTTTGCAGCCTGTTGACTTGGTGGCGGCGTTGTAGCTCGCTCCGAGGTAGCACGTAAGGTCGAGCTATCGACTGAAGGTGAAGGTGAAGGTGAAGCAGAATCAAAACCTTGATGTGCATCCGTTGCCGCAATCGCAGATTGCAGCTGTTCGGCAAGTTCAGGTGACAGACCTGATAAGTCTAAGCTCTCCAGCCCCCAGCCGTCGCTGCTAGGGTCACGAGGCTCTGCCGAAATAACTCTTGGCTCATTCAACGCTGCACGTGCCTCAGACTCACTCGGCGAGTGGCTCGTATTGCTGACAGCGACAGACTGCGGACGATTCCAGTTAGGATCGGGTAAGGCTTCGGTGATCAATTCTGGATAAGGTAGAAAAATAACATCAGACAACACATCATGCTGAGTGTTCGTCGTAGCAAGGTGAACGTCCACAACCGCTTTATGCTCTGACTCTTTAGCCTTGCTAGCAACAAAGAGACCTGAGGCTGTTAAGTGGGGCCACAACACCGTGTATCCCAGCACAGCGACGATAGGTAGAGCAAACAATGCCATACTTCCCCATCCTCGGTGTGACGTCGGCACGGCCTTCTCTGGCGCATAGGCAAGCGTGTTAGGGGCTGATTGCGCCTGATAGCTCTGTTCAGACTGAGCTATCGCGGTAAATAACTTCGACATTAGCTTTCTCTCGGCTGTAATGTTGGCCCTGGTAAATTTAAGGCGGCATCAATCATCATCAATGTTTTTGGCCCGGCAATACCATCCGCAGAAAGACTTTGAGACTGCTGGAAACGGCGTAATTTATCCAGCACGCTCTGATCAAAGCGATTATGCTTCGCGCTCGGCTCCCCCAATAAGAGGCTTAATTGTTGATTGAGCCATTCCACTCGTTCACCGCGCTGTCCAAAGCGAATGCTGGTCTTATCCCCCAGTGGAGGGCGCCATAACAAGGTATAGCCACCTTGCCAGTGACGAGCAAACCACGCATGGCTCACCGCTATACGCTGACCACCAACCAGTAACTCAACCTGCTCACGCGAATAACGATAAAGTACCGCGAAATAGCGTCCAAATTCCTCGCTGTTCATGCTGATTAGCGCAGGACGATTGATCAGGGTTAATCCACTGATACTCGCCGTTATATTTGTCGACTTGTCTTGATAGCAAGATAAATACAAACGCTGACTCGTCGTGCAATTCGCTTGGCTTGGTGATGTATCGTAACCCCATAGTCGATATAAGGTTTGCATGGCATCCCGCTCGCTCCTACTTTGTGCAATTGCTTGCTCGAGCAGCGTGGTTTCTGACTGGATCTGAATATTCGCTAAAGGCTGAGCTGTCGATGGTAAAACTTGCGCCTCATCCGCCACCGTCAGCCAACCTTGTTGCTGAGCAAACCAATAGCCCCCCAGCGCAACGGCAATGCCTAACGTTAATACCGTTAGACTCTGCGTTATTGTATTGGGTGCAGGGTGACCCGGCTCCTTACGCACTTGTTGCGTTGTAGGCGCCGCTCCCGTCGATGACCCCACAGGAAGGTGCCAACTTAATACATCGTCACAAGCACGACTCATTAATGCTTTAGACACCTGCTGAGTGCTTTGTTGGTGCGCCAACTGCATCGCCTTATCACACACCAAGTTAATTAAACGTGGTATCCCTTGCGTTCGCTTAACGATCACAGCAATAGCTTGATCATCAAATACGGCAAACAAACAATTAACTGCACGCAATCGATAATGCACATACTCACAAACCTCTTGTTCTGTTAACGCTAACAAGTGATAACGTGAGGTGATCCGCTGTGCTAACTGACGCAAGCGTTCTTGCTGCAACAGTTGTTGTAATTCTGGCTGCCCAATCAATACCACTTTAAGCAGTTTACGGCTTTCAGTTTCAAGATTAGTCAACAAGCGCAGTTGCTCGAGCACCTCTGGCATTAAGTGCTGTGCTTCATCGATCAATAGCAGTGTTTGACGGCCTTCACTGTGATTACTCAATAAATGCTTATAGATGGTATCTGTCAGCACTTTGTAACTGGCTTCCACTGGGTAGGTTAACCCTAGTTCATCACAAATGGAGGCTAACAACTCCTGCGCCGAAAGCGCAGGATTTAAAATCACGGCAACTTGAGTATCTTGAGTCAAACGAGCGATAAGGCCACGTAATACTGTCGTTTTGCCTGTGCCGACTTCCCCTGTTAGCAGCCCAAAACCACCACCGTCAGTTAAGCTATTGAGCAAATGTGTAAGCGCTTCTCGGTGACGATCACTAAGGTAAAGAAATCGTGCGCTAGGCACAATTGAGAAAGGCGCCTCAGTTATACCGAAAAAATCCTTATACATGCTTTATACTCTGATACCGATAACAAAAATGATTCTATAACGATAAATCGCATAGTTACATGATAGGAGCTAGATTTGCAGACATATCTTGTTGGAGGTGCGGTACGTGACGCACTTCTCGGTCTAACAGTCATAGACAAAGACTGGGTTGTCGTCGGAGCAACCCCAGAACAAATGATCGCCCAAGGCTATAGCCAAGTCGGCAGTGACTTTCCCGTTTTTCTGCACCCGAAAAATAAACAAGAATATGCGTTAGCGCGTACCGAGCGCAAGTCTGGCCAAGGCTATACTGGCTTTGTCTGCCACGCGGCACCAGATGTGACTCTGGAACAAGATTTAATGCGCCGTGATCTTACTATCAATGCGATCGCTCAAGCTGATGATGGCACCTTGATTGATCCTTACAATGGCCAAGCTGATATCGCCAATAAATGGCTGCGTCATGTCTCGCCTGCTTTTATCGAAGACCCATTGCGTGTACTGCGCGTCGCGCGCTTTGCTGCTCGCTTTGCTCACCTTGGTTTTCACATTGCACCAGAAACCATGGCTCTCATGCAAGAAATGGTCGTGAACGGTGAACTCAATGCACTAACCCCTGAGCGTGTCTGGAAAGAGTGGGAAAAATCGCTCGGTTACACCAATCCAGAAGTGTTTCTAACAGTACTGCGCCAGTGCGGTGCATTACACGTTATCATGCCTGAAATTGATGCCCTCTTTGGGGTTCCTCAGCCAGAGAAGTGGCACCCTGAAATTGACTGTGGTATTCACACGCTACTGGTGGCTAAGCAAGCCGCCTTACTCAGTGAAAGCCTTATTATTCGTTTTTGCGCCCAAGTACACGACTTAGGCAAAGCGCTAACACCCGAGAGCGAATGGCCAAGCCACAAAATGCACTGTCACACAGGGCTCAAAGCGATAAAGCAACTTTGTCAGCGCCTACGCGTACCCAACGATTACCGCGATACAGCCTTAATGGTGTGTGCTCAACACACCAAAATCCATCGCGCCGATGAAATGCGTCCTGATACCTTCATTAAAATATTCGATCAAATCGATGCATGGCGAAAACCAGAAAGAGTCATGCAATTGGGGCTATGTTGCCGTGCCGATGTCCGTGGCCGTACAGGCTTTGAGAACGATGCTTACCCACAAGCCGATTTACTCATGCAATGCTTTGACGCCGCCGTTGCCGTGGCAGTTAAACCCATTGTCGAAGCAGGTTTCAAAGGCAAAGAAATCAAAGAACAATTAGCCATTCAACGCAGCCAAGCTGTTGACGTCGTGCTGACTCAATACCGCCAAGCAGCAAACTAACGACCTTTGATACTGTAATCTCTTTAATGCCTTTAATATCCGAGATATCGAAATAAAAAAGGCTCAAACCTTCGCAGGTTTGAGCCTTTTTTAGTGTCTCTGTTTGTGCATTTGCTATTGCATCAATAAAAATGCAAACAAACCGACACCCAGTAGAAGACGGTAAATCACAAACGGTAGCATGCCTAAACGTGTCACTAGCTTCAAGAACACATGAATACAGGCGTATGCGCTTACAAACGACACCACCAGACCAATACCTAAACCGCCAAAATCAATCGGTGCACCGCTAGTCACTAACTTCAAAGTTAAGTAACTACCCGCCAGTAGAATAATCGGGATCGACATCAGGAACGAGAAACGGGCTGCCGCTTCACGGGTAAACCCTAAATGTAGCGCCGCTGTCATGGTTGCCCCTGAACGCGATGTGCCAGGAATAATGGCAGCCGCTTGCGCGAGACCAATAAACAAGGCTTGCTTCCAACCCGTTTGGTATTCATTCACTTGCTGAGTCGCACGCTTATCCACCCACCAAAGTAACAGGCCAAAAATAATCGTCGTGCACGCAATCACCCACGCGGAACGTAGGTACAGCTCAATGAAGTCTTTCATCAACAAACCGAAGATACAGGCAGGGATCGTCGCCAATGCGATCATCCAAGCCAGTTTCGATTCAGCACTGCGATGACCTTTAAAAATCGACGCAACCCAAGCTGATAACAACGCGACCACTTCCTTACGGAAATACAAGATCACCGCAGCTAACGTACCAACATGGACGGCAACATCGAATGCAAGCCCCTGATCAGCCCAACCAAAAACTTGAGAAGGTAAAATTAAATGCGCCGAACTTGAAATCGGCAAAAACTCGGTTAACCCTTGAATAAGCGCTAACACAAAAGCTTCAAAGTGACTCATGAGATCCCTCAAAAATAACATCTACAGGCCATAAAGCCTGCTCAGTTCCAAACTCATTCCATAGCTGCAATATGGTGCGATCCTCCCCTGGAATTTTCATATCAGGAGCGATCTCAGCCATTGGCCATAAAACAAAAGCAAATTTATAGATATCTGCGCGAGGTAACGTCGGCAAGGAATTTTGTTGAACATTACCGTACAACAAAATATCTAAGTCTAACGTTCGGCTTTGATTTTTCTTCGCATCGGGTGCGCGACCATAATCCAGCTCTAGCTGCTTTAAAGTCTGCTGCAATACCGACAACGACAAAGACGTCTCTAACGCTACCACGCAATTATAAAAATTTGGGCCACTAAACCCAACAGGCTCCGCTTCAAAAATACGGGACACTTCAAAATGTACACCTAACTTTTTCAGCTCAGTCATCGCCACATGAATATGATGCTCACGCTCGATATTGGAACCTATGCTGATAAAAGTTCGTGTCACTTTGTGCCTCGTTCAATTTGAACGCCAACACCACCCGCATTGGCGACAGCGGTAGGTTTGGTCACACGAACACGCAACCATGGCACACCAAATTGCGTCATCAATAACGAGGCAACTTCTTCTGCCACGCGCTCTACCAAGAGAAAACGACCGTTCTGAATGTGTGCTGTAACCGCTTCACTCACCGCCGCATAATTTAGGGCATAGGCGACATCATCACTATTGGCGGCAGGACGGTTATCGTGAGCCATCTCCAAATCCAATACCAATTTCTGTTTAATTTCCTGCTCCCAGTCATACACTCCAATAGTGGCGATAACTTCGAGTTGTTCGATAAATACTGAGTCCATGTTCAATCGCTAATTTTGTTAGAGGTCGGATACCCAATGTGAGCAAAAGCGCGTATTATCAGGTCGTAATCGTCAATAAAAATGACATTCACTCTCCACTTCGCTCATCGCTGAGCATATCAAGCACTTGCCGAGTAATAGCAGTGGTGTGAGAGGTGAAGAACTATATCACAGGAATGAGTCACTACGATGAAACTCAGTGATCATTATCATTCAACTAAAGTGACAATGAACATGTTGTTGGCTAGCAGGATGTAACCATGACGCCATTAATACTTTTGATCATTATTGGGGCCTATTTACTAGGGTCGATTTCTAGTGCGGTATTAATTTGTCGACTCTTTGGCTTGCCTGATCCTCGTGAATCCGGATCTGGAAATCCAGGAGCTACCAACGTTTACCGCCTTGGTGGACGCAAAGCTGCCGCGCTGGTATTGGTATGCGATATTCTTAAAGGCATGATCCCAGTTTGGATCAGCTATTTCCTTAACGTAAATCCCTTTTTACTGGGCGTTATCGGCATTGCCGCCTGTCTGGGCCACATCTATCCCATATTCTTCCACTTTCGTGGTGGTAAAGGGGTGGCAACGGCACTAGGTGGACTCGCGCCAATTGGGTGGGATCTTAGCGGCATGTTAATTAGCTGTTGGCTGTTAGCTGTGTTAGTCACAGGCTATTCATCACTCGCTTCGCTATTTACTGCATTAGCTGCGCCACTGTTTACATGGTGGGTAAAACCAGAATACACCATGCCTGTTGCCATGCTCTCGTGCTTAATTGTTTTGCGCCATCACGACAACGTGAAACGCTTACTTGATGGTAATGAGACCAAAATTTGGCAAAAAATCAGTCAAGGCAATAAAGCTGAAGCCGAGAAAAAAAACAAAGTATTGGATGACTAAATCACTTTTGTTGCTCAATAAAAAACGGGCTGATTAGCCCGTTTTTTGGTATCTGCATATCTCTAAGATAGCGATTATTCAGTATCTGCACCAATAGGCTTTAACTGATCAATCGGCCAACGAGGGTACGCTTTCACAGCCAGATCCATCGTCTCTTGATTCTTCAAGCGCTGCATACCCGCGTAAGCAATCATTGCACCGTTATCAGTACAAAACTCGGTTCGAGGGTAGAAAACTTCACCTCGTAGGTTAGTCATCAGCACTTCAAGTTGTTCACGCAGATATTTATTCGCGCTCACACCACCAGCAATTACTAGACGCTTGTAACCCGTTTGCTTAAGCGCACGCTTACATTTGATCGCCAATGTATCAACAACGGCTTCTTGAAACGCAAAGGCAATATCTGCACGCGTTTGGTCATCATCATCGTTTGCGCGAACCGTATTGGCAGTAAACGTCTTCAAACCTGAAAAACTAAAATCTAATCCAGGACGATCTGTCATCGG
The DNA here is from genome assembly GCF_024346675.1 of Photobacterium sanguinicancri. Lineage (NCBI taxonomy): Bacteria > Pseudomonadati > Pseudomonadota > Gammaproteobacteria > Vibrionales > Vibrionaceae > Photobacterium > Photobacterium sanguinicancri. The sequence goes on from NZ_AP024850.1 coordinate 3,235,364, forward strand.
GCGTGGAAACTTAAAACGACCTTTTGTGCCGTTTTCTGCCAATTTCGCTAAACGTGGACCACCAGGGTAATCAAGTCCCATCAGCTTGGCGGTTTTATCAAACGCTTCACCGGCAGCATCATCGACAGACTCACCTAGAATTTGGTACTCACCAATGCCTTTTACATCCACCATCATGGTATGACCGCCAGACACTAATAACGCGACAAACGGAAATTCTGGTGGATTATCTTCTAGCATAGGCGCAAGTAAGTGCCCTTCCATATGGTGAACCGCCACCGCTGGAATTTCCCATGCGTAAGCTAGGCTACGACCAATAGTAGCACCAACCAGTAACGCCCCCACAAGGCCAGGGCCTGCGGTGTATGCGATACCGTCTAGATCATCATGGGTAAGACCCGCACTAGCCAACGTTGCCTTGATCAATGGGATCGTTTTTTTCACGTGATCGCGTGATGCCAATTCAGGAACAACACCGCCATAATCAGCATGTAATTTTACTTGGCTATACAGCTCATGAGCCAATAAGCCTTTTTCATCATCGAAAATTGCAATACCTGTTTCATCACAGGAGGTTTCGATGCCCAGTATACGCATAACAACCTCTATACTAGTTAGTAACTGGTGGTAATTATGGGCATGTTACCGCTGTTGACAAAAATTAACCAGTTCATGGTTGCAGAATGCTTTACAAATGCCCCTAGATCAGATTAGAATTTCGCACCATTTTTAATCAGCTGACTCATTACGATTGTCAGCGTTAAACCGAATCACTCAGAGGTGAGTATTACATGCCAGTAATCAAAGTACGTGAAAACGAACCGTTCGACGTAGCACTACGTCGTTTTAAACGCTCTTGTGAAAAAGCAGGCGTTCTTTCTGAAGTACGTCGTCGCGAGCACTTCGAAAAGCCAACGACAGTACGCAAGCGCGCTAAAGCAGCGGCAGTTAAGCGTCACCTGAAGAAATTGGCTCGCGAAAACGCGCGTCGCGTTCGTCTGTACTAATCTAACGATTATCAGAAGGAACGTGATATGACTCTGATTGAACGTCTAAAAGACGAACAAAAAACGGCAATGAAGGCGAAGAATAAACCTCGCCTTGGTGCCATCCGCCTTGTTATGGCAGCAATCAAACAACGTGAAGTTGACGAAAAGATCACTCTTTCCGAAGACGACGTGATTGGTGTACTAACCAAGATGGTGAAGCAACGCCGTGACTCTGTTGTTCAATATGAAGCAGCGGGCCGTCAAGACCTTGCTGATGTTGAGCATGCTGAAATTGCAGTCCTAGAGGAGTTTATGCCTCAACCACTAAGCGACGACGAAGTTGCCGCTTTACTGGATGAAGCTATTGCTGCTACTGGTGCTGCAGGTATGCAAGACATGGGTAAAGTTATGGGCGTATTAAAGCCTCAAATTCAGGGTCGTACTGATATGGGGAAAGTTAGCCAATTAGTGAAAACTAAACTAGGTTAAAACTCCCCCAGCTCTGCAACAAGCCGTGCTATCCTTTTAGGAATGCGCGGCTTGTCTGTATTCTAACCCTGTATATTTCAAGTAAAAATAAAACACTCAATCACCATTTCCTGGTGGTATTTCACCCGAAGAAGTAGGTTTAACACGTTGTATGGCAGGAAAAATCCCTCGTTCGTTTATTGATGATCTCATCGCACGTCATGATATTGTCGACGTGATTGACGCACGAGTGAAGCTAAAGAAGAAAGGGAAAAACTTCGGTGCCTGCTGCCCTTTCCACAACGAAAAAACCCCTTCATTCTCTGTCAGCCAAGAAAAACAGTTTTATCATTGTTTTGGCTGTGGTGTGCACGGCAATGTGCTCGATTTCGTCATGGAATTCGACCGCTTAGATTTTGTTGATGCCATTGAAGAGCTTTCATCGCAACTTGGGTTAGAAGTACCACGAGAAAATGGTGGCGAACCATCCGGTCCACGTACCGCGGAAAAGCGCAACCTGTACGATTTAATGGGCCAGATTTCCCAGTTCTATCAATCTCAGCTTCGTGCTGGAGATGGCAAAATTGCGATCGATTATTTAAAAGATCGTGGTTTATCTGGCGATGTAGTCAAAAAGTTTGGTATTGGCTATATTCCCGACCAATGGGATTTAGTTCGTAGCCGTTTTGGCCGAGATAACAACGCACAAGAAGCGTTAGTGACAACAGGCATGTTGATCGAAAACGACAACGGTCGTCGTTACGACCGTTTTCGTGGTCGCGTCATGTTCCCGATTCACGATCGCCGTGGCCGCGTAATTGGCTTTGGTGGACGAGTATTAGGTGATGGTACACCTAAATATCTTAACTCACCCGAAACACCAATATTTCATAAAGGCCGTGAACTGTACGGCTTGTACGAAGTCATGCAAGCTTACCGTGAACCTGAGCGCCTGCTGGTTGTTGAAGGTTATATGGATGTGGTCGCGCTAGCTCAGTTTGGTGTGGACTACGCTGTTGCGTCCTTGGGAACAGCAACAACGGGTGAGCACATGCAAACCTTATTTCGCCAAACAGGTACGGTGGTTTGTTGCTACGATGGTGACCGCGCTGGCCGCGATGCAGCATGGCGCGCAATGGAACAAGCACTGCCATTTCTTACCGATGGTCGCCAATTGAAGTTTATGTTTTTACCTGATGGTGAAGACCCTGACTCCTATATTCGTCAGTACGGTAAAGAGGCGTTTGAACAAAGCGTTACCGATGCAATGACGCTGTCAGACTTCATGTTTAACTCGCTGATCCAGCAAGTCGACACCAGCGCACGTGAAGGTAAAGCTAAATTAAAAACACTCGCAGCCCCTTTGATTGAGAAAGTGGCAGGTGAAACATTACGTCAATACTTAATCAATACGCTAGGCTATAACTTAGGGTTACCGCCCGATCAAATTCGCATTGAATTAAAACAAAATGTGGCCGATAAACCTAAAAAGCCGCAGCAAGAAATTAAACGCACACCAATGCGAGAAGTCATTGCACTGCTAGTTCAGAACCCAAATTTTGTTAACACGCTCGCATTTGATACCTCGACATTTGAAGGTATTGATATCGCGGGACTAAATTTATTGTTGTCAATAGTTGATAAGTGTCGCGCGCGCCCCAATATAACTACAGGCCAGCTACTTGAAAACTGGCGAGGCCGCAAAAGTGAAGCCATGATGGCACGATTAGCCGCATGGGAACTGCCGTTGTTGGATAACGAAGACAACACACACGATGTATTTTTAGACGCATTGGATAAAGTTTTTGACCAGTGTGTCCGACAGCAAATAGAAAAGTTGCAGGCTAAATCGAATACTATCGGCTTATCAGTCGAAGAGAAGCGGGAATTGCAGTTGTTGTTGCTCAATCGTCCCGGCTAATATTTAGCCAACAGTTTAGAAGTTTGTTATAATTAACGGTTTGCATTTCTGCATTCTACTATTCTCACTCAGACCCGAAGTTGGATATCGTCTATGGAGCAAAATCCGCAGTCTCAGCTAAAGTTACTTGTCGCGAAAGGCAAAGAACAAGGCTATCTGACCTACGCCGAAGTAAATGACCACCTACCGGAAGACATCGTAGATTCCGATCAGGTTGAAGACATTATTCAGATGATCAATGACATGGGTATTAAGGTAGTTGAAACTGCCCCTGATGCCGATGAATTGATGATGACTGAAGATAATGCAGATGAAGACGCCATCGAAGCTGCGGCGCAAGCATTATCTAGCGTAGAAAGCGAGATCGGCCGTACTACTGACCCAGTGCGCATGTACATGCGTGAAATGGGTACAGTCGAGCTACTGACTCGTGAAGGTGAAATTGATATCGCCAAACGCATTGAAGATGGTATTAACCAAGTTCAGTGCTCTGTTGCCGAATACCCTTCTGCGATTGCTCACCTACTCGAGCAATTCGACAAAGTTGAAGCCGATGAACTTCGTCTTACTGACATCATTTCTGGTTTTGTTGACCCGAACGATGACGGTACAACAGCACCAACTGCAACCCACATTGGTTCAGAGCTAAGCGAAACTGAGTTAGAAGACGAAGATAAAGATCTTGAGAATTCTGACGACGACGAAGACGAAGAAGAAGAAGACACAGGTATCGACCCTGAGCTTGCTCGTGAAAAATTCATGGAGCTACGCACGTCTTACGAAAGAATGGCAACTGCGATTACGACTAATGGTCGTCATCATGCAGACACAGAAACTGCCGTTGAAGAATTGTCTGAAGTATTTAAACAATTCCGTCTGATCCCAAAACAGTTCGATAAGCTTGTAAGCTCGCTACGTGCGTCAATGGATAAGGTACGCACTAACGAGCGTCTTATCATGCGTATGTGTGTTGATAACTCTAAAATGCCGAAGAAAACTTTCGTAAACCTATTTTCAGGTAACGAGTCTTCAGCAGAGTGGATCGACGAAGCACTGAATGCAGGTAAACCTTACTCTGAGCGCCTAAAAACGTACGAAGAAGATCTTCGCCGTGCCGTATCTAAGCTAAATATTCTTGAGAAAGAAACTGGCCTAACGATCGAGCGTATCAAAGATATCAGCCGTCGCATGTCTATCGGTGAAGCGAAAGCACGCCGTGCGAAGAAAGAGATGGTTGAAGCGAACTTACGTCTGGTTATTTCTATCGCGAAGAAATACACCAACCGTGGTCTACAATTCTTAGATCTTATCCAAGAAGGTAACATCGGTCTGATGAAAGCGGTTGATAAGTTTGAATACCGCCGCGGTTACAAGTTCTCGACTTACGCAACGTGGTGGATCCGTCAGGCTATCACTCGTTCAATCGCTGACCAAGCACGTACCATCCGTATTCCGGTTCACATGATCGAAACGATCAACAAACTGAACCGTATTTCACGTCAGATGCTACAAGAAATGGGTCGTGAGCCGTTGCCGGAAGAATTGGCTGAACGCATGCAAATGCCGGAAGACAAGATCCGTAAAGTACTGAAGATTGCAAAAGAGCCAATCTCAATGGAAACCCCTATCGGTGATGACGAAGATTCACACCTAGGTGATTTCATTGAAGATACAACGCTTCAGCTACCTATGGATGCCGCAACAGCGACTAACCTACGTGGTGCTACAAACGAAGTGCTAGCTGGCCTAACGCCTCGTGAAGCTAAAGTTCTGCGTATGCGCTTTGGTATCGACATGAACACTGACCACACGCTTGAAGAAGTAGGTAAGCAGTTTGACGTAACGCGTGAGCGTATTCGTCAAATCGAAGCGAAAGCGCTGCGTAAACTACGTCACCCAAGCCGCTCAGATGTACTACGTAGCTTCCTAGACGAGTAAGTAGCACTTATATCATCGCTAGTTAGTTATTCAAAAAAGCGAGCTTATCAGCTCGCTTTTTTATTGCCTGTAATAACCTACCAATCAAGCCTCTACATCTTAAGTGTTGAAAAAGCACACAATTTAGCCAAGGAAAGCTATAGACAAGCGATCCTGCATCCCATATAATTTCTCGCACACTGGCCCCTTAGCTCAGTGGTTAGAGCAGGCGACTCATAATCGCTTGGTCCCCAGTTCAAGTCTGGGAGGGGCCACCAAATATAGAAAGGCCGAAGCGGTTAATAACCACTTCGGCCTTTTGCATTTCTGAAATCTGTATTTCACATCTGTCGCTTGGTATACGCCTTAATCAACTCAGCCAAATCTTAGTCCAGAATGCTCTCTTCAAATAATAGAAGAGGGTAATCAACTTACCCTCAAGAAGCCTTAAGCAAACATGAAGCGCTGTACTTAAATCTCTTTCATGGCTGAAACAACAGAAGGATCATTGATCAGATTAAACAACAGGCTCTTAGCTGAAGATCGCTGAGCATCAGATAAAACCTTCTTAGGGTTCTCTCTTGATTGCGTCAGTATGTTTTTGACAAACTTACTATTTGTACCGGAAAGCTCATACACAAATCTGAGTGTGTCTAGCAACTCCCCCTGAGGTAAACTATAAACCGCCATTTCACAGCTAAGGTTATCCATGGAAAGTAAGTTATTCACTATCTCTTTACGTTCCGCATTGAATTTTTCTTTTGCTATATAGGCATCAATTAAAGTCTGTACTCTCTCAGCGATAGCGACAGGTACTTCCATAGTTTTAGTTTCATGAGTCATTGCTGATTCTCCTGCTCTAGCTGACATTGAATCACTGGGTAATACTGATGCTCATAGGCTTATTTACCCACAAGCCCAGCAATCTAGGGATATTTCACTCCAGACAACTTTAGACTAATCGCCCTCTACTTCTCAACCCCTTTCAGTGACCTAAGTGTACTTATTCACAACACTTAACCTGAAGCCACGAAAAACACCTAAACATAACAGCACTTTTCAATCGACGTATGATTATCACCTTACCTTCTATCGACTCATTTTATTATCTTCGCACCTATGAAGTGTCTTACCAGAACACAAAATAGAAAAAGGCCGAAGGAATTGTAATCCTTCAGCCTTGTTGTTTTAGATAATTGTCTCTATTTACTGTTTTTTATACAGCTCATTACTTATTGACGAAGAACCACTTATCCATAAAGTCATTTAGTGGTTTAAAGGCTGGACTAGCCCAGCTCACATCTGTCGCTTTACCTTCGCCCAGCTTGCCACTATTGGTAAAAGCTGCTCCCTTGGAACCTTTTAATTCACCAGCAGGCGTATTCTTTCCAGGCTCAACCTTGTACTCATAAACCGTCCCCAGCAGTGCACCAGGGTTAAGGTTCAGTTTTACGGTATGCACCATATCAGGCTTACCATTAGCAATATCATTACCTTCATCATCAATACTTGGTTTGGCGGGGTCGTCTGGGTGACTCAAAATGCATTTACTCGGTGTATCAACCGCACGATCTGCGCCTAACTGCTGATTCCCATAATTACACTCATTAAAGGTCAAGTATTCAGCTGCACCAGCTTCACTTTTTTTAGCTTTTAAAACCCGCTTGAACTCCCCATAGGCAGAGGTCAATTCTGAGCCGACCGCAGAGTTACTATTACCATCAATGTAGTAATCATATACCTGCATCATCTTTTGGTAGGTTGTTGGGTATAGCGTTTCATCTTTACCTTGGTTGGTATAAATCAACTCAATCCCTTCAATGGTGAGCCCTTTTACCTTCTGGCTGTTTAAAGCGAGAACAAACTCACCTAAAGGCCCGTTCAACTGCGCCTCACCTTCAACAATACCAATAACAGTACGTTTATTGGCAAACTGTTTACGTACCTCGTCATGTGCCCACTCCATCATGTTCTTCACTCGCTGAATAACACGTTGCTGCTGTGCATCTGTCGTCGCCTTATTGACTTTAAGAATATAAATCCCTTTCTCAAAGTGGCAATTAGGCACATCAGCTTTCACTGAGCAATTTTCCACCGAAGAATACACATTTACCTTAGTGGTGGTTGGCTTTGTTGGCGTTGGATTATTGTTGTTAGAATCGTTAGCACCACCACAACCAGAAAGGGCGGAAGCAATAACTACTGCTACTGTCGTACGGCTTAAATACATAAAAGTCCTTGTTATAAAAAGAGTGATACACCTATGGTCATTTATCTTTTTTTTTGACCCGTCACTTATAAGCAGAATATTACTACAACACAACCCCATAAAAAACACTGTTGTTTTGTGTGATGTATTACCGACTCCATCCAAATATCCGAAGTAATAAGCAAGCATCCTTAAAGGCTCAAGAAAGATAAGTTTGAAAAAAAGCACCACAATTGATAAATGACAAAACTTTTTTGTTGAAGTTGGGCATAATCAGCCACCTCTTTGTGAAATGTTGATTAACGTCACAAGGTGTTAATAGAATGAAACCCTGCTATAATCCTCCACTTGTTTGAGTGCAGCTTTTATGATTGGGATGATTGAAAGTTAACCTATTTTTAACGCAGTTCTATATTTTATGTTTCGTTACACAAGCAAGTACAATGCTTGTGTAACGCAATATTTTTGTAACACTTTTGCATTACTACAGTTTTTAACGATAGTAAGTTTCGTTTATTTGAACTGCCTCTCGTTTTGTAGTCATTTTTCAACATATTTGATCACTGACTTTCATGTATAACACTGTGGTTTTTTAAATTTCCCTTGGGTTTAAGTTTTTCCGGAGAGTATCCTCAATGAAAAAGACCAAAATCGTATGTACGATTGGACCAAAAACAGAATCAGTTGAAATGCTTACTAAACTAGCTAACGCTGGTATGAACGTAATGCGTCTTAACTTCTCACACGGTAATTTCGATGAGCACGGTCAGCGCATCCAAAACCTACGTGACGTTATGGCTGAGTCTGGTAAGCCTCTAGCTATTCTGTTAGATACTAAAGGTCCTGAGATTCGTACTATCAAACTAGAGAACGGTGAAGACTTCCCTCTAGTTGCTGGTCAAGAATTCACATTCACAACTGATATTACAGTTGTGGGCAACCAAGATCGCGTTGCTGTGACTTACCCTGGTTTTGCGAAAGACCTTCAAAAAGGCAACACTATCTTGGTTGACGATGGTCTAATCGAGATGGAAGTACTTGCAACAACTGAAACTGAAGTTAAGTGTAAAGTACTTAACAACGGTGATTTAGGTGAGAACAAAGGTGTTAACCTACCTGGCGTTTCTGTAAACCTTCCAGCACTATCTGAAAAAGATAAAGCTGACCTTAAGTTTGGTTGTGAGCAAAACGTTGATTTCGTTGCTGCATCTTTCATTCGTAAAGCATCTGATGTAATCGAAATTCGTGAGCTTCTAACAGCTAACGGCGGCGAAAACATCCAAATTATCTCGAAAATTGAGAACCAAGAAGGTGTTGATAACTTTGACGCTATTCTTGAAGCTTCTGACGGCATCATGGTTGCTCGTGGCGATCTAGGTGTTGAAATCCCAGTTGAAGAAGTTATCTTCGCGCAGAAGATGATGATCGAGAAGTGTAACCGTGCACGTAAAGTGGTTATCACTGCAACTCAAATGCTTGATTCAATGATCAAGAACCCACGTCCAACACGCGCAGAAGCGGGTGATGTTGCTAACGCAATCATGGATGGTACTGATGCAGTAATGCTTTCTGGTGAGTCAGCTAAGGGTAAATACCCTATCGAAGCTGTAACTATCATGGCTCAAATCTGTGCACGTACAGATTCAGCACTTAAAGCAGAGCTAGGTTCTCGCCTAGATAGCTCTCGTCTACGTATCACTGAAGCGGTATGTAAAGGCGCAGTTGATACTTCTGAGAAGCTAAGTGCTCCACTTATCGTTGTTGCAACTGAAGCGGGTAAATCTGCACGTTCAGTACGTAAGTACTTCCCAACTGCAAACATCCTAGCAGTAACAACAAACACTAAGACAGCTGCACAACTTGCACTGACTAAAGGTGTTACACCTGTTGTTGTTGATTCAATCGACAGCACTGATGCATTCTACGGTCGCGGTAAAGAGCTTGCGCTTGAAACTGGTCTAGGTGCTAAAGGTGATATCGTTGTTATGGTTTCTGGTGCTCTAGTACCATCAGGCACTACAAACACAGCATCTGTACACGTACTATAAGCCTAGCTTTTTGTACAATCAGATTTAAATGGGAGCCTTATGGCTCCCGTTTTTTTATCTGTTATTTTTGACGTTATCATCGCTGAACCCTCGCTCGTCCTCACATTTCAAATGTTTGCTTATCGCTCTAATTTCATATAAAACATATACTTTCAACTTCGCGTTTGATACCCAACAGGCATATACCGCCCTGTGATAGCCTAATTTGCCGTACAATGCATAATAATATCCCTTTGCTTGCCACTGGCATGACTATAGAGGGAATATAAAACTCATAAGAGGAATTTTGTGTCTAGCCCAACTTTGACCAATCAAGTCACAGAGGTGATTCGACAAGACATCTTGCTCGGCGAACTAGCGCCCGGCCAAAAGCTTGTTGTTGCCGATTTAAAGCAACGTTATAACGTTGGTGCATCTCCGATCCGAGAAGCTTTAGTCCAACTATCTTGGAAAAAGTTTGTCCGATTCGCTCCTCAAAAGGGATGCTGGGTTTCCCCTATTTCTTTAGCTGAACTCGAAGATTTATTTGAGACTAATTTGGTACTTTCTCGGGTGCTGATCGAGCGAGCAATCCAAAATGGTGATGAGGCATGGGAAATCAATATTTTGACAAGTTACCATAAACTCAGCCGGATCAACCCAGCTGAATCTGAAGTGGATTTTGTCGAGTGGGAACAACGCCACAGCCAATTTCATTTAGCACTGTTAGCGGGAAGTAACTCCCCTATCATGCTCGATTTATACCGTGAGGTGTATGACCAAATAGAGCGCTATCGTCATATTTGGGTATGCCGTTCTCGTGATTATCAAGAACGCTATCACGATAATGGTGAACATGAAGCTATGATGAAAGCGGTGCTGAATAAGGACACCGAGCAAGCATTAACCTTGCTCAATAGTCATTTCCAACGTGCCGTTGAAATGATTAAAGCCTATCTGTAGGTCTGATGTTATAGCTCGATCGGGCGATCGAGCTTCATCACCAACCAAAAATATCTCTGTGATGGGTATTTAGTAGCAGCACCACCAGCAAAAAATATATCGCACTGACATTAAACCCCAGCAATAAAGCGGTTAACGCCGTTAAGCGTACTAAGAATTTATTGATCATTGTTACTACTCCACCAGCGAGTATCCTTTCACTTTGATCGTACCGCATCCTAATAATTAACCTATCCGCGCTGCTCTATACCGAACCTACGACTTTAGTCGATATAAGCACTTTATCGCCCGTATAAAAAGAGGCGCTAGTTTACGCCCTTTCTTGTGTTGTGCAAATTTTAACCTTCTACAACTTTAGTCTAATACTACCGTCATAAATTTGCTAAACAGAAATAGCACCCTCTCAATCGTTCAAAACCAACCAACAAAAAAAGCCACCATCGTTGGATGGTGGCTTCGTGAACGTCTTTTATAATTAAGCTTTTAGCGCACGCTCCCCTCGAGCTACGCCAACCACACCACTGCGGGCAACCTCAATAATCTCTGTCGCTTCACCAACGGCAGAAATAAACGCATCAAGCTTGTCACTCGTTCCTGCAAGTTGAATGGTGTAAATCTGAGTCGTCACATCAACAATCTGCCCACGGAAAATATCCGCGGTGCGTTTCACTTCAGCGCGAGCAAAACCACTGGCCTTTACCTTCACCAGCATCAGTTCACGTTCGACATGTTCGCCTTCCGTCACATTGCTGACTTTCAGAATATCGATCAGTTTATGAAGCTGTTTCTCTATTTGTTCCAGCGCGGCATCATCTTCCACATTGGTGGTGATATTCAGTCGGGATAATGTTTTATCATCCGTCGGGGCTACGGTAAGCGATTCAATGTTATAACCACGCTGAGAGAACAAGCCAACAACACGTGATAATGCCCCAGATTCATTTTCTAATAATACTGATACTATCCTGCGCATTATGTTCTCTCCGTTTTACTTAACCACATTTCACTCATTGAGCCACCACGGATCAGCATCGGGTAAACGTGCTCAGTTTCATCCACACTGATATCAATGAAAACCAATTTATCTTTTAACGCCAGTGCTTTTTCTAGCTCACCTTCCAATTCTTTCGGATCCGAGATCCTGACACCTACATGGCCATAGGCTTCAGCTATAGCAGCAAAATCAGGCACTGAGTCCATATAAGAATGTGAATGGCGACCTTGGTAGATCATATCTTGCCACTGTTTTACCATCCCCAAGAAGCGATTATTCAAATTGATAATTTTCACTGGGATATCGTATTGCAGCGCTGTCGATAGTTCTTGGATATTCATTTGAATACTGCCATCACCAGTGACACAAACCACTTCTGCATCAGGCAAGGCAAACTTAACGCCCATTGCTGCAGGTAGACCAAACCCCATGGTGCCTAAACCACCAGAATTAATCCAACGACGCGGTTTATCAAACGGATAATACAAGGCTGCAAACATCTGATGCTGGCCTACATCTGATGTGACATAAGCATCACCATTGGTCAGGCGATAAAGAACATCAATCACTTGTTGTGGTTTGATGCGATCACCCGAAGCATCGTAGTTTAAGCACTTACGGCTACGCCATGTTTCGATATCCGCCCACCAGCTTGCTGCCGCATCCTGATCATTCGTTGCCTCTTGATCGGACAATAGTTTAAGCATGCAATTAAGGATCGTATCAGCCGAGCCTACAATTGGAATATCAACTGCAATTGTTTTCGATATTGAAGATGGATCGATATCGATATGCATGATCGTTGCATTAGGACAGTACTTTTCAACATTATTGGTCGTACGGTCATCGAAACGCACCCCAACCCCAAAAATAAGGTCAGCATTATGCATGGCCATATTGGCTTCATAAGTACCATGCATGCCTAGCATTCCTAAGCAGTTTTTATGAGTCCCCGGGAAGGCGCCTAGGCCCATAAGGGTATTAACAACAGGAATGTTTAGCGATTCAGCAAGGCTCAGTAGTTGCTCACTACAGGCTGACATGATTGCACCACCACCCACATATAGCACTGGCTTTTTCGCCGCTAATAAGGCTTTAAGACCGCGCTTAATCTGCCCTTTATGACCTTGAGTGGTTGGGTTATATGAGCGTAATGAGATATCTTCTGGGTACTGATATGGGTAGGCCTCCGCTGGATTCAGCATGTCTTTAGGGATATCAATAACCACAGGCCCAGGACGGCCGCTCGCGGCAATATAAAAGGCTTTTTTGATGATCGCAGGAATATCTTCAGGCTTCTTAACTAAAAAGCTGTGTTTCACGACAGGACGAGAAATACCCACCATGTCACACTCTTGGAAGGCATCATTACCAATAAGATTACTCATCACCTGACCGGAAAAGACCACCATTGGGATAGAGTCCATATACGCCGTTGCAATACCGGTAATCGCATTAGTAGCACCAGGGCCTGAAGTCACAAGGACAACCCCCACATCTCCAGTTGCACGGGCATAACCATCAGCCATATGAACCGCGGCTTGCTCATGACGTACGAGGACGTGCTCTATATCGCTTTTTTCATGCAGTGCATCGTAGATATCGAGCACCGAACCACCAGGGTATCCAAAGATGTGTTTTACGCCTTGATCGATCATTGAACGAACAATCATATCGGCGCCGGACAACATTTCCATATTTCTTGCCTCCAGGTCAGTGTGACCAGCCTATATAGCTAATTCTTCCAACTAAGCCGCGATTCTCACCACAGACACTGGTATGAACATCATGTCTTCATACGCCTGCTTGATTTGCGATATATCGGCTCGCTGTGCATTACCCTGTGATTGATGACGTAATCCATTAACGACAAGACAAATACAGGGTGCCAAATAAATAATTAGCTATATGGGCTGATACAACATAGTTAGGGCTTACTTTTAGCCTAAAGTGAATTTTTCGCGCTATGTTTCCGCTTAATCTGATAACAGATAACGGACAACCGTAATAACTGTAACGTTTTATTAGCATTTAAGTCTATGCGCAAAAGTCACTATGCGTTATTGCTCTACCATTAATAAAAATTCATCGAAATCATCTGGGTGTGGCTGTGTTGAATGGTGTTTATCGCTAATAAATACGCCATACGCAGAGTATGCTAATTATAAAATAGCGGCGTTACGGGAAAGCGATGGCAGATCGTATTGCTGTAGCAAGATAAACAGCGGGGAGTGATAAGCAGAAAAATGGGGGGGCAAGTAGAAAAAGAAAAGGAGCACAAGGCTCCTTTTCAACAGGGGATTTTCAGTTGCGTCTCCACTGGCATTAGCAGTATTGCAACCTACTGACTATTTAGCTTTTTTGTGACTCTCTTCGTACATGCGTTCAATTTCTTGATGGTAACGATCATGAATCACTTTACGACGCAGTTTCTGCGTTGGCGTCAGCTCACCTTTATCCATCGAGAAGGCTTTTGGCAACAAAGTAAACTTCTTCACTTGCTCAAAACGCGCCAAGTCTTTTTGTAGCTCAGCGATACGTTGATCAAGGAGTTCTTTAATTTCCGTTTTCTTAAGTAGGTCGATGCGGTCTTTATACTTAATATTCAGTTCGCGGGCATGCTCTTCCAGCGATTCAAAACACGGAACAATCAATGCAGACACGAATTTACGCGTATCAGCAATAACAGCAATTTGCTCGATAAAGTGGTCTTTACCAATTTTACCTTCAATCACTTGTGGTGCAATGTACTTACCACCCGATGTTTTCATCAGCTCTTTGATACGATCAGTAATATATAAATTACCCTCAGCGTCAAACTCACCAGCATCACCTGTTTTCAAGAAACCATCTTCAGTGAAGTTGTTTGCAGTCTCTTCCGGCATTTTGTAATAGCCGCGCATTACCATTGGACCACGGACTAAAATTTCGTTGTCTTTGCCAATTTTCACTTCAGCGCCAGGCATAATCACGCCGATAGAATCAGGATTAAAGTTATGATCACTCCAGCATGAAACAGTCGCTGTAGTTTCTGTCATGCCGTAGCCCAGCTTCACGTTAACACCGATAGCATGGAAGAAACGGCCAATGGTTGGATCCAGCTTCGCGCCACCACATGGCATGAATTTTATCTGACCACCAAGCACGTCACGGAGCTTAGACAGCACCATTTTATCTGCCAGCTTATGCGCACGCTTCAACATCGCTGAAGGTTTGCGACTCTCTTGATGGCATGCAGCCATACGCGCGCCCATGTTCACAGCCCAAGTAAAAATCAATTTACGGTGGAAAGGAGCTTTAGCGACTTTTTCATATACAGACGAGTAAATTTTTTCATAAACACGCGGTACTGCCGCCATTACATTTGGCTTAACATCCGCTAGAGCTTCACGCACTTTATTGGTATCGCTTAAATAACAGTTCACCCCACCACGGTGCAATACAAAGAAAGTCCAAGCACGTTCAAAAACATGTGATAGCGGAAGAAAACAAAGCGAACTATCGCCTTCATCTAACGCTAAGTTCGTATCATGGCTCTCTAATTGCGAGGCAATATTGGTGTAATCCAGCATGACGCCTTTCGGTGTACCAGTCGTACCCGAGGTGTAAATGAGTGTCAGCAAATCGTCCATTGCGATGTTATCAAGACGCTCAGTTAATGCATTTTCTGCTTCAATTGAGTGTTCAGTAACAAACTCACTTAAACGGCTAACTAATGGGTGATCCGCTAATATAACGTCATCACACATCACAACAATGTGCTCTAGCTCAGGGCATTGTTCTGCAATTTGCACAGCAGCATCATGCTGAGCTTGCTCACCAACAAACAAGATACGCATATCTGCATTGTTAATGATG
This sequence comes from Photobacterium sanguinicancri, assembly GCF_024346675.1. Lineage (NCBI taxonomy): Bacteria > Pseudomonadati > Pseudomonadota > Gammaproteobacteria > Vibrionales > Vibrionaceae > Photobacterium > Photobacterium sanguinicancri. The sequence continues at coordinate 3,250,710 of NZ_AP024850.1, forward strand.
TACGCAGCCTGATCGGGCGTACTGGTTGGGTAAATCGGCACGGTTACCGCGCGACAGTACAAGGTTGCCATATCTGCAACTGTCCAGTTCGGCATATTATTGGAGAAAATACCGACCTTGTCTTGTACGTTTAGGCCTTTGGCCAACATTGAAATAGCAAGTTCTTGGATCTGAGCACCAAACTCAGACCACGTGATATCTTGCCATTCATCGGCAACCTGATGACGTAAAGCAGCACGGTCACCCAGACGAGCAATCTGCGTGCGGATACGATTTACTAAATGAAAGTCACGTTTACCCATAACAACCCTGATCTTTTAGCTTACACATGTAAGCTTAACTGAGGTGCGAAGTTTACCTTTGATGGTAAAAAAGGCAACCACTCGCCTTCAAAATTTACTGATTTTGTTGCATCTATCTCACTCTAACCCCTGACCACTACAGGGCTGATACGACTTTTTAATACATTTCATACAAATGTAAGAAAGTAAGACAGCCCAGCAAGCTAGTTACTAAGAGAAAGCCCGTTTGTTCCATATAAAACAAAAGCCAGCAACGCTGGCTTTTATTCATCAATAAGCAAAGTGAGCACTTAGGCATGATTGCCACAGATAGACATCAGTTGATCACGCATCCAGATGTGACCTTTGTCTTTTTGTGAAGACTCGTGCCAGCTCAGGTAACCGCTAATGCTTGCCGCTTCAAATGGTAAATCCAGTATCTTTAATTCTAGATTATCAGCAACAGACTCCGCCAACCAACGTGGAGCCACGGCAATAAGGTCAGATTGACCAACAACATACATAATGTTGCTCAAGCTCGCGCCTTGGTAAGCTTCTTGGTAAGAGTTATGTTTATTATAAATATGGTCAGCAAACATCTTCACACCAGGCATCGCTTTTAGCAGCGCATGTTTTTCAGAGGCGAACTGAGATTCAGACACGCTGTCGCTCAAACGCGGGTGGTTTTGCGCTGCAATCACCACAAGCTCATCGCTGAATAACTCTGTACTGCAAAAACCCGCTTCGTCGAAACGTACGTAATCAATCACAAAATCGATTTCTTGGTAACGCATCTTTTGCGTTAGCTTCGCATCAAATTCTGCTTCAAGTTGCATGCGCAGATTCGGCGCTTGCTCAGTAACAGAGCGTAAGATATGCGGGGCAAAACGCATATCTGACGGGCTGCATAGGGCTAACTTAAAGGTACGCGTTGATGTTTCAGGCGAAAAGATTGATGAAGGTAGTTCGTTTTTTACCAACTGCAGTGCTTGGCGCATAGGGCCAAATAATTGTTTGGCACGTTGGGTCGGTTGAATGCCGCGACCATGGCGAATAAACAATTCATCATTAAACATCACTTTTAAACGCGCAACCGCATTACTAACTGCGGGCTGAGACATGCCTAAGTTATGTGCCGCTCGTGTGATGTTCTGTTCTTGCATTACGGCATCAAACACTGTGAGCAAATTAAGATCTACACTACGTAGGTTTGACTCCATTTTATAACCATCAACAGAGTGAATAGCTGAACTTCTGCGTGTCATTTTTTAGCCTCAATTTTGAATGAATATGAGCGTTATATTTGAGATGGTCATCAATACTAAAAAACAACCACACTTAAAAATCATTACATCCCACCGTTGGGATGCGCTCAGTATTGTCCAAACAGATTGATGAAACCAATAGGCTAACAACACGGTTAATCGCAATTAACCACACAAAATATAAAATCAGAATATAAATTATTTAAAATCAAATCATTAATGTACATCTAAAAAAAACAAAAATATCTTTTATTAAGATAAAGTCTTAATTATAAGCAAGTTAATCGATTGCTTTTTGACATCGACAACCTAATCAAACACCGTTCCCATCGAGAAAACAGCGAATCAATAAACCCCAGTTATCAAATTAATCGTCGAAAAGTGAGGCTATTTCATTGAAAAAATAAGTTCGATTTCAATGAAAGGCTCAAAGAATTCAACCTGTGTTCACCGGTGAAATCACAATTCATCAAACTGATATTTATTCAAATTCAACATCCATGCATACCAACCGAAACAAGGTAAGGAAAATGTAGCTCAATCAGAGGCTCTACACCCAACCAACATTGTATGTTCAAGAGGTCCATCATCGTCACTGGCTGCACTAATCTCATCATGTTGAGTATTAAGGCATTAGTTGCAGGTAGAGGTGGGAAGAATAAGAGAGTCGCGCTAATAAGAAGAGAGCATGACAAAGCAAACAACGGTCTGCTTTGTCATTTTATATATCGACAAGCCTATCAATTAATAAACGCCTTTCAGCGCAATAAGGTTACTTTACGCAGCTAACGGCTCATGTTTTTTAACTAACCCAAAATCAGCCAAAATCGCATAGGCTGCTGGGATCATAAACAGTACCAGTAAGGTGGAAGTGAAAATACCAAATACGATAGAAATCACCAACGGCTGAATGACTTGGGCTTGTAGGCTTGTCTCTAATAGTAACGGCAATAAACCCGCTGCAGTCGTGAGAGACGTTAAGAACACGGCGCGAAAACGCTCTCGGCTCGCTTTCACTACCGCATCGTGCACGCTGTCGCCATCATCCACATGGTGTCGAATATATTGCACCAGTAATATAGAGTCATTGACCACGACCCCAGCCAGCGATACAAAGCCCATGATACTTGGCATACTTAACGCGTGCCCTAGTAGCCAGTGTCCCCAAAATACCCCAATCAACGCCAATGGAATAGCAAGCAATACCACAAAAGGTTCAAGGTAACTGCGGAATTGAAAACTCAAAATCACAAACACCCCAAACACCCCAAGTGCAAAACCTATCGCCATCGACTGACCGGTTTCAGCCGTATCTTTAGCTTCACCTTCAAAGTTGAAGCGTAACCCTGGGTACTTCATTTTCAGGTTAGGGATCTCTTGCTGGCGAAATAATGTCAGGATCTCGGTCGAGCTGATTTTACTGTGCTCAAGGTCGGCATAAACACTTAAGGTCCGCAAGCCATCAATTCGCTGGATACGGACATAGTTACGCTGATAACTGAGCTCGGTTATTGATGCTAATGGAATTTGGCTACCGTCGCTAAGAATAATAGGGAAACTGGCCAAGGTTTGCAGATTGCCAGCTTCCGCTTTATCAAATCGAACTTCAACTTCGATGTTTTCAGGGCCGAGCTGGATATCATCCGCCTTTTGACCAAAGTAAGCTGCCCGCAATTGCGATGCTATCATTTGGCCATCAACACCAAAGCTTTCCGCCCCAGGACGCAGAGTCACTAAGACTTCTTGCTTACCCATCCGCATATCATCCAACACCCCGTACACGCCATCAAACTCATTCAAGAAGGCCTGTACTTCCAGCGACGCTGCTTTTAACGCCGTGAGTTCATCGTGCTGCATCCGAATTTCAACCGCTCGCCCACCCGGCCCCATGATTGGCTGCTTAAACACCAGCGAAATAGGGTCAGCTAATGTACCGACTTCTTCTCGCCAAGCCGCAACAAACTCATCAATCACTGTATTGCGTGACTCCGCGCCACGTAAATCGAGTCGCACTGTCGCGACGTGTGGGCCTTTTTCGTCAGCATCAGCATTGGCGTTATATTGCTCTGTAATGTGTTCTACTAGCGTATTACCGCCTTCTACATCACGGCTCCATTCAACATTCAAGCGCTCAGCAGCCTGAACTATATGAGCCACCACTTTTTCCGTCTGAGACAATGATGCGCCAGGCGCTAAAATAATGCGCGCTTCTGCGATATCACCATCAAGATCAGGGAAGCCAACAAATTTTAGAGCGCCCCCCGCCAATAACGCCGCAGATGCAAACAACATTGCAACTACCGCCCCTAGGAACAAATAACGCCAACGCACGACGGCATCAACGGCGGTAACTAATTGGTTTTGACGAAAATGCTCAAATTTAGCCAGAAACACCCGCTTGAACTTGATATCAGGTTTTTCTTCTTTGCTACGCTGCTTTTGTAATGAATGGCTTAAGTGGTGCGGTAAAATAAAGAAAGCTTCAATTAAACTGATGGTTAGCACTAATATCAGCACCTGCGGTACAACCTTAAGTACAGCCCCCATTTCACCATCAAGGAATAACAAGCTACCGAAAATACACACAGTGGTCAGGTAAGAAGAGAGAACACCAGGAAAGACTTTTTTGACCCCATTAAACACAGCATCAGGCACCGATTGACCCCGCTCTAAATGGGCGGCAATAGACTCAGCGATCACGATGGCATCATCCATCATGATACCAATCGCCATCAGCAAGGCGACTAGCGACATAATGTTGATGGATAACCCCAAGCCCGCCATCAAGAACAGGCTGCCCATAAAGGCAACAGGTAGACCCGCGGCAACCCAAAACGAATAACGGAAGGTAAAGAACAGCCACATGGTGAAGAACACCAACACCACCCCTTGCAAACCGTTATCGACCATCATGGTTAAACGATCCCACAGTACCGATGAAATATCATTGGTCAGGCTAAGTGTGACACCCGTTGGGGCAATTTGGCTTTCAGCTTCAACAAACGCCTGTACCCGCTCTTTGATCCGCAAAGCATCATCAGCTTTATTTTTACTGATTTTCAAAATAGCGGAGGGCTTGCCATCAAACAGAATTTTTTGTTCATCAAGTTCAAAGCGATCGGTGATCGTCGCAATATCACCGAGGCGTAATACAGCCCCTGCGGGATCAGCACCAATCACCGTTTGCGCCAATGTATCTGGCGTGATCTTTTGCTCATCAAAGCGGATCAATAGGTTTTTATCTGCTAATTCAATATTGCCGCTTGGCAATTTTATGTTTTGGCGTGATAAGCGATCCGCAATATCCCCAACACTCAGCCCTAATTGACGCAGCGCCGTTTCTTTTAATTCCACTCGTAATTGATGGTCAGAAAAGCCACTCACTGCAACCAAAGAGACGCCATAGTCAATTTTGAGCTTACGCTTTAATTCTTCGGCATACGCTTTCAAATGTGGCCAGTTGGTATCTGCGCTAATTGCGACATCAACCACAGGTTCATTCCAATCCAATTCACGCACGATTGGGGATTCAATTTCTGCAGGGAAGTCATTGATCGCATTAATTTGGGTTTGTACATCCACCAGCATGCGAGAAACCACATCACTACTGGTGAGTTTCAAAACCAATGAGGCAGAGCCCTCTACGGCTTCACAACGGGTTTCTTCGATATTGGCAAGACCATCAACTGCGTCTTCCATTCTCATACATATGCTTTGTTCCACTTCTTGTGGCGACGCCCCTGGATAGACCACAGAGGCAATAATGTATGGTGGTGAAAACTCAGGAAAGGTTTCCCGTTTTATTTGCGGTAACGACACAAAACCCAACAATAACAACGCAAACATCATCAAGTTTGCGGCTGTTGGATGACGAGAGAAAAAGCGAATCATGATTGTGACGCCCCTTCACCTTTGGGTGGTTTAGCAACGGCTTGGCCATCCTTACTCACCACTCTTAGTGCCATACCTTCAACCGCAGGCAAAAGATCGTTAACCACTAGTTGTTGCTCAGCAATAAAATCCCCCTGTACAGCGACCAAACCTTCACGACGGAATAACACAGTGGCAGGTTTAATGCTTAAGGTGTTGTCATCACTCAGTAAGTACACTTTATCACCGTGTAATGCACGTTCAGGGATCACCCAGTGTGGATTATCTTGGCCTTCCAAAGTCGCTTGAACAAACATCCCATTCACTAACGGCGGCGCGGTTTCAGGAGACAGTTGACTGTAATCTTGCGCTACTTCAAGGATCACCCCGACAGTCGCTTGATTGGCACTGACGGTATCGCTGATCCGCGCAACTTTGGCGGTCCATTGCTGCACAAACTGGCCACTTGCCAATTGAATACTCGCTTGCAGCGCCAACTGATCGGCACGTGGGCGTCCGTCGGCGTGGGCTGTATAGTGATTCAGGCTTGATGCCAATGCTTGCATGTCATGCAGCGCCACTTGAGCATCGACTTCAATCTCAGCAATACCATGAGCCACTAACATGGTTTGTTGCATATTAACGACTTGGTTTTGCTCAATATCTACACTCGAAATACGTGCATCAATCGGCAATACAATCTCGGTCTTACTTAGCGATCGTTGGGCTTCTTCTACTTTCGATTGATTCACTTGCAGCTGCGCTTCACTAACACGACGCTCTTTCGGTAAGACTTGGAGCTGGCTTTCTAAATCCTGTACCACCTTTTGGCTTGCCAAGTAGGATTGCTTCTCTAAATCTAATGCCGATTGCGACGTCAGCCCTTTACGACGTAACTCTTCTTTGCGCGTCACTTCTTTTTTACTGATCGCTAAACGATTTTTTTCTATTTTAAGTGTGCTTTTAAGGTTTTTTTCTTCCAAGTCCAACTTAGCTAATTGCGCCTCGCTTGAGCTAATATCGGCCTCTGCTTTTGCTAGCGTTAACTGGTAATCAAGTGGATCAATTTTTAATATCACCGTACCTGCGTCAAGGACTCGGCCTTTTTCTAATTCTGGATGGCGAAAAATCACTTTACCGCTGACTTCTGAAATCGCCTTCCACTCTACCTTGGGTTTTACGCGGCCAAAGCCTGTTACTTGAGGGGCTAACGGTTGCTGGTGCAAGGTAATAACATCCACCGCCCGACTGCGTTCCAAGGCGGGCTTACTGCTAGGAGAAGGGCGTAACTTAACAGCTAACACTAAGATTAAAATGCCAGCCATCAAGGCAGGTATGAATAATAGCTTTCTATTGAGATCAATCACTTACCCTCTCCTTTTTGATTAAAAATTCCTTGTGTAAGCACTTTTACATTGTGCTCCGCTAGCTCAAATAAATACTCTTCCGTCATTTCTATCCCATGAATTTCAAGCATGGCAGGCGGGATTAAAAACGGGAAAACCATCATACTAATGAATGTCATCCGTGCCTTTTCGGGATCCATACCTGGATTTAGCTGACCATTTTGCTGCAACTTGGTAAACATCATGTCGGTCGCTGGACGGGCAATATCTCTCACCATTTTTTCCATCATTTGACGCTGAGGATCATCAGGCGCAAGCATCATGGCGCGTGACATTAGCTTCGGCATATCTGGGTTTGGCGCCATAATACGGTAATAAGTACGCATGAATTCGCCAATAGAATCGAAATCCCCTTTATCCATTACCACTCTCATCTGGGCTTGGATGGGCTCCATGGTTTCATGCATCATGGTTTGGTATAAGCCGGCCTTATTTTCAAAGTAGTAGCGAATCAGCGCGACGTTCACATCGGCCCTTGATGCAATCATGCGGGTCGAAACCTTGCTATAAGGTAAAACGACAAACAACTTACGCGCTTCTATAATTAGACGTTCACGCGCATCGGAATCACCTACTGGACGACCTGCTTTTCCTGCCATTAACTTACATCTCTACCAAATTAATCATACGATTAATAATTGTACTAACTGAACCATTAAAAGGTTCACTCTATTATTCATCTTAATTTAACCAATTGATTAATTAATACTGTGAACCAAGTAAACAACCCGTGACAAACCTTAAATACAGCAGATTATTCGATAGAAAATGCATTTCACTTATTTAACGTCTGTAACAACAAAGTGAATAATCACTCATCGCTTCATCTCTTGTATCAATAACTTAACCAGCGACCACCGCGCACTCGCAAAAAGAAATAAAACCATAAATATCATAATGATAGCAACACAAACAAAATTAAACACCAAATAGTGGTTGACCTTTAACCTGTCTATTTGGTATTCATTTGTTATCAACTTTGTGGAAGACATGTAAATATGACTAACCGTTTCTTTATCCTCTTAAGCCTCCTCCTTATCGTGAATAATTCGCGCGGGTAGCTTATGAGTAGGAAACGCCACTAAGCATTGAATAAGCCCGCGCAGATAGCGCGGGTTTTTTATATCAGAGCCAGCGCAAGCGGATGCAGACTAAGCCTAATACCAATGAACGCACTATTAGGCAGGCCAATAAAAGGAAGTAGCAATGAAAGATCAAGTCATTATTTTCGATACCACGCTTCGTGATGGTGAACAGGCACTATCAGCAAGCCTAACGGTAAAAGAAAAGCTACAAATCGCTTACGCGCTGGAACGCCTAGGGGTCGATGTAATAGAAGCGGGTTTTCCAGTTTCTTCACCTGGCGACTTTGAATCAGTGCAAACCATTGCTAAACATATTAAAAACAGCCGAGTGTGCGCTCTATCACGGGCGGTGGCGAAAGACATAGATGTGGCGGCTGAATCGTTAAAAGTTGCCGAAGCCTTCCGTATTCATACCTTTATCTCCACCTCGACAGTACACGTACAAGATAAACTACGTCGTAGCTACGATGATGTTATCGAGATGGGCGTTGCTGCGGTTAAACGCGCACGTAATTACACGGATGATGTGGAATTTTCCTGTGAAGATGCAGGTCGTACACCAATCGATAACCTATGTCGCATGGTGGAAGCTGCTATCAATGCAGGCGCCAACACCATCAATATTCCTGATACCGTGGGTTACACCCTACCCAACGAGTTTGGCGGTATCGTGGCCCAACTATTTGATCGCGTACCTAATATCGATAAAGCCATTATCTCGGTGCACTGCCATGACGATCTTGGTATGTCGGTAGCTAACTCGATGGCAGCAGTCCAAGCGGGGGCTCGCCAAGTTGAAGCCACCATTAATGGTCTGGGTGAACGTGCTGGTAACTGTTCACTAGAAGAAATTGCGATGATCATCAAAACCCGCGCTGACTTCTTGGGTGTTCACACCAACATCAAACACGATGAAATTCACCGTACCAGTAAGATGGTCAGCCAACTGTGTAACTCACCTATTCAAGCGAATAAAGCCATTGTCGGTGCCAATGCCTTTAGCCACTCATCGGGTATCCACCAAGATGGGATGCTAAAGAACAAGAACACCTACGAGATCATGACCCCTGAGTCTATCGGGCTTAAAAACCAAGCACTGAACCTAACCAGTCGATCTGGTCGCGCCGCCGTTAAAAGTCATATGGATACCCTTGGCTACACTGAAAATGAATACAGCCTAGATGCGCTATACGCCGATTTCCTAAAACTGGCCGATCGCAAAGGCCAAGTGTTTGATTACGATCTAGAAGCCCTAATGCACTTCGCTAATCTACGCGAAGAAGATGACTTCTTTAAGCTAAATTACCTAAGTGTGCAGTCAGGTAGCATCATGGCGACTACCAGTATCAAGCTACAGTGCGGCGATGACGAAAAGTGCGAAGCCGCGGTCGGTAACGGCCCTGTTGATGCGCTATACCAATGTATCTACCGCCTAACGGGTTATGAAATCGTCTTGGATAAATTCGACCTTACCGCCAAAGGTGAAGGGGAAGACGGTTTGGGCCAAGCTGACATCATTGCCAACTACAAAGGCCGTAAATACCACGGTACGGGCCTTGCGACTGATATTGTTGAAGCATCAGGCCAAGCATTGCTACACGTTATCAATAGCATCCACCGCGCCGATCAAATTGCAGAAATTAAAGAGCGTACCGCGACGGTATAACACCGCCCATCATATTTAGGCGTAGCCGTTAATCAGCAAAATGAATACGCGCTACGCCAACCCAATTTATAACGAATCACGACAAGTTACGGAGACAAATAACCATGGCAGGTACATACAAAATTGCAGTTCTACCGGGTGACGGTATTGGCCCAGAAGTGATGCAGCAAGCCCATAAAGTGCTAGATGCTGTTGAAGCCAAATTTGGTTTTACCCTAGAGCGCGCCGAGTTTGATGTTGGCGGTATCGCCATTGATAACCATGGTTGCCCGCTACCCGATTCGACTCTAAAAGGCTGTGAAGATTCTGATGCGGTATTGTTTGGCTCTGTAGGTGGCCCTAAATGGGAGCACCTCGCCCCAAATGATCAACCAGAACGAGGGGCACTACTGCCATTGCGTAAACATTTTCAGCTTTTTTGTAACTTGCGTCCTGCGCAAATTCATAGCGGGCTAGAAAAGTTCTCACCACTGCGCGCAGATATTTCTGAACGTGGTTTCGATATTGTAGTGGTACGCGAGCTAACAGGTGGGATCTACTTTGGCCAACCTAAAGGCCGTGAGGGTGAAGGCCCACAAGAAAAAGCGTATGACACCGAGATTTATCATCGCTACGAGATAGAGCGAATTGCCCGTATCGCGTTTGAATCCGCGATGCTACGTAATAAAAACGTCTACTCGATAGATAAAGCCAATGTTCTACAAAGCTCGATCCTATGGCGTGAAGTCGTTGAAGAAGTCGCGAAAGATTACCCTGAAGTCACGCTTAATCACATGTACATTGATAACGCGACCATGCAACTGATCAAAGACCCGTCTCAGTTTGATGTAATGCTGTGCTCAAACATTTTCGGCGACATTATTTCCGATGAGTGCGCGATGATCACAGGCTCAATGGGCATGTTACCGTCGGCTAGCTTAAACCAAGAAAAGTTCGGCATGTACGAACCCGCTGGTGGTTCGGCTCCTGATATCGCAGGTAAGAACATCGCGAATCCTGTTGCACAAATTCTGTCAGCCGCGCTAATGCTACGTTATAGCCTTGATGAAGAAGACGCTGCCCGCGCGATTGAACAAGCGGTTTCGCAAGCGCTAGAAGCGGGAGAGCTAACCGCAGATCTTGCGGGAGAAGGCCAAGCACTAACGACCAGCGCTATGGGCGATAAGATCGCCGACTACATCCGCCAAGCATAAGCAACATAGGCAAGGAGCACCGATCAATGTCAGCACAAAATACAGAAAATAAAGCGCCTAAGACGCTATACGAAAAAGTTTACGATGCCCATGTTGCGGTTGCCGCAGAAGGCGAGAACCCAATCCTATATATCGACCGCCATCTGGTCCACGAAGTCACATCACCTCAGGCGTTTGATGGCTTGCGTGAAAAAGGCCGTCAGGTTCGCCAAGTTGGCAAAACGTTTGCCACTATGGATCACAACGTATCAACCCAAACCAAAGACATTAATGCCTCTGGTGAAATGGCCCGTATCCAAATGGAAACGCTCGCCAAAAACTGTGAAGAATTTGGCGTAACACTTTACGATCTGAACCATAAATACCAAGGTATTGTGCATGTTATGGGCCCTGAACTGGGCATTACCCTACCAGGCATGACAATTGTTTGTGGGGATTCACACACCGCAACACACGGCGCATTTGGCTCGCTAGCCTTTGGGATTGGCACTTCAGAAGTTGAACATGTATTAGCGACCCAAACCCTCAAACAGTCGCGTGCTAAAACGATGAAAATCGAAGTCAAAGGTAAAGTCGCAGAGGGCATTACCGCCAAAGATATCGTGCTAGCCATCATAGGCAAAACCACCGCTGCTGGCGGTACTGGCTATGTGGTTGAATTTTGTGGTGAAGCGATAACAGATTTGTCGATGGAAGGACGTATGACAGTCTGCAACATGGCAATCGAACTAGGCGCCAAAGCCGGTTTAATCGCCCCAGACCAAACCACCTACGATTACATTAAGAACCGTAAATTCTCACCAACCGATGCCAACTTTGATGCCGCGGTTGAATACTGGAATACTCTAAAAACCGATGAGGATGCAGTATTCGATGCGACGGTGACGTTAGCGGCTACCGATATAAAACCGCAAGTGACTTGGGGGACTAACCCAGGCCAAGTGATTGCAATTGATACACCTATCCCGAGCCCAGCTGACTTTGCCGACCCAGTCGAAAAAGCCTCAGCGGAAAAAGCCTTGGCCTATATGGGGCTAGAAGCGGGCAAGACGCTGTCGGACTTTTCAATTGATAAAGTCTTTATTGGCTCTTGTACCAATTCTCGCATTGAAGATATGCGCGCCGCCGCCGCTATCGCGAAAGGGCGCAAAGTCGCCGCCAATGTTCAAGCACTCGTTGTTCCGGGATCTGAGCAAGTCAAAGCCCAAGCAGAACAAGAAGGGTTGGATAAAATTTTCATCGATGCCGGCTTTGAATGGCGCCTACCAGGCTGCTCGATGTGTCTAGCGATGAACAACGACCGCCTAGGGCCAAAAGAGCGCTGCGCCTCCACCAGCAACCGTAACTTTGAAGGTCGCCAAGGCCGTGATGGCCGTACCCACCTTGTCAGCCCTGCAATGGCAGCGGCGGCAGCGTGTGCTGGCCATTTTGTAGATATTCGCGACTTAGACAGCGCAACGGCATAATCGAGAGGAAGATAACAATGGCAGGTTTTAAACAACATACAGGCTTGGTCGTGCCGCTAGATACCGCGAATATCGATACCGACGCAATCATTCCTAAGCAATTTCTACAAAAAGTGACGCGCACAGGCTTTGGTAAACACTTGTTCCATGACTGGCGTTTTCTTGATGATGCAGGTAAGCAAGCGAACCCTGAGTTTGTGATGAATGCGCCTCGCTACCAAGGTGCAAGTATTTTACTTGCACGTGAGAACTTCGGTTGCGGCTCTTCGCGTGAACATGCACCTTGGGCGCTAGCAGATTACGGTATTCAAGTGATGATCGCGCCAAGCTTTGCCGACATTTTTTACGGTAACTCCATAAACAATCAAATGGTTCCAGTACGCTTAACCGAGCACGAAGTTGATGAGATTTTTCAATTTGTTGAAAGTACCGAAGGCGCAGAGATCAACGTTGATTTGGAAAAGATGTTAGTGATTGCTAACAACAAACAATACCATTTCGAGATTGATGAGTTCCGCCGTCACTGCTTATTGAACGGCTTAGATAACATCGGGCTAACGCTGCAACATGAAGATAAAATTGCGGCTTACGAAGATAATATTCCTGAATTTTTAAAGTAAATATTACGTTTGTTAGTATTTACTGACTCAATTACATCAGTGTCACAACACCCTGCGTTAGTGGGGTGTTGTTCTATTTAACGCTTTACCCAACACTCTCATTCAACCGATTGTAAAACCTGCAATAAAAAGCCCGTCACCTCGGTCTATAGTTGTTAGGTTATTACTGATTAAAAAGGTTGATTATGCAGTCTCGTCTTTTACTTACCTTTCATCTTGTTTTTGCGGCATTCATTTTTCTCGTCAGTAGCACTGTGTTCGCAGCTCCCAAAGCGGATTTATGGTCATATTGGCAAAGCAGTAATGAAGCCAACAGCATGCCAATCAACCATCAATTATGGCAACAGACGCTCAACCGCCACATAGTGCAGCAGGGCGATCAAACGCTATTTAGCTATAACCAAGTCGATCAAGAGGGAAAGTGGCAGCTCGATCGCTACGTTCGCGAAATGAGTAAAATCAATCCTTTAAAATACCGTAAGGCGGAGCAATTTGCCTATTGGGTCAACCTCTACAATGCTCTCACAGTACAACTCATTGTTGATAATTACCCAATCAAGTCGATAACGAAGATCGGTGGGTTGTTTAGCTTTGGGCCGTGGGATGATGACGTCGTGACCGTGAACGGCAAAAAGCTCACTTTAAATGATATTGAGCACCGAATCTTACGTCCGATTTGGCAAGACAACCGTATTCATTATGCGGTGAACTGCGCTAGCCTAGGTTGCCCTAATCTACAAGTACATGCCTTCACTGCCAGCAATAGTGACCACTTACTTGATCTCGCCGCCAAGCAATTCATCAATAGTAAAAAAGGCGTTATCAGCACGAATAACAAGACCCAACTGTCGTCTATATACGATTGGTATCAAGCTGACTTCGGCAATACGGCGCAGCTCCAGCGACACCTGAATCAATACCGCACCACTCCAGTGACACTGAAAAATATCGATTATGATTACGACTGGGCACTGAACGAGGCAAAATAATGCCAATCATTGTCCCCGTCCCCTAGCAACACCACGCTTGCACCATTACAATGACGACGTTCTCATTGGGGAGCTAACAAGAAGGCTTACGCTTTCTTCAGCTGAGATTGCACACGCAGAACCCACAGAACCTGAACCAGCTAATACTGGCGTAGGAATTGAGAAGTCGCTAAGTACTGTTTATCTAGCCAGATACTCCCTTAAGCCACCTTTTTCTCAACCCTCGCTCATTTGATTTATTGCCAGCAGGATGCAACGGCATCAGGAGCGCTTTGTGAAAAAACTACTACCTCTACTGACTTTAACGCTTGCGACCAGCAGTGTATTTGCCGCCGAACAAGACGCAAAAGCAACATTAACTGTGTACACCTATGGCTCATTTGCCTCTGATTGGGGCCCCGGTCCTGCGATTAAAAAAGCATTTGAAGCCGAGTGTGACTGTACGTTGAATTTAGTCGCGCTAGATGATGGCGTCTCAATTTTAAATCGTGTTCGCCTTGAAGGCCGAAACAGCAAAGCCGATATTCTATTGGGACTCGATAACAACCTTATCGAAGAAGCAAAAAAAACCGGTTTATTAGCGCAGCACAAAGTCGATACCAGCAAGGTTATCTTGCCTAATGGCTGGAATGACAACACCTTCGTACCTTACGATTACGGTTACTTTGCGTTTGTTTACGACAGCACTAAACTGAAAAACCCGCCAAAGAGCTTAAAAGAATTAGTGGAACGTGACGATCTATCGATCCTTTACCAAGATCCTCGTACTTCCACCCCTGGACAAGGTTTGATGCTATGGATGAAGTCAGTGTATGGCGATCAATCCACCAATGCATGGCAGCAAATGGCAAAGAAAACAGTGACCGTCACCAAAGGCTGGTCTGAAGCATATAGCATGTTCCTCAAAGGCGAAGCTGATATGGTGTTGTCATACACCACCTCTCCGGCTTACCACATCATCGCTGAACAGAAGAATCAATATATCGCCGCAGATTTCAGTGAAGGGCATTACATGCAAGTAGAAGTGGCCGCCAAGCTCAAAAATAGCCCACACCCCAAGTTAGCCGATCAATTTATGGATTTCATTGTTAGTGATGGCTTCCAATCCAATATGGCAACAGGTAATTGGATGTATCCAGTGACATCCCAGCCGCTTCCTGATGGTTTCAACCAATTAACTGTACCTGAAAAAGCACTGGAGTTTGATGCTACTGAGGTTGCTAAACAGCGCCGTAGCTGGATCCGCGAATGGCAACATGCGTTAACGCAATAAAGGCATATCTCGTTTGAACACTCGCTTTACCTCGTTACTACCCGGCATTACCGCTGCTGGGTGCATCTTGGCGTTAATGGTATTAGCCATTAGCGCCCTACTCGGCCAAGCCGACGAATTATCACCTCTCACTTTATGGCACGACCCCTATTTACGCCACGTTACTGGGTTTAGTTTCTACCAAGCATTCCTATCAACCCTATTAAGTGTTGTTCCCGCGATTCCCGTCGCCTATGCACTTTCTCGCCGCCAATTTATTGGACGAGCTCTATTACTGCGTATCTTTGCCATGACGCTGGTACTACCCGTCTTGGTCGCGGTGTTTGGTTTACTGTCGATATACGGTAAAAGTGGCTTAATTAATCAATGGCTTGCCGCTATTGGTGTAGATATCCAGCTCAATATTTATGGTTTAAGCGGGATCTTACTGGCCCACATCTTTTTAAACCTCCCCCTTGCCGTGCGTTTGTTACTGCAAAGTTTAGAAGGGATCCCTCACGAGCAACATCAGCTCGCCGCACATTTAGGTATTACTGGGTGGGACAAATTTCGCTTAGTGGCGTGGCCTCGATTACAGCAGCAATTACCGCACGTGATCGGCTTAATCTTTATGCTGTGTTTCACTAGTTTTGCGGTGATCATGTCGCTCGGTGGCGGACCAAAAGCCACCACCATCGAGCTTGCGATTTACCAAGCCCTACGTTACGACTTTGACCTAGCAGCGGGAGCCTTATTGGCATTGTGGCAAATGCTACTGTGTTGCTCATTAGTGTTAGCATCACAACGTTTTGCTAAACCGTTAGCCACCCTTAGCGGTACAGTGAATCAAGATCCTCACAACTACCAAGATAGGTGGCATAGTAAACTTTGGGACGGCTTATGGATTGGCGGTGGGATCTTACTGGTTGCCCCACCCTTACTGTCGGTGATCATTTCAGGCATTAATCAACAGCTCATTAGCCAACTGAGCTCACCTGCATTATGGCAAGCCATCAGTCAATCATTACAGATTGCGACAATGTCTTGTTTCATTGCTGTTATCAGTGGCATCGCCATTTTGCTCACAAGCCGCCAATGGCGTCTGCAACGCAAAAAGTGGGCAGCCGATGGTATTGAATTAATCGGCGCAATCATTCTTGTGACCCCAGGCTTAGTGCTTAGTACTGGGTTATTTTTATTACTGCGCCAATATACCGATGCCTTTGCGATGGCCTTTTGGGTCGTGGTGACGGTTAATGCTTTAATGGCACTTCCTTACGTGATTAAAACACTCAGCCAACCAATGCTGCACGTCGCTCAGCAATTTAATCCACTCTGTGCCAGTTTAGGCATGACAGGCTTATCACGCCTGCGATTGTTGGAATGGCGAGCACTGCGCAAACCGCTAGCCCAAGCTTTTGCGATCGGCTTTGTTCTGTCACTGGGGGATTTAAGTGCGATTGCCTTATTTGGCAGCCAAGACTTTAAAACCTTACCGCTGTATTTATTTGAATTATTAGGTAGCTATCAAATGGATGCCGCCGCCGTCGCAGCACTCATCCTACTACTACTGAGCTTAGGGTTATTTACCTTAGTTGAAACTGTGCTACTTAGGAAAAAATGATATGTTGAAACTCGAGCAGCTTAGCCACAGCTACCAACCTCACACCGCTAATGCCCAGCCAATGAACCTGTCTTTTTCACTTGAGGCGCAACAAGGCGATATCGTGGCATTAATAGGTCCAAGCGGCGCTGGGAAAAGTACCTTACTGGGATTGATTGCAGGGTTCCTTAAACCTGATAACGGTAAGTTAACCATAGAGAATCAATCTATTTTTCAGCAGGCTCCGGCTGAGCGTCCGCTATCTATGCTATTTCAAGAACATAATCTATTTCCACATCTCACTGTGTCAGAAAATATTGGGCTAGGTATTCACCCGGGCTTAAAACTGACCCAAGCTGATAAAGAATCGATCGTGGTTGCCGCTGCACGTGTCGGCATCCAGCAATACCTCGGCCGCCTCCCTGAACAATTATCGGGTGGTCAAAAGCAGCGCGTTGCGCTCGCCCGTTGTTTAGTACGACACCGTCCACTGTTACTGTTAGATGAGCCCTTCTCAGCATTAGATCCCGCGCTACGTAAAGAGATGCTGGAGTTAGTGAGAAGTCTGGCCCGTGAGCATCAAATTACCGTCCTTATGGTCACTCATAGTCCAGAAGATGCCCTCAAGATCGCCAACAAATGTGCATTTATCACAAATGGTAGCATCACCGTCTTTGGTGATACTCAGCCGATGCTAACGCAGCCTCAAGATGCTGAACTCAAGCATTACCTTGGTCTTTAATTGTTAACAGGGCCATAAGCTAAAAATGAGAAAGGGAGAACACGATAATGATTCTCCCTTTTTAATGTTCACACATTTAATCAATCAGAAAGTTAGAGATTTTCTTCTGCAAATTCCGCCAAGCGGCTACGCACAACGCCATTGAGATAAATATTGGCGCTACCTTCAAAGTTTTTAAAGCGCTCAACGATATAAGTAAGCCCTGACGTTACGGGCGATAAATAACTCGAGTCAATCTGAGCAAGGTTACCCGAACAGACCAATTTAGTGCCTTCACCGCAACGGGTGATGATGGTTTTGATTTGTGACGCAGTGAGGTTCTGACATTCATCCAAGAGTACAAACGCATTTTGGATAGAACGCCCCCGCATGAAGTTAATCGATTTAAATTGAATATTGGCTTTATCAAAAATGTACCGCATTGATCCATCAGTACAGACATCGTTTTTGTGTAACGCTTCCATGGTATCGGTGACAGCCGCTAGCCATGGCATCATTTTTTCTTCTTCTGTTCCGGGTAAAAAACCAATCGACTCTGCGATTTCAGGGGTATTTCGAGTCACAATGATTTTATCGTACATGCCCTTTTCAATCACTTGCTCTAACGCTGCTGCCATCGCCAAAATGGTTTTACCACAGCCCGCTGGCCCCGTTAAAATCACTAAGTCGATGTCAGGGTCGAGCATGGCATCAAGTGCCATACCTTGATAGACATTTTTAGGGTGAATACCCCACGCCTTACGGTGCATTAACCGCTCATGACCAATATCTTTTAATGTCACAGTGTCATTATCAATTTGCTTGATACGCCCAGCAAACTCTTGTTCTTCATCAATCAGGTATTGATTGACGAACGGTTGATCAAACAAATTAACAGGGAGTTTATGTAACGTGGCACGACCTCGGCTTTCCGATTGGCACTCACCAACCTGATCCCAGAAACGGCCAGGGTATTTAATGAAACCTTTGGTCAGTAAGCTCACATCATCAATTAACTGATCCGAACGGTAATCATCAACAAAATAAACACCCGCGCCTTTCGCACGTAAACGCATGTTGATGTCTTTGGTGATCAACACAACATCGCGCGGTGCATAATGTTGCTGTAAGTACAGCACCCCATTCAAAATGCGGTTGTCACCCGCTTTGTCAGTAAATGCATGTACTGTTTCTGTGATTTCATAATCCGCAAAGATAGCAATGGTGCCATTGTGTGCGGTTTGTTTTGAGAAAGGGATCCCCGCAGATATCTGCTCTGGGGTAGCGTCGTGGAAAATATCTTCTAGCGCTCGAATCGCGACTCGGGCATCGCGGGCAACATCACGCTTACTATCCTTAATGCGATCAAGTTCTTCGAGGACAGTCATCGGTATGACGACGTCATGTTCTTGGAAGGAATAAATCGCGAGAGGCTCGTGTAGCAAGATATTAGTATCGAGAACAAAGACTTTCCGATCTGAATCGCCCATAGGCACCTCCTTGGTAACATTCAGGTGATATTACATCTACCACCACTCTTTAAGCGTATGACAGTTATTGGCATTTGCTGCATTTTCACTAAACTATCGCTCCTCTGACTCTATTAAAGACCGGACATTTTTAAATAAATGTGACAAAACTACTTTGTCGCATTCAAAACACTTTCACCGTGACCTCTTTCACATCATGCAGTAACATGACTTCCCTTTTTTCTGGTACGAATTCTGGCTTACACTTAATAGCTGTGCTTTTTTAGCTTCGCATGACACTTTGAGTGTTCAGTGCTTAGCCAAAGCACCAATACCAGATAACGCATTTTCAATTTCAAAGAATTTAGAAGGTTTTAGCCACTATGCCATTTGCTTTGGGTCAACGTTGGATCAGTGATACTGAAAGTGATTTAGGATTAGGTACAGTTGTCGCCTGTGACGCACGTACTGTCAGCCTAATGTTCTCCGCGAGTGAGGAGAGCCGCCTGTATTCCCGAAACGAAGCCCCTGTAACCCGCGTGATGTTCAACGTGGGTGATGTGGTTGAAAGCCATGAAGGTTGGTCTTTAAACGTTGAACGCGTTGACGAAGACGGCGGTGTACTTACGTATGTGGGTACACGCGCAGACACAGGTGAAGAAGACGTAAAATTACGCGAGATTTTTCTAAACCACCAAATCCGCTTCAACAAACCACAAGACAAGCTATTCGCAGGTCAAATTGATCGTATGGATCGCTTTGCGCTGCGCTACCGTGCGCTAAAAAATCAATACGAACAGCACAAGAGCCCGCTACGTGGGCTGTGTGGTATGCGTGCAGGTTTGATTCCACACCAGCTATTCATTGCTCACGAAGTCGGTCGCCGTTACGCTCCGCGCGTTTTACTGGCAGATGAAGTAGGTCTAGGTAAAACTATCGAAGCCGGTATGATCATCCACCAGCAAGTGCTCTCAGGCCGAGCTGAACGTATTTTGATCTTAGTACCTGAAACGCTGCAACATCAGTGGCTAGTCGAAATGATGCGCCGCTTTAACCTGCACTTCTCTATCTTTGATGAAGAGCGCTGTGTTGAAGCTTATGCCGATTCAGCAAACCCATTTGATACCGCACAATACGTTCTGTGTTCGTTAGACTTCCTACGCAAGAGTCGTCGTCGCTTTGAACAAGCGCTAGATGCTGACTGGGATCTATTGGTTGTCGACGAAGCCCACCACCTTGAGTGGAGCGAAGACAAACCGAGCCGTCAATACCAAGTCGTTGAAGCCATTGCTGAAAAAACACCTGCGGTACTGCTACTAACCGCAACACCAGAGCAACTGGGTCACGAAAGTCACTTTGCCCGTCTACGTTTGCTCGACCCAGATCGTTTCTACGATTACCAAGCATTTGTTGAAGAAGAGCGCCAGTACGCGCCCGTTGCCGATGCGGTATCACGCTTACTCTCTGGCGAGAAACTCGATAACGATGCTAAAAATACGCTCGTCGAGCTGCTTTCAGAGCAAGATATCGAACCTATGCTACGCATTATCGAATCGAGTGATATCGACGATGAAGCAAGCCAAACCGTACGCCATGAACTGATCGATAACCTCATGGATCGCCACGGTACGGGTCGTGTTCTGTTCCGTAATACTCGATCTGCGATTAAAGGTTTTCCAACACGTCACTTAAACCTTTACCCACTTGCGATGCCAACGCAATACACCACGGCAATGCGTGTAGCAAGCATGATGATGGGCAAAGTAAGCGACGAAGAGAAAGTACTGAAGTTACTTTACCCAGAAGACATCTTTCAAGAATTTGAAGGTGAATCAGCAACATGGTGGAACTTCGATCCGCGTGTTAACTGGTTACTGGATACGCTGAAAGCGAACCGCAACGAAAAAGTGTTGGTTATCTGCTCTCGTGCTCAAACCGCATTAACGCTAGAACAAGCATTGCGTGAACGTGAAGGTATTCGCTCAACCGTCTTCCACGAAGGCATGTCGATCATTGAACGAGATAAAGCGGCCGCTTACTTCGCCCAAGAAGAAGACGGCGCACAAGTTCTGCTGTGTTCAGAAATCGGTTCAGAAGGCCGTAACTTCCAATTCGCTAATCAGTTGGTGATGTTTGATCTACCAAACAATCCAGACCTGCTGGAGCAACGTATTGGTCGCTTAGATCGTATCGGTCAAAAACGCGATATCGAAATTCATGTTCCTTTCCTAGAAGGCACCTCACAAGCTCTATTGGCACGTTGGTTTAACGAGGGTCTAAACGCTTTTGAAGAAACCTGCCCAACAGGCCGTGCCGTTTATGAGCACGTTCGTAGTGATTTAATTACCCTACTAACCAGCAACGGGCATGATAGCGAGGCTTTGGAAGCCTTGATTGAGCAAAGTGCAACTATGCACAACGAGCTAAAATCTAAGCTAGAACAAGGCCGTGACCGTCTATTAGAAATTCACTCTAACGGTGGTGATGCTGCGAACGATTTAGTAACCCGTATCTCAGCCAAAGATGGCGACACCAATTTAGTCACATTTGCACTGGGTCTGTTTGATACCATAGGTTTAAACCAAGATGACAAAGGCGAAAATGCGATTGTGGTTTCACCATCTGAGCACATGATGGTCGCGAGCTACCCTGGTTTACCTTACGACGGTTGTACCATCACCTTTGATCGCGACACGGCACTATCTCGCGAAGATCTGCACTTCCTGAGCTGGGAGCACCCAATGATCCAAGGCGGTATCGATTTACTGCTATCTGAAGGAGTGGGTACCACTGCAGTTTCGCTATTGAAGAACAAAGCACTACCAGCCGGTACACTGCTATTAGAATTGGTATACGTGGTTGATGCTCAAGCACCTAAGCAATCGGGTATTGGGCGTTTCTTACCGCAAACACCTATTCGTATTTTGCTTGATGCAAAAGGCAATAACCTGTCAGCTCAAGTGGAATTTGAAAGCTTTAACCGCCAGCTCAGCCCAGTTAACCGCCACCTTGCGAGTAAGCTGGTAAACTCGGTGCAAAAAGAAGTGCACGTGCTGATTGAACACGCAGAGCAAGTGATCACTAAAGAAGCGGTAAGCATTCGCGAAAATGCACAAGCAGAGATGGAAAGCACCTTACGTGCTGAACTAGATCGACTACAAGCCTTGAAAGCGGTTAACCCGAACATTCGTGATGATGAGTTAGAACTGATTGAATCGCAGATCCAAGATCTCACGACTTATATCAGTAAAGCGCAAGTGCAGCTAGATTCACTACGCTTAATCGCCGTCAGTCATAACTAAAACGGCTCTAGGTTTCACACCCTAGTCAACAGATAAGCCAGGACCGTATCATGCAAACATGATGCGGTCTTTCCTTATCACTAAGACGACCGATACAGTAAAAACCAATTCCAATCTGGATAATCAGATCGAGCATGCTATGAACCCATTACCAGTACTGGACTACCACCCTCCTATCGACCCTTGGCTTGATGTTTTATACCAAGACGATGATATTATCGCGCTAAACAAGCCTGCAGGGCTGCTGTCTAACCCCGGTAGATTGCCAGAGCATAACGACAGTATCTATAGCCGAGTACGCCGTGACTACCCAGATTCACATATTGTGCATCGCCTTGATATGGGAACCTCTGGCTTAATTATTATGGCCTTAAATAAAGCGTCTGAGCGTGATTTACATGCCCAGTTTCGCGAACGCTTAACCCATAAGGTTTATTATGCACTGGTTTGGGGACATATCGAGCAAGATGAAGGTTCGGTGGATTTACCCTTGATTTGTGACTGGCATAACCGTCCTCGTCAAAAAATCTGCCACACCGATGGCAAACCATCACTGACACATTACAAGGTCGTGTGCCGTAACCAAGATAATACGACGCTAGTACGCTTATTGCCGATCACTGGCCGATCACATCAGCTACGCTTACACATGATGGCATTAGGACATCCGATTCTTGGGGATGAGTTTTATGCCAATGATGAAGCCAAAGCGATGTCACCACGACTGAACCTGCATGCAACAGAGCTATGCCTGTACCATCCAGCCACCAACCAACCGATCCATTTATTTGCGCCTTGCGATTTTTACCCTGATGCACCAAGCCAAACGTTGCCGCTGAATGAGCCGCGCCAAGAAGAGCCAGAGCGCCAATCACGCCGAGCTAAACGCGCAGAAAAACGTAAAGTCCATGAAGCACTAGTGGCACGCGCATTGTTGGCCCGTAACCAAGCGGGATCAGACAGTAACTAATCCCGACTCAACATAAAAAACGGGCGCCCTAACTAAGGCGCCCGTTTTACGTTTAATGCGATTATCACTTATCGTTTTTTTCTTTACGAATCAGATCATAAGCCGCTTGTAGTTCTTGCGTTTTTTGCTTCGCAATTTCCATCATTTCAGGCGGTAGACCTTTAGCTGCAAGCTTATCGGGATGATGTTCATTCATTTGTTTACGATAAGCTCGCTTTAGCTCTTGCGAAGAAGCCGTTGGACTGACGCCTAACACGTCATAAGCTGCTGCCAACTGATCTTTACTTGGCGGTGCTTTGAAGCCTCCAGCGCCCTGCTGCTGATGAAAGCCCCCTTGCTGAAAACGAAACGCGGCTTCTTGCATGTGAAGGCGCTGTTCCAATTGCTGCTCAGAGAAACCGAGGTAGCGTGCAATAACATGCAATAGTTGACGTTCATTGGGATGAAGCGACCCATCAGCAAACGCCGCTTGGATTTGTAATTCGAGGAAGAATTGCAGTAAATCAGCCCGACCAGCACAATTTTGGCGAACGCGTTGTAGCGTTTCTTCTAACGGGAAATCATCGTTTTTTCCTTCACGAAATGCATTTTGAGCCTGACGACGTGATTCGCCCTGTAACCCCATGCGTTCCATGATCGCTGTTGCGACGCGAATCTCTTCTTGTGTTACTCGCCCTTTCGCTTTGGCCATATGCCCCATGACAGCAAAACCAGCATGGAAGAAGTCAGCCTGACGTTCAGCTTGGTTAGCACGATTGCCACCAAAACCACCGAATCCGCCAACATAAACATTTCGTCGCGCTTTATCGAACTTATGGCCTAAAAATAGACCTAAGAACAAACCAAAAGGGCCACCAAGAAGGAAACCAAAAAATGCGCCAAGTATTTTGCCCCACACCTGCATTCGATACTCTCTGGTAATTTGCTAAATTTAAAATATATTTTGCTCGACAACATTGTCGAAAACGTGCTGTCGAGTAGAATTTGCATTATGATAGCTGTCATTTATCGGGAATGCTTGTAAAAAGCGCCACCAATTCACGACGCGACAAAAATTCAATACAGGAATGTGAAATTAGATGTCATTAACCTCCCGCAGCATACTTGCAACCATGATCAGCCTTGCCCTTTATGGACCGGCGATGGCAGATGACAATCCACAAGCAGCTAATAACATCACTAACAATACCACCCCACAAGTACCCCAAGCAAAGCAATTGCCTATGCTTGAAGTTTCTGATGAGGGATTATCAGGGATAGAGGTCGTTAAAGGCACCTGTATAGCCCCTAAAGATCGCTCACAAAATATTAACAACGAACCCATTCGTATCAGCTCAGATCAAGCTGATGCCGAAAATGCAATAGCCATCACTTATACTGGTGATGTTGTCGTTAAACAAGGCCACCGCACTATAGCTGCAGACACTGCTACGTATCATCAGCCAGATAACAGTGTCACAGCTGAAGGCAATGTCTATTTTCATGATGGTGGGATGGAAGTGTATTCCGAGCGACTAGAAAGTGATCTAGACACCGAAGATTCCGAAATGGAAAACGCAGTGTATAGCATGACTTGTGAACCAGGCCGTGGCGAAGCTGAAAAAGTCATTAAAGACGGACTGGAATATTATCGTTTAAAAAACGGTACTTATACGACCTGTCCAGCAGGCGATCAAAGTTGGCGCTTTTCAGCAACCAGTATTGAACGTGAAACAGATTCACCATTTGCTAACTTATACAATGCGCGCTTTGAAGTCGCTGATGTGCCTATTTTCTATTTACCATACCTACGAGTTCCCGTTGGCAATGAACGCTTAACCGGCTTCCTCTATCCAAGTATGAAACTAAACTCAAGAGATGGTTTTACACTTGAAACCCCGTTCTATTGGAATATCGCCCCTAACTACGATATGACAATAGCACCTAAGTACATGACCAATCGTGGTTTACAGTTAAATACGGAATTCCGTTATTTAACCGTCTTTGGCTCAGGCAGTATCAAAAGTGAGTTCTTAGGTAGTGACCAAAAATCCCCCGATCTCGGGGAACGCTGGGCATTCAATATTAATCACACGGGTGTATACCAAAGCCACTGGCTCTTTGAAGTCGATTACAGCAAAGTGAGTGATGTCGCTTACTTCAACGACATCGACTCCAACATCGGTAAACGTGAAGATAACAACTTACTGCAAACTGCCGAGGCATCTTACCGAGAGACAAATTGGGATGCCACACTACGAGTTCGTGATTTCCAGCCTCTCACAACAGGGGTATCTTCGAACTACCGCTTAATGCCACAAGTCGAGGCGAACTATTATCGTCCTGACTTACCGTATGGCCTCGACTTTTCAATGAACAGCCACATCAGTCGATTTGAAAATGATGACCCTAATAAGCCATCTGCAGATCGTTTGCACCTAGAGCCAACATTAACGCTGCCTTACTCAACGCCTTGGTGGTCTGTTACTTCAGAAGCCAAGTTAATGTACAGCTACTATAACCAACAATTTGATAAAAATGTGTCTGCCAATGAGCACTTAGAAGAAAGTGTCTCGCGCATGATCCCAAGCGCACGTGTACACTCAGGCTTATATTTAGAGCGAAACACCAGCCTTTGGGGTGACGCATATACCCAAAGCCTAGAGCCTCAAGTTCAATACCTGTATGTCCAAAATGTCGATCAGAAAAATATTTATGATGCCTACGACACCACATTGTTGCAAACCGACTATTACGGATTATTCCGTGATACACGTTATTCCAGTGTTGATCGCATTGCTGCCGCGAATCAATTTACTGTAGGTGCATCAACACGTTACTTTGACAATCAATACATTGAACGATTTAACCTTTCGATTGGCCAAATTTTCTACTTGAATCCGGGGGCTGCAGACATTGATGCTAGTAGTGACGAAGCGTCGCCAAACTATTCAGCAACCGCTTTAGAGTCTGATTTTAACTACGATGATTGGCTATTTTTCCACGGCGGCTTACAATTTGACGCTGGTAACAGCGATATCCAATTTGCCAACTCGACCTTGGAATATCGTGAATCAAGTTTCTTTACTCAAGTAAACTACCGCTATGTGTCGAAAGAATATATTAAGAGCAGCTTGAAAGATAACAATGACATAGACAAATACACCAATGATGGTATTTCACAAGCAGGCATTGTTACTGGCTTCCCTATCTATGATGGCTTCAGTGTTCGTGGAGACTATTACCACGACCTTACTGAAAGCCAAATGATAGAGAGTCAAATAGCCCTTAATTACCGTACGTCTTGTTGGTTAATCAGCGTTGGCTATAACAAATACCTCGTTTCTCGCGGTGATGTTCGTTTTGAGAGTCCAACCTATGATAGTAATGTCAGTATTTCCTTTAGCCTATTAGGGCTGGCTGGAGTGAACAATTTTGGCGCATCAACCGCCAGTGGTAATGCAATCGGTTATGGTCAACCTTTCAATCTAAACAACTAATTACGTATCCTGATGTCTAACGCGATAGCGATTTGTACATCACGATAAATTTACGCGCACAGCGCAATATGGAAATCAGTATGAAGAAGTGGAAGTCCTCACTACTAGGTCTAATGATATGGGGTGCAGCTGCAAGTAGCTTCGCCGCTCCAACTGAAATGGATAAAGTTGTCACAATAGTGAATGACAGCGTGATTTTGCAAAGTGATATCGACGCAATGCTAAAAACGGTGCGTCTTAATGCTGCCGATCAAAATCAAGCATTGCCTGCAACAGACGTGCTTACTGAGCAGGTCAAAGAAAAGTTGATCATTGAAGCACTGCAAATTCAGCAAGCTGAGCAATTTGGTATTCGTATTGACGACAATAAGTTAGATCAATCAATCCAGCAGATGCTTAAGCAACAGCAAATGACGTTGCCTCAGCTTCAGAAAAAGCTAGCAGACAATGGTATCAGTTACGCGATGTTCCGCGAGCAAATGCGTCGTGATATTACGGCAAGTGAAGCACGTACAATTCAGGTGCGTCGTCGCATTAACATTCTTCCTCAAGAAGTCGACACGTTAGCTGAACAGCTTAACGCTCAGAACTTACAAGGCGTGCAATACAATGTTAGTCACATCCAAATTCGTGTAGAAGATGACGCGGATAAAGCAGAACGTGACGATGCAGAACAACAAGCAAAAACCTTGGTTAAAGAGCTCAATAACGGCGCTGATTTTGCCAACCTAGCCTATAGCTACTCAAAAGGTCCTAAGGCCCTTCAGGGTGGTGAATGGGGTTGGATGCGCCAAGAAGAAATGCCAACTATCTTTGCTGATGAAATCAAATCTCATGGTAAAGGCGCAATCATTGGCCCTTTCCGCAGTGGTATTGGCTACCACATCATCAAAATTAATGATGTAAAAGGCTTAGAAACCGTTTCTGTCACCGAAGTTAAAGCGCGCCATATCTTAATCAAAACCTCGGTAATCCTAAGCGATGAGGCCGCTAAACATCAGCTTGAACAAGCACGTAATGCCATCATTGCTGGCGATCAAAGTTTTGCAGCAGCCGCTGAAGCATTAAGTGCAGATCCTGGCTCTGCGGCTAATGGTGGTGAACTTGGTTGGCACACACCCGATATTTATGTTCCTGAATTTAAAGATAAGGTAGAAACCATCAGCGAAGGCGTTATCAGTGAACCATTCAAAACAGTGCATGGTTGGCACATTGTTGAAGTAATGGATCGCCGTAATGTTGACCGTACTGATGCCGCAGTTAAAAACCGCGCATACCAAATTCTATTTAGCCGTAAGTTCAATGAAGAAGCACAAGCATGGCTGCAAGAACTTCGGGCTGGTGCGTATATTGAACAGCTAAACAACAATAACAATGGTGACGATAATGAGCGAAGTTAAGCGCCTTGCCATTACCCCTGGTGAACCAGCGGGGATTGGCCCTGATTTAGTGCTCGCAATGGCACAACAAAATTGGCCACATGAGCTTGTTATTTGTGCTAACGCTCAGCTTATGGTAGAACGTGCAGCCCTATTGGGTCTCGACATCACCATTAGGGATTACAACTCAGCTCTGCCTGCTCAGCCACACCAAGCAGGTACCTTGGTCGTGGCTAACTGCGCATTAGCCGCAGAGGTGACGCCAGGCACTCTCGATGAGAAGAACGGCCACTATGTGTTAGCAACCTTAGAACGAGCAGCACAAGGATGTATGCAAGGTGAATTTGCCGCTGTTGTTACAGGCCCTGTGCACAAAGGTGTTATTAACCGTGCAGGGGTTTCATTCAGTGGCCATACTGAGTTTTTTGCGCAACAGTCAGATACCGCACAAGTGGTGATGATGCTAGCAACGGAAGGATTACGTGTCGCACTAGTGACAACCCATATTCCTTTAGCTTATGTATCAAAAGCGATTACTGAAGAGCGTCTAAAAGATGTGATTCGAATTTTACATCACGACTTAGTGACAAAATTTGGTATTGAACAACCGAACATTTATGTTTGTGGCTTAAACCCACACGCAGGTGAAGAAGGGTGTTTAGGGATGGAAGAGATCGAAGTGATCACCCCCGCACTTGAACAGCTTCGTCACCAAGAAAATATGAATCTGATTGGCCCATTGCCAGCAGATACCATTTTCCAAGAAAAATATTTAGCTGATGCCGATGCGGTATTAGCGATGTATCACGATCAAGGGCTACCGGTGCTTAAATACAAAGGCTTCGGTAATTCGGTTAACATTACGTTAGGCCTGCCCTTTATCAGAACTTCAGTAGATCATGGTACCGCACTGGAACTCGCAGGTACTGGACAGGCGGACACGGGTAGCCTTTGGACAGCGCTATCACACGCCCTCGAATTGGTAGAAAAACAAGCATGAGCAGCGATCAAGTCCACCTAGGTCACCGTGCGCGTAAGCGCTTTGGCCAGAACTTTTTGAACGACCCTTTTATCATTGATGGCATTGTATCTTCGATCAATCCTCTTCCAGGTCAAAACTTGGTAGAAATCGGCCCAGGTCTTGGTGCTATCACCGAACCTGTGGGCAGATTAGTTGATAAATTCTCTGTTATTGAACTTGATAGAGACTTAGCAGCACGCCTACGCAACCACCCAGATTTAGCTGATAAGCTAACGATCTATGAAGGTGATGCGATGCGTTTTGACTTTACTCAACTAATAAAAGAAAACAACAAGCTGCGTATTTTCGGTAACTTGCCGTACAACATTTCAACGCCGCTAATGTTCCATTTATTTACGTTCCACCAACACGTACAAGACATGCACTTCATGCTACAAAAAGAAGTGGTTAACCGTCTTGCAGCGGGTCCTGGTAGTAAAGCGTATGGCCGCTTGACGGTGATGGCACAGTACTACGCTAAAGTAACCCCTGTGTTAGAAGTACCGCCAGAGTCTTTCACACCAGCACCAAAAGTAGATTCTGCGGTTGTTCGCCTAACGCCATATGAAACACTACCGCATCCATGTACTAACCTTAAGTGGTTAGACCGTGTATGCCGTGAAGGCTTCAACCAACGCCGTAAAACAATTCGTAACTGTTACAAGGCGCTATTTACTGTTGAACAGTTAGAAGCACTTGGCGTGAACCCAGGCCATCGTCCTGAAAACATCACGTTAGAGCAATTTGTTGCTATGGCTAATTGGCTGGATGCCCAAAACGCTAAATAACGGATTCGACAGCCTCTTCATAGAGGCTGTCGGCTTACCCTCTTGGTATCCGTGTATTTCCTCGATCCATAGATGAAATACAAAGAGAAAGGAAGCAAGCCAATGAAAACACAGTATCCGACTATCAAATGCCACGTCGCCACTCACTATCTTGCCGATCGTTCCGAACCTGAAAACCAACGCTTCGTCTTTTCCTATACAGTCACCATCGCCAATTTAGGTCGAGGCAATGCCAAACTACTCACCCGTTATTGGTTAATTACTGACGCCAATGGCAAGCAACTCGTGATTGAAGGGGAAGGAGTGGTTGGCGAGCAACCTAATATCATTGCGCACGAAGAATATACCTATACCAGCGGCACCATTATTGAAACACCAGTTGCCGTCATGCAAGGTCGCTATTCCATGCAAACAGACGATGGGGAAACATTCGACGCTGAAGTCCCTCCTTTCCGACTCGCTATTCCCAATATTTTGCATTAAGGAGCCTTATGGCCACCTACCTCGTTGGCGATATTCAAGGTTGCCTTGATGATTTGCGTTATCTGTTAGATCAAGCGCAATTTAACCCACTGAATGATGAATTATGGCTAGCGGGCGATCTGGTCGCCCGTGGCCCTCAATCTTTGGAAACGCTACGCTTTGTCAAAAATCTCGGCAAGAATGCAACCACAGTACTAGGCAATCATGATTTACATCTATTGGCCGTTGCTGAAGGCATTGCCAAGTGTAAAGCGAAAGATAAAACCCAAGCCATACTCGATGCCGATGACAGCCAAGAGCTGCTTGAATGGCTACGTCAGCAACCTTTACTTGCAGAGCACCCTAAGTATTCTTTTGTCATGGTGCATGCAGGTATTCCCGTACAGTGGGATTTAGAGCAAGTGCAGCAGCAAGCTCGACGTGTTGAAGCCGTACTTCAATCGGATCGCTACCTATGGCTACTTAAAAACATGTACGGCGACGGGCCAAATCAATGGTCTGCATCACTGACAGAATTGGAACAGCTTCGTTTCACCATCAATGCTTTAACGCGTATGCGATTTTGTTACCCCGATGGCAAGCTCGATATGGATTGTAAACTTTCACCGGGAGAGGCTGACATCGGTGAATTAGTGCCATGGTTTCAACTACCGCGAGCAAAGCAGCTAAATAAGAAAATTATTTTTGGTCATTGGGCTGCGCTGATGGGACATGAAGATGAGCACGTTATCGGATTGGATACAGGATGTGTATGGGGCAACAGTATGACGCTACTACGTTGGGAGGATGGACAGCGCTTCGTCAAAGAATGTCCACTTTATGCGTAATGACGGTCTGTTTGTCTTCAATACTTGCGGTATAAAACAATATAAAAGAAAAGGGTGAGATCAGAGAGCTCACCCTTCAGGCTATTAGTAATCACTCACCTTGACTGAATCTAGAGTCGCTATACTTTATACACGTTCAAGTATCACAAACCGCATGTCATAGGCATTTTTATCATCAGCTTGATAACCTTCTTCTTGGCTAACAGACCAACCCTGCCCCCAATCGGGAAAGCAAGTATCGCCATCAAGGTCAGCATCAATGAAGGTTAAATACAAAGCATTTGCCATCGGTAAGCAAGCTTGATAAATACTACCACCGCCGATAACCATCAACTCTTCAATATCGCCAGCCGCGATAATCGCTGCATCAATATCAGCAACAACCGTGACCCCTTCCGCTTGGTAGTCCGCATTACGACTAATTACAATATTTTGGCGGCCAGGTAATGGACGACCTATCGACTCAAACGTCTTGCGGCCCATCACAATCGGTTTACCGAGTGTTGAGCGTTTAAACCAGGCAAAATCAGCAGGTAAATGCCATGGCATTGCATTGTCTTTACCAATAATTCGGTTATTCGCCATCGCGGCAATCATACTGATTTTCATCTAAAATCCTCTGGTTTTATCATCCATCACAGCGCTTCCCGATCTTAAGAAGCATTACACTACTGGTCGGCGACGATAAAACAATAGCCCTGGCATTGCCAGCCCTATTGCCAGTGCTGCGACGATAAACACCGCCTTCACACCATTATCCATCAATGCAGCTAATAACTGAGGGTTATAACCTTTGTGGTTAATTTCAACAATCGCAATCATGGCTTTAAAAGCAAACACTCCCGGTACCATTGGGATCATCGCCGCGACAGTAAACACTTTAGGGTGGGCCAGAAAACGGTGAGACCAATGCACACCAATCATGCCCACTAAGGTCGCGGCACATAATGTCGCCCACTCAATCGGCACGCCATAATGCATCAGTAAAAAGCGACAACCGTGACCAAGTGCGCCACCAATTGCGCAATATTTCAATGCCTTTTGTGGCACGTTAAATACAAGCGCAAATCCTACAGCAGGAATAGATGCGAAGAACATGTCATTCAACAAGGCAAGCAGTAACGATGACGTATCCATTATAACCACCCCCAAACACCGAGCACATTCATCGCGACCACGATACCTAAACTGGTTGATAACGTCAGTAAGGTGGCCATCGTCCAGCGAGCAATGCCCATATTGGCGTAGCCTTTCACCATATCTGATACCGCATTAATCAAAGGAAAGCCGGGCACAAACATCAGTACTGATGATGCCATCGCAAGAAATGGAGTCTCGCCAATGTGATATACCTGCCCAAAGCCAGCAATCAAGGTCGTCACAAATGCAGACACCCCAAAGTTAACTAAGGGGTTAAAATGGGCATGTGCAATTTCTTGTCGAACGAACATGCCAACCGCAGACGCGACAAAGGTAAGCGCAAATACAGGCCAATCTCCTCCCGCTAAACGACTGAAAGAAGCGCAAGATAGGCCGATCATCACAATGACTAAAAAACGGTTATAGCGCATCGGCTGCACTTCTTCGAGACGATCATGGACCGACTCAAGATCCAACAAACCCCGTTCAGCCATAATACAAATACGTTGAATATCGGTGACGACCTGCATATTGATCCCACGATCTTGGCAACGTCTTGTGGTCGTTATACAGCGCCCTTGATGTAATGTGGTGATCACCATTGAGCTTGCAGATAACGACACCTCTACGCTATCCACACCTAACGCTAACCCTAAACGTCGCGTCACTTCCATCACTAAGGTACTTTCCGCCCCGTGCTGTAACAACTTTTGACCCGCACCAACGGCTAAACGTGAAATTTCACGCTGCTGAGGCTCTGTTAATGATTGTTCTGGTGATGACATCCTGTTCCCTCAATCTAGTATCACTTGCAAATTATCATACAAAGCGAGATCCTCAGTGTTGATTAGGCACAAAAAAAGCCGCTCATCTCTGAGCGGCTTTCGTTTATTATTTTATCGACAAGATAAAAGATTAAGGTTTGTAGATGATTTCAACATCGTAATCATCTTCATTCCAATTATCCCAATCATCATCGTCGTCATCGCTGTCTTCAGCTTCTTTCATTTTCTGGGTATGGTAATCATCCCATTTGAAGTCCACTTTATCTTCAGGCGCTTCTTCAACAAGTGCTTCAGCAGGCATCGTTTCGATAAGTTCCATCAAATCGTAAGACAGTTGCTGAAGACCCATGCGATTGATCGCTGAGATGCTGTAGTGCTTATCTTCCCACGCTAATGCTTCTAAGATCTCTTCGATCTTCGCTTGTGCATCTTCGTCAGAAAGAAGATCTACTTTATTGAAAATTAACCAACGTGGCTTATTCGACAGTTTGTCACTGTACTGTTCAAGCTCGTTAATAATCGTAAATGCATTTTCAATCGGATCTGAACCATCAGCAGGTAAAAGGTCGATCATGTGCAGTAACACACGACAACGCTCTAAGTGCTTCAAGAAACGAATACCTAAACCAGCACCATCCGCTGCACCTTCGATAAGGCCAGGAATGTCAGCAACCACGAAGCTACGATCATCACCCACACGAACAACACCAAGGCTTGGTACTAGTGTCGTAAACGGGTAATCAGCAACTTTAGGTTTTGCCGCAGATACAGAACGAATGAAAGTTGATTTACCCGCATTTGGTAAACCAAGCATGCCCACGTCAGCCAACAACAGTAGCTCTAAACGTAAGTGACGAATTTCACCTTTTGTACCCATGGTCTTTTGACGTGGAGCACGGTTAACCGATGATTTAAAACGTGTGTTACCTAAACCGTGGAAGCCACCTTTAGCCACCATGATTTTCATACCATGCTCGGTAAGATCGGCAATCACTTCACCCGTTTCTTCATCAACAGCACGTGTACCAACAGGCACAGATAACACACTATCTTCACCACGTTTACCCGTACAGTTACCACCGCGACCATTCTCACCACGTACCGCAGCATGAAAACGCTCAAAACGGAAATCGATCAAAGTATTCAGGTTTTCGTCAGCCAGTAGGTATACATCGCCGCCATCGCCGCCATCACCACCGTCAGGACCACCACGAGGAACATACTTTTCAGTACGGAAACTAACGGTACCATTACCGCCATCACCCGCATCAACGCGGATTACCGCTTCATCTACAAATTTCATTTTTCTCTCCGCGCTGTGGCGTTTAATTACAAGGCAACGACAACCTATCGCTATCACTACCTGTATTAACTATTGCAAATAGCCGTTACACATTACGCTGTCGGATGAATTTATGCCCAATAGCACAAAACATAGCACCGCTCACGACAACCAAGGCGCCTAGATACCCAAGAATATTCAAAGGTGCAGCCACAAAAAATTGCGGCCAAACAAGGCTAGCTAAATCAACAAATATGATCGTAAACAAGGGAGCTAAAGTTATCACTGCGCTCACTTGCGATGCCTGCCAGCGTGCCATTGCTTCTGCAAATGCACCGTAACCGACAAGCGTATTTATACAGCAAAACATCAACATGCCTAGCTGTCTCGAATCCATTAGTAACAGTTGCTCTGGCTCTGCCATCGGTGTCAGCATGACGGCACAAATAACGTAGATCATTAATAAGATCTGTGCAGAACTGTAGTGCTTTAACAACTGCTTTTGGGCAAGCCCATACACCACCCAAACTAAGGCGGCTAACACTGCTAATGATACGCCAACTGTATAACCAGTAAAACTAGTGAACAGTTCTAACAAGCGTTCATTAAAGAACAATAGCAAACCAAGAAGTAAGCACCCCACCCCTAAAATCTGGTGGACCCCAAGTTTTTCTTTAAACACCCAAGCACTGGAGATCAACAAGATCACGGGTGCCAATTGGATGATCACTTGAACAACGGGGGGATGTAAATATTCTAGCGCACTATTGAAAAGAACAAAGTTTCCAGCAAGGCCAATGCTCGCTAATATGAGAATAACGGCACTGCTTTTGCCACCTACTAACCGCGTAGGTAGTTGTTTACGAAAGCCTAATATCAACCCAAGCCCAATAGAAGCCGTAAGAAAGCGATACCAAACGATAGTAAAAGGTGACATCACTTCGACAGCCTGCTTCATCGCAATAGGTAGCGCCCCCCAAAATACAGCGGTGGTTAGCGCCAAAGCGATGCCTATTGTCGTGTTTTTACTCGACATACAGACCCCTCAATGTGACTTATATCATGTATTTATCATCAGCAGAGCCAAACTCACACATCAAAATAAACACCGACATAATAAAAAGCCCCGCCAATTGGCAGGGCTTTGATATTCATTACGAGGCTAAATTATTCAGCTTCGATAGAAATGAATTTACGGTTTTTAGGACCTTTAACTTCGAACTTCACTTTACCGTCAGATAGAGCGAATAGAGTGTGGTCTTTACCGCAACCTACGTTGTTACCAGCGTGGAATTTAGTACCACGTTGACGTACGATGATGTTACCTGCAAGTACAGATTCGCCACCGAAACGCTTAACACCTAGGCGTTTGCTTTCTGAATCACGGCCGTTATTAGTAGAACCGCCAGCTTTTTTATGTGCCATTTTTTATTCTCCTGTTATTAAGCGCTGATGCCAGTAATTTTGACTTCAGTGAACCACTGACGGTGGCCCATTTGCTTACGAGAATGCTTACGGCGACGGAACTTAACGACTTTAATTTTATCGCCACGACCGTGTGTAACAACTTCAGCTGTTACTTTACCGCCAGCTACGAAAGGTGCACCAACGGTAACTTCTTCACCGTTAGCTACTAGAAGAACACTGTCAAACTCAACGTTTGCGCCAGTTTCTGCGTCTAGTTTTTCCAAGCGTAAGGTTTGGCCTTCGCTCACTCGGTGTTGTTTACCACCACTTTGGAAAACAGCGTACATGTCTTACTCCGCTTTTCCGCATAGGCCATCTGCCACGGTTAAATATTGGGCAATGGGTATGCGCTTAATCTTGTCATCAATAGGGCGCGAATGTTACGTGAAATCGCATCTTCTGGCAAGCGATTAAACAAAAAAATTGGCGAAAAGCTATTCACAAACGAAAGTCACGTGATTCACCCCCTTAGAGGTTAGGAAGATACCACATTTTTGTGTAATATTCGGGCATCAATTAAAAATAACTTTCCGCCTTTGCGGGGTCTCTTTTAGCTGGATGTATTAATGGATTTTAAAGCTATCCAAGCGCTTACCGCCTTAGATATGGCGGAAGTTGACGCGAAGATACAAGCACAACTTAATTCCGACGTAGCACTCATTAACCAACTGGGTTTTTACATTGTCAGTGGAGGTGGAAAACGCCTTCGCCCAATGCTGTCGGTAATAGCCGCTCGAGCTCTTGGCTACGAGGGTGAAAAACATACAACTGCAGCGGCTTTTGTCGAATTTATCCATACCGCAACATTGCTTCATGATGACGTGGTTGACGAGTCTGACATGCGCCGTGGAAAAGAAACGGCGAACGCTGCATTTGGCAATGCGGCGAGTGTGTTAGTTGGCGATTATATCTACACCCGTTCATTCCAAATGATGACCAGCTTACGCTCACTGCGTATTCTCGACATCATGAGTGAAGCCACCAATGTTATTGCCGAAGGTGAGGTTCAGCAGTTAATGAACTGCAACGATCCAAATACCACCGAAAATAGCTACATGCAGGTCATTTACTCGAAAACGGCACGCCTTTTTGAAGCCGCAACCCAAGTAGCCGCTATCATTGCAGAGGCACCTGAAGAAATTGAACTCGCGCTACAGGAATACGGCCGTTACCTAGGGACTGCTTTTCAACTTATCGATGATGTTCTCGATTACATCGCAGATGGTAAAGAGATGGGCAAAAACGTCGGTGACGATCTGGCCGAAGGGAAACCAACACTCCCATTGCTTCACGCCATGCATAATGGCAACGATGAGCAAGCAGCGATGATTCGTGAAGCCATTGAGAAAGCCAATGGTATGGACAAGCTTGATGCGATTTTAGCGTGTATGCACCAAGCTGGCTCACTGGAATACACTCAACAACGTGCAGAGGAAGAGGCGGACAAAGCAATTGCTTCGCTTTCACCACTGCCAGAGTCACCTTACAAAGATGCATTGGTCGCCCTCGCCCACTTAGCCGTGAAGCGAAATAAATAACCGCACATACCTTCGACTAAAAGCCTGCCTAACCGCAGGCTTTTTTATTTGTGGTCTCACTTTCTCTCTCGCTCAATAAGGATCTTCTATGATCTAAACAGCACTCAGATCGTATAACGCTTATCTGAGGTGCGTTTTTACAAAGGTAAGAAGGAATTATGAAATGCAGGCTACCGATTTAAAGCAAGGTATGTGGGTTGAGCATCAACATGAGATCGCAGAAGTGATAAGCATCGATCCAAACAACAACACAGTGATCATCGAAAACCAAAACGATCATCAACGATCCACGGTGTCATGTGAAGAGATCCCAGATCAACCACAGCTTCATGCCGGCTGTGATCGCTATTATTAATACGTTTGAATTGACATAAAAAAGCGGCAGATCTGCCGCTTTTTCATTAATAAAATTCAAGAAGCTCTACGCGAAGACATTATTTCGCAGCAAACTCTTCGCCTTTCGCGATATCGCCTTGAAGTGTTTCTAACATACTTTCTAGTGCTTGTTGCTCAAATTCACTTAGACTACCGTAGTCCATCACTTCTTCTACACCTTCTTTACCAAGAAGAACAGGTTGAGCAAAGAAGCGAGCATGCTTGCCATCACCTTCAACATAAGCACACTCAACGACACTCTCTTCACCTTGCAGCGCACGAACAAGTGCTAGACCAAAACGACATGCCGCCTGACCCATAGACAAGGTTGCAGAACCGCCACCCGCTTTCGCTTCAACAACTTCCGTACCCGCATTCTGAATACGTGGTGTCAATGCTTGGACTTCTGCTTCTGTGAACTCAACGCCTTCTACTTGAGATAATAGCGGAAGGATTGTTACACCCGAGTGCCCACCGATAACAGGAACACGTACATTACATGGCTCAGTGCCTTTTAGTTCAGCCACAAAAGTTTCAGAACGAATAACATCCAGTGTCGTTACGCCAAACAATTTACGTTTGTCGTATACGCCCGCTTTTTTCAGTACGTCAGCAGCAATGGCTACAGTGGTATTTACTGGATTAGTAATAATACCGACACAAGCTTTTGGACATACCACAGCAATTTTTTCAGCCAATGATTTAACAATACCGGCATTCACATTAAAGAGATCAGCACGGTCCATACCAGGTTTACGTGCAACACCTGCTGAAATTAAAACAACATCAGCACCTTCTAACGCAGGAGTTGGATCTTCACCACAATAACCTTTAATAGATACAGGTGTTGGGATATGGCTAAGATCAACTGCGACACCAGGTGTAACAGGGGCTATGTCATAAAGAGCAAGGTCAGAACCTGCAGGTAAGCGGTTTTTCAATAGCAAAGCCAACGCTTGGCCGATACCACCAGCAGCACCAATGACAGCAACTTTCATATTCGTTCTCCTTTACGATAGAAGTATATTTTTCAGACCAAAATCAATCACATTAACTAATTGTCTCACGATTCTTTTGAGCGATCCTTTATGATCAATTAATTAATCTGGTTAAAACGTTATAGCAAGCCCAAAAGAAATACAATCAAACACCACTTGGTTTGCGAAGTCACGCATAAGGTGCAAAGAATGTGCTAGAAAGATGGATTAGTCTGCTCGATCATGAGGTTTAAATCCAATCACTTCCCCTCCTAATAATGCTTAAATCTATCCGAATATGATTAATAATTTTCCGTAATAGTGACTAGAACATCAGTTTCCATGAACACTGTTTGCTACAACTAGCATGCTTATGCAAAAATACGCTACCTCGTCCCTGTTCATACTAAAAATCATGCGCAATTCAGATAAGCAAGAACGTCTAATCAAAGCTTTTAAATCAATCTTGAAAGAAGAGAAATTCAGCTCTCAAGGTGAAATTGTTGATGCTCTTAAAGCTCAAGGGTTCGAAAATATTAACCAATCGAAAGTATCCCGCATGCTGACTAAGTTCGGTGCGGTACGAACCCGTAATGCAAAAATGGAAATGGTGTACTGCCTTCCTGTTGAACTAGGTGTTCCAACAACCTCTAGTCCACTGAAAGAATTAGTAATGGAAGTTGGCTACAACAGTGCCTTAGTGGTTATCCATACTGGCCCAGGTGCTGCACAAGTTATCGCCCGTTTACTGGATTCTTTAGGTAAAGCAGAAGGTATTCTTGGTGTTGTTGCGGGGGATGATACTATTTTCATTACTCCAACAAACACCATCACTACTGAAGACCTATACGCCTCTGTATGTGAACTGTTTGATTATAGTAATTAAAACATTATAACTGGGTAGCCTGCTACCCAGTTATAAAGTGAGACAACTCTCACATTCACACAAAACCACCGTCCCTCACAGTTTCGATTCAACACTTTGATTTTTAACATTAATCAAACATTTCTCCCCACCCCACTTTGTTACTTATTCTTTACCAAACACCAAAACTGTTAACATTGTTTTAAACTTATGGTTTAGTTTTGCTATTATCATCATGATTTGCATCTCGCAATGATGCCGTTTCCAACGATGGAAAGCATTTCCATATGCACGATAACAACAATGAGGAAGGGATAAACATGGCATTGAAACAACTATTAAAAGTTAGTGCTATCGCGGCTGTATTTGCCGCATCTGGTATGGCTAACGCCCAAGAGTTTATTACGATTGGTACTGGTTCTGTAACCGGCGTTTACTACCCAACAGGTGGTGCTATTTGTAAGCTTGTAAATAAAGATCGTAAAGAACACAAAGTGCGTTGTTCTGTCGAGTCTACAGGCGGTTCAATTTACAACGTAAATACCATGCGAGCGGGTGAATTAGATTTCGGTATCGTTCAATCTGATTGGCAATACCATGGCTACAACGGTACGAGTAAATTCAAGGAGCAAGGCCCGTATAAAAAGTTACGCGCTGTATTCTCTCTTCATACCGAACCATTCAACATTATCGCCCGTTCTGATGCAGGCATTAATGGTGTTGAAGATCTAAAAGGCAAACGCGTCAATATCGGTAACCCTGGCTCTGGTGACCGTGCAACCATGGGCGTTGTTATGGATGCACTAGGTTGGACCAATGCAGACTTTAAACTGGCTTCCGAGCTAAAAGGCTCTGAGCGTTCACAAGCCCTTTGTGATAATAAAATCGATGCCTTCATTTATATGGTTGGCCACCCAAATGGATCTATCAAAGAAGCAACAACATCATGTGACGCAAAACTAGTACCTGCTGAAGGTGCTGTCATTGACAAAATTGTTGCCGACAACCCTTACTACGCAAAAAGTACAGTCCCAGGTGGCATGTACAAAGGTACCGATGGCGATGTAAACAGCTTTGGTGTTGCAGCAACACTGGTTTCATCAACAGATGTTTCTGATGATGTGGTTTACGCACTCGTTAAATCTGTCTTCGAGAACTTCGATACCTTTAAGCGCCTACACCCTGCATTTGCCAACCTAAAACCAGAGTTGATGGTGAAAGATGGTCTATCTATTCCATTACACCCTGGAGCTGTTCGCTACTACAAAGAAAAAGGTTACCTACCAAAGTAATTGCTTTCAACTAAAGTTAAGAGGCACTTGCTGCCAATCTATGCGCCGCCTCTGCGGCGCATAGTGCTTTATAGAACACAACATCTATAACAAATAATAAATCAGCCCATCGAAGAAGGATGATGCATGACGAAGACAACGCAAACGTCGGCAGATGTGCAGGATATGGTGGCGCAGGCAGACACAGGGGCAAGGAACCCTGTTGGTCTTGCCGGACGTATCTTATGGTTTGTACCTTTATGCTGGTCACTGTTTCAGCTTTGGTACGCTTCACCACTGCCATTTATTTTTAATTTCGCCATTCTAAATGACACAGAAGCCCGTTCTGTTCACTTAGCTTTCGCTATTTTCTTAGCCTTTACTGCCTACCCCGCCTTAAAACGCTCACCTCGAGATCATATTCCTGTTATTGACTGGATACTTGCTCTCTCAGGAAGCTTTGCTGCGGCTTATATCTATATTTTCTATACCAGTCTTGCTGAGCGTTCAGGCGCCCCAACCCAAGTCGACATCATTGTCGCGGTTGCAGGAATGATTTTGCTGCTCGAAGCAACCCGTCGTGCATTAGGTCCACCACTGATGGTGGTCGCAGCAGTCTTCCTGCTGTACACCTTCGGCGGCCCACACATGCCCGATGTAATCGCCCATAAAGGCGCTAGCCTCAATAAAGCGATGTCACACTTGTGGCTCACCACAGAAGGGGTATTCGGAGTTGCATTAGGGGTTTCAACCTCATTCGTCTTTTTGTTTGTGCTATTTGGTGCCATGTTAGAACGTGCAGGCGCGGGCGCATACTTTATCAAAGTCGCTTTTTCTCTACTCGGTCACATGCGAGGCGGCCCAGCCAAAGCTGCAGTTGTCGCTTCAGGTCTCTCAGGGCTGGTTTCTGGATCATCTATTGCAAATGTTGTCACCACTGGTACTTTCACTATTCCATTAATGAAGCGTGTTGGCTTTCCGGGTACCAAAGCGGGCGCCGTCGAAGTAGCCGCTTCTACCAATGGTCAGTTAACGCCTCCCATTATGGGGGCCGCTGCATTCTTGATGGTTGAGTATGTAGGAATTTCCTATGTTGAAGTCATTAAAGCAGCATTACTTCCGGCTTTAATCTCCTACATTGCACTGCTTTATATTGTCCACCTTGAAGCCTGTAAAGCCGGCATGTCAGGACTTCCGCGTCGTTACAAACCGACGATGGCACAAAGCTTATTGTCCTTCACTGGCACTATTTTAGGCTTAGTCGTGATAAGTGCAGCTGTATATTATGGTATCGGTTGGACCAAAGGGGTGTTTGGCGCAGCTGCAACCCCGATGATCGCGGTCGTGGTACTTATTGCTTACGTGGCCTTAGTACGTTATTCGGCAAGCTATCAAGATCATATTATGGAAGATCCTGATCAAGAACTGACCGAAGTACCAGAACCTGGCCCGACGGTTAAATCAGGTTTGTACTTCCTTTTACCTATCGTTGTTCTGGTGTGGTGTCTAACCGTTGAACGCTTTTCACCGGGGCTATCTGCGTTTTGGGCTACCATCTTTATGATCTTCATCTTGCTAACACAGCGCCCGCTATTAGCGCTGTTTAATAAAGAAAAGACACTACCAGATGCAGCGATGGAAGGCGTTCACGATTTACTCGAGAGCTTAGTATCAGGTGCGCGAAATATGATTGGTATCGGGGTCGCCACGGCCGCTGCAGGTACTGTCGTTGGCGTTGTAACTCTGACGGGGATCGGGCTCGTGATGACAGATTTTGTCGAGTTCATCTCTGGCGGTAATATCATTATGATGCTTATCTTTACGGCTATCATTAGCCTGATACTGGGCATGGGCTTACCTACCACAGCAAATTACATCGTTGTTTCGACCTTAATGGCTCCCGTTATTGTTACTTTAGGTGCGCAAAATGGGCTTATCATTCCATTAATTGCGGTGCACCTGTTCGTGTTCTATTTCGGGATCCTCGCCGACGATACCCCACCAGTCGGCTTGGCGGCTTTTGCCGCTGCTGCAATCGCAAAATCAGACCCCATAAGGACAGGTATTCAAGGGTTTACCTACGACATCCGTACTGCAATCTTACCCTTCATGTTCGTCTTTAATACCCAGCTATTGATGATGAATATTGATTCTTGGTGGCACCTATTACTCACAGTTCTATCCGCAGTAATAGCCATGTTGACCTTCTCTGCAGCC
This sequence comes from Photobacterium sanguinicancri, assembly GCF_024346675.1. NCBI lineage: Bacteria > Pseudomonadati > Pseudomonadota > Gammaproteobacteria > Vibrionales > Vibrionaceae > Photobacterium > Photobacterium sanguinicancri. Next base: position 3,293,762 of record NZ_AP024850.1, read on the forward strand.
ACTCAAGGGTGGTGGTTTACTAAAACAAAATGGTGGGAAGTCGCGGCACTATTAATTATTACCTTCTCATTATTCCGCCCTGGTTTTTGGTGGGATATGGTTTACCCGCCGAAACATGAAATGCCTGGCACACTCATTGTTGATGCCACAGATAAGCTCGCTATTGGTGAACCTATCGAGCTGCAAGTTTCAGGAGAAAACCTTGAAGGAAGAATCATTACTAAACATGTGCGATTACCTTTCGATGAATCCGCTGTGAACCCAGACGATCGTATTGCCTCTACAGGCCTGATGCTTCGCCAAGATGGTGACAAAATGCTCGTTGATATGATCGAGTTTGGAAGCCCAGCAGAAGCGGCTGGAATCGACTTCGACTGGGAAATCACCAAAGTGAGCCTTCCGGCGGTTAGGCCAATGAAAGAATGGGTCTTTGTACCCACTTTATTATTGCTGATTGCTTTAGGATGGAATCAACGTCGACGTGCGCGATTAACGCAAATGTCCACAACAGCATAACCTCATTGTCAGGGAAGCGAACCTTCCCTGATAATGCTATTTGCAAAGAGACGACTATGTATAAACAAATTTTGGTTCCAGTAGATCTCAATGAGCAAGGCTTTGCGGATAAAGCCGTTGAGCTTGCGGTGTGGCACGCCAGACAAAGCAACGCAACCATCCATTTATTGAACGTACTGCCCGGCATTCACATGTCGATAGTATCAAGCTACTTTCCCAAAGATGCCGCGCGGAAAATGCGACAAGATGCTCAGGCACAACTAAAAGCTTTTGCGGAAAAATACATTCCTGATGAAGTGCTCCATCATCAATATGTTTCAGAAGGAAAGACATGGAGCACTATCATCGATAATGCCACCCGTGTAGGTGCCGATCTGATCATAATGCCAAGCCATCAACGCTCAAAACTCGATAAAGTTATGCTCGGTTCTGTGGCGGCAAAAGTAGTCGAAAACTCTCCGATTAATGTTTTGGTACTCAAGCCACAAAGTCTCGTTGCTGAGTAGTTCCCAGCCTTAATACCACTTGCATCCAATAAAAAAGCTCGCATTAGCGAGCTTTATCTTTGTGCTTTATTCAATATAGATTGAACAAATTATCAGCCACTTAGCGATGGTCATAACCCCAACGTGGCACTAGCCCTTGCTCTATGCCTAAATGATCCAATATTCTCGCCACCATAAAGTCGACTAAATCATCAATCGATTGTGGTTGGTGATAAAAACCAGGGGCGGCGGGCATAATAGTGACACCCATTTTAGATAGCTTGAGCATATTCTCGATATGCAAGGTCGAAAATGGCGTTTCACGTACCACCATCAATAGCTGCCCGCGCTCTTTCATCACCACATCTGCGGCACGCTCTAATAGGTTATCCGACATACCATGTGCCACTGATGCCAAGGTACCAGCCGAACAAGGACATACGACCATTTTTTTCGGTGCAGCAGAACCCGATGCAACCGGTGAAAACCAATCTTCTTTACCGCACACCTCTAGTTTACTGGCATCACAGGCGAGGTGATCAACCAAGGCTTTTTTTGCGGCTTCAGGGCCCGATGGTAACTTCAAACCATGCTCTGTCGCTAATACCACCCGCGCAGCAGACGATATCAATAAGTACACCTGATAGTCAGCAGCCAGCAAGCATTCGAGCAAGCGTAAACCATAAGGTGCACCGGAGGCGCCTGTCCACGCAAGTGTGATCCGTTTGTCGGTCATTTTACTTCTTCTTATTCCTGTTCAGCTAATGCATGTAACAACTTGTCATGGATCCCACCGAACCCACCATTACTCATCACCAAGATATGATCTTTCGGTTTTGCTTGCGCAACGATACGCGCCACCAGCGCATCAAGATCACTTTCGGTATACGCAGGCTGATGACATTGATCCGCAATCTCTTGGACTGACCAAGGAATATTATCAGGCTGCAATAAAAACACTTCATCAGCAGCGTGCAATGACGGAGCTAAATCATCTTTGTGCACACCAAGCTTCATGGTGTTAGAGCGCGGCTCCAATACCGCGAGAATACGCTCAGAACCGACTTTAGCGCGTAAGCCACCCATAGTAAGTTCAACGGCTGTTGGGTGATGAGCAAAGTCATCATAAACCGTAATATCGTTCACTGTTCCTTTAAGCTCTAAGCGTCGCTTCGTATTCACAAATGTAGCTAATGCTTCACAGCCTAAATCAGCTGTCACCCCAACATGACGCGCAGCTGCAATCGCCATCAACGCATTATTAACGTTGTGATCACCCACCAAGTCCCACTTAACGGTGCCCACTCGCTGGCAGTCGAGGTAAACGTCAAACACACTACCGTCAGCAATCTGTTTTTTGGCCTGCCAATGCCCATCATCACCTAGGTATTCCAACTCACTCCAGCAGCCCATATCTAAAGTTTGTTGAATATTCTCGACACCTCTCGGCGCTAAAATACGACCATTTCCCGGTACAGTTCGCACTAAATGATGAAACTGACGCTGAATCGCTTTCAAATCATCAAAAATATCTGCGTGATCGAACTCGAGATTGTTCATAATCAGTGTTCGTGGTCGATAATGAACGAACTTAGAACGTTTATCGAAAAAAGCACTATCGTATTCGTCCGCTTCAACCACAAAGAACATGCTTTCGCCTAACCTCGCGGAAATACCGAAGTTTCCAAGCACACCACCCACTAAGAATCCAGGTTGATACCCACAGTCCTCAAGGATCCACGCCAGCATACTGGCTGTTGTCGTCTTACCGTGAGTACCCGCTACCGCCATAACCCAGCGATCATGCAACAGAAACTCTTGTAGCCATTGCGGGCCAGAGGTGTAACGCAAATTGTGATCAAGTACATATTCTACACAAGGATTACCACGGCTCATCGCGTTACCAATCACGACTAGATCTGGTTCAGGCTTGAGCTGTTCAGGATCATAACCCTGAATTATTTCAATACCTTGAGATTCTAACAATGTACTCATTGGTGGATAAACATTGGCGTCACACCCAGTGACTTTGTGGCCAAGTTGGCGCGCAAGTAAGGCTGCACCGCCCATGAAAGTGCCGCAGATTCCTAGTATATGGATATGCATAATTGTCGACTCACAAACTTAAAAAATGTGAAGTCACGCTTTTGCGTTACTTCGTTACCATAAAAAAGATCTTTATATACAATTGGATACGAGGCATTAATGCCGAAACACGTACAAAATTGTCCAATAGAGACATTGTACCTGAGTTTTCAGCCCCCCATGACAACTTGATGCAAGGATTGTGTATGTCCGATATTAGAACCTTAGGTGAGTTCATTGTCGAGAAACAAAATGACTTCTCCCACGCCAGTGGCGAACTCTCTTCACTGCTTGGTTCAATTAAGCTTGCAGCGAAAATCGTCAACCGTGAAATCAATAAAGCTGGCCTTGTTGATATTACAGGATCGGTAGGCTGTGAAAATGTGCAAGGTGAAGAACAACAAAAGCTCGACCTATACGCGAACGATAAATTCAAAGCAGCATTAGAAGCACGCGATCAAGTGTGTGGTGTTGCAAGTGAAGAAGAAGATGAAGCCGTTGCGTTCAATAAAGAACTTAACCGTAATTCAAAGTACGTTGTTTTAATGGATCCACTGGATGGTTCTTCGAACATTGACGTAAACGTTTCCGTCGGTACTATCTTCTCCATTTACCGCCGAGTTTCGCCTGTTGGCACTCCTGCCGTTCAAGAAGATTTCCTCCAGCCGGGTAACCGCCAAGTAGCTGCTGGTTACATCATCTACGGTTCATCAACCATGTTGGTATACACCACGGGTAATGGAGTACACGGCTTTACTTATGACCCATCACTAGGTGTATTTTGTCTATCTCATGAAAACATGTGTATTCCTAAAGATGGCCGTATTTATTCGATCAATGAAGGGAACTACATTCGTTTTCCTGAAGGTGTGAAAAAGTACATTAAGTACTGCCAAGAAAATGTGCCAGAAGATGATCGTCCGTATACCTCTCGCTACATTGGTTCATTGGTTGCCGACTTCCATCGCAACCTACTGAAAGGTGGTATTTACATGTACCCAAGTACGGCGACTCACCCTAGCGGTAAATTACGCCTGCTGTACGAATGTAACCCGATGGCACTCTTGATTGAGCAGGCGGGTGGTATCGCCTCTGATGGAAAAAATCGTATTCTAGATATTAAGCCAACAGAGCTGCACGAACGCGTGCCTTTCTTTGTCGGCTCTACCAATATGGTTAATAAAGTTGAAGAATTCATTAAAGAATTCCCATCAACGCACTAAGCTCCAACATATAAAAAGTTAAATAATTATGTACAAGCTGTGTGATGCAGCTTGTACATCTTCACTGAAACGCTTACAACCCCTCCCTATTTCGCTTCTTTTTCACCATTGCTGGTTATACTTCTAGGCATGTAACATTGTTTTAACTCATCAAAAGGAATGCGTTATGAGCCTAAATAATGTCCCTGCAGGTAAGGACATTCCAGAAGATATCTATGTCGTGATTGAGATCCCTGCGAACGCAGATCCCATTAAATATGAAGTGGATAAAGACACTGGTGCTATTTTTGTAGATCGCTTTATGTCGACAACTATGTTTTACCCATGTAACTACGGATACGTAAATAATACCCTTTCACTTGATGGCGACCCCGTCGATGTTTTAGTCCCAACTCCCCATCCGCTCGTGCCCGGCGCAGTGATCCGCTGCCGTCCTGTTGGTGTACTAAAAATGTCTGATGAATCTGGTGAAGATGCCAAAGTTGTGGCCGTGCCACACAGCAAGCTAAGTAAAGAATATGATCACATCCAAGATGTGGGTGATCTTCCTGAACAACTGAGAGCCCAAATCACCCACTTTTTTGAGCGCTATAAAGAATTAGAAGTGGGCAAATGGGTAAAAGTAGAAGGCTGGGGAGATGTCGCAGCAGCCAAAGAAGAGATTCTAGCGTCATACCAACGCGCACAAAAATAACTCTAACGGCTACTACCTGCAGCTACTAATAGGTAAGTACATAAACAAAAGCCCCAAACACAGCTGTGCTTGGGGCTTTAACGTATCAATTCACTGATTATAGCAAGCTAAGTCGTGCTAGTGCTGGCACCAATTACCCGAGGTTATTAACGGCATCCCTTCCAGCGAGTGCAAGTACAAATATACCCAAGCTTGACCATAAGGCGTGACAACCAATTCCCGCGTATAACCTGTTGGGTATTGCTCTAGCCTATCTAGCACCTCAAACGTGGTTGCGTTCACTTGGTAAACTTCACCGTATAAAGCTTTCACTGAAAGTTCATCTGTCACCGCGCCAGGATAGGCACCCAAATCATACAGTGCATAGCCTACCGTAAGCTCAGCCTCACCTAGAAATTTGGCATCGGCTAATAAGTGATGATTAGACTCACCTTGGCGTAAAGTGCCATATACAAAAACTAAGCTCATCACCCTTCCTATTAATCAAATTCAAATTGATACAGTAAATCGACCGCATTATGCACACCAGAGATGGCTTCAACGTATAAGTCAGTCATTAAGCGGTAGCGAACCGTAAACTCACCAAGGCTGTTGAAAATACCAACGCCGTACTTCACCTGTAGCCCCGGCGCAATATACCCACTGATCGTCACCTGAGAGTCATCCCCAGATCCTGCTGTATCCACCGCAAGATCTTGAACCCCAAACGCTTTACCTACATCGCCCACCAGCTGACTACTTTGCGCAAGTCCCATGCTAATCAAGGCCGTTGTCATCGCGCTGCTGTTATCCCCAGACTCACTGTCGATATCCTTCCCTCGCAAAATATACGACAACGCATTTTGCTGAGGCATCGAGGGATCAGAGAAAATATCAATTTTAGGAGCATCAGCAGGGCCCGTTACCCGAATCCCAGCAGTTACGCTGTCTTCAATATTATCGGGATCACGAATGGCTTCCATGGAAAGGTATGGTTGATCCGCAGGGCCATTAAAGAGGATCTGCCCTTTACTGATCACAAGTTCCTGACCAAACGAACGATAAGTACCATTATTAATATTTACTTCGCCATACACTAGCGGCTCATTGTCTTTTTGGCGCACATTCAGATCGCCTTGCAAGTTAGCTTTTAGACCAAATGCAGATATTTTTACATCATTACCAATCTTGACTAGCACATTGGTTTTGATAGTAAATGGAATCGGTTTCTCTTTTTCTATCGGCTCCAACTGATCATTGAGTAAGACTTCATCAGCCGATACAGCAACAGCCGATTGCGGTAACTGATCGACCTTAATGCGTCCCCACGGAATACCAATATTACCGCTAATTTCAGCTTGTTTCGGCGATGCGGCTATCTTTAAGTGCGGTGATACTTTCATCGCTAACATAGGCGGTACGCTTAACGCTAACTCGTCACCATTCACATTAAGTTCTGTACGCCAGTTTTCTAACTCGGTCCAATCCGCTTTACCACGGAGTAATAACTTACCATCTGGCGTTATCACATTGCCGTTAATAACCGCGCCAAAACCGGTGAAGGTCGCGGTTAGATCTGCTTGCTCAACATCGATCGGGGCCGTTTTACCACTGAGCTTCACCTTGCTTACACTTAATCCGCCATTTACCGCAGGATGAAGTGCAGAGCCTGTCAGGTGCATATTTGCATCAACCTGCCCACCAAAATCACGAAAATCACTCAACAATGGATGTAAGAAATCCAGCATAAAACGATCAATCTTCACTTTGGCATCTATCTGCTGTTCCGCTGTTAATTGAGTCACTCGAGCTTGACCGCTGATGTCGCCATTATCTTTCACACCAATCAGCCAATCAGCATTTAACACATCATTTTTCATTTCAGCGTTAATAATGACTTTATCCCAGCCCACATTTAATGGCGGTTGAGTCTCATCAACTTGCTGCAATACCGAGCCTGCAGGCATAACCACTGCCGCTTTCACATACGGTGCCGACTCTGGAGCCCAGACAGCTTCGACGTTAGCACCCACTTCGCCTTTAATAACTAATTCTGGTGGTAAGAAAGGTTTAATGATATCGAAATCAAACTGCTTAAGTGCAACTTTGGCGTGACCAGATTTACCCGCTTCTAATGGCTGATCTAAACACAACGCTGAATTCTTCTGCTGCCAACAATGTGCCGCAACCGTCGCCAATTCTGTTTTCAGGTTATAACCGATCGCTGTTGCTTGATTCAAACGCCATGGTCCAACTGGCGTGCCAAATTCAGCTTGCTGTAAAATACCTTGCCAACCCAACTTACGATCTAACGCACCAGTTAAACGTAACTGTGCACTCGCAGGCTCTGCATCGATATCCACCACCAGCTCATGCCGCTTTTCCGTTCCCGTAAAGTTAAGCGATAAATCTTTTAACTTAGCTTCTTCGTACTGTCCATCCTGTGCGGTTAAAACAATATCAGCATTCAGTTGCGGCAGCGGTGAAACACGCCCTGTTAGGTTAAACGCTTGTAGGCTTGCAAGCTCTTGCCAGCCTAACGCTTGGCCTTGTAAATCTAACTGAATATCAGGTTCGAGCATCTTGCCTGACAAGGCCACATTACCAATAATAGAACCACGAACATCAGGTATTGATTGGCCTAAATTGGGTGCATTGATCGTCGCAGTCATATCCCAATTTTTTGCTAGCGAGCCTTTTGCCACTAAGCCATTAGGACCATGATTTAAAGACAAGCCATTGGTGACCAATTCAACATTACCGTTACCCGCAATATCTTTGGCATCAAGTTGGCCTTTTAGCGAGAAGTCTTGCGACATCACATTGCCATCAACACTCAAGACGGGGAGTTTGACAAACCAGCCGCCTTTCGTGGTCAGTCCACCCGATGTTTGTAACTGCCCACTTAAATTGCCAGGGACTTCTGACCATTGTTTGTCGGGTTGGATGTCTGAAAACGCAAGCTGCCCCTGCCAAGTGACGTTCTTCTTCCAGTTTGCTTTTGCTTTACCTGAAATCACACCACCTAAGGTATTAATCTTCAGTGACGAGAGTGAAACCTTCTCTAAATCTCCTCGCCCTTTCAAATCCACAGCCACAGCAGGCATAGGCTCGCCATCTATTGCGCTCTTTAGATCAAAATTAAAGCCATTCAAGCTACCTTTCGCCTTGAGTGAGGTATCTGCCACTTCAAACTCAGCTTTACTATCAATCGGCCATTGGATGTGATGACTCTTTAACGATAGATCGAACGGTAGCTTTGGATCTAACGGTGATAACTTACCTGCGAGTACTGCGTCTATCGTGCCTTTTAGTTTCGCATCTAACGCTAACTTACCTATGCTGCCATCTGCTTTTAGTACTAGTTGATGCCCACTTAACGGTGCCATAGCAATATCAACGACAGCATCGAGTGTCAGTGGATAATCATCACGCAGGGATACGTTCGTGGATGCATTCAATACCGCTTGGGGCACATCGAGTAATAGTTTTGAAACGCTAACATCATGCCCTTGCGCTGAAGCCACCAGCTCCAGTTGATTGACAACCTGTGGTGTTTCCCCTTTCAATGTGAAGTTTTTTATCGTGAAACGCTGCACATCGAAGTCCAACGGCAATATCACTTCAGGTAAAGCGATGACTTCGTCTGTTTTATCAACCGCTTCAACGGGTTTAGGCGCTTGATCTTGGCTTGTTTCAGGTGTTGCTAGCGTTAGCTCTATATCTTGCCAATCCGTGGGCTTTAATGTCACTAATGAGCCGGCTAACTCAGCCGCTGTTGAAAAGTGCTGCCAACGGACTTTATTACCCAGAATATCTAAATCAATATCGTCTAGCTGCACCCGATCAATACTGATCGGTAAGGGTAACGTAATCGCCGCCGACTCTGACTCTTCCTCAACAGGCGCTTCATCTGACGCACTTTCAGGCAAGGTTGGCATCGAAAATTGCACACCCGACACCGCAAGCTCTCGCACGCAGACTTCAGGAGCAAGCAAGCAACGATCATCCAGATCAAGTTGGAGGCGATCAGCATGCAAGTTGATCCCTTGATCTTGATAAAGCACATTATCAAGCTGAAAACCTCTAAATAATGCCCCTTGTGAATCTGAAATCGTTAACGCAGGCAGCGCTTTTTGTGCCCCCCACACCGCCACTTTTACCCCTGCAGGCGTATAGAGCAATGTTACGAGTAAAAGTACAAGAAAAATAAGAATCGCGATAACTGCAATAGAAATACGCTTAAGCCAAATCATAATTCAGGCCCTAAGGTAAAGTGAAGTTGGATTCGATCATCAGCTGGACGCTCTAGCCCCCATGCGACATCAAAACGAATAGGCCCTACGGGTGACGCCCAACGAACCCCGACACCTGTTCCGCTTTTCCAATCTGGCGAATCAATCCATGCCGAACCGTAATCATAGAAAAGCGCTCCCCACCAATTCCCGTAGACACGATATTGGTACTCAACGGAGCTGGTGAGCATGTACTGACCTCCGCGAAGCTTATTGCCATTGTCTCTCGGTGCAATAGTCTCGTAACCATAGCCACGAAGACTGTTATCGCCGCCAATAAAGAAGCGCATCGATGGCGGAACATCTTCAATACTATCAGCAACAATCGCACCACCATCAAGGCGCAATAGCCCACGATGGTTCTCGCCTGCACTGCGGATCCAGGCACTACGGCCACGGAAACGCGCAACACGCGTGTCCGAACCTAAGTTAGGGTCTGCATATTCAATCGAGATTAAATGCTTATCCGCCCATGTAGGCATCGCACCACCACGTGCCCGTGTTTTACTGTATGTGATGCCAGGGATCAGCATGTTCAACACGCCTTTTTCACTATTACCCTGTTTATAGTCTTCCGTTAGCCAACGTAATGAAGCTATACGCTTCCAGCCATGCTCTAACAGCCAATGACGTTCAAGGCCGAGTGTCAGTTGCGTACTTATTGTGTCGTGGTTATCGGTATAACTTAACCCCCCTACCACCTGATAATAATCGTTTAATACGTCATCAAGTGGGATTTTGTAGGTGGCTTCTATTTTAGGTTGTACAGCCGAGATTTCAGTTTTAACACTCAAACTATGCCCTGCACTATTAATCCAGGGTTTTTTCCAGTTAAACTTTAAGCGAGGGCCAGTATCAGTTGAAAAACCAATACCAGTTTCAATTTGGTTACGTACCTGAGGGGCTAAACTGACTTGGATGGGGATCGTATTATCTTCTAGCTGAGAAACATCACCCCCGACAAAAATTGAAGAAAACCATCCAACATTTGATAGACGCTGGTTAAACTCCCCCAATTTAGAAGCTAAATAAGGCTCATTATCTTCATAAGGGATCAATGACTGTAAACGATCTTCATCAATCTGACTTCCGGTGAATACAGTATCACCAAAGTTATAACGGATACCGCTATCAAACGTGATCAAAATAAAAGCTTCACTCCGCGATGGGGCGACTTCCATCACGCTCTTCTCAAACTTAGCGTCAAAGTATCCCTTGCGAAGTGCTAGGCTACTTAATCCAGACTTTAAAGCTTCATATTTACCATGGTTAAGCGGCTCACCTAACCCCATCCCGCTCTTTCGCACCAAGGCAATAAAATCAATATCCTCTTTTGCCATCCCACGGATATCAATATTACTGCGGGCAATTCGCGTTTGAGGGCCCGCATCAACAGTTACCGTTAGTTCACTATCCTTCCCTTCTTTGATGTCATAAGAAAAAGATGGCTGATAATGACCAAGGGCCTTAAGTGCTGACTTTATTTCATTTTCAAGCTGTTCACGAAAACGAAGTGATGTGCTGTAGTCTTCTTCTGGGATCCCTTGAATATAAGCATCGACATTATCTTCAAGGCTATCACTAAGCCCTTTAATCGTCAGATCCGTGCTCGCACTTACTGGGAGAGAAAACAGGAGAGCTACAGCGGGAAGGCTTAACCGCTTATACAATGCATTCATTCTTATATTGCTTCTTTTTCTAAAGTCGGACCAAAGTACGCTCAAAATATTCTGACAAACCACACGCTTAGTCGCCAGCATTTATTGCAGAAAAATTGATCATTGATTGTGGCTCGCAATTTCACTATTTTCTTTATATCAAGCAGCATAAAAAGGAAATAATGATGACGCTGACAAAACAAACCATGATCGCGCAGGATGCAGCTCTCATTGGCAGAGCAACAACAATTCAACCAAGTCACCTTCATACTGTACTCGAAACACCACTCAATGACGTAATTCCAACAGGTTTTGACTCATTAATTATAGGTATGGGCTGTTTTTGGGGAGCTGAACGTTTATTTTGGAAGCAGGTGGGAATTTACAGTACCGCCGTTGGCTACTGTGGTGGGTTTACTCCAAACCCAACCTATGAAGAAGTGTGCTCAGGGAGAACGGGACATACCGAAGCGGTTAAAATTATTTTTGATCCTAGCTCAATTTCGTTCAGCCAACTTTTAACACTCTTTTGGGAGAACCACAATCCAACACAGGGTATGAAGCAAGGTAATGACGTAGGCACCCAATACCGTTCTGCGATTTATATTAACTCTGAGCAACAAAAAACAGATGCAAGTGCCAGCCGTACACGCTATCAGCAAGCGTTAAATGATAATAAGGAAGGAGCACTGATCACAACGGATATTCAAACCGCGAGTACGTTTTACTTTGCCGAAGAATACCATCAACAGTATTTAGCAAAACACCCTAATGGTTACTGTGGTCTAGGAGGTACAGGGATCTGCCTTCCCCCTAGTTAAACAACCTCATCAATAATTAGATACCCACAATTTTAAGTGGGTATCAATATGCTTCAACTGCAAGTAACTGAATCTCCTTATTCACCTCAGTCAACGTATTCAATGCTTTCAAGTTATGTGATTTAGCCGGTAATAAGCGTCCACAATCAAACTCAAAGGCTCCAATCCCCATGATAAATAGACGCCCTCTGAAATAACTTTTCACATAACGGGCAATTTGATTTGGTCGGTATTGCTTAAATATTTTCAGCATGAGTTCCTCTCTTCAATACATAGCTATAGACCAATAGAAACTAAAAATGTTTCATTCTTCTAGCATAAAAAACCATGCAATTTATTCGCCAAAATATCCTTGCTCTGACGCTTTTTTCTTCCCGCAAACAGACTCTAGAACAAAATCATAATGCGATTCGCCTTATTTCTGATTATGGCCTAAAAAATAAGTGACACATGTCTAATCTTGTTAACTGGTATAACCAGATTGATGTGCTTTTACTAAGATAATAAGGCGTCTAACTATAATCGGAAAAAAACAATGAATAAGAAGCTTATCATTACCTTACTCGCAGGCTTACTACCAACATTAGCATCTGCTCATAACCTTGAAATTGGCCAAGTATTACCAAGTGTTGATGTCGCCGATAAAGGTGAGATTTTATTAACCCAAGACAAGATTGCTTATCAAGCTTGGGCTACTGAACAACTGGTGGGTAAAGTGAGAGTCATCCAAGCAATTGCAGGTCGTAGTGCAGCCAAAGAAATGAATGCACCTATGATTGATGCGATTAAAGCGGCGGATCTACCAACGGATAAATACCAGACCACAACCATCATAAACCAAGATGACGCGATCTGGGGCACCGGAGGCTTTGTGAAATCCTCTGCCGAAGACAGTAAGCGAGAGTTCGCATGGTCATCCATGGTGCTGGATGCAAATGGTAACGTCCAACAAGCCTGGGATCTACAACCAGAAAATTCAATGATTGCGCTGCTTGATGCAAAAGGAACCGTGCTTTTCGCCCAAGAAGGTCAGCTTTCTGAACAAGAAATACAACAAGTCATGAAGCTGATTAACAATAACCTGTAACACTTCCTATTCTTATCAAGCCATACCAGAGAACTAAATGTAATGTTATAATGTCACACATTGTAACAGCATTGGTTTTGGAGCAAAGCTAATGGGGAGCAATTTGCACTAAGCATTTGCTCCTTACTTTGTAACATCCCCCTTGTTGCCGCGCTGTATTTATATCGTTTTCAACCATAGGGAAAGCAAACATGACGATCCGCCGTACTGTATTCGCAACACTCGTAAGCTCACTCATCACAGGGCAAGCTTTAGCACACAATCATCACGATGAAAGTGAATATCGTCAGCATGGCGCGCATGTTCATGGTGTCGTTGAACTCAATATTGCACAAGATGCCAACGCTCTACTCGTTGAAATTACCGCTCCTGGCGCCGACGTTGTGGGGTTTGAACATGCTCCAAAAAACGACCAACAAAAGAAAGAGCTAGATAACGCATTAAAAACACTCGCTCAACCTCTTCAATTACTCACTTTTTCAGCTGGCGCACAATGTACGTTAGTTGACACTGTCGTAACAGAGACTCTTACAGCCCACGATGATAAGCATGGCGATCATGACAGCCATGATCATAATGAACATGAACATCACGACCATGATAGCCACGATCATGATGAACATGCACATCACGACCACGACCACGACCACGACCACGACCACGAAGATGGTAGCTATAATGGCCAACATGGCGAGTTTTCTGCGCAATATACTTTTAATTGCGACAACATTGAAACGTTAACAGACATGCAATCGGATTGGTTCAAGCATTTCGCCACTACCGAGAAAATCACAATTCAGGCAATTACAAACAAAGGACAAAAAGCGGGTCAACTGACTCCAGCACAAACCCAGTTTACGTTCTAATGAAGTAAGAGGGGCTCACGCCCCTTTTTAGGAAACCAACCATGACTGTTATAGACATTTCAAATCTCACTTTTCGCTGGGCACGACAACACGCTGATATATTAGCAATCCCTCAATTCACGGTGCAGCAAGGTGAGAAAGTTTTTCTCAAAGGGCCAAGTGGGAGTGGAAAGTCGACGTTACTGGGATTACTATCGGGAATAAGCCAACCTACCTCTGGTGATGTATCTATCCTTGGGCAAAAGCTGAGCGAATTAAAGGCCTCTCAACGCGATACATTCAGAGCAAATCACATTGGTTATATCTTCCAGATGTTCAATTTGTTGCCGTACCTATCTGTACTTGAAAATGTGATGCTGCCTTGTCGTTTCTCATCCTTACGCCAACAACGAATCTCAAGTAACTTAGAACAAGAAGCCAAGCGCTTATTAGCACAACTTCATTTACCACAGGATTGCCTCCATAAACCTATCAGTGAATTGAGTATTGGTCAGCAACAACGCGTTGCTGCCGCGCGAGCACTTATGGGCCAACCCGAGCTACTCATTGCAGATGAGCCAACATCAGCACTAGATCAAAATAATCGTGAAGCCTTCATTGAACTACTAATGGCAGAGTGTGAACGTTCTAATACCACTCTTTTATTTGTGAGCCATGATCAGACACTTGAAGGGCTTTTTGATCGAACCGTTGCTCTCAATGACATCAATACTACCCACCAAGAGATAACATCATGAAGGCTATCTTACATTTAGCATGGAAAAGCCTAAATAACCGAAAAGCCACTGCGCTACTCACCATACTAACAGTGGCAATCTCAGTTACTCTGTTACTCGGTGTTGAGCGCGTAAGAACACAAGCCAAGGCCAGCTTTGCCAATACTATTTCTGGTACAGATCTTATTGTTGGTTCACGCGCAGGTTCAGTCAATTTATTACTCTACTCGGTATTTCGCATCGGTAATGCGACCAATAATATCGATTGGAAAAGCTATCAGGAAATCACTTCACATCGTTCAGTTAAGTGGGCAATTCCAATTTCTCTAGGGGATTCACACCGTGGGTTTAGAGTAATTGGTACTAATAGCGATTATTTCGAACATTATAAATACGGTAAAAAACAGCTGCTTAACTTTGATAAAGGCTTACCTTTTACGGGCTTATTCGAAACTGTCGTCGGCGCGGAAGTTGCGAGGAAATTAAACTATAAGTTGGGAGATGAAATTATTATCGCCCATGGCATTAGTGATAAATCATTCAACCGCCATGATAACTTACCGTTCAAAGTAGTCGGAATACTGTCCCCAACTGGAACGCCTGTTGACCGTAGCGTGCATGTTTCTTTAGAAGCTATCGAGGCCATTCACGTAGGGTGGGAATCAGGAGCGCGCTTAGGCCCTACGCCTGAAGCTGAGTTACTGCTACAACAACAGTTTAAACCAAACCAAATTACCGCCTTCATGGTCGGACTTAATTCAAAAATCCAAACCTTTGCCCTTCAGCGCTATATCAATACATATAGTAAAGAACCATTGAGCGCTATCGTGCCAGGTATTGCTTTACATGAACTCTGGCAAATGATGTCAATTGCCGAACAAGCACTACTCATCGTTTCAGGGTTTGTCGTGATTGCTGGTTTATTAGGCATGCTTTCTAGTCTATTAACGAGCCTAAATGAGCGTCGGCGTGAAATGGCTATACTACGAGCAACAGGAGCAAGGCCTAGTCATATTTTCTTTTTGCTAATCAGTGAAGCAACCTTCTTAACTGCATTAGGAGTATTACTGGGATCTATCATGCTCTACGGTCTGCTTTTCCTTGCTCAGCCATTTATCTTGACGCACTTTGGAATGTATATCGAGATCACACCACTAAATATTTATGAGCTAACTCTACTGGCGGTCGTTCAAACTGCAGGTATCCTAGTCGGTATCATTCCAGCAATTCGCGCTTATCAACACTCACTGTCTGATGGCATGACAATCAAGATTTAAGGGAACATCATGAGAAAATGGCTTATCGCCTTATGCTGTACATTTTCATTACTAGTACATGCTTCCGAGCCACTGACACTCGATTGGCTAGACCTAGTGCCAGAGAGTGAACGCTCAATGATCAATGAACAAGGCATCGCTGCGTTTATAGATCATAACGGTGGTAAAGCAAAACAGAACCAGATGGGAAAAGTACGAGAAGAGTTAAATGGTAGCCAAGTGAAGATCCCTGGCTTTGTTATTCCGTTGGAAGGGGACGATAAAGCAGTTACAGAGTTTTTACTTGTTCCCTATTTCGGCGCTTGCATTCACGTACCGCCACCACCGCCAAACCAGATTATTTATGTGAAGTTTCCATCTGGTGCTCCTATTCAACAGCTTTGGGATGTTGTTTATATCATCGGTGAGTTAAAAACCCAGCATGTCAGTCATGATTTAGCTGAAGTCGGCTACCTCATTGAAGGCACTCGACTCGAAGAATACGACGACATGTAGATGCTCAATAAACCCCACAAAGGCTAATATTCTGTATTAGCCTTTTTTCTACCGAGATACTTTCCCTCTCTCAAAATACAAAATTTCATTTCGCGATTAAGACTAATTACTGGTACAACAAAGATACGACTAGATTGAGTTACTCTACATGAGCACACCTTCAGATAAATCTTCCCAAGCGCTAACAATGAAAAGCACTCAGCCCCCTAAAGATAGTGCATCTTCACCCCTACGAAGCTCAAAACAATATACAGAAGCGATAGGTAAACTATTCGCCATCAATCATTTAATAACGGAAAGTGAAGAACGCTCCCTTGAGTTACGAACTCAACAACGAGAACAAAAAGAGCGTGAAGCTCAGCAGGTTAATCTTGAGAAAATACTCAAAATTGCTTACGACGTTAGCACTGACGATAGTGCAAATATGCCAGATCCTGATTGGCTGGCACACTTCATGTTTATCGCCAAAAATATTTATAGTGCCAATATGCAAGCATTATGGGGAAGAGTATTAAAAAAAGAAGTCATAGCACCGGGTAGCTTTTCTATCAAAGCACTTAATACACTAAAGAATATGACAAAGAAAGATGCACATGCCTTTCAGCACGCGTGTTCACTCAGCTGTAGCTTTGGCACTGATCAAGGCAGAAAACTACTCACAGGTGCAATTAATCAGAAAATGAGCCTTTTCGTCATACCTAGACGTGAGCAATCAAAATTAACACTAGGACAATACCAATTACCCTACCATGAACTTTTATCACTCATCGAGCTAGGAATCATTCACGCTTCAGAACTTGAGTCTGGGACTATATCTCAACACCAAGCAATGCCACTCAATTATCAAAACCACCACTTTAAGGTATTAGCCAACAGTAAAATTAGTGCATTGACTTATTACCGCTTTACTCCAACAGGTAATGAACTTGCTCATTTACTACCAGTTAGTAAATATGAAAGCTATCAAACCGACTTAATCCACCTACTGAGCCAATACTTCATTATTGAATCTAGCTAAATAAAAACGCCCTTGAAAGAGCGTTTATAGGTATCACTTATTTTAAACCCAACTGAGAGAATATTACGTTGACATCAATATTCTCTATATCGGTTACATTGACCGTATTAGCACCAATACAACCGTATACTGTTGGATCGGTTTCTGTAAATAAGCCAATACAGTTTGCACCTGCCGCATCAGCCAAATGCAAAGGACCAGTATCAGAGCAAATAAACATGTCACATTGCGCTAAAAATGCAGCTAGAGCGCGCATGTCCGCATTTTGATAGACTTGCGTATCGCCTTCTAAAGGCGTTTGAATGTCAGGGCTCAAAATCTCAACACAAATAGTATTTTCAGGATCATAGTCTTTAAACTTAGCGACTATCCCTTTCCATACATTCTCGCTCAAAACTTTCGTACCTCTCGCACCACGAAAGTATGCGAGTACTCGAGAACTACTATCTTTGGACAAATCACGTAAAGCTGTTGTTGCCGATTCGACTTCACCCTCAGACAAAATAATTTCATAACCATAAGGTTTTTCTAAATGATTACCTATCCCCTCTAATATTTTAAGAGGCTTAAAAGCAAAGTGCCTTTCACAATCGTCTTCAACAACAGCATGTGGGAATGCAATACCATTAATATCAGAGACAAAAGCGGTTTTATTACGTCCATTCATCAGTGCTGAAGTAACGGCATCACCAACAGACTGATAAGGCATCAGCACTAAATCATAATCATTTTTCTTCAGCTCTTTAATACATTCTCCCCACTTGAAAATATCTTTAAAAGAAAAGTGAGAATAAAATATTTTATTAATCGAGATATTTTCGAAGATCTTCCCTTGCCAAGGCAAATTCAAAACAAGATCAATCTCAGCATTCGGGTAACACTTTCTGGTTTCATGCAGAAACGGTAATAAGAAGAACATATTACCGATACGCTTATTTGTCCTAACAATCAATATCTTCTCAACGTATTCAGGCTTGATCAACGAATCAACCATAATCTTTTTGTTGTTGATAACTTGAAACAGGAGCACTTCAAGTTTCATCATTTTTTTTCGTCGATATTGATCAAATTTTCGCAGCGAATCTTTAAATGTCATCAAAAATTTACCGCAGCTAAAGGAGAATAATTAAGATATTAATCCCCCACAATACTTGGATTACTTCGCAGCCTCCACCTAATTTACGGATTCTAAACACAGCTCTAATTAGTTTATTGCAAGTGACATATCAACAGATAGAGAAGCACCCAGCTGATTATTTATTATTCGTAACGAAGAAATAGCTAAGTATGGATAACGAAGAAATTAAGAAGGAAGAGTCGTTGGAACAAGGACATCTATTTCTGAGGCTAGTAAGCTAATATCGCAATAGTTTACACAGGCGATTCAGAGATCATATACTTTTTCACTTTTATACAAACGTAAAAAAGCCCAAGTCGTGAGACTTGGGCTTAGTATAAGTGGCGGAGCGGACGGGACTCGAACCCGCGACCCCCGGCGTGACAGGCCGGTATTCTAACCAACTGAACTACCGCTCCACACGGTGATAAACAGTTGCCTGTCTACCCGATAAATGTCGTTCAATACATTTATCTAAATTTGAAGCCTGGCGATGACCTACTCTCACATGGGGAGACCCCACACTACCATCGGCGCTATTACGTTTCACTACTGAGTTCGGCATGGGATCAGGTGGGTCCATAATGCTATGGTCGCCAAGCAAATTCGGTTTATCTTACGCCGTCGGCGGAAGATACAATCTGGGAAAGTTAACTAGTTACAATATTCGTTCTTAACACGCATTCAAGCGTTATGGAGTCCGTAAAACCCCTTGGGTGTTGTATGGTTAAGCCTCACGGGCAATTAGTACAGGTTAGCTCAATGCCTCGCAGCACTTACACACCCTGCCTATCAACGTCGTAGTCTTCGACAACCCTTTAGAGACCTTAAAGGTCTAGAGATGACTCATCTTGAGGCTCGCTTCGCGCTTAGATGCTTTCAGCGCTTATCGATTCCGAACGTAGCTACCGGGCAATGCTATTGGCATAACAACCCGAACACCAGCGGTTCGTCCACTCCGGTCCTCTCGTACTAGGAGCAGCCCCTCTCAATCATCTAACGCCCACGGCAGATAGGGACCGAACTGTCTCACGACGTTCTAAACCCAGCTCGCGTACCACTTTAAATGGCGAACAGCCATACCCTTGGGACCGACTTCAGCCCCAGGATGTGATGAGCCGACATCGAGGTGCCAAACACCGCCGTCGATATGAACTCTTGGGCGGTATCAGCCTGTTATCCCCGGAGTACCTTTTATCCGTTGAGCGATGGCCCTTCCATTCAGAACCACCGGATCACTATGACCTGCTTTCGCACCTGCTCGAATTGTCATTCTCGCAGTCAAGCGGGCTTATGCCATTGCACTAACCTCACGATGTCCGACCGTGATTAGCCCACCTTCGTGCTCCTCCGTTACTCTTTGGGAGGAGACCGCCCCAGTCAAACTACCCACCAGGCACTGTCCGCACCCCCGATTAGGGGGCGACGTTAGAACATCAAGCATACAAGGGTGGTATTTCAAGATTGCCTCCACATCATCTAGCGACAATGCTTCAAAGGCTCCCACCTATCCTACACATGTAGGGTCAATGTTCAGTGCCAAGCTGTAGTAAAGGTTCACGGGGTCTTTCCGTCTAGCCGCGGGTACACAGCATCTTCACTGCGATTTCAATTTCACTGAGTCTCGGGTGGAGACAGCGTGGCCATCATTACGCCATTCGTGCAGGTCGGAACTTACCCGACAAGGAATTTCGCTACCTTAGGACCGTTATAGTTACGGCCGCCGTTTACCGGGGCTTCGATCAAGAGCTTCGACCGAAGTCTAACCCCATCAATTAACCTTCCGGCACCGGGCAGGCGTCACACCGTATACGTCATCTTTCGATTTTGCACAGTGCTGTGTTTTTAATAAACAGTTGCAGCCACCTGGTATCTGCGACTCCCAGCAGCTTAGAGAGCAAGTCTCATCACCGCGAGGAGCGTACCTTCTCCCGAAGTTACGGTACCATTTTGCCTAGTTCCTTCACCCGAGTTCTCTCAAGCGCCTTGGTATTCTCTACCTGATCACCTGTGTCGGTTTGGGGTACGATTGCTTATAACCTATCGCTTAGAGGCTTTTCCCGGAAGCATGGCATCAATGACTTCATCACCGTAGTGACTCGACATCGGGTCTCAGCCTTAAGATAGTCCGGATTTGCCTAAACTATCAGCCTACACCCTTGAACTTGGACGACCGTCGCCAAGCCCACCTAGCCTTCTCCGTCCCCCCATCGCAGTTATAAGCAGTACGGGAATATTAACCCGTTTCCCATCGACTACGCCTTTCGGCCTCGCCTTAGGGGTCGACTTACCCTGCCCCGATTAACGTTGGACAGGAACCCTTGATCTTCCGGCGAGGGAGTTTTTCACTCCCTTTATCGTTACTCATGTCAGCATTCGCACTTCTGATACCTCCAGCAACCCTTACAGATCACCTTCAACGGCTTACAGAACGCTCCCCTACCCAATATGAACAAGTTCATATTGCCGCAGCTTCGGTGTATAGCTTAGCCCCGTTAAATCTTCCGCGCAGGCCGACTCGACCAGTGAGCTATTACGCTTTCTTTAAATGATGGCTGCTTCTAAGCCAACATCCTGGCTGTCTGAGCCTTCCCACATCGTTTCCCACTTAGCTATAACTTTGGGACCTTAGCTGGCGGTCTGGGTTGTTTCCCTCTCCACGACGGACGTTAGCACCCGCCGTGTGTCTCCCGGATAGTACTTACTGGTATTCGGAGTTTGCAAAGGGTTGGTAAGTCGGGATGACCCCCTAGCCTTAACAGTGCTCTACCCCCAGTAGTATTCGTCCGAGGCGCTACCTAAATAGCTTTCGGGGAGAACCAGCTATCTCCAGGTTTGATTGGCCTTTCACCCCTAGCCACAAGTCATCCGCTAATTTTTCAACATTAGTCGGTTCGGTCCTCCAGTAAGTGTTACCTCACCTTCAACCTGCCCATGGCTAGATCACCTGGTTTCGGGTCTAATCCTAGCAACTATGACGCCCAGTTAAGACTCGGTTTCCCTACGGCTCCCCTAAACGGTTAACCTTGCTACTAAAATTAAGTCGCTGACCCATTATACAAAAGGTACGCAGTCACCCAACAAGTGGGCTCCTACTGCTTGTACGTACACGGTTTCAGGTTCTATTTCACTCCCCTCACAGGGGTTCTTTTCGCCTTTCCCTCACGGTACTGGTTCACTATCGGTCAGTCAGGAGTATTTAGCCTTGGAGGATGGTCCCCCCATGTTCAAACAGGATATCACGTGTCCCGTCCTACTCGTTTTCACTAATAATGCGTTGTCGGTTACGGGGCTATCACCCTGTATCGCTGTGCTTTCCAGCACATTCACCTAACGCAAGACTGGCTTAAGGGCTAATCCGATTTCGCTCGCCGCTACTCTCGGAATCTCGGTTGATTTCTCTTCCTTCGGGTACTTAGATGTTTCAGTTCCCCGAGTTCGCCTCGTTACGCTATGTATTCACGTAACGATACGTGCTTATGCACGTGGGTTTCCCCATTCGGAAATCCCAGTCTCAAGTGATTTTTACTATCTAAACTGGGCTTATCGCAAGTTAATACGTCCTTCATCGCCTCTGACTGCCAAGGCATCCACCGTGTACGCTTAGTCACTTAACCATACAACCCCAAGAGGTCTGTATGTTCAAACAACCAAGGTTTTATCGTCACTCATTTCCGATCAAGAAAAATGAGGACATTGGTTTTTCGCCGGACTCTACACAAGACACTTGAATGTGTGTTGTTTTGAGAACTCGTTTTTATCATTAAAGATAAAAACTATTGTAATTGAATCTATTGATTCAATTTACTAGTCAGCTTTCCAGATTGTTAAAGAACAGGTGTTTTGATCATCAGAGATGAAAAATCCACTTTCTAATCACACTCTGTCGAATGTCTTTAGAAAGTGGTGGAGCTATGCGGGATCGAACCGCAGACCTCCTGCGTGCAAGGCAGGCGCTCTCCCAGCTGAGCTATAACCCCAACGTATAAAAAGACTGTTTACCGCCACTTTTTCTGGGAGAAAAAGTGGTGGGTCTGAGTGGACTTGAACCACCGACCTCACCCTTATCAGGGGTGCGCTCTAACCACCTGAGCTACAGACCCAAGTCTTTTTTGCGTTCTTTTACATTTTAACCAAGCAATCTGTGTGGACACTGCATCAAACAAGCAGTCTATCGTTTAAGGAGGTGATCCAGCCCCAGGTTCCCCTAGGGCTACCTTGTTACGACTTCACCCCAGTCATGAACCACACCGTGGTAAACGCCCTCCCGAAGGTTAAGCTATCTACTTCTGGTGCAGCCCACTCCCATGGTGTGACGGGCGGTGTGTACAAGGCCCGGGAACGTATTCACCGTGGCATTCTGATCCACGATTACTAGCGATTCCGACTTCATGGAGTCGAGTTGCAGACTCCAATCCGGACTACGACGTACTTTCTGGGATTCGCTCACCATCGCTGGTTGGCAGCCCTCTGTATACGCCATTGTAGCACGTGTGTAGCCCTACTCGTAAGGGCCATGATGACTTGACGTCGTCCCCACCTTCCTCCGGTTTATCACCGGCAGTCTCCCTGGAGTTCCCACCATTACGTGCTGGCAAACAAGGATAAGGGTTGCGCTCGTTGCGGGACTTAACCCAACATTTCACAACACGAGCTGACGACAGCCATGCAGCACCTGTCTCAGAGTTCCCGAAGGCACTAAGCTATCTCTAGCGAATTCTCTGGATGTCAAGAGTAGGTAAGGTTCTTCGCGTTGCATCGAATTAAACCACATGCTCCACCGCTTGTGCGGGCCCCCGTCAATTCATTTGAGTTTTAATCTTGCGACCGTACTCCCCAGGCGGTCTACTTAACGCGTTAGCTCCGAAAGCCAGGACTCAAGGTCCCAACCTCCAAGTAGACATCGTTTACGGCGTGGACTACCAGGGTATCTAATCCTGTTTGCTCCCCACGCTTTCGCATCTGAGCGTCAGTCTTTGTCCAGGGGGCCGCCTTCGCCACCGGTATTCCTTCAGATCTCTACGCATTTCACCGCTACACCTGAAATTCTACCCCCCTCTACAAGACTCTAGTCTGCCAGTTCAAAATGCTGTTCCGAGGTTGAGCCCCGGGCTTTCACATCTTGCTTAACAGACCGCCTGCATGCGCTTTACGCCCAGTAATTCCGATTAACGCTCGCACCCTCCGTATTACCGCGGCTGCTGGCACGGAGTTAGCCGGTGCTTCTTCTGTTGCTAACGTCAAACGGCAACGCTATTAACGTTACCGCCTTCCTCACAACTGAAAGTACTTTACAACCCGAAGGCCTTCTTCATACACGCGGCATGGCTGCATCAGGGTTTCCCCCATTGTGCAATATTCCCCACTGCTGCCTCCCGTAGGAGTCTGGACCGTGTCTCAGTTCCAGTGTGGCTGATCATCCTCTCAAACCAGCTAGGGATCGTCGCCTTGGTGAGCCATTACCCCACCAACTAGCTAATCCCACCTGGGCTAATCTTGACGCGAGAGGTCCGAAGATCCCCCTCTTTGGCCCGTAGGCATTATGCGGTATTAGCTATCGTTTCCAATAGTTATCCCCCACATCAAGGCATATTCCCAGGCATTACTCACCCGTCCGCCGCTCGTCAGCAAATTAGCAAGCTAATTCCTGTTACCGCTCGACTTGCATGTGTTAGGCCTGCCGCCAGCGTTCAATCTGAGCCATGATCAAACTCTTCAATTTAAAGTTTTTGATGGCTCAATGAATACTGATTGAATATCGATAACTAGAAGCTAGTCATGATATTCGAATTGACTGTGCCAAAGCTTAAGTAAACTTAAGTTTTGTATTGGTCACTCAGTTCATTGATGCCAAATTCATTGTTACTTAAAAAGTCACAATGAACAGTTTTGACTATTCATTTCACGAGTGCCCACACAGATTGCATGGTCAAATTGTTAAAGAGCTTTGCTTTCAGTGCCTTAACACTTAAGCAGGAGGCGTATAATACGCTTTCTACTTTGAAAGTCAACATAAAATTCTATGTAATTCACACAAAACATTATGTTGACTCGTCTCATCGAGACAAGTCGAAATTAAAGCCTGGCGATGACCTACTCTCACATGGGGAGACCCCACACTACCATCGGCGCTATTACGTTTCACTACTGAGTTCGGCATGGGATCAGGTGGGTCCATAATGCTATGGTCGCCAAGCAAATTCGGTTTATCTTACGCCGTCGGCGGAAGATACAATCTGGGAAAGTTAACTAGTTACAATATTCGTTCTTAACACGCATTCAAGCGTTATGGAGTCCGTAAAACCCCTTGGGTGTTGTATGGTTAAGCCTCACGGGCAATTAGTACAGGTTAGCTCAATGCCTCGCAGCACTTACACACCCTGCCTATCAACGTCGTAGTCTTCGACAACCCTTTAGAGACCTTAAAGGTCTAGAGATGACTCATCTTGAGGCTCGCTTCGCGCTTAGATGCTTTCAGCGCTTATCGATTCCGAACGTAGCTACCGGGCAATGCTATTGGCATAACAACCCGAACACCAGCGGTTCGTCCACTCCGGTCCTCTCGTACTAGGAGCAGCCCCTCTCAATCATCTAACGCCCACGGCAGATAGGGACCGAACTGTCTCACGACGTTCTAAACCCAGCTCGCGTACCACTTTAAATGGCGAACAGCCATACCCTTGGGACCGACTTCAGCCCCAGGATGTGATGAGCCGACATCGAGGTGCCAAACACCGCCGTCGATATGAACTCTTGGGCGGTATCAGCCTGTTATCCCCGGAGTACCTTTTATCCGTTGAGCGATGGCCCTTCCATTCAGAACCACCGGATCACTATGACCTGCTTTCGCACCTGCTCGAATTGTCATTCTCGCAGTCAAGCGGGCTTATGCCATTGCACTAACCTCACGATGTCCGACCGTGATTAGCCCACCTTCGTGCTCCTCCGTTACTCTTTGGGAGGAGACCGCCCCAGTCAAACTACCCACCAGGCACTGTCCGCACCCCCGATTAGGGGGCGACGTTAGAACATCAAGCATACAAGGGTGGTATTTCAAGATTGCCTCCACATCATCTAGCGACAATGCTTCAAAGGCTCCCACCTATCCTACACATGTAGGGTCAATGTTCAGTGCCAAGCTGTAGTAAAGGTTCACGGGGTCTTTCCGTCTAGCCGCGGGTACACAGCATCTTCACTGCGATTTCAATTTCACTGAGTCTCGGGTGGAGACAGCGTGGCCATCATTACGCCATTCGTGCAGGTCGGAACTTACCCGACAAGGAATTTCGCTACCTTAGGACCGTTATAGTTACGGCCGCCGTTTACCGGGGCTTCGATCAAGAGCTTCGACCGAAGTCTAACCCCATCAATTAACCTTCCGGCACCGGGCAGGCGTCACACCGTATACGTCATCTTTCGATTTTGCACAGTGCTGTGTTTTTAATAAACAGTTGCAGCCACCTGGTATCTGCGACTCCCAGCAGCTTAGAGAGCAAGTCTCATCACCGCGAGGAGCGTACCTTCTCCCGAAGTTACGGTACCATTTTGCCTAGTTCCTTCACCCGAGTTCTCTCAAGCGCCTTGGTATTCTCTACCTGATCACCTGTGTCGGTTTGGGGTACGATTGCTTATAACCTATCGCTTAGAGGCTTTTCCCGGAAGCATGGCATCAATGACTTCATCACCGTAGTGACTCGACATCGGGTCTCAGCCTTAAGATAGTCCGGATTTGCCTAAACTATCAGCCTACACCCTTGAACTTGGACGACCGTCGCCAAGCCCACCTAGCCTTCTCCGTCCCCCCATCGCAGTTATAAGCAGTACGGGAATATTAACCCGTTTCCCATCGACTACGCCTTTCGGCCTCGCCTTAGGGGTCGACTTACCCTGCCCCGATTAACGTTGGACAGGAACCCTTGATCTTCCGGCGAGGGAGTTTTTCACTCCCTTTATCGTTACTCATGTCAGCATTCGCACTTCTGATACCTCCAGCAGCCCTTACAGACCACCTTCAACGGCTTACAGAACGCTCCCCTACCCAATATGAACAAGTTCATATTGCCGCAGCTTCGGTGTATAGCTTAGCCCCGTTAAATCTTCCGCGCAGGCCGACTCGACCAGTGAGCTATTACGCTTTCTTTAAATGATGGCTGCTTCTAAGCCAACATCCTGGCTGTCTGAGCCTTCCCACATCGTTTCCCACTTAGCTATAACTTTGGGACCTTAGCTGGCGGTCTGGGTTGTTTCCCTCTCCACGACGGACGTTAGCACCCGCCGTGTGTCTCCCGGATAGTACTTACTGGTATTCGGAGTTTGCAAAGGGTTGGTAAGTCGGGATGACCCCCTAGCCTTAACAGTGCTCTACCCCCAGTAGTATTCGTCCGAGGCGCTACCTAAATAGCTTTCGGGGAGAACCAGCTATCTCCAGGTTTGATTGGCCTTTCACCCCTAGCCACAAGTCATCCGCTAATTTTTCAACATTAGTCGGTTCGGTCCTCCAGTAAGTGTTACCTCACCTTCAACCTGCCCATGGCTAGATCACCTGGTTTCGGGTCTAATCCTAGCAACTATGACGCCCAGTTAAGACTCGGTTTCCCTACGGCTCCCCTAAACGGTTAACCTTGCTACTAAAATTAAGTCGCTGACCCATTATACAAAAGGTACGCAGTCACCCAACAAGTGGGCTCCTACTGCTTGTACGTACACGGTTTCAGGTTCTATTTCACTCCCCTCACAGGGGTTCTTTTCGCCTTTCCCTCACGGTACTGGTTCACTATCGGTCAGTCAGGAGTATTTAGCCTTGGAGGATGGTCCCCCCATGTTCAAACAGGATATCACGTGTCCCGTCCTACTCGTTTTCACTAATAATGCGTTGTCGGTTACGGGGCTATCACCCTGTATCGCTGTGCTTTCCAGCACATTCACCTAACGCAAGACTGGCTTAAGGGCTAATCCGATTTCGCTCGCCGCTACTCTCGGAATCTCGGTTGATTTCTCTTCCTTCGGGTACTTAGATGTTTCAGTTCCCCGAGTTCGCCTCGTTACGCTATGTATTCACGTAACGATACGTGCTTATGCACGTGGGTTTCCCCATTCGGAAATCCCAGTCTCAAGTGATTTTTACTATCTAAACTGGGCTTATCGCAAGTTAATACGTCCTTCATCGCCTCTGACTGCCAAGGCATCCACCGTGTACGCTTAGTCACTTAACCATACAACCCCAAGAGGTCTGTATGTTCAAACAACCAAGGTTTTATCGTCACTCATTTCCGATCAAGAAAAATGAGGACATTGGTTTTTCGCCGGACTCTACACAAGACACTTGAATGTGTGTTGTTTTGAGAACTCGTTTTTATCATTAAAGATAAAAACTATTGTAATTGAATCTATTGATTCAATTTACTAGTCAGCTTTCCAGATTGTTAAAGAGCATAACGCAAAAAGCGTTAATCAATAACCGAAGTCATTCATTAGCGCTTTCGCTATTTCTAAAACTAATTTACCAAGCAATCTGTGTGGACACTGCATCAAACAAGCAGTCTATCGTTTAAGGAGGTGATCCAGCCCCAGGTTCCCCTAGGGCTACCTTGTTACGACTTCACCCCAGTCATGAACCACACCGTGGTAAACGCCCTCCCGAAGGTTAAGCTATCTACTTCTGGTGCAGCCCACTCCCATGGTGTGACGGGCGGTGTGTACAAGGCCCGGGAACGTATTCACCGTGGCATTCTGATCCACGATTACTAGCGATTCCGACTTCATGGAGTCGAGTTGCAGACTCCAATCCGGACTACGACGTACTTTCTGGGATTCGCTCACCATCGCTGGTTGGCAGCCCTCTGTATACGCCATTGTAGCACGTGTGTAGCCCTACTCGTAAGGGCCATGATGACTTGACGTCGTCCCCACCTTCCTCCGGTTTATCACCGGCAGTCTCCCTGGAGTTCCCACCATTACGTGCTGGCAAACAAGGATAAGGGTTGCGCTCGTTGCGGGACTTAACCCAACATTTCACAACACGAGCTGACGACAGCCATGCAGCACCTGTCTCAGAGTTCCCGAAGGCACTAAGCTATCTCTAGCGAATTCTCTGGATGTCAAGAGTAGGTAAGGTTCTTCGCGTTGCATCGAATTAAACCACATGCTCCACCGCTTGTGCGGGCCCCCGTCAATTCATTTGAGTTTTAATCTTGCGACCGTACTCCCCAGGCGGTCTACTTAACGCGTTAGCTCCGAAAGCCAGGACTCAAGGTCCCAACCTCCAAGTAGACATCGTTTACGGCGTGGACTACCAGGGTATCTAATCCTGTTTGCTCCCCACGCTTTCGCATCTGAGCGTCAGTCTTTGTCCAGGGGGCCGCCTTCGCCACCGGTATTCCTTCAGATCTCTACGCATTTCACCGCTACACCTGAAATTCTACCCCCCTCTACAAGACTCTAGTCTGCCAGTTCAAAATGCTGTTCCGAGGTTGAGCCCCGGGCTTTCACATCTTGCTTAACAGACCGCCTGCATGCGCTTTACGCCCAGTAATTCCGATTAACGCTCGCACCCTCCGTATTACCGCGGCTGCTGGCACGGAGTTAGCCGGTGCTTCTTCTGTTGCTAACGTCAAACGGCAACGCTATTAACGTTACCGCCTTCCTCACAACTGAAAGTACTTTACAACCCGAAGGCCTTCTTCATACACGCGGCATGGCTGCATCAGGGTTTCCCCCATTGTGCAATATTCCCCACTGCTGCCTCCCGTAGGAGTCTGGACCGTGTCTCAGTTCCAGTGTGGCTGATCATCCTCTCAAACCAGCTAGGGATCGTCGCCTTGGTGAGCCATTACCCCACCAACTAGCTAATCCCACCTGGGCTAATCTTGACGCGAGAGGTCCGAAGATCCCCCTCTTTGGCCCGTAGGCATTATGCGGTATTAGCTATCGTTTCCAATAGTTATCCCCCACATCAAGGCATATTCCCAGGCATTACTCACCCGTCCGCCGCTCGTCAGCAAATTAGCAAGCTAATTCCTGTTACCGCTCGACTTGCATGTGTTAGGCCTGCCGCCAGCGTTCAATCTGAGCCATGATCAAACTCTTCAATTTAAAGTTTTTGATGGCTCAATGAATACTGATTGAATATCGATAACTAGAAGCTAGTCATGATATTCGAATTGACTGTGCCAAAGCTTAAGTAAACTTAAGTTTTGTATTGGTCACTCAGTTCATTGATGCCAAATTCATTGTTACTTAAAAAGTCACAATGAACAGTTTTGACTATTCATTTCACGAGTGCCCACACAGATTGCATGGTCAAATTGTTAAAGAACGTTGACTTTCAATACCTTAGCGTTGAACGCTTCAGCAAGTCAGGACGCGTATAATACGCTTCTCAACTTTTAAGTCAAGATAAAACTTTCATCTTTTTAATCATTCGATTAAAACATAAAAACCTTATATTGACTCCGCTCACACCGCTTGATGCTAGAGCGAAATAAAAGCCCGTTGTTGCCAACGGGCTCTCAAAATTGAAGCCTGGCGATGACCTACTCTCACATGGGGAGACCCCACACTACCATCGGCGCTATTACGTTTCACTACTGAGTTCGGCATGGGATCAGGTGGGTCCATAATGCTATGGTCGCCAAGCAAATTCGGTTTATCTTACGCCGTAGCGGAAGATACAATCTGGGAAAATCTAACTAGTTACAATATTCGTTCTTAACACGCATTCAAGCGTTATGGAGTCCGTAAAACCCCTTGGGTGTTGTATGGTTAAGCCTCACGGGCAATTAGTACAGGTTAGCTCAATGCCTCGCAGCACTTACACACCCTGCCTATCAACGTCGTAGTCTTCGACAACCCTTTAGAGACCTTAAAGGTCTAGAGATGACTCATCTTGAGGCTCGCTTCGCGCTTAGATGCTTTCAGCGCTTATCGATTCCGAACGTAGCTACCGGGCAATGCTATTGGCATAACAACCCGAACACCAGCGGTTCGTCCACTCCGGTCCTCTCGTACTAGGAGCAGCCCCTCTCAATCATCTAACGCCCACGGCAGATAGGGACCGAACTGTCTCACGACGTTCTAAACCCAGCTCGCGTACCACTTTAAATGGCGAACAGCCATACCCTTGGGACCGACTTCAGCCCCAGGATGTGATGAGCCGACATCGAGGTGCCAAACACCGCCGTCGATATGAACTCTTGGGCGGTATCAGCCTGTTATCCCCGGAGTACCTTTTATCCGTTGAGCGATGGCCCTTCCATTCAGAACCACCGGATCACTATGACCTGCTTTCGCACCTGCTCGAATTGTCATTCTCGCAGTCAAGCGGGCTTATGCCATTGCACTAACCTCACGATGTCCGACCGTGATTAGCCCACCTTCGTGCTCCTCCGTTACTCTTTGGGAGGAGACCGCCCCAGTCAAACTACCCACCAGGCACTGTCCGCACCCCCGATTAGGGGGCGACGTTAGAACATCAAGCATACAAGGGTGGTATTTCAAGATTGCCTCCACATCATCTAGCGACAATGCTTCAAAGGCTCCCACCTATCCTACACATGTAGGGTCAATGTTCAGTGCCAAGCTGTAGTAAAGGTTCACGGGGTCTTTCCGTCTAGCCGCGGGTACACAGCATCTTCACTGCGATTTCAATTTCACTGAGTCTCGGGTGGAGACAGCGTGGCCATCATTACGCCATTCGTGCAGGTCGGAACTTACCCGACAAGGAATTTCGCTACCTTAGGACCGTTATAGTTACGGCCGCCGTTTACCGGGGCTTCGATCAAGAGCTTCGACCGAAGTCTAACCCCATCAATTAACCTTCCGGCACCGGGCAGGCGTCACACCGTATACGTCATCTTTCGATTTTGCACAGTGCTGTGTTTTTAATAAACAGTTGCAGCCACCTGGTATCTGCGACTCCCAGCAGCTTAGAGAGCAAGTCTCATCACCGCGAGGAGCGTACCTTCTCCCGAAGTTACGGTACCATTTTGCCTAGTTCCTTCACCCGAGTTCTCTCAAGCGCCTTGGTATTCTCTACCTGATCACCTGTGTCGGTTTGGGGTACGATTGCTTATAACCTATCGCTTAGAGGCTTTTCCCGGAAGCATGGCATCAATGACTTCATCACCGTAGTGACTCGACATCGGGTCTCAGCCTTAAGATAGTCCGGATTTGCCTAAACTATCAGCCTACACCCTTGAACTTGGACGACCGTCGCCAAGCCCACCTAGCCTTCTCCGTCCCCCCATCGCAGTTATAAGCAGTACGGGAATATTAACCCGTTTCCCATCGACTACGCCTTTCGGCCTCGCCTTAGGGGTCGACTTACCCTGCCCCGATTAACGTTGGACAGGAACCCTTGATCTTCCGGCGAGGGAGTTTTTCACTCCCTTTATCGTTACTCATGTCAGCATTCGCACTTCTGATACCTCCAGCAGCCCTTACAGACCACCTTCAACGGCTTACAGAACGCTCCCCTACCCAATATGAACAAGTCATATTGCCGCAGCTTCGGTGTATAGCTTAGCCCCGTTAAATCTTCCGCGCAGGCCGACTCGACCAGTGAGCTATTACGCTTTCTTTAAATGATGGCTGCTTCTAAGCCAACATCCTGGCTGTCTGAGCCTTCCCACATCGTTTCCCACTTAGCTATAACTTTGGGACCTTAGCTGGCGGTCTGGGTTGTTTCCCTCTCCACGACGGACGTTAGCACCCGCCGTGTGTCTCCCGGATAGTACTTACTGGTATTCGGAGTTTGCAAAGGGTTGGTAAGTCGGGATGACCCCCTAGCCTTAACAGTGCTCTACCCCCAGTAGTATTCGTCCGAGGCGCTACCTAAATAGCTTTCGGGGAGAACCAGCTATCTCCAGGTTTGATTGGCCTTTCACCCCTAGCCACAAGTCATCCGCTAATTTTTCAACATTAGTCGGTTCGGTCCTCCAGTAAGTGTTACCTCACCTTCAACCTGCCCATGGCTAGATCACCTGGTTTCGGGTCTAATCCTAGCAACTATGACGCCCAGTTAAGACTCGGTTTCCCTACGGCTCCCCTAAACGGTTAACCTTGCTACTAAAATTAAGTCGCTGACCCATTATACAAAAGGTACGCAGTCACCCAACAAGTGGGCTCCTACTGCTTGTACGTACACGGTTTCAGGTTCTATTTCACTCCCCTCACAGGGGTTCTTTTCGCCTTTCCCTCACGGTACTGGTTCACTATCGGTCAGTCAGGAGTATTTAGCCTTGGAGGATGGTCCCCCCATGTTCAAACAGGATATCACGTGTCCCGTCCTACTCGTTTTCACTAATAATGCGTTGTCGGTTACGGGGCTATCACCCTGTATCGCTGTGCTTTCCAGCACATTCACCTAACGCAAGACTGGCTTAAGGGCTAATCCGATTTCGCTCGCCGCTACTCTCGGAATCTCGGTTGATTTCTCTTCCTTCGGGTACTTAGATGTTTCAGTTCCCCGAGTTCGCCTCGTTACGCTATGTATTCACGTAACGATACGTGCTTATGCACGTGGGTTTCCCCATTCGGAAATCCCAGTCTCAAGTGATTTTTACTATCTAAACTGGGCTTATCGCAAGTTAATACGTCCTTCATCGCCTCTGACTGCCAAGGCATCCACCGTGTACGCTTAGTCACTTAACCATACAACCCCAAGAGGTCTGTATGTTCAAACAACCAAGGTTTTATCGTCACTCATTTCCGATCAAGAAAAATGAGGACATTGGTTTTTCGCCGGACTCTACACAAGACACTTGAATGTGTGTTGTTTTGAGAACTCGTTTTTATCATTAAAGATAAAAACTATTGTAATTGAATCTATTGATTCAATTTACTAGTCAGCTTTCCAGATTGTTAAAGAGCATAACGCAAAAAGCGTTAATCAATAACCGAAGTCATTCATTAGCGCTTTCGCTATTTCTAAAACTAATTTACCAAGCAATCTGTGTGGACACTGCATCAAACAAGCAGTCTATCGTTTAAGGAGGTGATCCAGCCCCAGGTTCCCCTAGGGCTACCTTGTTACGACTTCACCCCAGTCATGAACCACACCGTGGTAAACGCCCTCCCGAAGGTTAAGCTATCTACTTCTGGTGCAGCCCACTCCCATGGTGTGACGGGCGGTGTGTACAAGGCCCGGGAACGTATTCACCGTGGCATTCTGATCCACGATTACTAGCGATTCCGACTTCATGGAGTCGAGTTGCAGACTCCAATCCGGACTACGACGTACTTTCTGGGATTCGCTCACCATCGCTGGTTGGCAGCCCTCTGTATACGCCATTGTAGCACGTGTGTAGCCCTACTCGTAAGGGCCATGATGACTTGACGTCGTCCCCACCTTCCTCCGGTTTATCACCGGCAGTCTCCCTGGAGTTCCCACCATTACGTGCTGGCAAACAAGGATAAGGGTTGCGCTCGTTGCGGGACTTAACCCAACATTTCACAACACGAGCTGACGACAGCCATGCAGCACCTGTCTCAGAGTTCCCGAAGGCACTAAGCTATCTCTAGCGAATTCTCTGGATGTCAAGAGTAGGTAAGGTTCTTCGCGTTGCATCGAATTAAACCACATGCTCCACCGCTTGTGCGGGCCCCCGTCAATTCATTTGAGTTTTAATCTTGCGACCGTACTCCCCAGGCGGTCTACTTAACGCGTTAGCTCCGAAAGCCAGGACTCAAGGTCCCAACCTCCAAGTAGACATCGTTTACGGCGTGGACTACCAGGGTATCTAATCCTGTTTGCTCCCCACGCTTTCGCATCTGAGCGTCAGTCTTTGTCCAGGGGGCCGCCTTCGCCACCGGTATTCCTTCAGATCTCTACGCATTTCACCGCTACACCTGAAATTCTACCCCCCTCTACAAGACTCTAGTCTGCCAGTTCAAAATGCTGTTCCGAGGTTGAGCCCCGGGCTTTCACATCTTGCTTAACAGACCGCCTGCATGCGCTTTACGCCCAGTAATTCCGATTAACGCTCGCACCCTCCGTATTACCGCGGCTGCTGGCACGGAGTTAGCCGGTGCTTCTTCTGTTGCTAACGTCAAACGGCAACGCTATTAACGTTACCGCCTTCCTCACAACTGAAAGTACTTTACAACCCGAAGGCCTTCTTCATACACGCGGCATGGCTGCATCAGGGTTTCCCCCATTGTGCAATATTCCCCACTGCTGCCTCCCGTAGGAGTCTGGACCGTGTCTCAGTTCCAGTGTGGCTGATCATCCTCTCAAACCAGCTAGGGATCGTCGCCTTGGTGAGCCATTACCCCACCAACTAGCTAATCCCACCTGGGCTAATCTTGACGCGAGAGGTCCGAAGATCCCCCTCTTTGGCCCGTAGGCATTATGCGGTATTAGCTATCGTTTCCAATAGTTATCCCCCACATCAAGGCATATTCCCAGGCATTACTCACCCGTCCGCCGCTCGTCAGCAAATTAGCAAGCTAATTCCTGTTACCGCTCGACTTGCATGTGTTAGGCCTGCCGCCAGCGTTCAATCTGAGCCATGATCAAACTCTTCAATTTAAAGTTTTTGATGGCTCAATGAATACTGATTGAATATCGATAACTAGAAGCTAGTCATGATATTCGAATTGACTGTGCCAAATCTTAAGTAAACTTAAGTTTTGTATTGGTCACTCAGTTCATTGATGCCAAGTTCATTGTTACTTAAAAAGTCACAATGAACAGTTTTGACTATTCATTTCACGAGTGCCCACACAGATTGCATGGTCAAATTGTTAAAGAGCTTTGCTTTCAGTGCCTTAACACTTAAGCAGGAGGCGTATAATACGCTTTCTACTTTGAAAGTCAACATAAAATTCTATGTAATTCACACAAAACATTATGTTGACTCGTCTCATCGAGACAAGTCGAAATTAAAGCCTGGCGATGACCTACTCTCACATGGGGAGACCCCACACTACCATCGGCGCTATTACGTTTCACTACTGAGTTCGGCATGGGATCAGGTGGGTCCATAATGCTATGGTCGCCAAGCAAATTCGGTTTATCTTACGCCGTCGGCGGAAGATACAATCTGGGAAAGTTAACTAGTTACAATATTCGTTCTTAACACGCATTCAAGCGTTATGGAGTCCGTAAAACCCCTTGGGTGTTGTATGGTTAAGCCTCACGGGCAATTAGTACAGGTTAGCTCAATGCCTCGCAGCACTTACACACCCTGCCTATCAACGTCGTAGTCTTCGACAACCCTTTAGAGACCTTAAAGGTCTAGAGATGACTCATCTTGAGGCTCGCTTCGCGCTTAGATGCTTTCAGCGCTTATCGATTCCGAACGTAGCTACCGGGCAATGCTATTGGCATAACAACCCGAACACCAGCGGTTCGTCCACTCCGGTCCTCTCGTACTAGGAGCAGCCCCTCTCAATCATCTAACGCCCACGGCAGATAGGGACCGAACTGTCTCACGACGTTCTAAACCCAGCTCGCGTACCACTTTAAATGGCGAACAGCCATACCCTTGGGACCGACTTCAGCCCCAGGATGTGATGAGCCGACATCGAGGTGCCAAACACCGCCGTCGATATGAACTCTTGGGCGGTATCAGCCTGTTATCCCCGGAGTACCTTTTATCCGTTGAGCGATGGCCCTTCCATTCAGAACCACCGGATCACTATGACCTGCTTTCGCACCTGCTCGAATTGTCATTCTCGCAGTCAAGCGGGCTTATGCCATTGCACTAACCTCACGATGTCCGACCGTGATTAGCCCACCTTCGTGCTCCTCCGTTACTCTTTGGGAGGAGACCGCCCCAGTCAAACTACCCACCAGGCACTGTCCGCACCCCCGATTAGGGGGCGACGTTAGAACATCAAGCATACAAGGGTGGTATTTCAAGATTGCCTCCACATCATCTAGCGACAATGCTTCAAAGGCTCCCACCTATCCTACACATGTAGGGTCAATGTTCAGTGCCAAGCTGTAGTAAAGGTTCACGGGGTCTTTCCGTCTAGCCGCGGGTACACAGCATCTTCACTGCGATTTCAATTTCACTGAGTCTCGGGTGGAGACAGCGTGGCCATCATTACGCCATTCGTGCAGGTCGGAACTTACCCGACAAGGAATTTCGCTACCTTAGGACCGTTATAGTTACGGCCGCCGTTTACCGGGGCTTCGATCAAGAGCTTCG
Organism: Photobacterium sanguinicancri; assembly: GCF_024346675.1. Taxonomy (NCBI): domain Bacteria; kingdom Pseudomonadati; phylum Pseudomonadota; class Gammaproteobacteria; order Vibrionales; family Vibrionaceae; genus Photobacterium; species Photobacterium sanguinicancri. The sequence continues at coordinate 3,330,249 of NZ_AP024850.1, forward strand.
ACCGAAGTCTAACCCCATCAATTAACCTTCCGGCACCGGGCAGGCGTCACACCGTATACGTCATCTTTCGATTTTGCACAGTGCTGTGTTTTTAATAAACAGTTGCAGCCACCTGGTATCTGCGACTCCCAGCAGCTTAGAGAGCAAGTCTCATCACCGCGAGGAGCGTACCTTCTCCCGAAGTTACGGTACCATTTTGCCTAGTTCCTTCACCCGAGTTCTCTCAAGCGCCTTGGTATTCTCTACCTGATCACCTGTGTCGGTTTGGGGTACGATTGCTTATAACCTATCGCTTAGAGGCTTTTCCCGGAAGCATGGCATCAATGACTTCATCACCGTAGTGACTCGACATCGGGTCTCAGCCTTAAGATAGTCCGGATTTGCCTAAACTATCAGCCTACACCCTTGAACTTGGACGACCGTCGCCAAGCCCACCTAGCCTTCTCCGTCCCCCCATCGCAGTTATAAGCAGTACGGGAATATTAACCCGTTTCCCATCGACTACGCCTTTCGGCCTCGCCTTAGGGGTCGACTTACCCTGCCCCGATTAACGTTGGACAGGAACCCTTGATCTTCCGGCGAGGGAGTTTTTCACTCCCTTTATCGTTACTCATGTCAGCATTCGCACTTCTGATACCTCCAGCAACCCTTACAGATCACCTTCAACGGCTTACAGAACGCTCCCCTACCCAATATGAACAAGTTCATATTGCCGCAGCTTCGGTGTATAGCTTAGCCCCGTTAAATCTTCCGCGCAGGCCGACTCGACCAGTGAGCTATTACGCTTTCTTTAAATGATGGCTGCTTCTAAGCCAACATCCTGGCTGTCTGAGCCTTCCCACATCGTTTCCCACTTAGCTATAACTTTGGGACCTTAGCTGGCGGTCTGGGTTGTTTCCCTCTCCACGACGGACGTTAGCACCCGCCGTGTGTCTCCCGGATAGTACTTACTGGTATTCGGAGTTTGCAAAGGGTTGGTAAGTCGGGATGACCCCCTAGCCTTAACAGTGCTCTACCCCCAGTAGTATTCGTCCGAGGCGCTACCTAAATAGCTTTCGGGGAGAACCAGCTATCTCCAGGTTTGATTGGCCTTTCACCCCTAGCCACAAGTCATCCGCTAATTTTTCAACATTAGTCGGTTCGGTCCTCCAGTAAGTGTTACCTCACCTTCAACCTGCCCATGGCTAGATCACCTGGTTTCGGGTCTAATCCTAGCAACTATGACGCCCAGTTAAGACTCGGTTTCCCTACGGCTCCCCTAAACGGTTAACCTTGCTACTAAAATTAAGTCGCTGACCCATTATACAAAAGGTACGCAGTCACCCAACAAGTGGGCTCCTACTGCTTGTACGTACACGGTTTCAGGTTCTATTTCACTCCCCTCACAGGGGTTCTTTTCGCCTTTCCCTCACGGTACTGGTTCACTATCGGTCAGTCAGGAGTATTTAGCCTTGGAGGATGGTCCCCCCATGTTCAAACAGGATATCACGTGTCCCGTCCTACTCGTTTTCACTAATAATGCGTTGTCGGTTACGGGGCTATCACCCTGTATCGCTGTGCTTTCCAGCACATTCACCTAACGCAAGACTGGCTTAAGGGCTAATCCGATTTCGCTCGCCGCTACTCTCGGAATCTCGGTTGATTTCTCTTCCTTCGGGTACTTAGATGTTTCAGTTCCCCGAGTTCGCCTCGTTACGCTATGTATTCACGTAACGATACGTGCTTATGCACGTGGGTTTCCCCATTCGGAAATCCCAGTCTCAAGTGATTTTTACTATCTAAACTGGGCTTATCGCAAGTTAATACGTCCTTCATCGCCTCTGACTGCCAAGGCATCCACCGTGTACGCTTAGTCACTTAACCATACAACCCCAAGAGGTCTGTATGTTCAAACAACCAAGGTTTATCGTCACTCATTTCCGATCAAGAAAAATGAGGACATTGGTTTTTCGCCGGACTCTACACAAGACACTTGAATGTGTGTTGTTTTGAGAACTCGTTTTTATCATTAAAGATAAAAACTATTGTAATTGAATCTATTGATTCAATTTACTAGTCAGCTTTCCAGATTGTTAAAGAGCATAACGCAAAAAGCGTTAATCAATAACCGAAGTCATTCATTAGCGCTTTCGCTATTTCTAAAACTAATTTACCAAGCAATCTGTGTGGACACTGCATCAAACAAGCAGTCTATCGTTTAAGGAGGTGATCCAGCCCCAGGTTCCCCTAGGGCTACCTTGTTACGACTTCACCCCAGTCATGAACCACACCGTGGTAAACGCCCTCCCGAAGGTTAAGCTATCTACTTCTGGTGCAGCCCACTCCCATGGTGTGACGGGCGGTGTGTACAAGGCCCGGGAACGTATTCACCGTGGCATTCTGATCCACGATTACTAGCGATTCCGACTTCATGGAGTCGAGTTGCAGACTCCAATCCGGACTACGACGTACTTTCTGGGATTCGCTCACCATCGCTGGTTGGCAGCCCTCTGTATACGCCATTGTAGCACGTGTGTAGCCCTACTCGTAAGGGCCATGATGACTTGACGTCGTCCCCACCTTCCTCCGGTTTATCACCGGCAGTCTCCCTGGAGTTCCCACCATTACGTGCTGGCAAACAAGGATAAGGGTTGCGCTCGTTGCGGGACTTAACCCAACATTTCACAACACGAGCTGACGACAGCCATGCAGCACCTGTCTCAGAGTTCCCGAAGGCACTAAGCTATCTCTAGCGAATTCTCTGGATGTCAAGAGTAGGTAAGGTTCTTCGCGTTGCATCGAATTAAACCACATGCTCCACCGCTTGTGCGGGCCCCCGTCAATTCATTTGAGTTTTAATCTTGCGACCGTACTCCCCAGGCGGTCTACTTAACGCGTTAGCTCCGAAAGCCAGGACTCAAGGTCCCAACCTCCAAGTAGACATCGTTTACGGCGTGGACTACCAGGGTATCTAATCCTGTTTGCTCCCCACGCTTTCGCATCTGAGCGTCAGTCTTTGTCCAGGGGGCCGCCTTCGCCACCGGTATTCCTTCAGATCTCTACGCATTTCACCGCTACACCTGAAATTCTACCCCCCTCTACAAGACTCTAGTCTGCCAGTTCAAAATGCTGTTCCGAGGTTGAGCCCCGGGCTTTCACATCTTGCTTAACAGACCGCCTGCATGCGCTTTACGCCCAGTAATTCCGATTAACGCTCGCACCCTCCGTATTACCGCGGCTGCTGGCACGGAGTTAGCCGGTGCTTCTTCTGTTGCTAACGTCAAACGGCAACGCTATTAACGTTACCGCCTTCCTCACAACTGAAAGTACTTTACAACCCGAAGGCCTTCTTCATACACGCGGCATGGCTGCATCAGGGTTTCCCCCATTGTGCAATATTCCCCACTGCTGCCTCCCGTAGGAGTCTGGACCGTGTCTCAGTTCCAGTGTGGCTGATCATCCTCTCAAACCAGCTAGGGATCGTCGCCTTGGTGAGCCATTACCCCACCAACTAGCTAATCCCACCTGGGCTAATCTTGACGCGAGAGGTCCGAAGATCCCCCTCTTTGGCCCGTAGGCATTATGCGGTATTAGCTATCGTTTCCAATAGTTATCCCCCACATCAAGGCATATTCCCAGGCATTACTCACCCGTCCGCCGCTCGTCAGCAAATTAGCAAGCTAATTCCTGTTACCGCTCGACTTGCATGTGTTAGGCCTGCCGCCAGCGTTCAATCTGAGCCATGATCAAACTCTTCAATTTAAAGTTTTTGATGGCTCAATGAATACTGATTGAATATCGATAACTAGAAGCTAGTCATGATATTCGAATTGACTGTGCCAAAGCTTAAGTAAACTTAAGTTTTGTATTGGTCACTCAGTTCATTGATGCCAAATTCATTGTCACTTAAAAAGTAACAATGAACAGTTTTGACTATTCATTTCACGAGTGCCCACACAGATTGCATGGTCAAATTGTTAAAGAACATTCAGCGCAACACTTCGTGCTGGCTAGGCTGCGTATACTACGCTACCAAACTTTTCAGTCAAGCGTTATTTTAAATTAATTAAAACCGCTTAGATACTGAGGATAATAAACCAACAAATCAACTTTTAGCCAACTCACCAGAACATCATCAAGATGCCATCATTTATCATCACTAACAAGAGCAAAATAAGCTCATTTCAATCAAGAAAAAGTTAAGAACACCTTACCGACATGTTATACACAACTTATGAATAACTTATTCATCCGTTGTATTCCCTGTCGATGGAGCGGCATTATAGGGAGTCCACACTAAAGCACAACCCTTTTATTGAACTTTCAGGGCGAATGCTGCTTTTAGACACTAAAAGCAGCAAAAGAACACGAAAACCCATCAATAAGGGCATCGAACTACTTTAGGGGCATCTAAAAAGTTAAGTAGGATCTAGTGTAGTTGATAAAAATAGCGCTCGTAGCACTAAATCTCGCTCTTAAGTAAGACTAAGAGCGATAGTATTTAGGCTGCCTTTACAAGGAAGGAGGGATTTAATAGATTTTCTCTGTGGTAACTTAGTGCCGTACCATCCAACATACTGACATGAGCTCCAGCACTGACAGCTACGCAGTGACCTGCCGCTGTATCCCACATCATCGTTGGACCTAAACGAGGGTAATACTGCGCCCGCCCTTCCGCAACAAGGCAAAACTTTAGTGATGAACCCACTTCGGCTAACTTATGCTCTCCCAGCTGCTCTAAGAAAGTAGCTAAATCAGGGCTGGGGTGAGAGCGGCTTCCTACAACCGTCGGAACAGATGCTGTTTTTACCTTAATGGCATCGCGGCTAACTTTTGTTTGAAGCCATGCAGTTTTACCGTCAGCTAACCACGTTTTATCTAACGCAGGAGCATGTACAACAGATAGTACTGGTACACCTTTATCTATTAGTGCAATGTTAACCGTGAACTCACCGTTCTTTCGAATGTATTCTTTAGTGCCATCCAGTGGATCCACCAGCCAAAATGTCTCCCACGATTGGCGATCTTTCCATTCAATGTGAACAGACTCTTCCGATAGAATGGGAATATTAGGCGTCAAGCTGGTTAATCGATCAATAATGATGGCATTCGCAGCAAGATCGGCTTCTGTTACAGGGCTTGAATCCGCTTTTTCTTTTACTTCTATATTGCTGTGATAGCGTATCATGATGGCATCTCCTGCCGATAACGCAATTTCAACGATCGATTCTAGCAATGCTTTCACCTATGACTTCTCCTTTATTCTATGAAATAACATTATGGCGCTTTAACGCTTGAATACATGCTTCCACTGACTCAGCAACTGTCTGCTCACCAGCATTCAAATGTATTTCAGGTTTCAGCGGAATTTGATATTCAGAATCTATGCCCGTGAACTGGCTAATTTCGCCTGCCCGCGCTTTTTTGTACAAGCCTTTAGGATCTCGCTTCTCGCATTCAGCTAATGAAGTATCAACATAGACCTCAAAGAATGCATCATCACCAACCAAATCTCTGACCATTTCCCTCTCTTCTCTATGAGGCGAGATAAAAGCAGATAAAACAATTAATCCAGCATCAACCATTAAGTTAGCAACTTCACCAATCCGACGTATATTTTCACGACGGTCTTGGCTTGAGAAACCCAAATCACGACACAGCCCATGCCGCACATTATCACCATCCAAAAGGTAAGTGTGATAACCCAACTCGACTAACCTATTTTCCAATGCGCCAGCGACGGTAGATTTACCCGCTCCACTAAGACCAGTAAACCATAGTACGCAAGGTGTTTGATTCTTTTGTTGAGCGCGTTGCTGTTTAGCAACGTGGTGTTGATGCCACACGATGTTACTTGAATCTTCCATTTGCACATCCGTAGACATATATAAGACTCCATTCTGTCTGTCGTTAAAAAGGAAACAGCACAGGGATCAAACCAAGCACTACGATGGAATACACTATCGAGAGCGGCAGACCAATCCGTACATAATCTTTAAGTTGATAATTTCCTATGGTGTAAACCAATAAATTAGTTTGATACCCATAAGGAGAGATGAAACTCGCACTGGCACCAAACAAGATAGCCATAATAAAAGGCATAGGATCTGCGCCAGAACTAACTGCAAGGCTATAAGCAATAGGAAATGACAACGCGGCGGCGGCATTATTCGTGACAAGTTCAGTCAAAATAAGGGTAAGTAGGTATACCGCAATTAAAGCACCGTAAAGTCCCCAGCCGTTTAACGCGGTCATGAAAAGGTCGCCAATACGTTCAGATAACCCACTGGACATCATTAACTGGGCCAATGACAGCGCAGAACCAACAATCACGACAATATCAATAGGAAACCGGCGACGAAGTTCAGCAAAAGAGATGATGCCAACAGCAACGAGTAATAGTAAGTAACCAGCCAACCCTTTAATAATTGGAAAACCGCCCAGTAGTGCTCCAGCAATAACGGTCATAAAGCCCAATAAAACCGCGATGCTTTTCTTTCTATCTAAACGAGCACTGGAATCAAGCCCATTAACCAAGACAAATTCACGATTAAGTTGCTGCTTGTTTGCATGGAAGCTTTTCCCCGGCACTACCACCAGCGTATCTCCAGCATGTAGTTCTATATTGCCTAAGCCCCCCGCTAAACGCTCATGTCCACGGCGAATTGCCACAACAACGGCATCAAATCGCTCCCGAAACTTCACGCTTTTTAAGGTATTACCTCGAATACCAGCAGAGTGACTCACAATAACCTCCATCATGGATTGCCCATTCAGGTGGTGCTGTCCAAAGAGTTGTAATCCGTCTATTTCTTGCAGTGTGGTGACACTTTCCACATCACCACAAAATAATAAACGATCACCCGCCTGTAGTTGTGTGCTTGGACACACGGGCGCTATGGTTTGTCCGTCTCGAATCACCTCAGCCAAAAACAAACGTCGCAAGGCACGTAAACCATTTTCAGCAACTGACTTGCCCACCAACGGAGATAAAGGTTCTATTTTGGCTTCTAAAAAATACGGCAATGCATCTTGCTGACCATCATCGTTACTCGGTAGGAAGTAACTGAGCGGGATCACAATCAACATACCTGTAACCAAAACTGCCAGACCAATTAAAGTAGGAGCAAAAAAATTAAGACTCGGCAGACCCGCATCTTCAACAAAACTGTTGATGATTAAATTCGTTGAAGTCCCAATGAGAGTCAGTGTTCCACCAAGAATAGCCGCATATGATAAGGGAATGAGTAGCTTCGATGGCGCATGTCGTTGATTACGCTTAATGGCACCAATTAAAGACACCACCACGGCGGTATTATTGGTAAAAGAAGAGAGAAGGGCCGTCGATAATCCGAGTTTAGCAATCACGCTAGACTGGCCTCCTCGGGAGATCTGTTGGCCAACCCAGCTAATCAAGCGCGTTTTCTCTAACGCAATGGAAACAAGGATCAGCAACACCAAGGTTAATAGTGATGAATTAGTAAAATTGCCAGCCAACGTCACCAAATCAATCATATCAGTTTGATAACCAATAAAAGCAGCCCCAGCAAACAAGTATGCGGGTTTGATTCGCGTTGTTAATAGACAAGTCACAATCACCATTAACATGGCAAGCACAATGCCTTGCTCCCAGTTCATCCGGCTACCTCAGCTTACTGATATCTTTCGCATCCCAATGTGGGAAGTGTTTGCGAACTAAAGCATTAAACTCCAATTCAAAAGCACTCACATTCGTTGCTTTCCTACTATCAGCATCTTGCACTAATGCTTCTCGGATCATTCCTGCGCCAACGGTAACATTGGTTAAGCGATCGATAATAATAAAGCCACCAGTATCCGTACTTTGCTGATAACCATCGACCGCGATAGATTCAGTCAACACGACTTCACACAAGCCAATACCATTAAGTGGCAGCACATCAGTCGCAAATGTATCAAGGTTATTAATATCAACTTGATGACGAATAGCCTGAACAGAGCCGACTGTTTTCTTACCTGCAATTTTCATATCGTACTGGCGACCAACCTCTAGTGGCGCCTCTGCCATCCAAACAATATCAGCTAGAACACGATCACTGAGTTGTACCTCATCATTAGCGGCGACAATGGTATCACCACGGCTGATATCGATTTCATCAGCCAGTGTCAGCGTGATTGCCTGACCGGGATAAGCTTCAGGTAAGTCACCGTCAAAAGTAACAATACGCTCCACGACCGATGCTTTACCCGATGGCAGCACTTTCACCGCATCACCAGCCTTGATCGTTCCTGTTGCGACTGTACCCGCAAATCCTCGAAAATCGAGATTCGGACGATTCACATACTGCACAGGAAAACGTAACGCTTCCCCTTCGCGCTCCTGACCAAAATCGACATCTTCAAGCAGTGTTAATAACGAGTCCCCGCTATACCATGGTGTTTTATCACTTAAGCTCACCACGTTATCCCCTTCAAGAGCCGATAAAGGCACCAACTGAATATCGATATTGCGGTTAAGCTTTTGTGCAAAAGCGAGATAATCCTCTTTTATCGACTCAAAGCGCGCTTGCTCGAAATCAACCAGATCCATTTTATTAATCGCAACCACAAAATGACGGATACCCAATAAGCTGGCGATATAAGAATGACGACGCGTTTGATCTAACACCCCTTTACGGGCATCAATAAGAATGACTGCGACATCACAGGTCGATGCGCCCGTTGCCATATTGCGGGTGTACTGCTCATGCCCTGGCGTATCCGCAATAATAAACTTACGCTTTTTAGTTGAGAAATAACGATAAGCAACATCAATCGTGATCCCTTGCTCTCGTTCCGCTTGTAGACCATCCACCAGCAAAGCGAGATCCGGTTTATCACCCGTTGTTCCCACCTTTTGGCTATCAGTGTGAATAGCCGCTAGTTGATCTTCATAAATTTGGTGTGAATCATGGAGCAAGCGCCCTATTAACGTACTCTTGCCATCATCAACGGAACCACACGTTAAAAAGCGCAGCAATGATTTGTTATGGTGCTGATCAAGGTAAGCTTCGATGCCTAGCTCAGCCACTTGTTGTTCAATAAGACTATTCATCACTCTTCCCTTAGAAGTAACCTTGGCGTTTTTTCAATTCCATCGAACCTGATTGATCATGATCGATAGCTCGCCCTTGTCGTTCACTCGATGTCGCTACCAGCATTTCTTCAATAATACCTGGCAAGGTATTGGCTTCAGATTCAATAGCGCCAGTGAGTGGGTAGCAACCCAAGGTACGGAAGCGCACACTTTTATGTTCAATCGCTTCTCCAGGTTCTAGTTTTAATCGATCATCATCAGCCATAATCAACATCCCATCACGCTCAACCACAGGGCGAACCTCAGATAGGTATAGAGGCACAATTTCGATATTTTCTAAGTAGATGTATTGCCAAATATCGAGTTCTGTCCAATTGGAGAGTGGAAAAACTCTAATACTCTCACCCTTGTTGATTTGACCGTTATACGTTTTCCATAATTCTGGGCGTTGATTTTTAGGATCCCAGGTGTGGTTTTTATCGCGAAACGAATAGATTCGTTCTTTAGCTCGTGACTTCTCTTCATCACGACGTGCGCCCCCAAATGCCGCATCAAAACCATACTTATCTAACGCCTGCTTAAGCCCTTGGGTTTTCATAATGTCGGTATGCTTTGATGACCCATGTGTAAACGGCCCTACCCCCATCGCCATCCCTTCAGGGTTTTTGTGTACTAACAGGTCAAAACCGTATTTTTTTGCGGTGCGATCACGAAACGCAATCATCTCGCGAAATTTCCAGTCGGTATCAACATGCAACAACGGAAACGGGATTTTGCCGGGATAAAAGGCTTTACGAGCCAAATGCAACATCACCGATGAATCTTTACCGATGGAATACATCATTACTGGGTTATCGAACTCAGCAGCGACTTCACGGATAATATGCATACTTTCCGCTTCAAGCTGCTTGAGATGAGTTAATCGTTTCGGGTCCATCACTCTCTCCATGCTAAAGACTGACCACTGATCGTGGCTCTGGTTGAACGTCCTGATTGCCAAACCAACGTAGTTTTTCTGATAATGTCACGACCTCGCCCACCACTATCAACGATGGGGAAGCCGCATTTTTTGCGAGCTCAGCCAGTTCACTTAGCTGACCTTTAAAAATTTTCTGATTCTTCTGAGTGCCACGCTCAATAATGGCGATTGGAGTGTCAGCCTCGCGGCCATGTTGCAGTAGCTGTTGCTGAATGTAGCTCGATTTCATCAAGCCCATATAAATAACGAGAGTTTGCTTACCCCGCGCCAAAATAGACCAATCAAGGGGATCACTTTCCGATTTGGTATGGCCAGTAATAAACATCGCTGTTTGTGCATAATCGCGATGGGTCAGCGGAATCCCAGCATACGCTGTCGCCCCAGCAGCAGCCGTAATACCCGGCACAACCTGAAACGGAATACCAGCATCAACTAAAACCTCCAGCTCTTCCGCACCACGGCCAAACATAAAGGGGTCACCCCCTTTTAACCGCACCACTCGTTTACCTTGTTGAGCATATGCGACGATTAATCGATTAGTTTCTTGCTGCGGCACACTGTGAAAACCCGCACGCTTGCCCACGCAGACAAGTTCTGCATCACGGCGTACTAAATCCATAATTTCATCCGACACTAAATAGTCGTACAGCACCACATCCGCTTGCTGCATTAACTGCAAAGCACGCAGTGTCAACAAACCTGCATCGCCAGGACCTGAACCGATAAGTGAGACGCCACCTTGCGGCTGCATCGTCTGTGATAAACGGATCAACTCATTTTCCGCATCTTGTTTTTTACCCGTAGCAACTAGCTGTGAAAAACGACCCTCGAAGGCCTGCTCCCAAAACAAACGACGCGTAGAAAAATCAGAAATAGTCCGTTTAAGGCGATCACGAAAGCGACCTGCGATGGTTGCCATCGCCCCTATGTGGTGTGGTAATAACACTTCAATTTTTTCACGTAATAAACGCGCAAGAACGGGCGCTTTACCCGAAGAGGAGATCGCGACCACTATCGGTGAACGATCAATAATAGAAGGCACTATAAAACTGCAACGCTGGGTATCATCCACCACATTCACCAGCACTTGGCGCTGATTAGCCGATTGATACACTAAAGCATTAAGTGCTTTACGCTCAGTCGCGGCAATGGCGAGGAAAATGCCATCAAGCAATTCAGGAGAAAACTCAGCAGCAACGTGGGTAACTTGCAGATTGATCACCGCCGCTTGAAAATCTGCGTTCAACTCTTCCGCGACCACACGAACATCTGCGCCCGCCTTTAGCAACATCTGAGTTTTACGCCATGCGACAGTATCGCCACCCACCACGACACACGGTCGGTGCTTTAAATCTGCAAAAATTGGCAAGTAGTCCATGTCTGCGCCCTCTTTCATTCCTATTAAGAGCACTATAGACACAGCTCGATATTACCTGAAATTCTAAAATTGTATTTTTTATTCCAAAAAGTTTGGTTCAGATAAGGAAATCAAAAATGGGAGAGTAGACACAATAAATTAACTGTAATTCGGGTAAAAAAGGCGGCAAATGTGCCTAATTGGAATGATGTGGCACTTTCACTAGTTCTTTTGGATGTAACTTATGCTGTTTTTTTCTTAAATAGCACAGGCGTCATCTAGACCTAAAATAAGAACTGCTGATGAGATAACATTTATCGCACTTAAAGTGAGAGTTACAGCACATTAAAGTAAGAATCAAACTTTCACTCGACATGTTTTTTGATACCTTAGCCGAGCTTTTCCTAACTCACTTTCTTGGAGTAAATCATGAAATTATCTGCCAAGCCTCTTACTATTGCGGTATTAGGTGGTTTATTGACAATGGCTGGTCCTGCAACGGCAGAAACCATCAAGCTACGTATTCTTGAAACCACCGACATTCACATGAATGTGATGGACTTTGACTACTACAAAGATAAGCCAACATTAAAAACAGGCTTAGTTCGTACAGCAACATTAGTAAAAGAAGCGCGTGCAGAAGTGACCAACAGCCTATTGGTTGATAACGGTGACTTACTTCAAGGTAGCCCTATGGGCGACTACATGGCTGACAAAGGCATTAAAATGGGTGAAATCCACCCTGCTTATAAAGCCATGAATCAGCTAGATTACGAAGTGGGCAATATTGGTAACCACGAATTCAACTATGGCTTAGAGTTTTTGAAAAACTCAATTGCGGGTGCAAACTTCCCGTATGTAAATGCCAACGTTGTTGATATCAAAACAGGTAAAAACCTCTTCACGCCATACATCATCAAATCACACACGTTAAAAGATACCGATGGTGTTGAGCACGAAGTAAAAGTGGGTTACATCGGTTTTGTACCACCACAGATCATGATTTGGGATAAGAAGAACCTTGAAGGCCGCGTTGATGCGCTAGATATCAAACAAACAGCTGAAAAGTATGTTCCACAAATGAAAGCAGAAGGCGCAGACATTATTGTTGCGATCCCTCACTCTGGCATTTCTACGGATCCTTACAAAGTTCAAGCAGAAAACTCAACATACTACTTAACAGACGTTAAAGACATTGATGTCATTGCTTTTGGTCACTCTCATGCCGTATTCCCGAGCAAGAGCTTTGCCAATGTTCCAGGCGCTGATATCGAAAAAGGTACTATCAATGGCGTTGCTGCCGTTATGCCTGGCCGCTGGGGTGATCACCTAGGTGTTGTCGATCTTGTGCTTGAAAAAGAAGATGCAGGTTGGGAAGTAAGCGATGCGAAAACCGAAGCTCGCCCAATTTTTGATAAAGAAAAGCGCGTAGCATTGGTTGAAGCTGACCAAAAAATGGTGAAAGCCATTGCTGACGATCATGATGCAACCCGTACTTTTGTGAATCAACCAATAGGTAAAGCTAGCGATGTCATGTACAGCTACCTTGCCTTGGTACAAGACGATCCAACAGTGCAAATAGTTAACCTTGCGCAAAAAGACTATGTAGAACGCTTTATTCAAGGTGACCCAGACTTAGATGGCATCCCAGTCCTTTCTGCTGCTGCACCGTTTAAAGCAGGTGGCCGTGGTAACGATCCAACAAACTTCACTGAAGTAGAGTCAGGCCAACTAACGTTCCGTAACGCAGCTGACCTTTATCTATACCCAAATACGCTTGTTGCAATGAAGGTAACCGGTAAAGAAGTCAAAGAATGGCTTGAATGTTCAGCGGCGCAATTTAACCAAATTGATGTCAACAGCACTGCACAACAAGGCCTAATCAACTGGGATGGTTTCCGTACCTACAACTTTGATGTCATTGATGGCGTAAACTACGCAATCGACATTTCACAGCCAGCCCGTTACGACGGCGACTGTAAATTAGTTAATGCCGATGCAGAGCGTATTCAAACATTAACCTTTAACGGTAAGCCGGTAGATCCAAAACAAGACTTCATCATTGCCACCAACAACTACCGTGCATACAGTGGTAAATTTGCGGGTACCGGTGAGAAGTTTGTCGCATTTGCATCACCAGATGAAAACCGCACAGTACTGTCTGACTACATCAGCCGTGTAAGCAAAGAAAAAGGCCAAGTGATCCCAAGTGCCGATAATAACTGGCACTTTGCACCACTGAAGAGTGACAAAAAACTAAACGTTACCTTTGAAACATCACCAACAGACAAAGCGGCGGCGTTTATTAAAGAGAAAGGCGTCTACCCGATGACAAATGTCGGTTCAGACAAAGTAGGCTTTGCGATTTACCGTATCGATCTACAAGCAAAATAACCCTCAAGCTCTATAAATAAAGACCGTCGCTTTTGCGGCGGTTTTTTTTGTTATGCTACCAACACCATCACTTTTCAATGAGTTCAGCATGAAAGCAGCATTGCACCAATTTTTACTGCAATTTGGGTTAAGCGATGAAGACGCTCAAGCCGTTACAGCACAAGCAACACCACTGGAACTACCTACTCGCCATATTTTGATCCACCAAGGTCAAACCGCGGAACACTTTTACTTTTTAGCGGAGGGCGTATGCCACGCGTGCTACTTAACGGAAGAAGGCCGCGCTTTTAGTAAAGAGTTCTACTGGGAACAAGAAACCATTATCGGTTTTGAAGCGCTAACCACTCATGGTCATTCGCCATTTTTACTTGAAACGCTTGTCGCCAGTCGCATCTTAGCCTTGCCAATTCGTTTACTCGAACAATGGCGTACCCAGCAGCACCCTTTATATACAGCCTTACTCGAACGCCAGCTCACCTTCAAAGAAAACAAAGAGCGCTTCATGCTGATGTATAGTCCAGAGGAACGCTATCGATTATTTGCCAGCAACTTTGCACTGCTGGATGTACAGATCACAGATAAACAGCTCGCCTCTTATTTGGGGATCACAGCCACCAGCCTCAGCCGAATAAAAGCGCGGCAGGATGAAGATAAAGGCCTAAAAAAATAACATCAAAAAATAACTATTTGAGTAGAACGATTATAAATAAAATATCACCACTATTCATAATAATGACTAGCCTTGAAAAGCCAACCTTGAAGAGATGAGAATACCGTATGCAATGGCACTGTTTACCGTTTGAACAACTGACGACCCACCAACTGTATGATCTACTAAAAGTACGTGTTGATGTCTTTGTGGTAGAGCAAAATTGCCCATACCACGAATTAGATGAACATGACCGTCACCCAGATACGCAGCACTTATTGGCTTACGATAATGATCAGTTAGTGGCGTACTTACGCCTTCTACCTCCAGGTGTGACTTACGACAATGTCAGTATTGGACGAGTATTAACGACAGGTCATGCTCGAGGAAAAGGCTTGGGGCATAAATTATTAACGCGGGCATTAGATGCCGCACAAGTGCAATGGCCAGATCAAACCATTGATATTGGCGCCCAAGACCACTTGCAAGCGTATTACAAGGGCTACGGCTTTAGCGCGATATCCGAGATGTACTTAGAAGATGACATTCCGCATATTGATATGCGTTTAGAAAAAGCAATTACTCGCTAACACTATTAAGTACCATCTTATTAAAACGAACAAAGCCGCATTATGCGGCTTTGTTATCGGTAACCTCTGTTGCCCTCATATCAAGAACACCTAACGTCCCTACTTACCTCGCGAAAAGCTACCATCAGACAAACGGTAATACATCACAGATTTACCACTGGTAGTTTCAATTTGAATCGCATCAAGATTACCCGTGGCCGTTTGCTTATAACGGATCCATTGACCCGATTTAATTCTACTTAGTGGCTTATCTTTCCCCTCAATTGCAGCTACAGCATACAAGTCAGAGAGTGGCAGTGACTTTTCACGGAAAATATTCGCCAATGTCTGCCCTTGCTGAATTTGATAGCGCTGCCATTCAAGCGAAAGCGCTTTCGTGCTAGTTGAAGCAACGCTGCTTGTTTTCTCAGATTGAATACTCACTGTTTTAGGCGTCGATGGTGATGCAGGTTCTGCCCGCTTCACTCGTTGCGGCGATACGGGTTCCGAGCGTTCGCCAATCGGTTCTGGCGCACTTTCCCCTAAATTTAACGTCACTTCGCGACGAACACTGTCCGTCTCGGGTTCAACTGTCATGCTAGGGCTACTGGGTAACAGCAGTAATAGCACCACCACAGGCACTAAAACGGTTAATGCTCGACGATGTAATGTCGGTAACTTAGCCCATCGCCCACGGATCGGAGCAAGTGCAGTCAGGCCTTTATCCTTTAGCGCAGAAAGAACCGCACGATCAAACTGCCATTCTGGCAGCTTAAATTCGCTTTTTTTCTTTGAACGGCGTCTGGCCTGTCCCATAACTAACTCTCCATAACGAATACAGCAAAACACATCTACGACGTAAAAAAGGTGACAATTATTAACAACAGTTTACCCGTAAGGGTCGAAACTGGTATCCTGCTTGCCTTATTGACTCTAATTAAGAGATGACAACATGTCTGACGTTAAACTAGATACAGTTGAAACTAAAGCAAGCTACGGTATTGGTCTACAAATGGGCCAACAGCTAGCACAAAGCGGTCTTGAAGGCCTAAACGTTGCTGCGATCGCTAAAGGTATCGCAACTTCTCTAACTGGCGACATGCCAGAAATCGAAGTTGATGATATCAACAACGCGCTTCGCGATCTTCACACTCGTGCAGAAGAAGCACGTGCAGAGCAATCAAAAGCAGCTGCTGCTGACGGCGAAGCTTACCTAAAAGATAACGCACTACGCGAAGAAGTTACAGTAACTGAATCTGGTCTTCAGTACGAAGTTCTTGTTGAAGGTAACGGTGAAATCCCAACTTCAGACAAGCAAGTACGTGTTCACTACCACGGTCAACTAACCGACGGTACTGTATTTGACAGCTCTGTAACTCGCGGTCAACCTGCTGAGTTCCCTGTAACTGGCGTTATCGCTGGTTGGGTTGAAGCTCTACAAATGATGCCTGTAGGTTCTAAGTGGAAACTACACATTCCACAAAACCTAGCATACGGTGAACGCGGTGCGGGTGCAGCTATCCCTCCATACGCAGCACTAGTATTCGAAGTTGAGCTTCTAGATATCCTGTAAGTTACCCGCTAACTTTCAGTAATAAAACGGCGCGCTTGCGCCGTTTTTTGTATGTGCTGTAACCCTCTATAGCTATAGCACTTTTTAGTGAATTTATTTGCTACGAGTGCCACATTCTCCACTAGGCTTAACTACGTTGCTGAGCATAAAAGTATTTCATCCCATTGAGATACCTCTACGCTCCTAGCCTTGGTTAAATAGGAGAAAGCCATGAAGTCATTTGCCTCACGAAGTCACCTTTTCAGCACTGTGCTGACATTATTTGCCTGCCTCAGTTTCAGTACCGCCGCTAACGCGTTCAGTTTTTCCGATCTGTTTGGTGGTGAAGATGAAAAAACAGAAGCCGCCAGTGAAGTATTAAGTAACCCTTTAACTGATATGCTAACCAGCCAACTCGGGATCAGTAATGAACAAGCAGCCGGTGGCGCAGGTGCATTGTTATCACTCGCAAGTAAACAACTGACAGGCGATCAGGCTAGCGAACTCACCAACATGATCCCAGGGGCTGAAGGCTTAGCCGATTCACTTCCCGCCGGGCTTGGCAGTATGATCACCAATGCGGATAGCTTAAATAAAGTCTTTGCCACCCTAGGCATGGACCCGAGTATGGTCAGCCAATTCATTCCCGTCGTCATGCAATTCATGGGCGACCAAGGAGCCAGTGCAGGCCTGATGGAAGCTGTCGGAAAAATATGGAACCCAGCGAGCTAAAATAAACATGTAAATTGCAATACCACTTTTTAGCGCCGCATAGCATACAGGGTAGCCAAAGCTACCCTGTCAGAGTCTTGTAAACATTGAAAATAAGAAGGTTTAGTCTACCAACTAAATACCTGAACCATCGGATTCCGCATCATCTTCATGTAGTCCACATTCACGCTTTAGCCCAAAGAAACGGGTTTCTTCTTCTTTCATACCTGGCTCCCACTTCTGAGTTGTATGCACATCGCCTACCGACATATAACCTTGTTCATATAGCGGGTGATAAGGCAACTTATGATCAACTAGGTATGCATCTACATCATCATTACTCCAATCAATCAGAGGGAGAAATTTAAACACCCCATTTTGAATCGCAAGGACTGGCAACGAAGATCGAGAACTTGACTGTGCACGACGTAAGCCAGAAAACCACGTCCCAACTTGAAGTTCATCAAGTGCGCGACGCATCGGTTCAACTTTATTCAATCGATTGTAAAGCTTAATTCCTTCGACACCTTGCTCCCATAACTTACCATAACGAGCCTCTTGCCAAGCAGGTGTCAGTGGCGAACGGTAAACTTGAACATTCAATGACAAACGCTCTTTAAGCTCATCAATAAACAGATACGTTTCAGGGAATAAGTAGCCCGTGTCAGTCAAAATAACCGAGATATCCGCCTTTACTTTGGTCACTAAATGCAACATAACCGCCGATTGCACACCAAAACTAGAGGCTAACGCAAAATCACCTTGAAGGTGCTCAAGCGCCCAACGAACACGCTCTTCAGCCGATAGCACTTCAAGTTCAGCATTGATTTGAGCCAACTGAAGTATTTGATCGACCTTATTTAAAGCCAATAAATCCTGTAGCTGCCAACGTACAGGCAACACGGCAGTGGTTGAATTAGGCATAGAAATCCCTCTTGGATACTAATACTGGCTCAATAATGCCAGCACGGATCGTAAAATCACCAAAGCCTTCATTTTCTTCACGCTCTCGTGCCCAGCGCCCCACTAACTCATCAATATCGGCAAGTATCTGAGCTACGCTAATATTTTCTTTGTACATTTTCGGCACGCGGGTGCCGTTACGATTGCCGCCAAGGTGCAAGTTGTAACGTCCTGGCGCTTTTCCGACTAAGCCAATCTCAGCCAACATGGCACGGCCACAGCCATTAGGACAGCCCGTCACTCGAGTAATGATATTTTCGCTAGCGCCAAGTTGATGCTTCGCTAAAATACCTTCAATATCCGTCACAAAATCCGGTAAAAAGCGTTCGGCTTCTGCCATGGCTAATGGACAGGTAGGCAATGACACACATGCCATTGAATTTTTACGTTGCTCGGTTACGCCATCATCAATCAAACCATGATCACGCGCGATCCTTTCGATCCTTTCTTTTTCCGCAGCAGGTACACCAGCCACAATAACATTTTGATTTGCCGTCATACGAAAATCACCTTTATGGATTTTCGCAATTTCTGCCATACCTGTTTTTAGTGGTTTATTAGGAAAGTCGAGTAAACGACCATTTTCAATAAACAGCGCTAAATGGTGTTTACCATCAATGCCTTCTACCCAACCAATCCGGTCACCGCGATCAGTGAACTCGTACGGGCGACTCGTTGCAAACTCGACGCCTGCACGCTTTTCTACTTCCGCTTTAAATACATCAGAGCCGACACGATCCAGCGTATACTTAGTTTTGGCATTTTTGCGATTAGAGCGATTACCCCAGTCACGCTGGGTAGTCACCACCGCCTCGGCCACTGCAATCGTCTTATCTAAAGAAATAAAACCAAAATCATCAGCACGGCGTGGATATGTCGATTTATCACCATGTGTCATAGCAAGGCCACCGCCCACCAGCACATTAAAGCCGATTAACTTACCTTCATCGGCAATCGCGACAAAGTTGAGATCATTGGCATGGACATCCACATCGTTTTGCGGCGGAATAACCACGGTCGTTTTAAACTTACGCGGTAGGTAAGTACTGCCTAAAATTGGCTCTTCGTCCGTCGTTTCCAGCTTTTCACCATCTAACCAAATCTCAGCATAAGCCCTTGTTTTTGGCAGTAAATGCTCACTTATTTTCTTTGCCCACTCATAGGCTTCTTGGTGTAGCTCTGATTCAACAGGATTGGTGGTACACAGCACATTACGGTTTACATCACCCGCCGTTGCAATCGAATCAATTCCGATTTTATTTAGCGTCTGATGCATTAACTTAATGTTGGGTTTTAATACCCCGTGAAACTGAAAGGTTTGGCGGGTGGTTAAACGAATACTGCCGTAAATACTGTGGTCCGCGGCAAATTTATCAATCGCCAGCCATTGTGTAGGGGTGATAATCCCCCCCGGCATACGCGCGCGTAACATCACATTTTGTAACGGTTCCAGCTTCTGCTTGGCACGTTCAGCGCGAATATCACGGTCATCTTGCTGATACATGCCGTGAAAACGGATCAACTGAAAGTTATCACCCTGGAATGCTCCAGTAACTGGGTTTGCTAAGTCTTCAACGATGGTGCCACGTAAGAAATTACTTTCGCGCTTCAGGCGTTCGTTATCTGCTAATTTTTGTTCGCTCATTAGTACACATCCTTTTGATAACGCTGACTCTTACGTAGCTCAGTTAAATACTGTTCGGCTTGCTCTCGGCTTTGTTGGCCGTGGTGTTCAATAATAGTGAGTAACGCTAGATGGACATCTTTTGCCATCTGGTTCGCATCACCACAGACATAAATGTGTGCCCCTTCTTGAAGCCACTGCCATACCTTGGCACCTTGCTCTAATAAGCGATGCTGCACATAAACTTTTTCTGCTTGATCACGACTAAAGGCTACATCGAGTTGATCAATCACACCGGCTTTCAAGTATTTCTGCCACTCGACTTGATAGAGGAAGTCTTCTGTGAAAGTGCGATCACCAAAGAATAACCAGCTTTTACCGCTTGCTTCGCGGTTTTCTCGCTCTTGTACAAACGCACGGAAAGGTGCAATACCGGTGCCCGGCCCTACCATAATGATGGAAGTATCATCATTTTCAGGCAGTTTGAAATGCTTATTCGCTTCTACGAAGACACGAACATTTTCACCTTCTTCAAGGCGGTGAGATAAGAAGCTCGAAGCGCCACCTTGTCGGGTTTCCTCACCTTGCTGATATTCAACAACCCCAACGGTTAAATGCACTTCTTCACCGACTTCTTGTTGGCTAGAGGCAATAGAATAAAGACGAGGAGTAAGGCGACGTAGTAACCCTTGTAGTTGCTCTGCAGTTAGTTTGGTTTTCTTTTCAGCTAGTACATCCAATACTTGAGTATTACCCGCATAGGCACGTAACTTATCTTTATCAGACAGTAACTTTTCTAATTTTTTACTGCCTGACAACGAGGCATATTGGGTGACTAACTGAGGGTTGGCATTGGTAATTTCATAATGCTTCGTTAATGCCTCTAACAGCACTAATGAAACGCCATCAACATCGACTTGAGTCTTTTCTGTCAATCCAACTTGGGCTATCACTCTGGCGGCGAGGGCTGGATCATTGTCATACCACACCCCGAGCGCATCACCAGGCTGATAAGTTAGCCCTGAACCTTCAAGGTCAATCTCAATATGACGAACATCTTTGCCCGAATTACGCCCAGTGATTTTCTGGCTGCTAAGTAATGCCGCGTCATACGGATTCTGTTTAGTATATTGCGACACCGATGCTTGGCTTTGCCCGACAGGCAACTGCACCACTTCAGCCTCACCCGTTGAAAGCGTTTGCTGAACAATTTCTAGTGCAGATGCACGCCATTGCGCTGCCTGCGCTTCATAATCAACATCACAATCGAGGCGTTCAAGTACTGATTCCGCCCCCAGTTTGTTTAAGTAACTATCGAAGTCTTTGGCAGTTTGACAGAAGAATTCATAGCTAGAATCACCCAGTCCAATCACCGCATATTTCAGGTGAGATAAATTCGGGGCTTTCTTCGACTGCAAAAACTCATGTAATTCAATCGCATCATCTGGCGCTTCACCTTCACCATGAGTAGAAGCAATAATAATAAGATGCGTAGCTTTTGCTAAATTTTTACCTTTGTAATCACCCGCAGAGAATACTTCGGCATGAATACCCGCAGCATCCGCTTCGGCATGCAAGGTTTCTGCAAGCCCCTTCGCATTACCGGTTTGAGAGGCATAAATGATGGTTAGCTTACCAACAGGTTGGCTTGCAACAGCGGCAATAGAATGGCTCTCAGCTTGTGGCTGCGCGGTGGGTTGCGTTTGGCTTAACCCCCAAAAGTAACCACTGATCCACGCCATCTGTTGAGATGACAATTCTGATGTAGCCTGTTGAAGTTGATCTATTTGTTGATCATTGAGTGGGCTGGCTAAGGCCGACAGTTCCTTGAGTACCATGACACGACGTTCCCTATACATTGCGTAAGGTTAGATTAGCCACTCAATGAAATAACAAGAAAGAATAGATAAGAATGTTTTATAACTTTTAGTAAGGTTGAGTGCCGCCGTAACACCTCACCTATCATAAGAAAGAAAGGAAATTTAAAAGTTATCGGCGATACGCACTTGGTGAAAACCCACTTCAAACGCACGCTCACTCGCGGTATCAATATCTTGATAACACTGTTCGCTACCCGCACCATCCGTTAGTGGAACAAAGCCACCCCGGCGATGACGAAACTCAACGATCCAGCCCCCTTCTTGAATCGAAGGTTCAACAACCGCCTCAACTAAGTCGCTACGTGCATATAAGCCCTGCAGTTCCGTTAATGTCATAAGCCTGACTCCTGATAACTCAGTCATCTATTAAAAATGGTACATAATTGAGAAAACAGGCAACAAAAAAGCCACGATAATCGTGGCTTTCAATTTATAGGATATTTCCCTAAGGCTTTTCGTACAAACTTACAAGGTAAGTGTAACGATTAGATGTCTACTTCAACACCTAGGAACCAACCGTCATTCTTCACTTTTACAGAGTTGTAACCGTTAATGAATGCAAAGTCATGATCCATCACGCGGTAGCCCGCACGAAGGTTTAGATCAACAAGTAGAGGAATGGTCCATTTAACACCAATTTGTGCATCAACGGTTTTCGTATCGTCGTATGTACCGTATGTCAGATCACCAAACGCAGAAACTGGCGTCATTGGGATACCGATTTCACCTGCACCGTAAACTGCTGGCTGCCATTCACTGAATGATTGACCCGCAAACTTACCGGCGTTGAATTTAGACATCACCACACCAAGATCCAGTGCAACTGCGTCGTTGTCTAGAATTTCGTAGTATGCTGTGTAATCCATTTGGTTGAAAGACACAGTGCCATTATCAACTTCGCTGTAACGAATACGAGCATTCGGAACTAATGGGATGAAGTGCTCAAACGCAATATGGAACGAACCCATTGTTTTATCATCTGCATCTTTAGAAAAAGAACCAGCTTCAGTTTTACCGCTTGTTAACCATGCATCAGCACCTACTTTTACACCAAGAAGGGTAGCTGCTTGTGCTGGCATTGCCGCTGCAAATGCTACAGCAGCTGCCGCTGCTGTAAGAGTAAATTTGTTCATGCAGAGTCTCCGCTCTTATTTTGTATAAAATTCGGGCGAGACTATACCAGATGCTGTACAAAATGACCCCATTTGATTTGTTAAACAATGCCTTCTATACAAAAAATAACACTCTCTTGACGTAACTTATAACCTGAGTAAAAACTCAATTTTAACGTCGGTAATTCATGCGGCTACGGTGTAATTTATCAGCCTTATGCTCACGGTAAAACCATACACCTAAGGCTATAACAATAAGCCAAGGGAGTAGCTTAAACATCACACCTAACATCCCAATAACCGCCATAACAGCAAAGCCTGCTGCCACCGCTAAGAACATCCCCAACATGCTGATACCTGTAAATATCAGCACCATCGCAAATGTGAATAGAAATAAAATCTCGACCATACGTCCCCCTCAAATTCCAAATTATGCAGACATTCAATAACCGCTTTATATCGGCAACGTCTGCTTAATTACTGTATTCATCATTCATCACTACCATCTAAACTGCACAAACTGCGCCACTTCCACACACTAAAATAAAACCTATATAATCAATAGGATAAGCCGCAATCAAAAAAAAGAGCGAGGGCTTTTCGCCTATCGCTCTTTTAAATGTGGTCAATTTTACCAATAGATTAGTTAAATCAACTAAACATCCAATTCCGCTGGAATTTTTGCTACCGCTTGCTGTAACACTTCAATACCAGCACCCGCTTTATGTGCATTTTCGCTAATGTGACGACGCCACTGACGCGCACCCGGCAAGCCTTGGAATAAACCCAGCATATGGCGAGAGATATGGCCAAGGTACGAACCATTAGCAAGTTGACGTTCAATATATGGGTACATAGCTTCAACCAGTTCACGCTGCTTGATAATCGGCTTAGTACTACCAAATAAGCGTTGATCCACTTGCGCCATGATATAGGGATTTTGGTATGCCTCACGACCTACCATCACACCGTCAAGATGCTTTAAATGCTCATCCATCTCATCAAACGTCTTAATGCCGCCATTCAGCGCCATTTTAAGATGAGGGAAGTCTTGTTTTAATTGATAGACTCGCGGGTAATCCAACGGTGGAATTTCACGGTTTTCTTTCGGGCTTAACCCCTTTAGCCATGCTTTACGCGCATGAATAGTAAAGTCGTCACAACCACTTTTCTCAGAAACCGTCGAAATAAAGTGGGTCAAAAATTCATAAGAATCTTGCTCATCAATACCGATACGCGTTTTCACCGTAACAGGAATATCAACGACTTCACGCATTGCGGCAATACTCTGTGCCACTAAGTCAGCCTCACCCATCAAGCAAGCACCAAACATTCCGTTTTGCACTCGATCTGAAGGGCAACCTACATTCAGGTTTATTTCATCGTAACCACGCTCTTGCGCCAATTTAGCACAACGCGCCAAGTCAGCAGGGTTTGAGCCCCCTAGCTGCAGCGCAAGTGGGTGCTCTTCTTCGTTATACGCAAGAAAATCACCCTTACCGTGAATAATCGCACCCGTTGTGACCATTTCGGTATAAAGCAATGCATGGTCACTCATTAAACGGTGAAAATAACGGCAATGACGGTCAGTCCAATCGAGCATAGGCGCGACAGAGAAACGACACGAAGGAAACTCCTCCTTATGTGTAAGTTCTGTATGTAAATCGTCGCAACTCGCAACAGCACTGTTTGGCATTAGATAACCTCGTTAATCACCATTATTACGTTCTCCCACTCGATACAAACAAAGAGTGAAAAATGACCACGAATTCTACCTTATTCACCCCTGTTTCCCAATTGGATTTATTTGCACGGCCATAAAGCCCTCATAACAGCTATCAACGCATTAATTCCAGCTCAAAATAGAAACTAAAAGTAATATGATAGGCCAAATTCTAAATATCAAATAAAAACATAACCAACTGTTTTAAATGAAGATAAAACCCAAAGACTCCATTGCAAATTAACGGCGTACAGCAAAAATAGCTTTTGGAATATAGCAACCCAAAAGCTGCACAGCCATTATAATAAATATGAATCAATGACTTACAAAAGTCCAAAACACACAACTTTAAGAAGGTGTAGCTTTCTACTGAACATTCTACCTTTTGCTGTACAAGCGAAAACTATCAATTGAAATCTTCCCTCAAAGAACAAAGAACATAATGTAACTTTCAACTTTAACATAAGCACCTGAAATATAATGACAAAAAACAAACCGTACAGCTCTTTTAGATTTTGCACAATAATAACCCAAAAGCTGCACAAGCCATTAAAAACCATAATATCAACGACTTAAATCAGTAAACACTCTACCCACTCACCAATGGACACAAAAAAGCGGAAAAAAGACAACAAAGCTGTACATGATGCATATTTGGGACAAAAGTGGGCTAACTTAGAGGACATAGTGCGATTTATTGGAAATAAACCTTCGCGCAGTAAAGAAAAATGGAAAGAGTGCCGCTATATAGACGTAACTAGCGATAATAATTTGTGATCAGAAACACAAAAAATCCTCATCTTCCAATCAGGAACTTTTTGTTCTGAGATACCTTTATTATTAGCTGTGGTAAACTACAGGTCCTACCGCTGTTATTTGAGGTTATATGGCAAGCCAAGCACAACTGTTGCTTCAAGCACAACAACTTTGTGAGCAACGAGGTGTACGCTTAACGCCTCAGCGTTTGAAAGTTCTCGTTCTTATTGTTGAGCATCGTCGCTCGATCAGTGCCTATGAGTTGCTAGATTTACTAAAAGTAACGGAACCACAAGCGAAGCCACCTACAGTTTATCGAGCGTTAGACTTTCTCATGGCTCAAGGCTTTATCCATAAAGTCGAGTCGACCAATAGCTATATTGCTTGTTGCTTGCTTGGTCATGCCGAGCATTGTTCACAGCTATTGATCTGTGATGAGTGTGGCTCAGTAGATGAATGTCATGATGAAGAGCTGGCAAAATTATTACGTATTAAAGCTGATTCTCATGGATTTAAAATCGCTCACCATGTGGTAGAAAGCCATGGTATTTGCAAAGACTGTCAGAGCGATCAGCAGTAACCTTTAATTAAAGAATAATAACGTCATTATGCGCGCAGAATTCGTAAATCCTTTTTTAGCATCATTGCTAAACGTATTAAAAACAATGGCATCGATGGAGCTTGCTCCTCAAAAGCCTCGTTTAAAAAAAGATGAAGTAGCCCGAGGTGATGTCTCTGGGTTAATCGGTATGGTTGGCCCGACGACAAAGGGATCTATGTCGATCACTTTTGATGAAGGCTTAGCCCTTGAAATCATGCAGCGTATGCTGGGTGAGCGCCCTAACGGTATCAATGAAGAAGTCACTGATATGGTGGGTGAAATTACCAATATGGTCACGGGTGGTGCTAAACGTATCCTATCCGACAAAGGCTATGAGTTTGATATGGCAACACCAGCAGTTGTTTCTGGTCGCGGCCACACTATTACGCACAAGTGTGATGGCGCAATCATTATCATGCCATTTGATTCTGAGCACGGAAAAGCATTCATCGAAATCTGCTTCGATTAATATTATGCCTACCGCAGCGACGATATTAGAACACCAGTCAGAGTCTCTGACTGGTGTTTAATACTGCCTAAATTTCACAAATACCCTCATATCACCCCAAGCAAGCTTTCCTAACTATACCTCTACCGATATATTTACTCACTCAGGCTGATATCAAACAAGCATCGTCACGATTAGTTCTGTTTCTCATCCGTTAGTTTTTGCGTTTTATCCAATATGCCTAACGCCCCAAAACCAGTGATCACATCTAAGTTCGTGGTTAGCTTGCCACCATTACCACCACCAAAGTAGTTCTTAGGCATCTCAACTTGGTAGTTTTTCAAGTTATTGTATAACGCTGTAGAAACATCACGATTAAGCTCAGCTAAGTACACATCACGGTTCGCACCATAGGCATCGTATTTCGCTTTTAATACCACAGCCTCAGCTCGGCCTTTTGCCAGAATCGCTTTCGCTTCATATTCTGCCGATAATGCATTGGCTTTTTGAATGGCTAAGTTCGCCTCAGCAATCGCCAACTCTTTCTCTTTATCGACTTCCGCTAAGCGTTTTTTCTTTTCAACTTCAACGATTTCACGTTCTGCAATTTGACGAGCAATTTCCACTTCTTTTTGCTGTGAGATTATCGCTAATTCTTTATTACGCTGAGCATCTTGTACTTCACGAGTACGCTGAATTTCTTTACGCAACTGCTCGGTTTCAGCTTGCGCTTTTGATGTTTCTTGTTCTTGGATAGCACGAATTCGATCAGCAACTAAACGCTTTTTATCCATCAACAATTTGTTTAATTGCTCTTCTGGCGATGGATCGCCAATCGTCACCTGTGTCACCGCGATACCATACTGCTGTAGCGGGTTATCTTGACGTTTGAGGTTACCATCGGCATCAAACACAGGAACTGTTTTCCATACTAACTGCTGTGTGCGTTGCAACTTATTGGAGTTAGACTGATTCACCCCTACAGGCGCAAGATCGATCTGCTCAACTTCAACTTGTTTACGCTCGGTCATATAAATACCGTCACGAAGTTGATCGCCCAACTGTGTTTTAAACTGATTTAATCCACCTTGGAAGAACTCTTCACCCGTGTACTGCGTGGCTGTAATAACCGTGACATTACGGGCATTCTTTACCAGTAATGCATCAATGAGGTTGCTGTTATTACGAAACTCACGGTGCATCTTAATAACGGCTTCAGGGTTCAACGATAATTTGAATCGGAAGGTAACTGGGAT
The DNA here is from genome assembly GCF_024346675.1 of Photobacterium sanguinicancri. Taxonomy (NCBI): domain Bacteria; kingdom Pseudomonadati; phylum Pseudomonadota; class Gammaproteobacteria; order Vibrionales; family Vibrionaceae; genus Photobacterium; species Photobacterium sanguinicancri. Next base: position 3,357,857 of record NZ_AP024850.1, read on the forward strand.
ATTTCCAATATAGGTATCAGCAAAACGCGCTTGTATCGCAGGTAGTCGTTGGTAGAAGTCTTCGCCTGTCGTATTACCGTAAGATACAGTGATCACTTGATCGTACTTGGTGATTTTCGACAAGAATGGCATACGAAAATGAATACCGGGCTCACTAAATACATCTAATTCGCCCGTCAGGTTATTCTGGTGCACATAGGTATACCCAGCATCCGTCATCAGCACCGAATTATTAAACAACCCGAAGATGGCAGCCGCTCCCAATACGCCAGCCACAACAGGAACTGACACTTTCTTTTTCAAATTACCTGCTAGCTGAGTTTTCATATCCATTGTATCGTCCTTTATTTCCATAATTACCCACTCGTTTATGATGCCACTTGTCACAGCCTTCCTTGATATAAAAGGCTGGAAACAGTTCTAAAAATCACTATTTACCAACGCGTTAGCACATGCATTATTTTCATTATCTTATCAACCCAGCATTGTAAGCATTTTAGAGCTTTTATGACACAAAAATAAAACGACGTACAATTGATGGGGTCCACAATAAATATATGGCGATATAAAATAGAGATATAAAAAAACGCGACCATTGGCCGCGTTCTAATTTTACAAATAATTTCTAATCGAAAGGCTTATTTAGCCCATGATTTAAATTGGTTGATCAGACCATTAGTTGAACTATCGTGGCTAACCACAGCTTCGCTATTGGTTAGTTCAGGCAGAATTTGATTTGCTAATTGCTTACCTAACTCAACGCCCCACTGATCAAAGCTGAAGATGTTCCAGATAACACCCTGTGCAAAGATTTTGTGTTCATACATTGCAATCAAAGAACCCAATACGCGAGGTGTCACTTGCTTAACAAGAATGGAGTTCGTTGGACGGTTACCTTCAAACACTTTAAATGACACTAAATCTTTCACGTCATCCAGTGATTTACCAGCGGCTACAAATTCAGCTTCAACTTGTTCTTTGCTCTTACCAAACGCCAGTGCTTCAGTTTGGGCGAAGAAGTTTGCCATTAGTTTCGGATGGTGATCGCTGATTGGATTGTGGCTCACTGCTGGCGCAATAAAATCACAAGGAATTAGCTTAGTACCTTGGTGGATTAGCTGGTAGAAAGCATGTTGGCCGTTAGTACCCGGCTCACCCCAAATGATAGGACCTGTTTGGTAATCAACTGGGTTGCCACCACGATCGACGCATTTACCGTTCGATTCCATGTTACCTTGCTGGAAGTATGCAGCAAAGCGGTGCATGTACTGATCGTAAGGCAGGATAGCTTCAGATTCAGCACCGTGGAAGTTGTTGTACCAAATACCGATTAACGCCAAGATAACTGGGATATTTTGCTCTGCAGGTGTTTCTGCAAAGTGTTTATCCATTGCATGAGCACCTTCTAATAACTCAACAAAGTTATCAAAGCCAACCGCTAACGAAATAGATAAACCGATCGCTGAACATAGCGAGTAACGACCACCAACCCAATCCCAGAATTCGAACATGTTGTCGGTATCAATACCAAACTCAGCAACAGAAGTTGCATTAGTTGATAGAGCCGCAAAGTGCTTAGCTACATGTGCTGAATCTTGCGCTGTTGCTAGGAACCAATCACGAGCAGAGTGCGCATTGGTCATCGTTTCTTGCGTTGTAAATGTTTTCGACGCAATCAGGAATAGTGTTGTTTCAGGGTTTAAACCTTTTAATGTTTCCGCAATGTGCGTGCCATCAACGTTTGAGACAAAGTGCATGTTCAAGCGTGTTTTGTATGCCGCAAGCGCTTCAGCCACCATGTATGGGCCTAAGTCTGAACCACCGATACCAATGTTCACCACGTCGGTAATTTCTTTACCTGTGTAGCCTTTCCATTCACCATCAACGATACGTGCCGTGAAAGCTTTCATCTTATCCAGAACCGCATTAACACCTGGCATTACGTCTTGGCCATCAACCATGATCGGGGGATTGCTACGGTTGCGCAATGCCGCGTGTAGTACCGCACGATCTTCAGTTTGGTTGATTTTCTCACCGCTGAATAGTTCGGCAATCGCCGCTTTCAGCTCAGTTTGATCAGCAAGATCGAACAACTTCGCTAGCGTTTCTTCTGTGATTAAGTTCTTTGAGTAATCAAGCAGAATATCTGAACCGAACTCGGTAGAAAACTTAGTAAAACGTTCGCTATCGTTAGCAAACAACTCACTCAGTTGTAAATCTTGTGCTTGTTCAAAATGCGCAGTCAGTGCTTGCCACGCAGGCGTTTTTGTTGGATTGATGTTTTTCAACATGGTGAAAATTCCTGATTTTTTTATGTTTAATCCATTAGCTATTCGGTGTGACTCACTAATGGACCCCCGATAAAGTAGAATGTTATAAATATGTAGTCTTGTTCATGACTATCTTTATGTAATATTACAACGTTTCGTCAATTATGACGCTAAGGTATAGCTATCTGCATTGCGTCAGGTCACGAAATTTAAGACTTATCATCATGACCAAATGAAACCAGTTGTCCATTAATCTACCGCTGATTGCACCAGAGCTTTACTACGAAGGCAAGTATTATGTGGTTCCAAAAAATCATTCAACTTTCAGCCCAGTCACGAGGCTTTCATTTAGTGACAACTGAAATTGAGCAACAACTTACAGAATTATCGTCTATTTCGATTGGCCTTGCGCACCTCTTCATTCAACATACATCCGCTAGCCTAACGATTAACGAAAATGCCGACCCGACAGTTCGTCACGATATGGAAGCCCACTTCAATCGCTTTGTCCCTGAGCGTGCGCCGTATTACCAACACACCTATGAAGGCGATGATGATATGCCTGCTCATATTAAAGCGTCTTTACTGGGCAATAGCATTACTCTGCCGATTAATCAGGGTCGTTTTACGCTCGGAACATGGCAAGGTATTTATTTAGGTGAGCACCGTGATCATGGTGGGAAGCGCAGCGTTGTCGTCACAATTCAAGGGCAATAAAAAAGCGAGCACTTAGGCTCGCTTTCACTTGATACTGTCTGTCAGATTAAAATGGCTGGTTCACCATAACGCGGAACATGCTTTCTTCGCTGCCCCAAGCCATTTCCGTCCGAACCACAATACCTTCAACTTGGAAACGAACAGCGCCACCGGCACTCCATTTCATGTCTTTATGCAATTCCAACAAGTTGTACTCATCAGCAACACGTCCTACATCGGCAAAAGCAACCCACTGCCACCAAGGCACGTCATACCAATTGAAAATTGGCCAATCGCCAAGCGGCTGCCAATCAGGTAAGACTCGGTATTCCATGCTGTAGCTCATGGCTGAGCGACCAACATAGCGGTTACTTTGGAAACTACGTAAACGGTATAAACCACCCAGGCTATTAGCCGCAAACTCAGGCGGGCGGTTATAAGTTTCTTGCCCATTAATGGTTTCGGTTTGATTCCATGTCGGGGTATCCGCCGTATAGACATTAAAAGCAAAGACCTGTTGGTCAAGCAATTCCCCCAAAGGGCCCATATCCCAGAACCAACTTTGGCTCGCTTCCCACGTTACCCAGCTTGCGCGATCTGAGCTACCCGGATCGACCGTTAAGGTAAACTGGCTACGACTACCATCTGTTGGGTTACGGCTATTATTGCGGTTATCCCAATCAAGCCGCGTTTCTAAGCCATAGACATGATCGCTATTGTTGGCTTTCGGCTGTTCGGGAAAAAGTGAGCCGTTAGCAAATTGGCGACTTTTATAGAAAGGACGAAACTCAATTGAAGTCACCCCACTTTCCCAGGGCACGCTACCGGTTATTTCGCGGTTCGGACGTAATGCGGCCATTAACCCTTGGGATTTAGCTGCGCCAAACGGCAAGATGTAACGTGCGGTTATGCGGTAATCATCTTCACGGGCATCAGCAATAATGACATCTTCAATCGAGGAATCATTAGAGGTTCCTTCCCCGACAAAGTATTCAAACTTTTTATACGATGCGGAGTACAGCTCAAGACCAAACAACCATCGGCTATCCATTGAAAATGCATAGTTATAGGCACCAAAATATGAAATCCAAGTGCCTTTATCACTCATCAAGCCTGCACCGATCACTGACGCCTGAGGTTGACCTGCACCTTTGATCAGCCCTGCCACACCTACCGATAAGCCCATGGAATCCGTCGAAAAAGCAAAAGGGACAACATTAATATCAGGTTCGTATTCAGGCCATGCTTGCTCGGTTGCTAGAGCCGAGTTCACACTTGCAGCGAACAAAAGACTAAAAGGGATAGCTAACTTTTTCAAAAAAAATCCATTCGATTACTGTGCGCTCGCCTAGATATAGGCCATAGCAACACGCGGTGTTAATTTGGTAACGAGTTCGTAAGCAATAGTACCCACATACTCCGCAACGATTTCAGCAGGTAATCCTTGCCCCCACAAAATCGCTTCATCACCGACTTTATCATTGCATTCAGGCCCAAGATCAACCGTTAGCATGTCCATAGAAACACGCCCAGCCATTGGCACAATACGACCGTTCACTAAAACAGGTGTGCCATTTGGTGCCGAACGTGGATAACCATCACCATAACCAATCGCAATAACACCCACTTTCGTATCTCGTGCGCTTACCCACGTACCGCCATAGCCAACAGCTTCGCCTTTCTTCACATCACGTACTGCAATCAGCGAAGAAGTAAGCGTCATCACGGGCTTCATTGAAAAGGCATCGGCATTACGCTCAGGCTCAACAAACGGTGACACACCGTACATGATAATCCCTGGACGAATCCACTCGAGTTGGCTATCTGGCCACGCTAATGTCCCTGCAGAGGCTGCCAGCGAACGTTCACCCGCACAGCCAGCGGTTAGACTCAAGAAGGTATCCAACTGCTCTGCAGTAACTGAGCTAGCTGAATCATCGGCACAACCAAAGTGACTCATGTAGCGCAGCGGTTTGGCGACATTTTCGCACGCATGCAAGCGAGTCACAAAATCATCAAACTGCTCAGGCCTAACACCTAAGCGGTGCATGCCACTGTCGATTTTAAGCCATACCACAACGGGCATTTCAAGCTCAGCATCTTCAAGCGCAGCCAGTTGTTCAACGCTGTGCACAACGGTATGAATATTATTGGTCACTAAAACAGGCAGATCGGATGCGCTGTAAAAACCTTCCAATAATAAAATAGGCTTAACGACCCCACCCGCTCGCAACGTTAGCGCTTCTTCAATACGCGCAACGCCAAAACCATCAACATCCGCCAAATGTTGTGCGACAGGCAACAGGCCATGACCGTAAGCATTCGCTTTAACCACCGCTAACATTTTACTGTTCGGGGCTTTCTGGCGCAGTTGAGCAATATTATGCTGCAGTGCATCTGTACTGATATAGGCGGTAGCCGCTTTCATCGCGAGTTCCTAGTGATGTGGTTATTATTCTTCGTCAAACGCAGGGCCTGCGTAATTATCAAAACGTGAAAACTGCCCTTGGAAAGTGAGTCGCACAGAACCGATAGGGCCGTTACGCTGCTTACCAATAATAATTTCGGCAATACCTTTAAGCGCACTCTCTTCGTGATAAACCTCATCACGGTAGATGAACATGATTAAATCGGCATCCTGCTCGATAGCACCTGATTCACGCAAGTCTGAGTTAATCGGGCGTTTATCGGCACGTTGCTCCAAGGAACGGTTAAGCTGAGACAATGCAACAACAGGCACATTAAGCTCTTTTGCCAACGCTTTCAACGAGCGTGAAATCTCTGAGATCTCTAACGTACGGTTATCTTGCATGCCAGGGACGCGCATTAATTGCAGGTAATCGACCATGATCATGCTTAAACCGCCGTGATCACGGGCAATACGACGAGCGCGAGAACGTACATCAGTCGGGGTTAGACCCGAGCTGTCATCGATGTACATATTCTTCTTCTCCATGAGGATTCCCATGGTTGAAGAAATACGCGCCCAATCTTCATCATCGAGTTGACCAGTACGGATCTTAGTTTGGTCTACACGTGATAACGATGCCAACATACGCATCATGATTTGTTCCGCGGGCATCTCTAGCGAGAAAATCAGCACCGGTTTATCTTGATCCATGGCGGCGTTTTCGCACAAGTTCATCGCAAACGTGGTTTTACCCATAGATGGACGTGCTGCAACAATGATCAAATCCGAACCCTGTAAGCCCGCGGTTTTCTTATTCAGATCGGTAAATCCCGTCGTTACACCCGTTACACCATCTTGTGGTGATTGGTATAACAACTCAATACGTTCTAGGGTTTTCTCTAGAATCGTATCTACATTCTGAGGACCTTCATTTTCCGAGGTACGTTGCTCGGCAATAGCGAAAACTTTACTTTCAGCCATATCCAGCAAATCTTCACTGGTACGGCCTTGGGGATCGTAACCTGCGTCAGCGATTTCATTCGCAACGCCAATCATGCCTCTGATCATTGCACGCTCACGAACAATGTCGGTATAAGCGGCAATATTGGCGGCTGATGGCGTATTTTTTGCGAGCTCGGCTAAGTACGCAAATCCACCCACATCTTCGAGTTTATCCGCTTGCTCAAGCTGCTCAGAAAGCGTGATCAAATCGAGCGGCTTACCGCCTTCTAGCAAAGCCGAGACCGACTCGAAAATAATACGGTGAGGGCGACTGTAAAAGTCACTCGCCAAGATTTTTTCGGCAACAGAGTCCCATTTTTCATTATCCAGCAACAAGCCACCTAAAACAGATTGCTCGGCCTCCAATGAGTGTGGTGGCATTTTAATGGCATCCACTTGGGTATCTCGTTGATTATTCGGTTTACTTTTCTCTGCCATAGGGATCGCGTACTTACTAAAAACGTAGCCTGATAGTATACCTCATTCACGGTTTAGTAGTGAAAAACTCATTAATGCTCAGCGGTTGGTGCCTATTATGCGCTTTTTAATTCTAATCGATATTCACCACAGAATTCTTGACCAAAAGTTGACATTATTGCGGTACACTGACCGCTTTCTTTCCATTTATACACCTCATAGGAGGATGCTTGGCTAAATACCTTATCGCTGCACTGCTGCTTGCCACTAGCACTGCCTATGCTGAGGAAGAAGACGCACAAGTACCACCCTCTCCATTAAAAACAGAGATTGAATTGGGTTACCAATCACTTTCTGGCAACTCTGATTCTCAATCATTGAACAGCCGACTGGGTCTGACTTACGTTAAAAATCAATTTCGTAATACCGCCGAAGCTAAATATTTATTGGCAACCAAAAACGAAAAAGAAGATAAACGTAAAGGCCAACTAGAACTGCAAAGCGATATGAAAATTAATGAGCGTACCTATGTGTTAGGTAATGCCAGCTACACCAATGATCGCTATGGGCCTTACTTCAATGATTTCACCCTCGCAACAGGTTTGGGTTATCAGTTGATCCGTCGAGAGACGTTTCAGATGGAAGTAGAAGCGGGGCCGGGTTATCGCTTTCAAGATCCCAACTTTGACGAGATTGATGACGATGACATTGTGGTACCAGAAACGGTACAAGAAATTATTTTGCGTGGTAGTACTAAATTTACTTGGAAGCCAACCAAAACCGTTGAGATCAATACGCGAATTACGGGTATCGGTGGTAACAGTAACAGCACCTTAGAAGGTGAAGTTAATCTAACCAGTTCGATCACCGAGCACATCGCGATTAAGATCAGTAATACTCAGAAGTACAATACTTGGGTACCTGACGGCTTAAAGAAACGCGATTCGACCCTTACCATGACACTGCTGTTCAAAATTTAGATCTCACCGCACCACCAACAGACATGATGTAAATACCCGCCTGTCGTTCGACTAGACTCAATACCACCATGTTGACATGGTAAACATACATATCTTGGCGTTACACCTATTTAGTTCGATGCGAGAGCTCGTCACTCAAATAACAGGCATAAAAAAACCAGCCCTAAGGCTGGTTTTTTAATTAACACAAAACGTTATTAAGCTTCAGCTACAACGTTTAGGTTAACTGTAGCGAATACTTCAGAGTGTAGCTGAATGCTAACTGCGAATTCGCCAGTGTTACGTAGTGCGCCTTCAGGTAGACGAACTTCGCTCTTCACTACTGTAACGCCTGCCGCTGTAATAGCGTCAGCGATGTCACGAGTACCGATAGAGCCGAATAGTTTACCTTCGTCACCAGCTTTAGAAGCAATAACAACTGCTTCTAGAGCGCTTAGTTTGTCTGCACGAGCTTGACAAGCAGCTAGTTGCTCAGCAACTTTAGCTTCTAGTTCAGCACGACGAGTTTCAAACATTTCTACGTTAGCTTTAGTAGCCATAACAACTTTACCCTGTGGGATAAGGAAGTTACGAGCGTAGCCAGCTTTAACGTTAACTTGGTCGCCAAGGCCACCTAGGTTACCGATTTTATCAAGTAGAATAACTTGCATTATCTATGTCCTCTTAAACTTAATTTAACCGCTACCTATTACAGATGCTTATCTGTGTATGGTAGAAGTGCTAGGTAACGAGAACGCTTGATAGCGCGAGCTAGCTGACGTTGGTATTTTGCGCGAGTACCAGTGATACGGCTCGGTACAATTTTACCAGCTTCAGTAATGTAGTTTTTTAGAGTAACTACGTCTTTGTAGTCGATCTCTTGTACGTCTTCTGCAGTGAAACGGCAGAATTTACGACGACGGAAGAAACGTGCCATGGGCTAATCTCCTGAACAATTTATTTCAATGTGGTCGGCATGTAACACTAATTTACCTATGCCATTACGGCCGGTTTGGTACGAGATAAATCCCGAAGCCTTAATGTGACTGCCAACGGCTAAATCTTGAGTAACTGCTTGTTGACCTTTACCGCTAACAACAACGTTAATGTAGCAATACACTTGACGAGGTAAGTCAGCTTCCCGTTGGTAAGAACGATGCTCAAGCACAAAGTGACAATGAGGAACGCCTGCCGGGGATTGGCTTCGTTTGGGCTCTTTGGCTATAACACCAGATAACGCCAGACGATTGGTCACTTACAAATTACTCAGCTTCTGCTTCACCTTCAGCTTTCGCTGGAGCTTCTGCTGGAGCTTCTGAACGCTCATCACGCTTAGAGAAACGCTCTGTACGCTCTTCTTTAGCCTTCATCATTGGAGATGGCTCAGTAACAGCGTTTTTCGCACGCATGATCATGTTACGGATCACTGCATCGTTGAAACGGAAGCTAGACTCAAGCTCGTCAATTACAGACTGCTCAGCTTCAACGTTCATAAGAACGTAGTGTGCTTTGTGCAGTTTGTTGATTGGGTAAGCCATTTGACGGCGGCCCCAATCTTCTAGACGGTGAATTTCACCACCAGCATCTTTGATTGAACCAGTGTAACGTTCGATCATGCCTGCAACCTGTTCGCTTTGATCAGGGTGCACCATGAATACGATTTCGTAATGACGCATTGGTTGCTCCTTACGGATTAATCAGCTTCCTTAATTGGCTCGGTTATCCAGAGGAAGCAAGGAACTAAAAAAAGAACCGAGAATTTGGAGGCAGAATAGTATAGAGAATGGACGATTTTCGCAAGACTTTTTACGCTCATTCACCCAAATACCAACAAATAAAAAGGGCTGCAATCATTGCAGCCCTTTCGATGACATTTTAACTCGGTGTTATTACTAGAAACAGTATAAACAACCGAACTATTAGCCTTGGCGTTGACGCACAGCTTCAAACAAACAAATGCCTGTCGCAACCGATACGTTCAAACTAGAAACCGTGCCTGACATTGGAATTTTGATCAGGTCATCACAGGTTTCACGCGTTAAACGACGCATACCGTCACCTTCAGCGCCCATGACAATAGCCAAAGGACCTGTCAGTTTACTTTGGTAAACATCATGCGTTGCTTCACCTGCTGTACCAACAACCCATACACCTTGCTCTTGAAGTGCACGTAGGGTGCGCGCTAAATTGGTCACACGTACCAATGGCACGACCTCTGCAGCACCACACGCCACTTTAGAAGCAGTACCATTAAGTTGTGCCGAGCGGTCTTTAGGAACGATCACGGCTACAGCACCCGCCGCATCAGCATTACGTAAACAAGCCCCTAAATTATGCGGATCTGTCACGCCATCTAGCACAAGTAGCAATGGATTCTCTTTGCTTGCCAGAATCGCATCAAGGTCATGCTCGTTGTACTGCTTGCCCGCTTTCACACGCGCAATAACGCCTTGGTGAGACGCGCCTTTGGCTTTGTCATCTAGCGCTTTACGACCCGCTTGTTGGACAGTAATACCCAACATATTTAGTTCATCCAGTACTGGCTGTAGACGATCGTCTTCACGGCCTTTCAACACAAATACTTCAATAAAGCGTGCAGGATCTGACGCTAACACAGCTTTCACGGCATGAATGCCGAAGATCATTTCATTACTCATTGCTTAGTTCTTCTTTGCGGCGCGTTCGGCTTTGCCCGCGCGTTGCTTTTTCTTTTTACGAGCAGCAGCCGACGGTTTCTTTCTGCTTTTCGTTTTCGGTTTAGTATCGTCGTCTGCGTACACTTTTGGTTTTTTATCACCAGCTTTAGGGATAGCACCCGCTTTAAGCTTTTGACGTACCGACGCGCGATTTTTCTTCGATTTAGCACGCTGTTCTTGCTCTGCATCAGTCTGCGCTTCACCGCCTTCAACGCGGTAAGACTTCAAATTCTGACGCTGCAAGCCTTGCGCTTTGCGCATGCGTTGCTGCTTTTCACGGGTTTTAGCCGTTTTGCCTTCACCACGCGCTTTGCGTGACGTGCCCACAATATCAAAATCAATCTGACGATCATTTAAATTAATTGCCGCCACTTTCACTTTTACGCTATCGCCTAAACGGTAAATTTGCCCCGAACTCTCACCGACTAAACGCTGACCAACCGGATCAAACTGGTAGTAATCATTCGCAAGGTTCGAGATGTGCACCAGACCATCAATGTTCAATTCAGTTAAACGAACAAAGAAGCCAAAACCAGTGACATTAGCAATCACGCCATCAAACTCATCACCTAGGTGATCTTGCATGTACTCACATTTGAGCCAATCTGCAACATCACGCGTTGCATCATCGGCACGGCGCTCAGTGGTTGAACACTGCTCACCCAATACGTCGATGTCATCATACGAGTAATGGTAGCCACCTGTTGGCGTCCAACGATCGGTATTGGTACCATTTTGCTTCGCGATTAAATATTTAAGTGCACGGTGCAACGTCAAATCTGGGTAACGACGAATTGGCGAGGTAAAGTGCGCGTACTGCTTAAGCGCCAAACCAAAGTGACCAATATTATCGCCTTGATACACAGCTTGCTTCATTGAGCGTAGCAGCATCGTTTGGATCAACTCTTTATCTGGACGATCTTGGATCATCGCTGCCAACGCGGCGTAATCACTTGGCGACGGCGCTAAACCACCCGATAAATTTAAGCTCAACTCTCCTAAGAAGTCACGGAAACCCACAAGGCGCTCTTCACCTGGGCTATCGTGGACACGGTACAATGCTGGCTCTTTGGCTTTTTCAACAAAACGTGCTGATGCAACGTTCGCCATGATCATACATTCTTCGATGATCTTGTGCGCTTCGTTACGCTCTGCAGGCACAATGCGGTCGATCTTACGATCAGCATTGAAGATAAACTGGGTTTCGATAGTTTCAAATTCGATCGCACCACGTTCTTCACGTGATTTTTTGATCGTTTTGTACATCGCAAACAGCTCTTCAAGATGAGGGACTAGCGGCTTATAACGCTCACGTAGCTCTTCATTGCCATCCAGCATCTTGCTTACTTTGGTGTAAGTCAGACGTGCATGCGAGTTCATTACCGCTTCATAGTGCTTGTAACCCGATAGCTTACCGATATCTGAGATAGTCATCTCACACACCATACACAAGCGATCAACTTGCGGGTTAAGCGAACATAGGCCGTTCGATAACACCTCTGGTAGCATTGGGATAACTTGCGACGGGAAGTACACCGAGTTACCACGGTTAACCGCTTCTTTATCTAGCGCGGAACCTTGGCGAACATAGTGACTAACATCAGCAATCGCGACCCATAAACGCCAGCCGCCTGACTTTTTGCGCTCACAGAAAACAGCATCATCGAAATCACGTGCATCTTCACCATCAATGGTTACTAACGGTAAGTCACGTAAATCAACACGGCCTTGCTTGGCTTCTTCTGGCACCTGCTCGCCTAAGCCTTCGATCTGCTTCTCGACTTCAACAGGCCATTCGTGTGGAATGTCATGGGTACGCAGAGCGATTTCAATTTCCATACCCGGTGCCATATTCTCACCAAGTACTTCAACCACTTTACCCACTGCATTGTATTGGCGAGTAGCACGTTGGTTGATTTCAACCACAACCACGTTACCCATACGTGCACCCATACGATTGTCGTTCGGGATCACAATATCTTGTGCAATACGTGAATCATCAGGTACAACATAGCCCATACCATCTTCAACAAAGAAGCGGCCCACAATTTGGCCTGTACGTTCTTGTACTACACGAACGACACGTCCTTCACGACGGCCACGTTTATCAACGCCATCAGCTTGAGCAAGGATATAGTCACCGTGTAAAACACCACGCATTTGGTGGTTAGGTAGCATTAGGTCGTTATCTTTACCAACGCTGCCTTCAGGGCGAACAAACCCAAAGCCATCACGGTGGCCAATAACATAGCCTTTAATCAAATCAAGACGCTCAGGCAAGGCATAGCACTGGCGGCGAGTAAATATAAGTTGACCATCTCGCTCCATCGCACGTAAACGGCGACGAAGACCTTCATAATGATCATCCCCTTCCAATTTCAACTCGGTAAATAGTTGGTCGCGACTCACGGGTGTACTGAAACCACGAATAACTTCAAGCAACATTTCACGGCTTGGAATAGGGTTTTCGTAGTTTGACGCTTCGCGATCGCGGAAAGGATCGACCGGTAAATCGGTAGTACCTTTAGGCATAAATAGATCCATATTGGCGAGGACATAACATTAAGTATATCCAGACCATAGGTGAACAGATGGGAGCCAAGTACAAATTTAAGGTCATCAACCTAAGTACTTCACTCCACAGAATTTGAGGATGGCACAGAAACGTGCCCTTTAAGAGAGATTGTACAGCGATTAGTTCAGCGGCTCAGCAGGCACATCTAACAACACACGCAGTGGTGGGTTATCATCAATTAAGCTTTCCAGCGTATGCTGATCCAATTCATTCAAAAACGCTTCACGTGCTGTCGCTAAAATACCTTTCAAACGGCAAGCTGGGGTGATGTGGCAAAAATCTTCACTGCAATTTACGATTTGAAGTGGTTCAATTGCACGTACAACATCGCCAACAACAATGTCTTTTGCGGCCATTCCTAATCGGATACCACCATTTTTACCGCGCACAGTTTCAACGTAGCCCAATTGACCAAGTTTATTAATAATCTTGACCATGTGGTTACGCGATACGCTGTATACATCTGTCACTTTTGTAATGCTGGCTAATTCGCCTTCAGGCAAGGTGGCAAGATAAATCAAAGCCCTTAAGCCAAAATCGGTAAAACTGGTTAACTGCACAATAGCTCCTCCTAGAAGTATTCTAATCTTGTTATTGACTAAAAGATACAGATCAGATACAACTTATAACATACATTATAAATACAACTTCAAGAGAAAGTAGTAATGATTAGCCAACAAACTATTGATACCGTCAAAGCAACGGCACCAGTAATTGCTCAAACAGGTCCCGCTCTGACCGCCCACTTTTATGACCGCATGTTTAACCATAATCCTGAACTCAAAGATATTTTCAACATGAGTAACCAGCGTAATGGTGACCAGCGTGAAGCATTATTTAATGCTATTTGTGCTTATGCAAATAACATCGATAACCTTGCTGCGTTATTACCTGCAGTTGAAAAAATAGCGCATAAACACACCAGCTTTATGATCACAGCCGAGCAATATTCTATTGTTGGTGGGCATTTGCTGGCAACTATCGATGAACTTCTATCACCAGGTCAAGCCGTGCTGGATGCATGGGGGGAAGCTTATGGTGTACTCGCGAATGTATTCATTCAGCGTGAAGAAGCGATTTACCAAGAAAATGAAACCATGGCTGGCGGCTGGCGTGGCACCCGTGAGTTTGAAGTTGTTGCCAAACAACCAGAATCTCACGTGATCACCAGTTTTACCTTTAAACCTACCGATGGTGAAGCCGTTTCAAGCTTTAAGCCAGGTCAATACTTAGGTATTTACCTTACTCCTGACGCATTTGAAAACCAAGAGATCCGCCAATACAGCTTATCTTCGGCGCCTCAAGACAATACTTACCGTATATCGGTTAAACGCGAAGAAGGCGGCAAAGTTTCGAGCTATCTTCATGCTCACTTGCAAGTAGGCGACAAAGTTCAACTTGCAGCCCCTGCTGGTGATTTCTTCCTAGCTGCAGCACCCACAACACCTGTTACCCTTATTTCTGCCGGTGTGGGTTTAACACCGACACTATCGATGCTTGAAACCCTAACAGCACATCAAGCACAGGTTAACTGGCTACATGCAGCTGAAAATGGTGAGCATCATGCTTTCAAGGATCACGTTAACGCTGTAGTTGATCAACATGATCATATGACAGCAACCACCTGGTACCGTGAGCCCTTGACGACAGATCGCCCTGCTGAAGATTTTGACTTCACCGGTATCATCGATCTATACCAAGTCAAAGCGCAGATCAGTCATCCAGAAATGGAATACTACTTCTGTGGTCCAGTAGGCTTCATGCAGCATGTCGCGAAGCAGTTGATTGAGTTAGGTGTAACGGAAGATCGCATTCACTACGAATGCTTTGGTCCGCATAAAGTACTGTAGTTCTCAGTCACAACAGCCAAAACGTAAAAAGAGCGCATCGGCGCTCTTTTTTGTGTCTGCAGCTTTTAGCTGAATATTAACCGCTAGCCTAATGGCTCACCAAAACGTATCACGGCGTTTCGCCCGAGCGATCACATTGGCAGGCATGTGCGTTTCAAGGTTACGCCTTAATGTCGTGATTTTACGGTGAGTAGATTTATTGGCTACCACGGTGTTATACAACCAGCGATAGGCATCTTCAAAATCAAGAGGACTGCCATAATTATTAAGCAATAATTCAGCAAGTTGAATACGGGCAGACACATTCCCCATGGAAGCAGCTTCACGTAGATAAGGGATAGCTCGTTCGCGGTCTTGCTGAACTAAAATACCACGAGCAAAGTAACGCCCCAATTGCTCGAGTGCTGCCGGTGAACCTTGATGCGCGGCAGATTGCATGTAATCAATCCCCAACTCCACATCACGCTCAACACACACACCCCAAGCTAACATGTCGCCGTATAAGAACTCATAGGCAGGTGACTCTACACGTTGGGCGCGTGCTTCAATATCTTGTACTAACTGGCATTCATCCGCTTTAACTCGTTCAAGGTGGCTATTAGTGTCGAATAAGCGAAATAACTCAGATTCTGTGTACACTTCTACAGCTTCGCCCACGCTTTCAATCGCATGTACAGGCGTTGCAAATAACACTGTAGTAAGAAGTAATGTACGCAGTTTCATCACACCAAGCTCATATTTCCGAAATCGCAACGCCACCAAAGCGCTACATTGTTTTTACCAGATGAATAACTGGCAGTAAAAAACGTATCGGCGAAAGCGGTAAACTCTTTAATAACTTTTCGCAAAAACGGCATTTTTTTGCCGCAATATCACAAAAGTATTTCATCTTTTTTGACACAAGAGGAAATACCAGATCCCCCTTCATTGTATAGGACGATATTACGGGCACAAAAAAGCCAACCCTTAGGTTGGCTTTTGGCGAAACATCAGCAATTACTCACCGTATGGGTGAACCTTGATGATTGTTTCGTTACGGTCTGGACCAGTCGAAATAATATCGATTGGTACACCAGTTAGCTCTTCGATACGCGCGATGTAATCAAGCGCAGCTTGTGGAAGTGCGTCTAGTGATTTAGCACCGAAAGTACATTCAGTCCAACCAGGTACTGTTTCGTAGATTAGCTCTAGATCTTCGTAAGCATCAGCCGCCATTGGTGATACTTCTAGGATTTCGCCAGTCTTAGTTTTGTAACCAGTACAGATCTTGATTTCTTCAATGCCATCCATTACGTCAAGCTTAGTTAGGCAGAAACCAGAGATTGAGTTGATTTGTACTGCGCGGCGCATCGCCACTGCATCAAACCAACCAGTACGACGTAGACGACCAGTCGTTGCGCCAAACTCGTTACCAACTGTACCTAGGTGCTTACCAATTGGGTCTTGCTTATCTAGACCGTCGTATAGCTCAGTCGGGAATGGACCTGCACCTACACGTGTGCAGTATGCTTTCGCAATACCTAGGATGTAACCTAGGTGACGAGGACCAAAACCAGAACCTGCAGCAACACCACCAGCAGTCGTGTTAGAAGACGTTACGTATGGGTAAGTACCGTGGTCGATATCTAGTAGCGTACCTTGTGCACCTTCAAACATGATCTTGTCGCCACGTAGACGTGCATCATCAAGTTCTTTAGTTACATCGATAACCATAGAAGTCAGGATGTCAGCTTGTGCCATCACACCTGCAAGTACTTCTTCATAGCTTACTGGTTCAGCATTGTAGTAATGCTCAATTTGGAAGTTATGGTAAGCCATTACTTCTTTAAGCTTCTCAGCAAATGCTTCTTTGTCGAATAGATCGCCAACACGCAGACCACGACGAGCAACTTTATCTTCGTACGCAGGACCGATACCACGACCCGTAGTACCAATTGCTTTTTTACCACGAGCAAGCTCACGCGCTTGGTCAAGTGCGATATGATAAGGAAGAATTAGCGGACAAGCTTCAGACAGGAATAGACGTTCACGAACAGGGATACCACGCGCTTCTAGCGGGCCCATTTCTTTCATTAACGCGTCTGGAGAAAGAACAACACCGTTACCAATAATACATTTAACGTTGTTACGCAGAATGCCTGATGGGATCAGGTGCAAGACAGTTTTTTCACCGTCAATGACAAGGGTATGACCTGCATTGTGACCGCCTTGGTAGCGAACCACATATTTTGCATCTTCGGTTAATAGGTCAACAATCTTACCTTTACCTTCGTCACCCCATTGGGTGCCAAGAACGACTACATTATTTGCCATCTGTCTTCATCTATAGTAGTTAAAAAAGGATTCTAGCACCTTAGTGCACGCCTTGCAGTCATTTTTTAAGCATGGCAATTATTTTTGCAAGAAGAGTGTCACAGGCGGCACTCAGCACAATTTACAGGCTGCGATACATCATGTAAGCAATCGTACAACCTGCAACCACCAAGCACCCTCCAATCCGGCGGAGGGAATTATCGTCTTGTTGCGCTAGCTGCCCAACCATGTCACGCCATCCCCTAGGTGCCAGTAGTGGACCTAGCCCTTCAAAAACAAGTACTAGCCCTAAGGCTAACCAAATTGCATCACTCACTTTATTTCTCCCAAAAAAAAGACAAGGCCTTAGCCTTGTCTTTCTGTTCACTCTAAACGTTAACTTAGTTTATACCGTCAGACTTCTTCATGTAGCGGAAGAAATCAGAGTTAGGGTCAACAACTAGCATATCGCTCTTCGAGTTAAAGCTGTTTTCGTAAGCTTTTAACGAACGTACAAAGTTATAAAACTCGGCATGTCCTTTAAAGGCATCAGCATAAATCTTAGCAGATGTAGCATCCGCACCACCTCGAACAACACGCGCTTCACGATCGGCTGCTGCAAGAATTTTAGCCACTTCTAGCTCAGATTGAGCACGAATAACTTCAGCTTTCTCACGGCCTTGCGAACGGTGTTTACGCGCAACTGATTCACGTTCAGCACGCATACGACGGTAGATAGATTCACTGATCTCATCAGGTAGGTTGATTTTCTTCATACGGAAGTCAACCACTTCGATGCCTAGGTCTTTTGCACTTTCTTGCGCTTCAACCAATACATCTGCCATGATTTGATCACGTTGACCTTCAACTTCTTTACGCGGCACAACTTGAGCCACAATTTCCGTTGCAGGGGCTGTGTCATCAACGACTACAGCACCAGGGTCAATCGTCTGACCACGATCAGGACCAGAAACGATTTGCTTGATTTCTTTCGCACCGATTTCAGCACGTAGGCTATCAACTACTTTACGTTTCAATAGTGCTTCAGCCGTCGACTTATCACCGCCACCCGTTGTTAGGTAGTAAGCACCAAAGTCTTTGATGCGCCACTTAACGTAAGTATCAATGATAACGTCTTTTTTCTCAGCCGTTACGAAACGGTCAGCTTGATCATCCATGGTTTGAATACGTGCATCTAACGTACGAACACGGTCAAACACAGGCACTTTAAAGTGAATACCAGGCTCATAGATACGCGCAACTTCAGTATTATTATCTTTAATAATACGACCGAAGCGAACGACGATACCGCGATCACCCTCTTTAACCACAAAGATCGACATCAGTAGTAAAGCAATAAAAATCACTACTACTGGGATAATTAACTTACGCATTATTAATATCTCCCCTGGCGACCAGTGTCATTACGTGGCGTTGTCGCTGGAGTTGGTGTTGCCACTTTCTCTAGCTCGATACCGTAAGAACTGCTTGATGACTTTTTAGGTTTCGCTTGTGCATCACCTTGGTTCATCAGTTTATCTAATGGCAAGTACAGTAAGTTACCGCTCGACTCAGAATCGATCATTACCTTGCTGGTACTTGAGTAAACACGCTCCATTGTATCTAGGTACAGACGGTTACGCGTTACTTCTGGTGCCGCTAGGTATTCAGGTAGTAGTTTTTCAAATTGAGCAACTTCACCCAATGCACCGTTAACCACTTTCTCAGAATAACCTTCAGCTTCTTTTTTCAGACGTTCTGCACGACCTGTCGCTTTTGGCAAAATATCATTGCTGTAAGCTTCGGCTTCACGAACAAAACGTTCTTCATCTTCTCGCGCTGCGATAGCATCATCGAATGCATCTTTCACCGCTTCTGGTGGACGCGCAGACTGGAAGTTCACATCAACAACTAAAATACCCATGTCGTACTTCGCAATGATCTTATCAATTGCTTCTTGGGTATTAGCACGGATCGTTTGACGACCGGTTGTTAGTGCTTCATCCATCTTTGAGTCACCGATAACAGCACGTAGTGCTGAATCAGTTGCTTGACGTAAACTGTCATCAGCGTTTACCACGCTAAACAGATACTTCTGAGCATCAGAAACACGGTACTGAACATCCATTTCAACTTTCAGTACGTTTTCATCTTTGGTCAGCATTAAACCTGAGCTACGTAGTGAACGAATCGCTTGAATGTTGACAGCTTCAACTTCGTCAATGAAGGTTGGTTTCCAGTTCAGACCTGGATCAACCATTTCATAAAACTTGCCGAAACGAAGTACGACACCACGCTCTGCTTCACCAATAGTGTAGAAGCCAGAGAAGCCCCACACTGCAGCTGCAAGTACTGCAATTGCCCCTAATCCAACAGCACCGCCGCCAGAAGATGGACCTTTTTTATTCCCAAAAATACCGCCAACCTTACGACTCAGTTTTGAAAAAACCTCATCAAGATCAGGCGGTCCTTGTTCACGTCCACCGCGATTATTATTACCCCAAGGGTCTTTATCACGGCCGCCGTTGTTTCCAGGCTCATTCCACGCCATTATAGAACTCCATCAATGTGATATGACGACAGTTTTCTTAAGAGCACATCCTCAACTGACAATAAAGTCATCCAGTGATGCACTGTCTCTTTTTTCTAACCGCGACCAGTCTGCCTGCGGTAATCGAATGTCAATCGTCAGGCTGCCATCCGGTTCATATTCTTCACGCAAGATACAATCTAACTGACAAAACTTACTACGAATACGGCCAATATGTTGCGGAGGTATCCGCAAAGAATGGCTAACCATAGTGCCAGCTAAACGCTCTGTTAGCGCTTGGAATAGTAAGTCGATACCGATCCCTTCCATTGCTGAGACCCACACGCGGCGAGGAACACCCTCGTCATCACGTTCAATACGTGGTTCAGCACTTTCTAGATTATCGATTTTATTCATCACTATGAGCATCGGCACCTCATCGGCGTCGATCTCTTCAAGCACTTCGTCAACCGCTTCAATATTTTCACGGAAACGATCATCACTGGCATCCACCACATGAAGCAATAGACTGGCTTCTTGGGTTTCTTTCAGTGTGGCTTTGAATGCTGCCACCAAGTCGTGTGGCAAGTGACGAATAAATCCAACGGTATCCGCTAAAATAGAGGTGCCAACATCGGCCACGTTAATTTTGCGAAGCGTTGGGTCGAGGGTTGCAAACAGCTGATCAGCTGCATAAACCCCAGCATCTGTAATACGGTTAAATAATGTTGATTTACCCGCATTGGTATAGCCAACAAGCGATATAGTTGGAATTTCAGCACGATTACGTGCCCGACGACCTTGATCACGCTGCTTAGAGACTTTCTCTAAACGACGTAAAATCGCCTTAATACGATCACGTAATAAGCGACGGTCGGTTTCCAACTGAGTTTCACCGGGGCCACGCAAACCAATCCCGCCTTTTTGACGTTCAAGGTGCGTCCAACCACGGATCAAACGTGTAGAGATATGACGCAACTGCGCCAACTCAACTTGCAGCTTACCTTCGTGAGTACGCGCTCGTTGGGCGAAAATATCCAATATCAGACCAGTACGATCTAATACTCGACATTTACAAAGGTATTCCAAATTGCGCTCTTGCGCGGGAGATAGGGCATGATTGAAGATGACTATTTCAGCCCCTTCCATTCGTACCGCATCAGCAATTTCTTGCGCCTTACCTTCTCCAACGTAATATTTAGGGTGAGGAGTCTTACGGCTGCCTGTTACTACACGCAGTGTATTGACTCCCGCAGAGGAGACCAGCATTTCACATTCGCTAAGATCTTCCCATTCCCCTTCTTGCGTGAAGTTGATATGGACAAGAATTGCCTGCTCACCGGCTTCATAACGGTCAAACAAGCAACCAACTCCTTAAAGAAGAAATTATTATTCTTCTGTTTTCTCTTGAGGACGGTCACCTGCTGGACGGTCACCTGTGTGATGATGATTCACAGGGCGAGCAGGAACAACTGTCGAAATTGCATGCTTGTATACCATTTGGTTTACAGTGTTTTTAAGTAGGATTACAAACTGGTCAAATGATTCGATCTGACCTTGCAATTTAATGCCGTTTACCAGGTAAATTGAAACCGGGATTCGTTCACGACGTAGCGCATTCAAAAACGGGTCTTGCAAAGATTGCCCCTTAGCCATTATTTCTTTTCCTTATTAGTTTGTAGTTGTATTAGCAACGAACAAAAATTAAAAATACGCAAAACAGTAATGAGTATACACGTTTATCAAACATCACATCTAACTGAGTTTGTGACTGTTTGTAACGCTATATCTACGTTACTGCTATCCAACCAGGTCAAATTTTCCCAGCCTCTCAGCCAGGTAATTTGACGCTTCGCTAATTGACGAGTAGCACAGATTCCGCGAAAAATTGCTTCATCCTTATCACACTGCCCGTCCAAATAGTCCCACATCTGACGGTAACCAACACAACGAATAGATGGCAAATCAGGCGTCAGGTCTTCACGCTCATATAGCGTGCGAACTTCTTGTTCAAAACCTGCTTCCATCATTTTGCCAAAACGTTGTTCGATCCGTTGATGCAGTACAGCCCTATCCATGGGAGCTATTGCAAATTGATGAACCTTATATGGCAGAGGTTCACCTTGAGTTTGTGTTAACTCTGTTAAAGTTTTACCCGAAATACGAAAAACTTCCAATGCACGAGAAAGACGCTGTGGATCGTTTGGGTGAATTCGAGCACCTGCAACAGGGTCAATACGCACTAATTCATCATGGAGCGCTTGCCAACCTAACTCGGCCGCATCACGTTCGATCTGCGCTCGCACATCGACGTCTGCAGCGGGCAATGGCGACAGCCCTTCCAGTAATGCTTTAAAATACAACATGGTGCCACCCACTAGAAGTGGGATGCGCCCTGCTGCAACTATATCAGCCATTTCTTTTAACGCATCGGCTCTGAAGTCTGCAGCCGAATAACTTTGCGCTGGATCACGAATATCGATCAGTCGATGCGGCGCTAAGGCGAGTTCTCGCTCATCTGGCTTCGCTGTACCTATATCCATATCTTTATAAATAAGGGCAGAGTCGACACTAATCAACTCTACAGGTAGCTGTTCTCGTAAACGAATGGCTAAATCCGTTTTGCCTGATGCGGTCGGCCCCATTAAAAAAATGGCCTGTGGTAATAGCTTACTCATGATTAAATGCTTCTATTGCTTCGTTGGTATTCACCGCACGGAGCAAATTCTTATAATAAAGTTCAAGATCATTGGCCCATAGATGCTCGAGCTCAGTAACTAACTGAATCGCTTGGGACAGACTAAATGCGTCTGTTGGCATCACACACTGTGTCGCCAGCCAATCTAATAATTTGTCCCAACCTTGGGCTTGTTGATCCTCAGCAACTGAGAGTAAATACGTTAATAGATTCGGGATCAGTTGCTGTAAATTTTGTTGTCGCAGTGGCATGCACACTGACAAAATAATGAGGCCATTATTGTTTTTCTTTTTCAGCTGAATCCCCAACTGTTTCAATAACAGTGCATGCTGCTCTGCACATGCGATCAATTCTGGCTCAACGGGCACAGAATGTGGGATCAATAATGGCTGTGGTTTCAACCCTTCGCTTTGCGCTAGTTTAAGCTGACCTTTATGACGCAAACGCTGCGCAACATCTAAAGACAGCAAATAAATCCCATCTTCTCGGCTTAATAATAAATAGCGCTGTGCCACAAGTGATAACGCTTTGCCTAACCCAACAGAGCTTGCCCCCCCAACCGGCATATTCACTGCACGACTGACTGGAACGATGGGAGTGCTTTGCTGCCATTCATTACGCACAGGTTGTGCTGATGACACGGGCTTAGAATATTGCCTCTCGTCCGATGCCGAAACTGACAACGACGGAGCCGCTTCAGTATGATACCTATCAGCATTATTCGCTGATTGACTATCAGTTTCAGCTTCAGCGGTTTGCATTAATCGTTGATAAGCTGCAACTTCTTGCCTTGATGGCGCATCACCACCGAATTGCCGTCCATTGCCAGAATTTGATGATTGAGAGCCCATCGTCGTTCTGGATGAGGACGTTCGAGCGTTACCATGATGCGTATCATGCGAACCACTTCGGTCATTGCTATGCCTAGGTTCGAGCGATGTTTTCACTTCGCTATCGAGCCACTCATTGGCATCCGCTTTATTCGGGTAATCCGGTGTATTTGCGATGGCGGCAGAAGACGGTGCTGCTTCAGCGACATGATGAACACGTCGTTCCGAAGAAGCTAAATCGACATAATGCTGCGCAGAAGCACTGGCTCGTTGCGGCGCTTGGTATGTTTCTTCACCAGCTTCCATGCTCTGCTGTAAAGCACTTTGGATAGCTTGATAAATAAAATCATGCACCCAACGCCCCTGATGAAAACGAACTTCATGTTTAGCGGGGTGAACATTCACATCCACTTGATGCGGATCAACTTCAATAAACAGCACATAAGCGGCATAGAGATCTGAAGGCAAGCTGCTTTCATAGGCTTGGCGAATAGCATGATTGATGAGTTTATCTTTCATCATTCTGCCATTCACATAGCAATACTGGATATCATTTTGTGGCCGTGCGCCGTGTGAGTTGCAAATCCACCCAGAGAGTTTTAAGTCTCCATGTTCTAATTCAACAGCAAGGGCATGCTTCAGGAATGGCCCACCACATACTGCGGCTAAACGACGCTCTTTTTGTACCTGCGTATCAGAAGCGCGATATTGGCGAATCAACTTACCGTTATGACGTAAATTAATTGCCACATCAAATCGGCTCAACGCGATACGCTTAAGCAATTCATCAATGTGGTTAAATTCAGTTTTTTCAGTACGGAGGAATTTACGGCGTGCCGGTGTATTGAAAAATAAATCCAATACTTCCAATGTAGTGCCCACTGGATGCGCGGCTGGTTTCAGCTGCACATCCATATCACGACCTTCTGCATACGCCGACCACGCTTCTTCTTGGTCTTGCGTGCGCGAGGTAAGGGTCAAGCGCGATACGGAGCTAATACTGGCAAGCGCTTCACCACGGAAGCCTAAACTCACAATGGCTTCCAGATCATCTAGCGAGGCGATTTTTGATGTGGCATGGCGACTTAACGCCAAACCCAGTTCATCTTTAACGATCCCTTTACCGTTGTCCCGAATTCGGATTGTTCGACTTCCCCCTTTATCGATATCGATATCGATTCGGGTTGCGCCAGCGTCGAGGCTGTTTTCGACCAGCTCCTTGACGACTGAAGCGGGACGTTCCACTACCTCACCTGCTGCAATCTGGTTTGCCAGTCTGGCAGGTAATATCTGAATGGGCATAATTAACTTCTAGGGATGATTAATTTCTGACCGACGGCCAAGTTATCAGAGCTTAGCTTATTCACACTTCGAATACTATCGACACTGACACCATATTGGCTGGCAATTTTACCTAAAAACTCTCCGCGTTTAACGGTGTGATTCAAGGCTTTACGGTTACTTAGGTTAATTTTTAACTTTTGACCAACAGCCAATGAATCAGAGCGTAACTTGTTCTCGCTTCGAATGCTGGCCACCGTCACACTGTACTTATCAGCAATCTTGCCAAGGAACTCACCGCGCTGCACTTTGTGCGTCACGATATTTACCTTCGCTGGCGTGGGTTTGTTCACCGCGACAGTCGTTGACGACGGTGCTTTACCACCAGGGATCGACAACACTTGCCCTACTTTTAGCGTATTCGATTTTAAGCTATTCGCTTTCTTAATTGCACTTACAGAGGTGCCATAGCGTTTAGCAATGATACTTAACGACTGCCCAGAGGTTACTTTATGTTTTATGCCGTGTTTACGTGAAGCAAACAAGGTACCTTCTGGCGGTTTCTCATTGAAATACTGCAACACCCCTTTATAGACCGCATTGGCGATTTTATTCTGGTGCGCTGATGAGTTAAGTAAACGCTCTTCTCTCGGGTTGGTAATAAAACCCGTTTCCACTAATAAAGAGGGAATGTCAGGTGATTTTAATACCGCTAAGCTCGCATGTTCAGGGCGACTTTTATGTAGCGTGGTCACTCGACCTAATTCTTTTAAAACGCGAGAAGCTACATCGTAGCCTTCTTTTTGCGAATGACTAAATTGCAAATCAAGCACAGCCATACTCAAGTATTGATCATCGTTATCACCCGACAACACATCACCACCACCAAGCAGCTGTGATTGTTTCTCGGTTTGTTCAATCCAACGACCAATTTCCGAATTCGCACGACGAGTATTCAAGACCCATACCGATGCACCACGAGGCTGTGGTTTGTGGAAACCATCAGCATGAATAGAAACCAAGAGATGCGCTTTATTTTTACGGGCAATCTCAGATCGTTTATTCAAGTTAACAAAGTAATCACCACCGCGGGTGAGGACAGCTTTCATGCCGGGAGTTGCGTTAATTTTCGCAGCAACGCGTTTTGATACATCCAGCGTTACGTTCTTTTCATACTTACGCGTTGGTCCAATGGAACCGGGATCTTCACCACCATGCCCAGGATCAATCGCTATGATAATGTCGTCGTTACCTGACGGTAATTGTGCCGCCTGATTTTCAACCGCTGGCTTTGACTTAGTCGGTTTAACTACCGCCGCTTTTTTACCATGGGGTAAATCCAACACTAACCGATGGCCGTAATGTCCATCAGGCGTTGGGGCCAGCGTAAATAGTTTAGGTGTCATACCCGTTTTAATTTCAAACACCAAACGGAATGAACCCTTATCCGGGGCACCACTGCTACGGATTTTTTTCAAGACCGCACTATCGCTCACCACAATGGGTAGCTTAGTTTTTAATGTGGTCTTCTTTAAGTCCACGACTAAGCGATTAGGCTTAGTGAGCGTAAAATAGGAATATACCGCCTCGCTTTGCATGTCGAGAACAACGCGGGTTTCGTCTGGCGCAGGCCATACACGAACACTCTTTAGCTCATTGGCCCATGCCGCCACCGAACTAAATAACCCAGCCCCTAAAATTACAATCTGAAAAAAAATCCGAACAGACATCCTATCAACACAACTCCAAACGTTTAACTATAGCCATGCCGTATTCGCTGTTTGCCGTTAATGTGGCTTTGCGTTGTTCACCATGGTAGCGCATATCTAATTCTAGGTCGGGTTCTGGCAATAAGCCGTGTCCTCTTTCTGGCCATTCCACTAAACAAATAGCATCAGCTGAAAAGTAGTCACGGATCCCCATGAACTCAAGTTCTTCTGGATCGGCTAAACGATAAAGATCGAAGTGATAAACTTGCCAAGGGGGCAGTTCATACGGTTCAACCAGAGTATATGTTGGGCTTTTCACATTCCCTTGATGGCCTAATGCACGAATAAAACCACGACTAAACGTTGTTTTACCTGCACCCAGATCACCATGAAGATAAATCGTTGTTTGACGATCACAAGCTTGTGCCAGTTGTTGGCCTAATTCTACCGTCGCTTGCTCATCGGCAAGTTGAATCTCAATTGTTTGCATGATCTTATTATCTTGAATTGACTAATTGTCGAATATACGGGAATAAATCACTGGCTATCATCCCACGCTCTCCCTCTTGAGCGCAAAGATCGGCAGCTTTACTGTGAAGAAAAACCCCCAGTACCGCAGCATCCGATAATGATAAATTTTGCCCCAAAAGGCTACCAATAATACCAGATAACACATCGCCCATGCCGCCTGTTGCCATTCCAGGGTTACCTGCTCGACACACATAAAACTGCATACCATCAAAAACCAAGGTGCCAGCCCCTTTTAGCACTGCCACCCCACCATACTTTTGTTGTAATCGTTGCACCGCCAGAAAGCGATCGGATTCGACATCAGCAATACTGCACATAAGTAAGCGAGCCGCTTCTCCTGGATGGGGAGTAATTATACGATTATTTTTATAGTCAGGGGAAAGCGCCAATAAGTTCAATCCATCGGCATCTAACACCATCTTTTTTTCACAATCGGCGAGATGAAAGTAAAGCGCTTTACCCCAATCACCGGTTCCTAATCCTGGCCCCAAGACAATCACATCACTCCAATCGCGTTGCTGTCTGATTTCATGTGCTTTTTCTTGCCACCCTTGTACCATTATCTCAGGCCGAGCAGTCACAATTGACAAAACATTGTCAGGCCGTGTGACAACGGCCGTTAAACCAGCACCAGTACGTAAACAAGCTTCCGCCGCTAACCGAATTGCCCCCGCCATACCGAGATCCCCGCCAAAACACGTCACTCGACCATGATCGCCTTTGTGTGCAGTCCGCCTGCGTTGCGCTAATCGTGTCGGGATGATTGTATCTGTAAGAGCAAACGCACTTGGCTGTTGCTGACTATCAAAAATCGTATTTACGCCAAGACCCGCGAAATAAAGTTCACCCACCACATTAGAGGCTTGCCCTGTTGTTAACCCTTGCTTCACTCCAATAAAAGTTACGGTTTTCTTTGCTTGTATTGCACACCCCAGTATTCGTCCTGTATCTGCACATAAGCCAGATGGGAGGTCAACTGCAATAACGGGGTTGTGCGCTTGATTGATAGTCGTAATTAGCTGACTTGTCTCATCCCTTACTGAGCCAGATAACCCTGTACCTAACAGCGCATCAATAACAACATCTATATCATGAGGAAGTTCCGTTTTAGGCGCACTAATTCGCCCCCCTGCCGCCAACCAAGCATCACGCGCAGTAGCGGCATCACCCGTTAATTGATTCGCATCACCAAGGTGCCAAACTTCAACATCTATCCCTGCAGATAATGCTAAACGCGCCACTACATAACCATCACCACCATTATTTCCCCCACCACAACAAATCAAAAGTGAGGTCGTCGCTGGATAGTGGCCTTTAAGGCACTCAAACACAGCAGCACCAGCGCGTTCCATTAGCGTGTACATTGCCAACTGCATTGTTTCAGCGGCCTGTCGTTCACCCGCTTTTACTGTTTCCGCTAAATAAAGGGAAATAGGCAGCCTTGAAGTCACCATAAAATAATCCTTTTTGAAGTGCAGCTACGGGGAATCTGTCTCGACGTTAGCAGCCGTAACATAACCATAGAGATAACATTAAGAATAACTATATAAAGAAAACATCCCACTGTAATCCTCCCCCCAACAAACAGAACTGTCAGCTTTATTTACAGTTAAAAGGCATAACTGCCATTCCCCTTTGCTAACCACATAAAAAGAAAGGCCTTAATTTCTTGGCATCCCCTTTGCTTTATTAAAAACACAACAAAGCGCTAGCACATTGACTAACGCCATCGAAAGTCCAGGGAGATACAAATGAAAAAGTTAGTTATCGCAACTGCATTACTTGGCTTTGCATTTCATGCCAATGCGACATCAGTTATTTTCGATGATTTCAATATTGATCATGGCCCACTCAGTCTGGGCAAATACGATATGCAAACAACCAAAGATGCTGCAGCCCAAGACGGAAGTATTTTAGGTGGAGAAAGAGATATTCGTTTACATATTGTCACTTCATCTGGCGTTTCATCAGATGCACTTGCTGAAGCAGGCGCAAACCCGATGGCTTCACAGCTGAGCTGGAGCAATGCCAGTGGCGCCGTGTCTTGGGTTGAAATGGTTTACGATGGCACCACCAATGCGCATGATACTAAAGGTCCATACTCCACCACCGAAGGCTTAGCCGATAATATTGATAAAGATGGCTTAGGTGCCACTGATCTCTCAACATTCACTGACTTCTTCTTTAATATCACCAGTAATGATGCAGCCAATAACTTTGATTATTACTTTAGCCTCTACGACACAATGGGAGGCTCGGCGATATTTACAGGCAGTAATATGGGGAGTGTGGGACAAGTATTACTTGGCTTTGAAAACTTCGCAGGCGTAGATTTCACTAAGATCAGTGCCATTTCTTGGGGCTTTATTGGTGACGGTGATGCCATTGATATCAGCATAGACTCATGGGGTGTCGTACCTGAACCATCAATCATGGCCGTGTTTGGCACAGGATTACTCATGTTTGGCGCTATGGGATATCGCCGTAAAGAAAAGGGCGAGTCACTACAAAAGCCTAATGCATTGCAATAAGACCCTCATTTTAAAATTAGCTTGGTACAACAAAAGTAAACGTCTAGATAAAAAGAAGCAGACTACAGACTCTTCTTTTTATCTAGACCTTCCTATTAACACGCCTAGGCTCCTACCAACGCCTACCGTTAGCCCCTCATACTTTCACGAAATAACAGCACGGTTCTATGCTACACTTCGCCCCCCGAAATTGAGCGAGCAACACCATGAGCATCGACTATAACGCCCTAGCCCTACAAATTAAGCTGTGGGGAAAAGAATTAGGCTTCCAACACGTTGGAATTTGCGATGTCGACTTAAGCCAACATGAAGCACAGCTTCAGCGCTGGCTAGATGCTGGATACCATGGTGATATGGACTGGATGGCACGTCATGGCATGATGCGAGCACGTCCGCATGAACTCCTACCGGGTACCGTACGCGTCATCAGTGTACGCATGAACTATTTGCCACCGAATGCTGAATTTGCTCAAACATTAAAAAACCCAGACAAAGCCTACATTAGCCGCTATTCCCTCGGTCGTGATTACCATAAATTGATCCGTAATCGCCTGAAAAAGCTGGGGCAAAATATCGAACAAGTCGTGGGACAGTTTGGTCACCGCCCTTTTGTCGACTCAGCGCCTATTTTGGAGCGCCCATTAGCAGAAAAGTCCGGACTAGGCTGGACTGGTAAGCATTCACTCATTCTGAGCCAAGAAGCGGGATCATGGTTTTTTCTCGGCGAACTATTAATCGATTTACCTCTTCCCGTTGATACAGCGGAAACGAATCAGTGCGGTAAATGTGTTGCCTGCATAACAAGCTGCCCAACAGGTGCTATCGTTGAAGAGGGCGTTGTTGACGCTCGTCGTTGTATTTCTTATCTAACAATTGAATTTGATGGAGTGATCCCAGAAGAGTTTCGGGAAAAGATCGGTAACCGTATTTATGGTTGCGATGATTGCCAGCTAGTTTGTCCTTTTAATCGCTTCTCCGACATTACAGAAGAAGCTGACTACCATTGCCGTGACAATCTCTATCAACAAGACTTACTCGTATTATTTGACTGGAATGAAGCAGCATTCTTAAAAAATACTGAAGGCTCGGCTATTCGCCGGATTGGCCATACTCAATGGCTCCGTAATATAACGATTGCACTCGGAAATGCGCCCTACCAGCCAGCAATTATTAATGCGCTCACCGAGAAGCTGGGGCTTAATGAAATGTTAGATGTACACCTAGAGTGGGCATTGGCTCAACAGCAGCAAAAGCGTGCTGAAGCAAACCTTGAAATACTACCAACCAAAACAAAGCGCCTTGTACGAATTATAGAGAAAGGCTTACCGCGTGATGCTTAAGCCATACTTTAGCTAAGCCGACCCATCAGCCGTAATCTCACCGCTCTGAAATCGTTCTTATGTTATTCCCATACAAAATGCGAGCTAGGTCTTCATTCCGTGTATATGTGGAAAACATTTGCAGTTTGCTACTTTTCGCCTATAGCTCAAACAATTAAACACAGACAGCTTTATTCAACGTAGTCGTATTTTTTCCACAAGAATACATACTGATCAAGCTGTATATAAAGCTGGGAGAAAACAATCAAAACACATAAAAAACATACACTTAATATGTTGATAAAGTTATTAAGTTAGATCTGGGGATAGGTATAAAAATGGATATATGAAAGTTATTCACACGGCATCAGCACACGTAATCAACTGACTTACCCACAGCAACAATAATGTGGATAACTCTGTTAATTAAGATCGAAGATCCCCTGTTAGTATCACTGCGAGGCTAGATAATATAAGCCCTTAGATGAAAAACAGTACTGGATAAGAGAGCAGGTATGTTTGAAGCTTACCTTACCCGTCTAGCTCGTTGTATGAGCATTCACGAGGGTAACGCTACACAGCTATTAATCGTCACAGAGCATTAAAATACACAGATAACAAGAACAACCTCATAGAGGTTGCAGTATAAATTCTAATGATGTTTGAAGCTGATCACTTCTATGTATCCTAACCAACGTTAGGAATTTTTGAAGCCAACATGCAGGTGGTTTTCACACTTGGAAACCTGATGTAGCTAGGGACTATTACTTCACAGTAGTAGGGTACCGTTAAAGTACGGTAACAACTATTTGTTTTACTGCCTAAGCAATAAAATACTCTTTCATAAAGAAAAAGTGGAGCGACACATCGGGTTCGAACCGATGACCTCAACCTTGGCAAGGTTGCGCTCTACCAACTGAGCTAGTGTCGCATGCTTGTATTTCAACAAGTAAATTGGTTGCGGGAGCTGGATTTGAACCAACGACCTTCGGGTTATGAGCCCGACGAGCTACCATACTGCTCCATCCCGCGTCCGATTTATACTCACCGTTAAAGTACGGTAACAACTATTGCTCTCTCAGTCAGTGACTGAAGGAACCAATTTGGAGCGACACATCGGGTTCGAACCGATGACCTCAACCTTGGCAAGGTTGCGCTCTACCAACTGAGCTAGTGTCGCATGCTTGTATTTCAACAAGTAAATTGGTTGCGGGAGCTGGATTTGAACCAACGACCTTCGGGTTATGAGCCCGACGAGCTACCATACTGCTCCATCCCGCGTCCGATTTATACTCACCGTTAAAGTACGGTAACAACTATTGCTCTCTCAGTCAGTGACTGAAGGAACCAATTTGGAGCGACACATCGGGTTCGAACCGATGACCTCAACCTTGGCAAGGTTGCGCTCTACCAACTGAGCTAGTGTCGCATGCTTGTATTTCAACAAGTAAATTGGTTGCGGGAGCTGGATTTGAACCAACGACCTTCGGGTTATGAGCCCGACGAGCTACCATACTGCTCCATCCCGCGTCCGATTTATATCTCACCGTTAAAGTACGGTAACAACTATTGCTCTCTCAGTCAGTGACTGAAAGAACCAATTTGGAGCGACACATCGGGTTCGAACCGATGACCTCAACCTTGGCAAGGTTGCGCTCTACCAACTGAGCTAGTGTCGCATGCTTGTATTTCAACAAGTAAATTGGTTGCGGGAGCTGGATTTGAACCAACGACCTTCGGGTTATGAGCCCGACGAGCTACCATACTGCTCCATCCCGCGTCCGATTTATACTCACCGTTAAAGTACGGTAATAACTATTTGTTTTATTGCCTAAGCAATAAAACTAATTTGGAGCGACACATCGGGTTCGAACCGATGACCTCAACCTTGGCAAGGTTGCGCTCTACCAACTGAGCTAGTGTCGCATGCTTGTATTTCAACAAGTAAATTGGTTGCGGGAGCTGGATTTGAACCAACGACCTTCGGGTTATGAGCC
Source organism: Photobacterium sanguinicancri (assembly GCF_024346675.1). Taxonomy (NCBI): domain Bacteria; kingdom Pseudomonadati; phylum Pseudomonadota; class Gammaproteobacteria; order Vibrionales; family Vibrionaceae; genus Photobacterium; species Photobacterium sanguinicancri. The sequence goes on from NZ_AP024850.1 coordinate 3,390,450, forward strand.
CGACGAGCTACCATACTGCTCCATCCCGCGTCCGATTTATACTCACCGTTAAAGTACGGTAATAACTATTTGTTTTATTGCCTAAGCAATAAAACTAATTTGGAGCGACACATCGGGTTCGAACCGATGACCTCAACCTTGGCAAGGTTGCGCTCTACCAACTGAGCTAGTGTCGCATGCTTGTATTTCAACAAGTAAATTGGTTGCGGGAGCTGGATTTGAACCAACGACCTTCGGGTTATGAGCCCGACGAGCTACCATACTGCTCCATCCCGCGTCCGATTTATATCTCACCGTTAAAGTACGGTAACAACTATTTGTTTTACAGTCAGTGACTATAAAACTAATTTGGAGCGACACATCGGGTTCGAACCGATGACCTCAACCTTGGCAAGGTTGCGCTCTACCAACTGAGCTAGTGTCGCATGCTTGTATTTCAACAAGTAAATTGGTTGCGGGAGCTGGATTTGAACCAACGACCTTCGGGTTATGAGCCCGACGAGCTACCATACTGCTCCATCCCGCGTCCGATTTATATCTCACCGTTAAAGTACGGTAACAACTATTTGTTTTACAGTCAGTGACTATAAAACGCTCTTTCATAAAGAAAAAGTGGAGCGACACATCGGGTTCGAACCGATGACCTCAACCTTGGCAAGGTTGCGCTCTACCAACTGAGCTAGTGTCGCATGCTTGTATTTCAACAAGTAAATTGGTTGCGGGAGCTGGATTTGAACCAACGACCTTCGGGTTATGAGCCCGACGAGCTACCATACTGCTCCATCCCGCGTCCGATTTATACTCACCGTTAAAGTACGGTAACAACTATTTGTTTTATTGCCTAAGCAATAAAACCAATTTGGAGCGACACATCGGGTTCGAACCGATGACCTCAACCTTGGCAAGGTTGCGCTCTACCAGCTGAGCTAGTGTCGCATCACTGAAAGGTTTTTCACCTTTCGATCACCGCTTAATAAGCACTAATCTAAAATTTGGTTGCGGGAGCTGGATTTGAACCAACGACCTTCGGGTTATGAGCCCGACGAGCTACCATACTGCTCCATCCCGCGTCCGATTTTTCTCGAAAGGAAACAAACACGTTATTGCCTTCGAGGCTGCGCATTATACGAGGAAAACTGACGGATGCAACACTTCACAAAAAAAAACTGTTCACACCCCGCCAAGTGATTATTTTACAATCAAATACTGAAAATATGCTCACGATAGTAGCGCAGTTCAGCAATCGAGTCACGGATGTCATCGAGTGCAAGGTGGCTACCCTTCTTCGAAAACCCATCGAGAAGCTCAGGCTGCCAACGACGTGTTAGCTCTTTTAAGGTACTTACATCCAAATAGCGGTAGTGAAAGTACTGCTCTAATTCAGGCATGTGCTTATACAAAAAACGACGATCTTGGCCAATACTATTACCACAAATTGGTGATGCGCCTTTTGGCACCCACTTTTCTAAAAACGCAATTGTTTCACGAACAGCATCTTCTTCTGTTAGCTTGCTCTGGCGAATACGTTCAACTAAACCACTTCCCGTATGAGTATTGGTACACCAATCATCCATTTTATCTAATTCAGCTTCAGGCTGATGAATCGCAAGCGTAGGGCCTTCTGCTAAAATATTTAGTTGGGCATCTGTCACTATGGTCGCGATTTCAATGATTTTATGTGTTTCAGGATCAAGACCTGTCATTTCAAGATCGATCCAGATTAAATTCTGATCGCTGATTGTCATTGGATTATTGCCTATTTTATGACTAAACCATGTATCATACTTGGCTTATACCGAAAGCCAACCAATACAGAACGATAATCTTGTGGCCAAAAAGAAAAAGCTGACTAAAGGGCAGAGCCGACGTGTTCGCTCAAACCAAGACAAACGATTGAAACGTGAGAAAACTGATGTTCAGTGGGATGAAACCCTGCTGGAATCTGCTCGTGAAGGGCTAGTGATCACGCGTTTTGGCCAACATGCAGATGTTGAAGATCCTGAAACAGGAACAATTCATCGCTGTAACTTACGTCGAAGCATCCAAAGCCTCGTTTCTGGTGACCGTGTTGTTTGGCGCCCAGGTGTTGAAACCCTACATGGAATTTCTGGCGTCGTCGAAGCCGTTCATGAACGCAAATCAATGCTGACCAGACCCGATTATTATGACGGTGTAAAAGCGGTAGCGGCTAACGTTAACCGTATTATCATCGTTTCATCAGTGTTGCCAGAATTGTCGCTTAATATCATCGACCGTTACTTAATTGCAGCAGAAACAGTCGGCATCGAGCCACTGATTGTGCTTAACAAAGTCGATTTACTGAACGATGAAGAGCGTAAACAAGTAGAAGAAATCTTATCGCTTTACCAAGATATTGGGTATGAGCTGCGCTATGTCAGCTCGACTACAGGTGAAGGGATGGAATCTCTCAAGCTAGACTTGAAAGATCACATCAATATCTTTGCTGGCCAATCAGGCGTGGGCAAATCCAGCATGGTCAATACACTGATGCCGGAAGTAGACGCTGAAATTGGTGATGTTTCTGAGAACTCAGGTCTGGGCCAACATACAACAACCGCAGCACGCTTATATCACTTCCCTGGTGGTGGCGACTTGATTGACTCACCAGGAGTGCGTGAATTTGGCTTATGGCACTTAGAGCCAGAACAAGTGACTAACGCTTTTGTTGAATTCCGTGAATACCTTGGTGGTTGTAAATTCCGCGACTGTAAACACGGCAGCGATCCTGGTTGTTTGATCCGTGAAGCAATGCAAGACGGAAAAATCTCCCGCGAGCGCTATGACAGCTATCATAAGATCATTGAAAGCATGTCTGAGAATGTCGCTAACCGTCAGTTCTCACGCAATAAGGTAGACTAACATTCAAATGCCTCTGTTTCGTGCAGAGGCATTCTCAGCCCCATCCCTTCGACACGCTTGCTCTATTTTCATCTCTATCGCATTTAGTTGCTGACTGATTTAACTGACTTTAGAAAAGACTTTCGGTATTATTCTCGGTTCGAGTTATTATTTGTTTGTTAAAACGAGTAACTAGACTGTTGATTAATTGACACTTTCTGGAAAATATACTGTGCTAGATAACCTCAAAATCGGCTTGCAATACTGCACACCGAAACATGCGTTAACCCGCTTAGTGGGCAAAATTGCAGCTTTTGAAGGTGGTAAACTCACCACTGCAATCATTCGTTGGTTCATAAACCAATATAAAATTGATATGTCTGAAGCGCGTAATCCAGATCCAGCAGCCTACCCGACATTCAATCAATTCTTTGTTCGTGAACTTAAAGATGGCGCACGCCCTATTAATGGCGACAGCAACATCATCTCGCACCCAGCAGATGCATGTGTTAGCCAACTAGGTCCAATCAAAGAAGGTCGTTTATTCCAAGCAAAAGGTCATTACTTTGATGCTTGCGAGCTGCTTGGTGGCGACAAAGCTCTGGCTGATGAGTTCATCGAGGGTGAGTTTGCTACTCTGTACCTTTCACCTCGTGATTACCACCGCGTTCACATGCCATGTGACGGTACACTCCGTCAGATGATTTATGTACCTGGTGATTTATTCTCGGTGAATCCGCTTACCGCAGAAAACGTTCCTAACCTATTTGCACGTAACGAGCGTGTTGTTTGTATCTTTGATACTGAACATGGTCCCGTCGCACAAGTACTGGTTGGTGCAACCATCGTCGGTAGCATCGAGACAGTATGGGCCGGAACAGTAACACCGCCAACAGGCCCTGCTGTTCGTCGTTGGGATTATCCAGCAACAGGCGATAGCGCAGTGGTTCTGAAAAAAGGTGAAGAGATGGGTCGCTTTAAACTGGGCTCAACGGTAATCAACTTGTTCCCGAAAGATATGATCCATTTTGTCGAAGAAATGAAGCCACTTCAGAGCACGCGTATGGGCCAACCTTATGCAGAACTGAAAAAGTCTTAAACGACTAACCAGTTAACATTTCTAAAAAAAGGAACGCTGTGCGTTCCTTTTTTCGTACCAAAAATTGACCTTACCAACGGAATTTTTTTGGTCAAATAGTATGCTGATTTGTAATCTCATTATAAAAAGCAAACCAACATCACTATGAAAAATTTATCTGTCTCACAGCTCATACGGCTATTCATTGCATTTGGTATCCCGCTCGGTATTTTGATGATGCCCATAGATGCCATCCCCATTGATGATTTAACCCTAGTCCAACACCGTCTTCTTGCTATTTTCGCTCTCGCTGCACTCCTTTGGGTTTTAGAACCCGTCCCCGTTTTCGCGACATCCATTCTTATCATCGCCCTTGAACTGATCATGATCTCAGATAAAGGCTTACATTTATTTCGAGTGCCACCAGCAGGCCATGACATGGGTGAGATGATGAAATACACCGATATTTTCGGTGCATTCTCTTCCCCTATTATCATTCTTTTTATGGGAGGATTCGCACTCGCGATTGCAGCATCAAAATATGAACTCGATAATAATTTAGCCCGAGTATTATTGAAGCCTTTTGGCAAGCAACCTAAATTCATCATGCTAGGTCTAATGCTGATCACTGCTGTATTTTCGATGTTCATGTCTAACACCGCCACCACAGTGATGATGCTAGCGCTACTAGCACCGATTGTCGCATCTGTGCCCAAAGGGGACATTGGCATTAAAGCCTTAGTGCTATGTATTCCGATTGCTGCGAATACAGGTGGTATCGCCACGCCAATTGGGACACCGCCGAATGCCATCGCTTTACAATATTTAACCGGAGAGCACAGTATTAGCTTTCTTGGCTGGATGATGATGGGGTTACCTTTCGTGATTGTTCAGCTGGCATTTGCATGGTGGCTGTTACAAAAAATGTTCCCATCAAGCCAACAAGAAATGATTTTGAAGCTAGATGGTAAATTTCAAAAAAGCTGGCAGGCCATCGTTGTTTATATCACCTTTGCCTTAACCATCATGATGTGGATGACCACCTCATTACACGGTATGAACACCTATGTAGTGTCGATTATTCCATTGGCGGTTTTCACTCTGACAGGCATTATGGGTAAAGAGGAATTAAAGCTAATTAACTGGGATGTACTTTGGTTGGTCGCCGGGGGTATTGCCATAGGTTTGGCACTAGATAAAACCGGTCTTGCCGCAGCCTTAGCCCATGCTATCGACTACGATGCGCTCTCACCTGTTGCCGTAGTGTTTACCCTTTCCATTTTATGTTGGCTCATGGCTAACTTTATGTCTAATACCGCCACAGCTAACTTACTGATGCCGATTGCTGCAGCTGTTGCCGCTTCCATGGAAAGCTTGGCGTCGATGGGTGGCTTGCAAGGTGTATTGGTTGTTGTCGCCTTCTCAGCTTCGCTTGGTATGATTTTACCAGTCTCTACACCACCAAACTCCTTGGCTTACTCGACAGGCCTTATTGAAAGTAAGGACATGGCAAAAACTGGTCTTATTATTGGCTTGCTGGGCTTAGTGATTGTCTATATAGGCGCACTCATTTTGACCTAATTATATTTATTTATAAAAAGAGGCTGATTAACAGCCTCTTTTTAACTAAGTTCTTTAATTAAAACTTATACGTTGCACCTAAGTTAAGCGAACTAATACTGTAGGTTACATCTTCAGTAACCGTTGAACCGAAAAGACTATATTGTGTTTGAATACCAAAATAATCAATTTCATATCCTAAGCGAAAAGCTAATCCATTTAACATTGCTGGAGCATACTCTATGCCTAGACCAGCACGTAAAGCAATGCCCTGATCATCAACTAATGTCTCTTTCTGCTCATTAAGATTAATAGAAGATAAACCAATCAAACCGTATGGGCGTAAACCACTATCAAACGTATAACCAAGATTAGCCGTTACTGCTGTTGATGAAGCCGACCATGTATTCTTGTCTGCCGGGAGATTAATATCACCGTAACTCGTGTATTGCGCTTCAATACCTACAATACGGTTAAACTGATAACCGCCAATAAACTTATAACTTAAACCATCAGCGTTAATACTAATATCACGACTGGCATCAACCCCTGTTGAACCAATAGCACCACCAACATAGAAGCCATTTGTTTTAACTTCTGCTTGAGCAACTGAAACAACGGAAAGGCTTAATGCTGTGAATAATAACGCATTTAATTTCATGATAATTACCTAATGATTTTTTAATAAAAATAATTTAATCGGTAGTTAAACCGACTTGTTGATTCCAATTTATTCGCAACATGAAGTTAATTAAAAACCGACTTTACATTACATTGGATTTAATTAAACTCACTTCACACTTACGCCTAAAAGGATTAGTAAGCTCCCTTTAATTTCTTTTTAAATTTGTCGTATATATCATTTTATATAATCGGTTAATTTGACAGTCATGTACGAATATCAATGACATCAAAGGCATTGAAACAAAAAATGAAGGCAACATGGAGTATGTTCAAATCTATTGAATAACTAATTACAACTAGCACAACAAGCTTACCTATTAAACTCACTTGAGCTATGGCGGCATCATCATATATGAGACTAATGGATTAGCAATTAAATGCTATCATTTGTAGACGATGGTCACAAATATCGAACTAAACGCCCACAATTTGTACCTTTACTGCGCTTTATCATTAATGAAATGAGATATCAGTCGATAACCTTAACAAACAAAAATAATTCTACTCTTTTTGCGGTTGACGCAATGGAATAGCGAAAATAACCAGAGAGTCCACGATGAAACATACGATCAAGTTTAAAATTCAGGTGGCCATCGCCATTATTATTGCCTCAGTGAGTGCGGTACAAGCTTGGATTTCAATCAGCCAATTAAAAAACGAAACAACCAAACAAGTTTACGGTCAGATGACCGATATCGGAAAATCGACCAGTAATTACATTTCTAATTGGTTAGATACCCGTACGGGTATGATGCTCGCCAATGAAAGCATAATTAACACCAATAGTGATGTTGACCGTGAGCTGTTAGTCACCAAACGCGCAGGTAACTTCCTGTCGGTATACGCAGGGTTCACCGATGGCCGTATCGCTTTTGGTGACAAAACAGAAGACTGGCCTGCCGATTACGATCCGCGCACCCGCCCTTGGTACCGTGATGCCATCAACGCAGGCAAAACCATTATTACGGAACCTTACCAAGATTTCGACGGTAGCATTGTGGTCAGTATTGCTAAATCATTCCAAGGTCAGTACAGCGGTGTATTAGCATCCGACCTCACCATTAATAGCATTATCAAAGAAGTACTAAGCCTAGATATTGATAACGCTGGCTACGCATTCTTAGTCGATGGTGAAAACCGCATTGTTGCTTACCGCGATGAAGCCCTTAGCCAAAAGCCACTGACTCAGCTAGATAACGAATTAACCGCAGATGTTATTCGTAAGCTTGCGTCCAGCCAAAAAGTCGGCACCTTCTTCCAAGAAAGCGACAACAGCAATAAGCTTGTCTTTACGACACCAATTGCAGGTACAACTTGGACACTCGGTGTTGTACAAGATGAAGAATTAGCGTTTGCATCGATCAGCCAACAAATGAAATTTGTTCTAATTGCCTCTGTGGTTTTGTACTTGGTGATTGCCGCTATCGCAACCTACATCATTACCAACCTTCTGCGTCCACTTGCCGATTTAAGCAAATCGGTTGAGCAACTAGCACAAGGCAGTGGTGATCTAACCCAGCGCATCGAAATCAAACGTATGGATGAAATTGGTGAACTGGCAGAGAACATGAATAGTTTCCTTGGCCAGCTACAAACAATGATTAAAGGTATCGTGACTCAATCAACGAACCTAAGCCAATGTGCTGAAGAATCATCAAAACAAAGTGAATTGGCATCATTAAAAGTGTCAGAACAGCAAAATGATGTAAACCAAATTGCGACTGCGATTCATGAAATGTCAGCCACTTCCGCTGAAGTAGCGAGTCATGCCGAAATGACAGCGTCAGCGGCGCAAGCATCAACTGAAGCTTGTGAGTCTGGTAAGCACGTAATCGGACAAAACCGAGAAGCAATTACATCCCTAGCGAATCAAGTTCAAGATGCTGCCAATGTCATTCATGAATTAGAGAGTAATGCTCAAAACATCAATCAAATCCTATCGACTATTCAAGGCATTGCTGAGCAAACCAACCTACTCGCATTGAACGCCGCAATCGAAGCTGCCCGTGCAGGTGAGCAAGGCCGCGGTTTTGCGGTTGTTGCCGATGAGGTTCGTGTTTTAAGTAAACGCACTCATGATTCGACTGAAGAAATTCGCAGCATGATTGATACCTTGCAGCAAAATACTCGCCAAGCCGTAGATAGCATGCAATCAAGTACTGAACTTGCAGGGCAAAGTGTTGATTACGCGGGGGCGGCAAGTGATAGCCTGACTCAAATTACTCAGACCATCACAGAGATCTCAGACATGGCATCACAAATTGCTAGCGCAGCAGAAGAGCAACGCGCAGTTAGCGAAGACATTAGCCGCAATACGCAGGCAATCAAAGATGTCTCTGATCACCTTTCTGTTCAAACCGCAGAAGTCAGCAGTAGCGCACGTGATATGAATGCCTCGGCTGAAGCAATGCGTAGCGATGTGTCTCGCTTCAAAGTGTAATACTCGATAACGAACACACAATAACGATCTACTCTCATCAAACGCCGAAGCCTTGCTTCGGCGTTTTTATTTCAAGCCCTAATTGTCTGAGTCTGAGTCTGAGTCTGAGTCTGAGTCAAAATAGTGAACTGACTGCCACTTCTCAACATCAAATTGCTCCCTTTACCTCCTAGCCGCTAACGTTATTTTTAGTCAGTCGTTACACGATATCGCCACGTCTTCTCGATCTCTTCATTTAAAGAATACTGAGGCAGCGTGCGTGACCAGTACAATCCAAAGGAATAATAGATGAATAGAAAATGGGTAATAAAACTCAGTATTTTACTTCCGCTTACACTGCCTTTAAGCAGCCAAGCTGCAGCTGAATGGGGGTATCAAGGTGATCACGGAACTGAATCTTGGGGAAAAACATTTAGCACATGTGGTGAAGGTAAAAACCAATCGCCCGTTGATATCCAACAAACCATCGATGCCAACCTCACACCGCTACACATTAACTATCAGGGTGTTATCACGGAGCTGGTGAATAATGGTCACACGGTTCAAGCCAATGTCAGCGGTAAAAACACTCTCACACTGGCTGGTGAGTCATTTGAATTAAAGCAATTTCACTTTCACACCCCATCTGAGAATTACTTACAAGGTAAACAATATCCCTTAGAAGCACACTTCGTTCATGCTAACAGTAAAGGGGAATTAGCCGTGATTGGGGTGATGTTCGCAACGGGTGAACGTGAAAATGATAGTGTGAAATCCTTACTCAGCACGCTACCTGATACCAATACTCGTCAACAGATAACTGCGACTATAAGCCCTGCAGATCTGCTTCCTCGCAGTCGGGAGTATTATCGCTTTAATGGTTCACTCACCACCCCACCGTGCAGCGAGGGTGTACGTTGGTTTGTCCTTAAAGAGCACCTTACCAGTACCCGTGAAGAGGTTGATGCATTACAACAAGTGATGGGGAATAATGCGCGACCACTGCAACCGCTGAATGCGAGAACGATTTTAAGTTCACCATAGCATCAAACCACAAATGATAACCACTTGCATTTAGATTGGTAATTGCTTATAGTTTACCCAGCTCGACGAAGTAAGATGCCTTGAAATCCTAACTTGCCCTTATACGCGTCATCTTTACAGAATAGTCCTGTGAAGAAGCTACCTAAAACAACAACTAGCTGTTCCCCCCCCGCTTTCTGATGAGAGGAAGCGAAGCTATTCAACCGTTTGGTAATCGGTGCCATTCATCTAAATGACACTTTATTATCAAAAAAGCAGTATTAGTATGGAGCTTGGTCGCCCTCATACGATAAAAAAGCGCGATATTCGTATCGCGCTTTTGTCGTTGGATCTTTTTTACCGCTATATTTTGATCAATCAAGCAATATCGATCGGAAACGCCGTCACCTGATCAATATGATCGTCACCAATAGCCAGCATGATCAAACGATCGATTCCCAATGCCACACCGGCACAATCAGGAAAACCAGCACGTAAAGCGTTAACTAAATGCATGTCAATTGGCTGTGGCGCTAGCCCCATGGTTACACGCTTAGCATTATCTTCTTCAAAGCGGGCTAATTGCTCATCACCATCAGACAATTCATGGAAGCCATTCGCTAACTCAATCCCTTTAAAATAGACCTCAAAACGTTCTGCTACGCGTGAATCACTTGGATTGATTTGGGCCAATGCTGCCTGTGAGGCAGGGAAATCATAAACGAATGCAGGCGCTTCTTGTCCAATTTTAGGCTCAACACCCACACTAAATAGAAGCTGTAATAAGGTATCGCGGTCCTCTTCAGGATCTGCAATATCAGCCAAACCAAGATCCCGTGCCGCGTCTTTTAATGACGCCATCGAGCCTTCGAGAGGGCATACCTCTAATACCGATAAAAACGCGGCTTGGTATGTCATCCTTGTTGCCACAGAGCACTTTAAAACCAACTGCAATAATTCATCCATTTCATCCATCAACTGGTGATGATCAAAATCAGGACGATACCACTCTAACATGGTGAATTCAGGGTTGTGATAACGGCCTGATTCTTCATTACGAAATGATTTACAGATCTGATAAATAGCACCACTTCCTGCAGCAAGTAAACGCTTCATATGGAATTCAGGGCTCGTCATCAAATACAGCATCTGCCCTTGCGCATAACCCGGCCCGACAAATTCTGTTTTAAAAGTATGGAGATGAACATCTGTCACTGTTGCTTGGCTCATTGCGGGTGTATCAACTTCTAATACATTACGCATTTCAAAGAATTCGCGTATCGCTTTAAGAAGAACCGCACGTTGTTTAAGCTTGCTGATAGAGGCAGTCGGTTGCCAAATCATGAGAATGTACCGTTGATATAGACATGGAAAGGACCCTCAGTTTACCAAACCTATCAACTTGAAACCTAGTGCAGCCCATCAGAACCTTTCACTCACCTTCTTACGCTATTTTATCCCGAGAAATTTCCATTTTATGCAGCGAAGAAAACACACCTGTTATGAATAAACATGAACGAAAAGTTAACACCAAGATCGCCGAGATCACATTACTAACACATAAATACAACGTTAATTGATACAATATATAAACCAAATTATCATTATATGCACATTGCGACTTAGCCTTCGTAGCGAAAGTATTGATAAGCTTTTTATTTATATATACTTACACGCAAAATATGAAACACGCCGATAACAGGCCACAAACAATTAAAACAATTAAGAACACTTAATTAATATTTATGGGTAATGACAACTTGTGACAATAATCACAAAAAATGTAATCAACCTATACTTTTGGGCTATTTCGATGAAAAAGCTGCGTCTAAATCAAATTTTAATGAAGATTTGTTTCATAGAATAGTCATTAGGATTTCAAGGATAAGTGCGTACTACGCACTTTTTTTAATTTTATCGTCTTACCTTCGGAGGATAGCTGTGAAGACTATTACCACAGATATCGCTGTAATCGGTGCAGGTGGCGCAGGCCTACGTGCTGCCATCGCTGCTGCAGAAGCAAACCCAGACTTAGAGATCTCGCTGATTTCTAAAGTTTACCCAATGCGCTCACACACAGTAGCTGCAGAAGGTGGCTCCGCTGCCGTCATCAAGGATGAGGATAGCTTAGACAATCACTTCAACGATACCGTTGGTGGTGGCGACTGGCTATGTGAACAGGACGTTGTTGAATATTTCGTAGAAAACGCGACTCGCGAGATGACCCAACTAGAACAATGGGGTTGTCCTTGGAGCCGTAAAGAAAACGGTGACGTGAATGTTCGTCGTTTTGGTGGCATGAAAGTTGAGCGTACATGGTTCGCAGCCGACAAAACTGGCTTCCACATGCTACACACGCTATTCCAAACTTCTATCAAGTACACGCAAATCAACCGCTTTGACGAATACTTCGTGGTTGACCTTCTAGTAGAAGATGGCGAAGTACAAGGTCTAGTTGCTATTCACATGGCTGAAGGCGAACTGATCTGTATTAAAGCGAAATCTGTTGTACTTGCAACAGGTGGTGCTGGCCGCGTTTACAACTGTAATACCAATGGCGGTATCGTAACAGGTGATGGTATGGCTATGGCGTTCCGCCACGGTGTACCACTACGTGATATGGAATTCGTTCAGTACCACCCAACGGGCCTTCCAGGTACTGGTATCCTGATGACCGAAGGTTGTCGTGGTGAAGGCGGTATCATGCTGAACAAAAATGGCTACCGTTACCTGCAAGACTACGGCATGGGCCCTGAGACACCAATCGGCCAGCCAAAAAACAAATACATGGAACTGGGTCCACGTGACAAAGTTTCTCAAGCGTTCTGGCACGAGCTACAAAAAGGCAACACCATCAAACACCCACTGGGCGATGTTGTTCACCTTGACTTGCGCCACCTAGGTAAAGAATACCTACACGAGCGTCTACCATTCATCTGTGAGCTTTCAAAAGCCTACGTAAACGTTGACCCTGCGGAAGAGCCAATTCCAATTCGTCCAACCGTTCACTACACCATGGGTGGTATCGAAACAGACAAGAACAATGAAACACGCATCAAAGGCCTATACGCTGTTGGTGAATGTTCATCTGTTGGTCTTCACGGTGCAAACCGTCTTGGTTCAAACTCACTAGCAGAGCTTGTTGTATTCGGTCGCCTAGCGGGCGAAGGTGCAGCAAAACGCGCAGCTGAGTTTACAGGCTGGAACGACGATGCTATCGCTCAACAAGTAGCGGCTGTTCAAGCTCGTATCGATACACTTCTTTCTCAAGAAGGTGACGAGAACTGGGCTGATATCCGTACTGAAATGGGTCACTCCATGGAAGCGGGTTGTGGTATCTACCGCCAAGAAGATCTAATGCAAGCGACTGTCGACAAACTTGCCGAGCTTCGTGAGCGTTACAAGAAAATCAGCATTAAAGACAAAGGCAAAGTATTCAACACTGATTTGCTATACGCAATAGAAGTGGGTTACGGCCTTGAAGTTGCAGAAACAATGGCTCACTCAGCGATTCTTCGCCGCGAGTCACGTGGTGCACACCAACGTCTAGATGACAACTGCACAGAACGTGATGACGTGAACTTCCTGAAACACTCGCTAGCATTCTACAACGGTGATAAAGCACCTCGTATTGAATACAGCGACGTGAAAATCACTAAGTCTCAGCCAAAAGCACGTCTATACGGTGCAGCGGCAGAAGAAGCAGCGGCGGCGGAAGCAGCAGCTGAAGCGAAGAAAGCAGAGGAGCAGGCATAATGTCAGGCAATCGTATCCAAAAAGTTGAAATCCTGCGTTATGACCCAGCAAAAGACGCAGAACCGTACTTCGAAATGTTTGAAGTACCGTTTAACGAAACTATGTCTGTGCTTGATGCACTGGGTTACATCAAAGATAACCTAGACAAAGATCTCGCTTACCGTTGGTCTTGCCGTATGGCGATCTGTGGTTCTTGCGGCATGATGGTTAACAAGGTACCAAAACTGGCTTGTAAAACTTTCTTGCGTGATTACCCGAATGGTCTAAAAATCGAAGCACTGTCTAACTTTGCTATCGAGAAAGACTTAATTGTTGATATGACGCCGTTCATCGAACGTCTAGAAGCAATCAAGCCTTACATCATTGGTAACGATCGTACACCAGAAGATGGCCCGAACAACCAAACACCAGAGCAAATGGCAAAATACAAGCAATTTGCTGGCTGTATCAACTGTGGTCTTTGCTACGCAGCATGTCCTCAGTTTGGTTTGAACCCAGAGTTCATTGGTCCTGCGGCGCTAACACTGGCACACCGTTACAACCTAGATAGCCGTGACAACGGCGCGGATGAGCGTATGAAGCTTATCAACGGCGAAAATGGCGCTTGGGGTTGTACGTTTGTGGGTTACTGTTCTGAAGTTTGTCCGAAGAGCGTTGATCCAGCGGCAGCAGTTAACCAAGGCAAAGTAGAATCTTCTAAAGATTTCGTTATTGCCATGATTAAGCCTCAGGAGGCATAAGGATGAGCAACCGTAAACCTTACGTTCGTGAAATGACACGTACATGGTGGAAAGATCACCCTTTCTACCGCTTCTACATGGTTCGTGAAGCAACAATTTTACCTTTAATTTTCTTCACTATCTGCCTGACTTTCGGTCTAGGTAGCCTAGTGAAAGGCCCTGAAGCATGGGCGACTTGGTTAAGCTTTATGGCGAATCCAGTTGTTGTTGTGTTGAACATTCTTGCTCTAGCGGGCAGCCTGTTCCACGCACAAACATTCTTCAGCATGATGCCTCAAGTAATGCCGATTAAGATCAAAGGCAAAGCACTTGATAAGAAAATTGTTGTGCTAGCACAGTGGGCCGCTGTTGCAGCTATCTCACTATTCGTTCTAGTACTAGTTTAAGGAGAACCACGTGGTCAATCTAAATCCTAAACGTTCTGACGAGCCAGTATGGTGGGGTCTGTTCGGTGCTGGTGGTACTTGGTTCGCAATGCTAACACCAGTAACAGTACTTGTGCTTGGTATCATGGTACCGCTGGGCATGATCGATGCTGAAGCAATGAGCTACGAGCGTGTAACAGGCTTTGTAACGAGCATCATTGGTGCGCTATTCACTATCGCGACATTAGCACTACCAATGTGGCATGCAATGCACCGTTTACACCACGGTATGCATGACCTTAAATTCCACACAGGCGTTGCTGGCAAAATTGCGTGTTACGCAACAGCATTCCTAGTGTCGGCGCTGGCTGTTATTTTTGTCTTCATGATCTAATCATCAAGATAACCCAGCCTCAAAAAACACCGCCTCGGCGGTGTTTTTTTATGCCTTAAACCATCGCCTATCTTTGCTTTTTCTTCGTGCGCTCTATACGCAAAATGTCACCATCAAGATGCAAAACAACCGTCATTGCAGTATCCTCCCCTCACAAATAAAACACCATTCAATTAATAATCCTATAAGGATGCCTCATGAAAAAGTTTGCTATCACATCCCTTGCTCTACTGACCTTAGCGGGTTGCAGCGCTGTCACCACTAAAATCAAAGTAGATGACACGCTTAAGCAACAACCTGAGTTAGCCGTAAAAACCAGTGGTATGTTTTGGGGCTTAGGTCGTAGCGGCAATTTCGATATGGCAGGTCTATATAAGGGCGATTACAGCCGAGATAAGAGCAATACATGGTGGATGCCAATTGACGATGTTAACGCTGAACTAGTGGCTCGCGTTATCAAAGTCAGTGATGATCAGACATGGAACCTTATGTGCAGCGGTGGCTATACAGGTGTGAACTTTGGAGGGATTTCCGTTGGTTCGTCAGACCCTTATACTTGCCAGATCCTCGCTGGTGAAAAGAATATCGGCAAAGTAGAGCTACGCGATAAAAGCGGTGCCATTAAGCTGGGAACAACAAAGGAAGTTGAAGGCTTTATTGAAATGAATAACATCCGCTACCAACTGACTTCCGATCACCAGATCGAAGGGAGTTTCATGAAAACAGATAACCCATCAGGATTCCATGTTAGCCAAGATGGCAAGCGCGTTGCGGCTATCTATACCAATGGTAGTATCTCGCTACAAATGCTACCCAACCTCACAGCCAACCAGAAAGATGTACTGGCTGTCGCAACCATCGCCAGTGCGATGAGCTGGCGTGCAGACGCAGATAACGAGTAATCCCATCCGTTTTGTAGGCAAAGTAAAACAGCAGATACAAAAAAGGTCGCCTTAGCGACCTTTTTTATTCTCATGCCCTAAAGCATCAGTGCGTGATTATTTCACACGACCTACGTATTCAGCTGAGCGAGTATCAACTTTGATCACTTCGCCAATAGCAATGAATAGTGGAACACGAACAACTGCGCCCGTAACCAATGTAGCAGGCTTGCCGCCCGTACCTTGTGTATCACCTTTCAGACCTGGGTCTGTTTCAGTCACTTCAAGCTCTACGAAGTTTGGTGGCGTAACTGTGATTGGGTTACCGTTCCACAGTGTTAGCGTACAAGTGTTGTTTTCTACCAACCATTTCGCATTTTCACCAACCGCTTTTACATCGGCAGCAATTTGCTCAAATGAAACATTGTCCATGAAGTGGTAGAATTCGCCGTCGTTGTATAGGTAATCAAGCTCGATGTCGACTACGTCTGCAGCTTCAACTGACTCGCCAGATTTAAATGTTTTCTCAAGCACTTTGCCTGATAGTAACTTACGGATCTTAACGCGGCTGAATGCTTGACCTTTACCAGGCTTAACAAATTCGTTTTCAATAATGACACATGGTTCATTATCTAGCATAATTTTCATTCCGCTGCGGAATTCATTGGTGCTGAAAGACGCCATTTCTATCCTCTTAACATCTTCGAGTTGTATTTAATGCCGCATATAATAACCCGAAACGCCTCATCTGTTGAGCAAAACTGGCTCAAAGAACTGACTAATGCGATTTCTGACCCCTTTCTTCTCCTTAAAACCCTGAATATCGATCCTGAGCCGTGGAAAGCAGGTTTAGAAGCTCGAAAGTTATTTGCGTTGCGCGTACCAATGAGCTTTGTCGCACGCATGGAGATAGGCAATCCACACGATCCATTATTGCGCCAAATACTACCACTCGCGCAGGAATATGACGTTCATGAAGGCTACTCACTCGATCCTCTCGAAGAGCAAGATAATGAAACGCCAGGATTGCTGCACAAGTACAAAAACCGCGTACTGATGATCCTTAAAGGTGGCTGTGCGGTGAATTGTCGCTACTGTTTTCGCCGTCACTTTCCTTACGAGGACAACAAAGGCGGTAAGCGCCAGTGGCAAGTCAGCCTCGACTACATTGCAGCTCATCCAGAGTTGAATGAGGTGATATTGTCAGGTGGTGATCCCTTAATGGCAAAAGATCATGAACTGGCTTGGTTGATCAAAATGATCGAGGATATCCCTCATATTAAGCGTTTACGGATCCACACCCGCTTACCTGTGGTTATTCCGAACCGAATTACCGCGGAACTTTGCCAATTACTGAGTGATACACGCTTACAGTGCATTGTCGTGACACACATTAACCACGCCAATGAAATCAACCCAGAACTTCAGACTGCAATGCGTCAACTCAAGCACGCCAATGTCACCTTACTTAACCAAGGTGTACTGCTAAAAGGTGTTAATGATTCAGTTAAAGTCTTAGTCGATTTGAGTGAATCATTATTTGATGCTGGTATTCAGCCTTATTACTTGCACGTTTTAGACAAAGTGCAGGGGGCGGCGCACTTCATGGTCGATGATATTGAGGCGAAAAAGCTCATGGCAGGGTTAATGCAGGAAGTGTCTGGTTATTTAGTACCAAAATTGACCCGAGAAATTGGTGGCCGAAGCAGTAAAACGCCACTGGACCTGCACCTCGAATAACCCCCCTTTATCCTCCCTCCCAGCTTTATTCACTCAGTTTGCGTCAATAATGGCGCAACTGCACTCCTCTTCGCCTTAACACTTGGTCACAAAGCAAGCAACCGCTTCTAAAACAGTTAACTTCTTGGATTTTTATGCCGCTTTTTACATAAGCAAACATATGGAACCAAGATCACAATTAAGAAGCTAATAATAACATGACCATAAATTGGAATTTAAAGGCGAAACTTGCAGCCTTTTTTGCTGCATTATCACTACTCATAACACTCTTATTATCTTACTTCTCTTACCAAACATTAGAGAACTCGACATTAGCTGGCATTGACTCAGAACTCAAAACGGCAGCGTACGCTACTCAGCAAATTATCGGCGTCGATAAACACAATCAGTTAGATAAAACCCATAACGATTACGATGCTATTAGCCAGCAGCTCACCCAATTTACCCAAGGTTCTGAATTAGATTGGGCGTACTCAACGGTGATGAAAAACGGCCGTGTCTACTACACCTATGTCAACCACAGTTCCGATGAAGCTCGCAGTGGTCGCTACAAAGAATGGTATTTGGAAGAATACCAAATCGTCCCAGAAATGCTGCGCGAAGCCTTTCTAACGAAGCGTATTCAATTTGAAGAATACCAAGGAGAATTTGGTCGCTACCGCTCTATCTTTATTCCGATGCGTAATGCTCAAGGAGAAACATATGTTATTGGTGTCGACCTCGCGTTAAAAGAAGTCGATGACCTACTGAATAAAGAACTAAAACAAGTTTGTTTCACTGCAATGATCATCTTGGCACTATCGCTACTTGCAGCTCGTTTAATTGCCATTCGTATCGTGGAGCCCATTAACGCGCTTAACAAAGTGCTATTAAACATTGCAAATGGTGACTGGAATCTTACTCAACGTGTACCAGTAACAAGCCAAGATGAAGTCGGCATGATGTCCGCTTCTTTTAATACTTTCATGGCAGCATTACGAGAACGTCTACTAGAAGTTAGCCACACAACGGATAACGTAGCAGCCATTACGACTCAGCTTGATCTATTGGTTCAAGCGGTCACCGAGCGTTCGGTAGAACAAGCTGAAAATGTTGGTAACAGCGCAGCCGCAATTGAAGAGCTAGCGACCAGTTCACAAAGTATTTCGGGCGTGGTTAACGAAGCCAACCAAAAAATGACCCGTTTTGAACAACATACCCAAAATACCGTTGGTGCAATCAACCACGCGGTGACAGGCATGCAAAGCGTCCAGTATGAAACCAACACTGTCGCAGAAAAACTACACCAGCTAGACAGTCGTGCAAACGACATCAACTCAATTGTCGAAGTGATCAAAGACATTGCCGACCAAACAAATTTACTTGCATTAAATGCCGCCATTGAAGCCGCGCGTGCCGGTGATCAAGGTCGAGGCTTTGCTGTTGTTGCTGACGAAGTACGTCAACTGTCTGAACGGACAGCCAAAGCGACCATCGAAATTGGCTCAATGATCACCTCGATTCAAAGCGATACCAGCAGTACCACAGATACCATGCAACAGGCTGTCGGTCAGGTTGATAGCTGTGTTCAACACGCAGATCAAGCCAACGACTCTCTCAATGGTTTCCGTGCTGAAATTCTTTCCGTTACCGAAGGAATGGAAGAAATTACTGAATCGGTCAAGGAGCAGGCCTTTGCTGCTGAACACTTGTCCTCAAACGTTGCAGCACTGAGTAACAGCGCCAACGAAAACCGCCTCTCAACGCAAGAGGCACAACAAGGTGTTGAAGAGCTAAAGCGTCGAACTGGCACGCTACGCGATGTCGTTCAGCTATTCACGCTTTAACTTGTAAATACCGTTACATAAACAACAGGAAAAACACTGTGAAATTAAAATTAAGCTTAATCGCACTTGCTCTTATGAGCCAAACTGCTGCCCAAGCAGCGCCTTTACTTGTCGATTTTGACAACAGCGAACGTGAAGAACGCGTTGAATCTAGCAATGCATGGTTAGAAGTTGATACGCACGCTTTCTCTAACAATATTCAGCTGCTTCAAAACCAACTAGCTGATAACACAAAGATCTGCGCCATCATGAAAGCGGATGCTTACGGCAACGGTATTGCTGGCTTAATGCCATCTATCATCGCGAACAATGTTGCTTGCGTTGGTATCACAAGCAACGAAGAAGCACGCGTAGTCCGTAAACATGGCTACACAGGTAAAATCATGCGTGTACGTGCGGCTAGTCGCAACGAAATCGAAGGCGGTCTAGATTTCCACATGGAAGAACTAATCGGCACCAAAGAACAAGCCGATCAAATCATTGAAATTGCACGCACACACGGTACTACGATCCCAGTTCATCTTGCTCTTAACACTTCTGGTATGGGTCGTAACGGTTTAGATTTAACAACATACGCAGGCCAAGTTGAAGGCGTGCAAATCGCAGGTGATCCTAATCTAAAAATCGTCGGTATGATGACCCACTTCCCAAATGAAGGTCTCGACGAAATCAAGCGTAAAGTTGAACGCTTTAAAGTGGAAACACAATGGCTAATCGACAGTGCAGATCTCACCCGTGAAGACATCACCCTTCACGTAGCGAACTCTTACATCACGTTAAACTTACCAGAGGCGCATCTAGATATGGTTCGTCCTGGCGGGATGCTATATGGTGACTATCCAGCAAAAGCACCATTCCAACGTATTGTGTCATTCAAAACGCGTATTGCATCGCTGCACCACTTTCCAGCAGGTAGCACCATAGGTTACGGCAGCACCGTGGTATTAGATCGTGATTCTGTATTAGCGAACCTACCAATTGGTTACTCTGACGGCTTCGCGCGTTCACTCAGCAATAAAGCAGAAGTCCTTATCAACGGCCAACGTGCAAAGGTAATGGGGATGGCATCAATGAACACCACCATGGTCGATGTCACTGATATCGTTGATGTTGAAGCAAATAGCGAAGTAGTGATCTTTGGCCCACAAGGCCAAGACGTTATTACCAGTGATGAAACTGAAGAACGCAGCGGTCGAATCTTACCAGAGCATTACACTATTTGGGGGGCAACTAACCCTCGAATTTACCGCTAATAAAGCAAAAAATAAGGCCAGCACAGTGCTGGCCTTACTCTCCCGTACCATCAATGTTTCACATCTTATCGATAAAAAAATATCATCGTCATAATTCTCGATTTTCGTTCGATTTGCGTGCATAGTCGCCATCCATTCAGCTACGGGCAACAAGGCTCTAAGGGAGTTCGCCAAACTTCCCTCAGCTGGTCATTAATTTCTATTTGTCGCGAGTAACGCAATGAAAATTGGCATTCTTTCCCAAAACGAAAACCTATACTCTACCCGTCGTCTACGTGAAGCATGTGAATCACGCGGTCATGAACCCGTGATCATTAATGCATTACGTTGTTATATGAATATCAACTCGGTTCAGCCATCAATTCATTTTGAGGGTAATGACTTAATAGGCTTCGACGCTATTATTCCGCGCATTGGTGCTGATATAACCTTTTATGGGTGTTCAGTGTTACGCCAATTCGAAATGATGAATGTGTTTTCGATTAACCCCTCGATTGCGATTTCTCGCTCTCGTGACAAATTGCGTTCATTACAATTGCTAAGCCGTAAAGGCGTTGGCATGCCAATCACGGGCTTTGCAAGCAAACCTGATGATGTGCCAGACCTAATCAAAATGGTTGGTGGTGCACCTTTAGTCATTAAATTACTGGAAGGTACACAAGGCATCGGTGTTGTACTTGCTGAAACACAAAAAGCCGCAGAAAGTGTTATCGAAGCATTCATGGGCTTAAAAGCCAATATCATGGTGCAGGAATACATTAAAGAAGCAGGTGGTGCAGATATTCGCTGTTTCGTTATTGGCGATAAAGTGATTGCCGCTATGAAACGCCAAGCCGCTGAAGGCGAGTTCCGCTCTAACCTTCACCGTGGTGGTAGTGCATCACTGATTAAGATCACACCAGAAGAACGTAAAACAGCTGTTGCTGCGGCAAAAGCGATGGGCTTAAGCGTGGCTGGGGTTGACCTACTTCGCTCAGAACGTGGTCCACTAGTGATGGAAGTGAACTCATCACCAGGCCTTGAAGGCATTGAAGCGGCTACGGGCAAAGATATTGCTGGCATGATTATCGACTATATCGAAAAGAACGCACAGAAAAAAAGTCGTCGTTTGTTGCACGATCAGTAAAAAGTAACAGCGTGTACGATAGATAAAACAACGGTAACGTGTTTTAGCCACAAAACCTCTCTGCGAATTTATAATTCGCTTAATCAAAAGCAGCTGAGCTTCAGCTGCTTTTTCTTTATCTCCAAACACTCCAATCAATAAAAGCCTCTAACTCTCACACCCTTATTGGATTATAAGTTGTTGTTATAGTTGCGTTTTAATTTAGCCTAATCAAATGGGTATAACTACACCCACTTTTTAATGAGGGGCACCCCTATTTTTTTGACCATGACATAAACCTATAACGCTATGCCGCACGAAGTAATTTACTCATTAAAATCCATACTACATACCCCTGACATCAAAAATGTACAGCATTAATGACCAATACCACCTAAAAGGTGAGCGCTTCACTGAAATTATTCACCCTCTCTTAATTTACATGTAAGCCATTGATTTTAAGTGCAATATTTCCTGTACAGCTTTTCTGGCTTTTTTAAAAGTGAACCATACATGATGTTTTTTAGCCTACAGATGTATTTTTACTTATCCAATAATACCAGCTAGAACGCCCGTACAGCTTTTCACCAAAAAAGCAGCAAAAAGATACACAAAAATAAACTCGCAATTAACCAGCAATAAAATCAAAGTTAAGCTCATGTTTTAAAAGAAATTAAATCACAGTACAGCTTATTTTGCTTTTTGTCGGGTAAAGGGTGCCATGTATATTTCACAAAGAAGAACCATAAAAACAGCGACGAATGGTAAGTATGAATGGCCAATATGAGGGACATAAAGGAAAGGAAAGAACAGATTACAAAGCAGTAAAGGATAAACCGTCATTATTAATGTCCCCACACCAAGATACCAAACGACATCACTAATGATTCCAGAGGGTTAATACCCTTAATTACTTAGTTATATATTTGTCAAAAAGGCTACTCACTAGCAATAATTAATACCTCTTCTACATCATTTTCCCTGCACAACATTCTTAGCACTTATCTATCCTGCTAGCGATTCCGAGGTTAACCATACTAACGCGTACAGCTTTAGCTTAAGCGTACTGGAAAATGGTGAGCAGTTTGACACTCATACTTTAAAAACAACAAGATGAATCTAAGTGTTTGATTTTATGGGGTTAAATAAACGTACAGCTTATTGAGCTTTTTCATGAGTGAACTGTACAGGTGGAAATGAGCATGAGGAACTAAAGATATAAACAAGATTTAGCCAGAATACGGCATAACTTTAGTCATAAACATACGCCAAAACCCCAGCCCTATTCACACTCAACTGGCACAAAAGCGTACATATTCCTTTTCAGCTCCCTTAAGCTTTCTACAGACGTAAAAAAGCCGAAGTATAAACCTCGGCTTTCTAAACCTACTGGATAAATAGGTGGGCTAACTCAACGCTGTATGGCTTTAGTACAAGGAGAGCACGCGGAGTTTACGCTAGTAAATGAGCATGCTCGACGCAGTAATTAAGCCTTACAGCAAGAGATAGGCTGGCTATCACATCATGCCGCCCATACCACCCATACCGCCCATGCCGCCCATATCAGGCATTGCAGGGGCATCTTTAACAGGCTTGTCTGTAATCATTGCTTCTGTTGTGATCATAAGACCAGCAACTGATGCTGCGAACTGTAGAGCAGAACGCGTTACTTTAGTTGGGTCTAGGATACCCATTGCGATCATGTCGCCGTACTCACCTGTTGCTGCGTTGTAACCGTAGTTACCTTCGCCTGCACGAACATTGTTCGCCACAACTGACTCTTCGTCACCTGCGTTTTTAGTGATTTGACGAATAGGCGCTTCCATTGCACGTAGTGCAACGCGGATACCTACATTTTGTTCTTCGTTGCTACCTTCTAGGTTTGCAACTTTTGATGCTGCGCGGATAAGTGCAACACCACCACCAGCAACAACACCTTCTTCAACCGCTGCGCGAGTTGCGTGTAGTGCATCTTCTACGCGGTCTTTTTTCTCTTTCATTTCAACTTCTGTTGCAGCACCCACTTTAATGACTGCTACACCGCCCGCTAGTTTTGCTACGCGCTCTTGAAGTTTTTCTTTATCGTAATCTGATGTTGCGTCTTCGATTTGTTGACGAATTTGCACAACACGGCTTTGAATCATCGCTTCTTCACCAGCACCATCAATGATAGTCGTTGCTTCTTTAGTGATAGTGATGCGTTTCGCTTGGCCTAGATCTTCTAGTTGTACTTTTTCTAGCTCAAGACCAATCTCTTCAGAGATCACTGTACCTGCAGTTAGTACTGCGATGTCTTGTAGCATTGATTTACGACGGTCACCGAAACCAGGTGCTTTAACAGCCGCGACTTTCACGATACCGCGCATGTTGTTCACAACAAGTGTTGCTAGCGCTTCGCCTTCAACGTCTTCAGCAACGATAAGTAGTGGGCGAGATGCTTTCGCTACACCTTCTAGAGCAGGAAGTAGTTCACGAATGTTCGATACTTTCTTGTCTACAAGTAGAATAAATGGGCTTTCTAAATCAACAGAACCCGCTTCTTGGTTGTTGATGAAGTAAGGCGATAGGTAACCGCGGTCGAACTGCATACCTTCAACAACGTCTAGTTCGTCTTGAAGTGCTTGACCTTCTTCAACAGTGATAACACCGTCGCGGCCTACTTTTTCCATTGCTTCTGCAATTAGGTTACCAACAGTCTCGTCAGAGTTTGCAGAGATAGTACCTACTTGTGCGATAGCTTTTGTATCTTCACAAGGTACAGACAGTGCTTTCAGCTCTTCAACAGCAGCAATAACTGCTTTGTCGATGCCGCGCTTAAGATCCATTGGGTTCATGCCCGCTGCTACAGCTTTAAGGCCTTCAGCGATAATTGCTTGCGCAAGTACTGTTGCCGTCGTAGTACCGTCACCCGCAGCATCGTTAGCCTGAGAAGCAACTTCTTTTACCATTTGTGCGCCCATGTTCTGGAATTTGTCTTCCAGTTCAATTTCACGCGCAACAGATACACCATCTTTAGTGATGGTTGGTGCACCAAATGATTTATCTAGTACAACGTTACGGCCTTTAGGACCTAAAGTTACTTTTACTGCGTCAGCTAGAACGTTTACACCTTCTAGCATGCGTACGCGTGCATCATTACCAAATTTGACGTCTTTAGCAGCCATGTCAGTTTCCTTTCTTAATTCTTAATGTAGGTGAATGGATTATTCAACGATTGCCATGATGTCGTTTTCAGACATGATTAGCACTTCTTTACCGTCGATTTTTTCTGATTTAGTGCCGTAGCCTTCAGCGAAGATAACGGTGTCGCCAACTTTAACGTCTAGCGCTTGTACTGTACCGTTTTCTAAGATGCGACCTTTACCTACTGCAAGGATCACACCGCGTGTTGATTTTTCAGCGGCAGAACCAGTAAGAACGATGCCACCAGCAGACTTTGATTCAACTTCTTGGCGTTCAACGATAACTCGGTCGTGTAATGGACGAATATTCATCGGTCGTCTCTCCTAATTTGGTTATGTCCAATAAAAATAAGTGAGTAAGATAATGTAAGGCGCTTACTCCTTCGATACATAGCATGTTGGGTCGATTTTCTGGAACCCAAGCCTTACAAGCTAAATAAATTCAAAATTTCTTCGAGAACTTTTGCCCCGTCACATTCTTTGCTTTAGGGTGAGCGAGCATCTTTACGTCGAGGCAACTATGACGCGTACGAATACCCCAGATAAACACGGCCTTCTCACAGCCCCCATTGATCTCGTTTTACGCCGCCTCACCATTCCGATGGTGTTTGGCATGGTGGCGATTCTGATGTTCAATCTGGTTGATACACTTTTTATTTCTTTGCTCGGCACCGAAGCGCTCGCTGCCGTGAGTTTCACCTTTCCAGTTACCTTTGCGCTGAACTGTATCACCATGGGCGTGGGCGTGGGTTTATCCACCTCTATTGGCCGTTTATTGGGCCAAGGCGACATGGCATCTGCAGCACGTTTTTCCAGCCATGGTTTGTTACTCGCTGTCATCTTAATGATTGCCGCTTCAAGCTTAGGTTTAGTTACCATTGATCCTTTGTTTTCATTATTAGGGGCTTCACCTAGCCTGCTCCCTATCATCAATGAATACATGTCAGTGTGGTATATCGCCATTCCACTATTAGTGATCCCGATGGCGGGTAACAGCGCAATTCGAGCAACAGGTGATACCAAAACCCCCGCTAAGATCATGATGCTGGCAGGCTTGATCAATGGGATCCTCGATCCGTTATTGATCTTCGGCTACGGCCCATTTCCTGAACTCGGGGTACAAGGGGCCGCGATTGCCAGTGGAGTCAGCTGGGCAGTGGCCTTAGTCGGCTCTTTATATGTGCTGACTAAACGTGAAAAGCTATTGGCCTGGCCACAACTTAATAAATTGCTCCACGATTGGCGCCAAGTATTAGAGATAGGCACCCCTGCAGGCCTGTCCAACGCATTAACGCCGTTGTCTGGGGCATTCTTAATGGCAATTTTAGCCGCCCAAGGGACAACGTCTGTCGCCGCCTATGGCGCAGCAATGCGGATTGAGTCGATTCTTATCATTGTCATGATGTCACTGGGTTCAGCACTGATGCCTTTTATGGCACAGAACCTCGGGGCTAATAATCCACAACGTGCTTTTAAAGCACTGTTTATGGCAATGCGCTTTGCGATCGTATTTCAATTATTAGTGTTTGTGATGATGGTGCCGCTTAGCTGGCCGTTGTCGGCACTTTTCAGTCAAGACAGCCAAGTACAGGATTTATTGTGGCATTACTTGATGGTGGTGCCATTAAGTTATGGCTTACAGGCCGTTTGCATGTTGCTGATCAGCGGATTAAATGCAATGCATAAACCCATGAATGCATTAATTTGGAATTTACTTCGTCTGTTCGCATTTCTGTTACCAACAGCTTGGCTTGGCAGCCAATATTACGGGACTGAAGGGCTATTTATTGGCATTGCTATTGCCAACATTTTTAGTGGGATTGGTGCTTACTGTTATGCACTGCGTATTCGACGCCAATGCCTGGCACCAACAGACCTACCAAACGGGTAAAAACAGGCAGTATAAATAGCCGAACGGGCTGGTCAAATAAAACAAGATATGAATAAAAAAGCAGCCTAGGCTGCTTTTTTTGTTATTCACATATTGTCATGACTACAATCACATCATGTTACCAATTAAGGTAAACGCGGTGCGTCGTCATCTTTTTTCTCTTCATCTTTGCGCTCAAATTCCCCATCAAATACATCGCCATTTTGATTACGACGCTGAGAACTAAATGGGTCTTGTTGATCAAACGGGCCTTGCTGATCAAATGGACCTTGTCCATTAAATCCTTGACCACCACCAAAGCCGCCACTGAAACCAGCTCCAGCTCCCATGCTATTAACTTTAACTCGGCTCATTAGCTGCTTGGCTAAATACGCACGTGGGGCTGGTAACAGCACAGCCATACCAAGAAAGTCAGTCATAAAGCCAGGTGTAAGCAGTAGCACTCCCGCAACCGCCAGCATGACACCTTCTACAATTTGCTGGGCTGGTAGCTCACCTTGCGCCAATTTGCCTTGTACCGACATTAAAGTCGCAATGCCTTGGCTACGCACCAGTGACGCCCCAACAATGGCCGTTACCAACACGAGTCCAATCGTTGGCCACATACCGAGAAAACCACCTACTTGTACAAACAGAGCGATCTCCACAATCGGCACAACAATAAAAAGAAACATTAAAATAGGAAACACGACTTACCTCTTGGTGGTCTGTGATAATTGCCGCCCAACGACCCCACTGTCGATGGTCAACATGAAAAATTAGGGTATATCTAAACTATGCGGGCATTGTGGCATTTTTCAAGCGCATTGGCGTAGACCAAGCTTGCATAATTCGTGACAAGATAAAACAAACAAAGCTTTCACATTTTACTATATTTGGTCATTTTTCATCTTATTCAGCGCATCACTTGTTAACAGGCAATGTGAGCTAACTCTCGTTTTTATGCAAATAAAACCACGCCATTCAAAAAAGTGATCTGGATTATGTTTTTACCCCTAAAGGGGAGTATTATCGTCTGCAAATAAGGTGTCAGGTACGATCATCTAGCCAACACTTCTGCAGAATGGATTCTTATTCAGAACTGGCTCAACATTTGAATTTTCTTAGCAGATTCCCCATAAGGCTACATTATGTCTCAGATGATTGATCTAGAAAAAAACGAAGCAACTCTTAACGTTGCAACCCGCATTGAAGAAGATCTACTTGGTGAGCGTCACGTTCCAGCTGATGCTTACTGGGGTATTCACACTCTTCGCGCTGTTGAAAACTTCAACATTTCTAAAACGACTATTTCTGATGTTCCAGAATTCGTTCGTGGCATGGTTTTCACTAAGAAAGCGGCTGCAATGGCGAACAAAGAACTAGGCGCTATTCCTTCTGAAGTTGGTGAGTACATCATCAAAGCATGTGACCTGATCCTAGATACAGGCAAATGCATGGATCAATTCCCATCAGATGTTTACCAAGGCGGCGCAGGCACTTCAGTTAACATGAATGCTAACGAAGTTGTTGCTAACCTAGCACTTGAGCTAATGGGCAAAGAGAAAGGCGAATACGACATCGTTAACCCTAACGATCACGTAAACAAATCTCAGTCTACTAACTGTGCTTACCCTACAGGCTTCCGTGTTGCTGTATACAACAGCATCATCAACATGCTTGACGCACTTGAGCATCTAAAAGCCGCTTTCGATGCAAAAGACAAAGAATTTTCACACATCCTGAAAATGGGCCGTACCCAACTTCAAGATGCTGTACCTATGACTGTAGGCCAAGAATTCCACGCTTTCGGTATTCTTATTAAAGAAGAAATCAAAAACCTTAAGCACACTGCAGAGCTTCTACTTGAAGTTAACCTTGGCGCTACCGCTATCGGTACTGGCTTGAACGCTGCAACTGGCTACCAAGAGCTTTCAGTTCAACGTCTTGCTGAAATCACAGGTCTACCTTGTACTCCTGCTGAAGACCTTATCGAAGCAACATCAGACTGTGGTGCTTACGTAATGATTCACGGCGCACTTAAGCGTACAGCTGTGAAACTGTCTAAGATTTGTAACGACTTACGTCTACTTTCTTCAGGCCCACGTACTGGTCTAAACGAATTAAACCTACCTGAAATGCAAGCTGGTTCTTCTATCATGCCAGCTAAAGTTAACCCAGTAATCCCAGAAGTGGTTAACCAAGTGTGTTTCAAAGTAATTGGTAACGACACTACCCTAACTTTCGCAGCAGAAGCAGGTCAGCTTCAGTTGAACGTTATGGAACCAGTGATCGGTCAGGCACTATTTGAGTCTATCGACCTACTGAAAAATGCCGCTATCAACCTAACTGATAAGTGTATTGTTGGTATTACAGTGAACAAAGAAGTGTGTGAAAGCTTCGTGTTTAACTCTATCGGCATCGTGACTTACCTAAACCCATTCATCGGCCACCACGAAGGCGACATCGTTGGTAAGATTTGTGCGGAAACAGGTAAGAATGTACGTGAAGTAGTACTAGAGCGTGGTCTTCTAACTGAAGAACAACTAGACGACATCTTCTCAGTACAAAACTTGATGCACCCAGAATACAAAGCAAAACGTTACAACTAATAGTAACGGCCCTCGTAATATAAATTAAAATTTGGCGGATATTCAGGACGAGTGTCCGCCCTTCTTTGCTACAGATTCCCCCCTTTTATTTTTTTGATTAACTTTAAGACAGGATAGATCCCTATGATTGGTGTAGAACTCTTTGTTGTTCTCGCGTTTATTTATTTAGGCGCACGTATCGGTGGTATTGGTATTGGTTTGGCAGGTGGCGCTGGTGTCATTGTGTTATCGCTCTTTTTAGGCGTGCCCACGAGTCAATCTTTTATCCCCGTAGATGTAATCCTTATTATCATGTCAGTTATTACCGCAATCGCCGCAATGCAAGTGGCTGGTGGTATGGACTGGCTAGTTGAAATAGCAGAAAACTTCCTTCGCAAAAACCCTAAACACATCACTTTCTACGCGCCTATCGTGACATACCTAATGACACTGATGGCGGGCACAGGCCACACGGCTTTCTCTACCCTTCCGGTTATTGCTGAAGTTGCTAAAGAGCAAGGCGTTCGTCCTTCTCGTCCACTTTCTATCGCCGTTGTTGCATCTCAAATCGCTATCACTGCATCGCCAATTTCAGCGGCAGTTGTGTTCTTCTCAGGTCTGCTTGAGCCACTAGGCGTGGGTTACTTAACCCTGCTTGCGATTTGTATTCCAACGACTTTCCTAGCATGTATGGCTGGTGCGTTTGTTGCTAACTTCCTTGGCTGTGAACTAAAAGACGACCCTATCTACCAAGAACGTCTAGAGAAAGGTCTGATTAAGCTAAAAGGTACTGAAAAGCGTCAGATTTTGCCAACAGCAAAAACTGCGACTTACATCTTCCTAGCGGCTATCGCATTTGTAGTGTGCTACGCAGCAGCAATTTCAAGCTCTGTTGGTCTAATTGAGAACCCAGCACTGGGTCGTAACGAAGCTATCATGACAGTAATGCTGGCAGCAGCAGCGGCTATCGTGACATTCACTAAAATCGACGCATCAAAAATCGCAGCAGCGCCAACGTTCCGCTCTGGTATGACAGCATGTATCTGTGTACTAGGTGTGGCATGGTTAGGTTCTACGTTCGTTAACTCACACGTTGATGGCATTAAAGAAGTAGCCGCTTCACTACTGAGTGACTACCCATGGATGCTAGCTATCGTATTGTTCCTAGCTTCTATGCTGCTTTACTCTCAAGGCGCAACCACTGTCGCACTAATGCCTGCTGCATTGGCTATCGGTGTTGCTCCTCTTACTGCTATCGCATCGTTTGCAGCAGTAAGTGCACTGTTCGTACTTCCTACTTACCCAACGCTACTAGCGGCAGTTGAGATGGATGACACAGGCTCTACCCGTATCGGTAACTTGGTATTTAACCACCCGTTCTTTATTCCTGGTGTGGTGACCATTTCAACTTCGGTTGCACTAGGCTTCTTATTCGGCGGTATGATTCTTTAATCGCTTGAAAATATAAGTTCTAGAACAGAAT
Source organism: Photobacterium sanguinicancri (assembly GCF_024346675.1). Classification (NCBI taxonomy): domain Bacteria; kingdom Pseudomonadati; phylum Pseudomonadota; class Gammaproteobacteria; order Vibrionales; family Vibrionaceae; genus Photobacterium; species Photobacterium sanguinicancri. Next base: position 3,421,259 of record NZ_AP024850.1, read on the forward strand.
GAGGTCACCTTCGGGTGGCCTTTTTTGTGCCATTGAAATAAATAACAGCGAGATAGATTGAATCGGTAGAACAACTGAAAAGCTGAAGTATACTCAACATGGTTAGTATTTACTTACTATCATTATAAGCGGTGATTTATTGTGGCTGAATAACAAGAGAGAATGAAAAATAGTGTTACGTTTTTAATGTATTAAGAAAGGAGTAAAGCAGGAGAAAAACGCGGTAAAATAAGGTAATTATTGTCTCCGCCCCATCCTAGGGCGAAGACCCGAACACCAACGGATTCCCATCGTTAGTGTTCTACTCGAATAACTCACCAATCCCAGTGTCTTATTCGATATGTCTCAGTGTTTTGCTACAGATTCAGGTTGAAGACAGAACAACCTGAGTCCTTATAGTAGTCACAGCACGCCTAATGCGATAGAGGTAAAAGCGTGATGCAGCGATGCAAAAATGGTATGAAGTTAGATGACCTACGCACCCTAATTGCGATTGCTCAGCAAGGAAGTTTCAGAGCCGCAGCCAGTGCACTGGATATCCCCCCTGCGACCTTGAGCCGTCGATTACAACGGCTAGAAGATACCTTAGGTAGCCAATTGGTTATCCGTGATAGCCGCAATGTATCACTGACACCGCTTGGCCAAAATTACTTCGATCGCTGTCAGCCTCTCATTGATGATTTAGAAGCCGCCACCAGCGAAATTCAGGACAGCAGCCAAAACACCCCACGCGGCGCGTTACGTATTTCCGCGCCTGTTGGTTTGCTTACCTATCAACTGATGCCACTATTTAATCAGTTCTTAGCGCAGTACCCTGAAGTCACGTTATCGTTGAATCAGTTATCGAATCAGCAACACGATTACAGCCCCGAACAATATGATGTAGTGTTTAGGGTCGGTCAGCAGCCAGATTCTAGCTTTGCGGCTGCAACCATTGGTGAATCACAACGTATTTTGGTTGCTTCCCCTTGCTATTTAGCACAGCAAGGCACACCTCATACTCCTGAAGAACTAGAGCTTCATGCCCGCCTAGCCAGTGTGCCTGAATTTGAATGGGCACTCACTTCTAAGCAAAGTAATCAAACCGTCTGGCTTAACTCACCAGTACGGATGGCCATTGCCGATCTTAACAGCATTAAGCAAGCGACTATTAGCGGACTAGGCATCGCTTGCCTACCAAATTATGTTGTGGCAGACGCCATCGCCCAGCAGCGATTAACGACGATGATGCCAGAGTGGTACTCACCACCACGCCCTATTTACATGCTTTATCAGCGCTTAGGCTATGTCCCTTTGCACATTAGTCACTTCATTGATTTCATGCGAAGCGCCTTAACTACATCATCAGTCTTAACTTGCTCAATAGCAGATAAAAAATAACAGAAAAACACACACGATTACCCAGAGTGCCAGTGCCTTCACAAGCGAATACTATCAACCTCTGATCCAACGCAGATCTTGAGTGTTAACAAATTGATCTCGCTATAAGGCAGTGATAGCTTAAAGAAAAGGATTAATAATGAGATGGATATGGACGCCCAATACACTATTGTCATTGCCGATGATCACCCACTGTTTCGTAATGCGTTATTTCAATCGGTACATATGGCTTTCAGTGGAGCCAACCTACTAGAAGCTGACTCGCTCGACTCACTATTGACCCTGCTCGATAAAGAAGAAACTGATGTCGACTTGCTACTACTCGATTTAAAAATGCCGGGTGCCAATGGCATGTCAGGGCTGATTCAGTTACGTAACCAACATCCCGACCTACCGATCGTGGTCATCTCTGCCAGTGAAGAGCACAGTGTGGTGAAGCAAGTACGCAGCCACGGTGCATTTGGCTTTATCCCCAAATCTAGCGACATGCGCGCTTTAGTGTCCGCGCTGAACCAAGTTTTAGAAGGCGAACCCTTTTTCCCTGAAGGCATGAATGAAGCCGATGATGATGGGCATACTGAATTAGCAGAGAGAATAGCCACCCTAACGCCTCAGCAATACAAAGTGCTTTGCATGCTGTCTGATGGCTTGCTCAACAAGCAAATCGCCTATGACTTAAATGTGTCAGAAGCAACAATTAAGGCCCATATGACGGCCATTTTCCGTAAACTTAATGTTAGAAATCGCACTCAGGCAGTAATTTTGCTACAGCAAATGGATTTATAGCATCAATCATTTAATTGCATCGATAGCAGTATCATCTATCGATGCAGCTAACGAATACTCCCTTATATTTAAAGGGATATAGCAATAAATAGTATTGGATAGCATACCTTTAGCTTTAATGGCTAAAGTTACCATGTATTTTGTAACAACTTAAACGGTCAAAGTACGCAATATTTTCATAAAAAGTCATACCTTTTTGCTATCCTTAGCAATAAATACAGATTAAACCCTCAAATTACATACAATTCCTCTCTATCATCTTAAGGAGGCTCTTTTGCTTAGTGCTTTAGTTACCCAGTTTGTTCTTATTTGGGCCGTCGTTGATCCTATCGGTTCTGTTCCTGTTTATCTTGCTCAAACCAACCACCTCACCGCACATCAACGCCGGTTAGTCGCATTAAAAGCTGTAGGCATTGCGACTGGCGTACTGTTATTCTTTGTTATCGTGGGGCAGATCCTATTAGAAGCGATGCAAATTCCCCTTCCCGCCTTCCAAGCAGCGGGTGGGTTAGTCTTACTTTTATTTGCTCTCACCATGATTTTTGGTGAAGGCAAAGTTGACCAAGAATGTAAATTAAGCCAAGACGATGTTGCACATTCAGAGCTTGGCAATTTAGCGGTTTATCCACTAGCGATCCCTTCTATCGCCTCTCCGGGCGCTATGATGGCCGTCGTCATGCTGACGGATAACAACCGCTATGCACTGGGTGATCAAATAATGACAACCTTAGTCATGCTAGCCGTGTTAACCATCACGTTATTGCTATTACTCGGTGCTAATAAGATCCAGAAATACATTGGCACAGTGGGCGCGGCGATCATCAGCCGAGTCATGGGGTTAATACTCGCGGCCGTTGCAGTCAATAACCTGCTGGTTGGCATAAAAGATTTTTACATCATGGGTTAGACCTTAGGCTAACGCAACATTTCATTAACACCTCGAAATATTCGCTAACCTCACAAAATCGCCGTATTCGTGGCGATTTTGTCGTTTATCCCTCGACTAAAGTTGCACTGTGTCTTTCATTATTCATTGCTATTGTCGTTACGTAACATTTTATTAACGTGCAAATTGCGTTTTTACTTTCGTAACGTGTAAGGAGATAACAATGGCGTTTGAATCCAAGGAACATGCACAAGCCTACTGGCGAGAAAACCTCGCAACGATGGGATCGTTATTGGCCATTTGGTTCTTAGTCTCATATGGCGCAGGGATCTTATTTGTGGATGTCCTCAACAACTTTCAAATCGGTGGCTTTAAACTGGGTTTTTGGTTCTCACAGCAGGGAGCTATCTATACCTTTGTCGCCCTGATTTTTGTCTACGTGATGCGTATGAACGCACTGGATCGTAAGTTCAACGTACAGGAAGACTAAGAGGTTATTTCATGGATATTCAAACTTGGACGTTTATTTTAGTTGGTTTTACTTTCTCGGTGTATATCGGCATTGCCATCTGGGCACGTGCTGGCTCCACCAGTGAGTTTTATGTCGCGGGCGGTGGTGTTCACCCTGTCGCAAACGGGATGGCAACAGCAGCAGACTGGATGTCGGCAGCATCGTTTATTTCAATGGCAGGTATTATTTCTTTCGTCGGCTATGACGGTGGTGTGTATCTGATGGGGTGGACGGGCGGCTATGTCCTACTTGCGTTATGCCTTGCGCCTTATCTACGAAAATTTGGCCAATTCACTGTGCCCGATTTTATCGGAGAACGTTACTACTCCAGAACTGCACGTATGGTTGCCGTCTTTTGTGCCATTTTCGTTTCGTTTACTTACGTAGCAGGTCAAATGCGTGGTGTGGGCGTAGTATTTGCTCGCTTCCTCGAAGTTGATATCAACATGGGTATCATCATTGGGATGGGTATTGTGTTCTTCTATGCAGTTTTAGGCGGTATGAAAGGCATTACCTACACCCAAGTTGCACAATTTTGTGTTCTGATTTTTGCTTTCTTAGTGCCAGCAATCTTCACATCAATCATGATGACAGGTACCCCAGTGCCACAACTCGGCCTAGGCTCAACACTCACAGGGTCAGAAACCTATGTACTGGATAAGCTTGATGGCTTGACCACCGAGCTCGGCTTTACCGCCTATACCGATGGCTCCAAAAGTATGGTTGATGTGTTCTTCATCTGTGCAGCCTTGATGGTAGGTACCGCAGGATTACCTCACGTTATCATTCGCTTCTTTACTGTGCCTCGCGTAAAAGATGCCCGTATTTCTGCAGGCTGGGCATTGTTGTTTATCTCACTACTTTATACCACGGCACCGTCGGTTGCTGCATTTGCACGTATCAATATGATTCAGACTATCAATGGTCCTGAAATGCAAGGTGTCACGGCTGAACAAGCACCAGGCTGGGTGACTAACTGGGAGAAAACAGGACTGGTTAAATGGGAAGATAAAAACGGCGATGGCAGGATGTTCTACTCGGGCGATGAGCGTAACGAGATGAACATCAACCGTGACATTATCGTACTGGCAAGCCCTGAGCTGGCAAATCTACCTAACTGGGTTGTCGCACTATTGGCCGCAGGTGGTTTAGCCGCAGCCCTATCAACAGCTGCAGGCTTGCTGCTGGTGATTTCAACCTCGATTTCACATGATTTACTCAAGAAAGGTTTTAAGCCAGATATGACCGATAAACAAGAACTAATGGCCGCACGTATCGGTGCCGCTGTGGCGATTGTCGGTGCAGGGTATCTGGGTATTAATCCGCCAGGGTTTGTCGCTCAAGTTGTTGCGTTCTCGTTTGGCTTAGCCGCAGCATCTTTCTTCCCTGCCATTATTCTGGGCATCTTCTATAAGCAGATGAACAAAGAAGGAGCCATCGCGGGCATGTTAAGTGGCATCACCTTCACCGCCTCTTACATCATTTACTTTAAGTTCATCAATCCAGCAGCAAGTACCCCTGAAAACTGGTTCTTTGGCATCAGTCCTGAAGGTATTGGCACGTTAGGAATGTGTTTGAACTTTGTGGTATCGATTGTGGTTAATAAATTTACCGCGGAAGTACCAAAAGAAGTACAAGATATGGTGGAATCAATTCGTTACCCTAAAGGCGCTGGCGAAGCACACGACCATTAATGATTAAAGAGAACAATAAGAAAAAACGGAGTAATTGCTCCGTTTTTATTTTTAATACTCTAAAAGTAAGACCATTCATATTTTCGACATCTTAAACCACCGCGATGTCTTATTAACGAGACATAAAAGCACGATAAAGCCAACAGTAAATGCCACTAGTTGCTATGAAGGAATTTTCTTTTGTAGTCTGATGATTTACCAAAAAGAAGCGTCATCAATAATGGCACTAAGAATAGTGGTAAAAACAAAACATTCTCTTCTACCAGCGTCATATATACACATAATATAGTGAAAACCAGCGTAAGTAATAGAATAATTCTATGAACCCAAGGGTGATCAGATGAAAAAACTGCATAGGAACGAAACATTGGCTCTCACTTCTAACACGTTGTATTTATTTAGTAATTTACAAATATATATAATTAGCGAAAATCTTATCTCAGATGGTGTACACCAACTATTCCCTCAAGATCACACTTTTATTTTAATAATAGCTTTTAGTGTTAATGATATTAATAAATTCCCTGCATGAATCCAATCTATTTATTCCATTAAAAAATGCATGTTAACATTAAACTTTATTATGAGTGAAATCTTCAATAATATAAAGCGACCACTTTTCATAAATGTAAAAGCCACGTAGAACAAAAAGCTCTCCTTTTTTAAGACTTTTATTTTTAAGATAAAACTGCCCGTAACTTTAATGGTTTCACAGGCTTACTTATAAAACTAAAACCATATCCTCTAATCATCTTTTGAGTTTCTGTCGTGCGATCTGCGCTAATAATTGCACCTTTAAACGTTGTACCTAACCGTAAACGACATTGTTGTAAAACATGCAGACCGGTTTGCTCTTTGGCTAAATGGTAATCACTTAATACAAATGCTGGATACCAGCCATCATCGAGATGTTGCATCGCATCAGAGATATTTTCTGCTAAACGGACATCACACCCCCAACGCCCTAGCAAGGTTTCCATTCCCAGTAAAATATCGGATTCATTATCCACGCACAGAACTTTAACGCCATCGAGTGCTGGACGAGAAGGTATCATGACCAAAGGCTTCACCTTCGCTGCTACTTGCCCTCGCTCCGTTGTTAAGGCAAATACTGTCCCCTTACCAACCCAAGAGCGCAGAGACAACGGATGGTCAAGCACGCGCCCGATCCCACGAGCTATTGCTAAGCCAAGCCCGAGTCCATGTTCAATATCACCGCGATCTAGTCGCGTAAACTCATCAAAGATACTGGCTTGTTTCGCTTTAGGAATACCAGGCCCATTATCCCAAACCTCAATCCGATATTGCCCTTGTATACGCCTTCCCCCCAGCGTCACTTTACCTTTCGGGTTATAACGAAATGCGTTGGTCAAAAAATTCTGCAAAGCACGGCGCAATAATTTAGGGTCCGATTGAATAACCACCTTAGTGCTAACGACATTGAAATTGATCCCTTGCTGCTTCGCTAACGCACCAAACTCAGCCTCTAGCGTATTAAACACATCACTCAGAGGAAAAGCATGCACATTAACCTGCAACTTGCCGGCCTCTAACCGCGATACATCCAGTAAATCCCCAATCAGATCTTCAGCAGCCTCCAAGGCACTTTCAATATTATGCGCTAATTTTCGGCTCTCTTTCTCTTTGGTCACTTCACTCAGTGACGATGAAAACAAACGCGCCGCATTTAACGGCTGCATTAAATCATGACTAACAGCGGCCAAGAAACGGCCTTTTGAATGGGATTGTTGTTCCGCTTGTTGCGTCGCCGTCACCAGTTTTCGATTCAATAATTCAAGCTCTTGAGTACGTTTCTGCACCCGGGCTTCTAAGTTTTCGTTGGCTTCTTTCAAGGCTTGCTCGGCTTGGCGAAATGCCGTGATATCAGAAAAGCTCATCACAAATCCGCCACCGGGCATAGGGTTGCCTTGTACTTCGATCACTTGCCCATCACTACGAATGCGTGATGAGGTATGAGCAGTGCCTCGCTGTAAGTGCTCAACCCTTTTTGCCACATGCTTTTCAGGATCACCCGTGCCACACAAACCTTGTTGAGCGTTATATCGAATCACATCAGCGATTGGACGACCAACTTGGATTAACCCAGCAGGGAAGGTGAACAATTCTAAATAGCGCTGATTCCACGCCACTAACCTCAGCTGCTTATCCACGACAGCAATACCTTGATTAATATGCTCAATCGCCCCTTGTAATAAACCGCGACTAAAATCGAATAACTCAGAGGCTTCATCAACGATGGTCGCGACCTCTTCAAGCTGCATATTGCGACCTTTTAATGCGGAAGTAAGTACTAACCTCGCAGAGGACGCACCAAACACGCCAGCTAACACCCGTTCGGTATGACGGATCAAAGCTGCACTGGCTTGCAGTTCTGATGTTAAGGTGCCTCGGTGTTGTTCTGAAAATTGGCGAAACGCCTTTCGAGCTCGTTTACGGCCAACAAAACGTGCCGCTAGCATCTCAAGCTCACCAACCGTCACGCGACTTTGATATAAGCTAACATCGTCCGTTTCAGGTAATGGCGCACCGACGAATGTCGCGGCCTGTAACCGTTCAGTCAGTGATGAACGGGTAAATACTGACACCAATACGTACAAGCTGATGTTAACCATTAAGCTAAGCAACATGCCCCAATCAACCGTAGTAAGCACTTCCAATATTGGTAATGACGGTGGCGTGAGTAGCCATAACAACACATTGGTTTCAGCCGTACCTGCGAGCATGCCGGTTTGAGTCATCATGGTGATCACCCAGATGGTGATACCACCAATTAGTCCAGCGTATACCCCGTTACGATTACCTTCTCGCCAGTAGATCCCCCCCAGTAATGCGGGAGAAAATTGCGCGATAGCAGCAAAAGACAATAAGCCAATCGCCGATAACGACGGGATATTATCGAGAATTTGATAAAACCCCCATGCCGCCAGTAGTAACACCAAAATAAGGGCACGACGGATATTAAGCAGTAAACCAGAAAACGCAGAAAACCGTCGGTCCGAAATACGTAAACGTCTTAGCAACAAAGGCAAAACAAGATCATTCGACACCATGATGGCTAACGCGATAGTAGACACTATCACCATGCCACTGGCTGCCGAGGTTCCGCCTAAGAACGCCAGTAGTGCAATATTCTCAGCACCTTGTAATAACGGCAGGTTTATCACGTAGGTATCAGCCGATACTTGCGGGATCAGTGCTTCACCAGCTAAAGCAAGCGGCAGCACAAAGATCCCCATTAGTACTAAATAGCCAGGAAATATCCAGCGCGCTTTGTGTAGATCTTGCGCTCTATTATTTTCGACGACGATAGTGTGAAACTGGCGTGGCAAACAAATAATCGCCGCCATGGTCAGCAAGGTATGGATTAGGAAACTACCGATATTCAACGAACTGGTAGCGATATGTTGCTGGGCGCTAACCGTCCAGCCCGGTTGTTCAATCAGCAACCAAACCGCAAAGCCCCCCACAATAAGAAACGCCCCTAATTTAATGAGCGACTCAAAAGCCACCGCCATCATCATGCCACGATGGTGTTCGGTGGTATCAATATGACGAGTGCCAAACAGCACAGTGAAGGCTGCCATACACAAGGTCACCACCAAAGCGGTATCAAAAGACACTCCAGCCCCGAAGCTAAATTGCGCCCCCAAGTCAGGTGCAATTTGAGTCAGCCCCATGGTGATACCCCGTAGTTGCAAGGCGATATAAGGCAAAATGCCAATCACTGCAATCACAGTAACAAGCACAGCAAGCCCTTGCGACTTCCCATAACGAGCAGCAATAAAGTCAGCAATCGAGGTAATGTGTTCACGTTTAGCGATGAGGATCAGACGAGCCAGAATGCGCCAGCCCAGCGTAAAGACAAGAATAGGGGCGAGATAAATAGGAAGGAATGACCACGTATCTTGGCTAGCTTGTCCGACCGTGCCATAGAAGGTCCACGAGGTACAATAGACCGCGATCGATAAGCTATAAATCCAAGGGCGCCAGCGCGCAAGCCATGTGTTTTTTTTATCACCATACCAAGCGATAAAAAACAGTACCCCTAGGTACATCAGTGATACTGGTACAACGACCCATCCTTGCGTCATGAACACCCCTAACCGTGTTAACTCTCCGTTAAGCCATGTTAACGACAGGACAGTTATCACTCAATCAGGGGGATCACAGTTCAGCAAGACGGTATTACACGGGCAACGCCTAGAATAAACCTTTCTTTTTAATCTTTTGCACATTGGCAATACGCTGTGAAAGATCGGCTTCATTATCCTGCGGTGTAGCTTTGGGCTCTGCCGCTGGCGCATTCAATGATAAATTACGGATCATTTGGGTTTGTGCTTTCAGCATGGCTTTCAGCTCAGCCATTTCTTGCGACACTTTCTCTGCATTTTCAGCCTGAGCCGACGCTAATGCCGAGGCTTGTTTCTGCGCCTCTAATAGCGCTTTGATCTCTTCTAATTGCTGGGTTTGCTGATCCAAAGCAATAGCTTGTTGTTCCGACATCGCGCGAATAATTTCCGCTTTTTCTGTCGAAGTACAATCCTGACCAGACAGACGCGCTTCCACTTCCATCAACTGTGAATGAAGCGGTCTAAATTGGGCCTGCATCGCCTGTGTAACAGCCATTAAACTGGCTTCAGATAAGTCAGTTTCTGCCGTACATTCTTCGCTCGATGCTTGGTTTTCACGATCTTCGCGTTGAGCTTGACCTAACTGAGTCACGCTCTGCTGAAGTTGCGCTAAACCTTGGTTTACCGAACTTAAATCAACCGCACCTTGTAACTGCTCCAACATCCCCGAAATATCGGAACTTTCCGCGCCATCTAACTGAAACCCACAGATTTCAAGTTGACGTCGTAGTGTTGGAATATCAACGGTATCCTTACCCAAGTTATCCACTAAACCCTGACTTAATACTGGGCTTAGCAGATACATATACATACCCGCCAGATAAATGGTTTTGTGCATATGCAAACTCGAATGCAGCGCGGCTGCATCCGACGGGTTTTCGACTAACTGCTTACGCTCATCGACCCACTTTTGCATCACCCCGACCGCAAAGCGGTCGGACTGAGATTTAACTAAATCAAGATAGATCGAATAATTAACCCGTTTTAATTGGCTACTCATCCTCAACCTCTATCAATGATTCTGGCTCGACTTCTAGATCGTCAAAATCGCTGTGGTAAATACACAATTCACGTGCAAGTGCAGACTGTGCATCGTTAACCAGCACAACACGATCACCTAAGGTCGCATACGCTTCTTTCAGTGCAGGTGCAATTAACGGTGCGCCACCACCCACTAGGTAAACACGGTTAGGATTTTTGGCAAACTTCTTCGCTTCGTAGGCAACAGAGGTTCCAAGTTCTTGGATCTTGTTTTCAATCTTAGTCAGAATCACATCAATCTGAGATTCGTCATTAACTACTTCTCGTACGAAGTCCATATCATAACGACGCTTAATCAGCTCATTCGCCACTAAGTAACTTGCATCACTATCGGCGGCGGCTAGTGCTTTACGCGCCGCATCCGTCACCATAGAAACGCCAATTTCTTTGTTACCGTAAACCGCAGATACATCGTCAAATTCACCAACGACCACACCCATATCAAGGGTCGTACCGCCACAGTCAACAACCAATGAGCGAGTGAATTCGTTACAGTTAGAATCCATTAACGTCGACAATACTGCTGGTACACTTTCAGGCATCACAACAACATCAACAACCTCAAACAGATCGCCTTTATTCAACGCAATTTCACGCATCAAATTTTGACGTTTTTTCTCAATGTTCGCTTCGTTACGCTGGCAATCTTCCGCGTTATAAAACTCAGTGATTGGCAAGGTAACCACTAAACGAACTGGACAAGGTGTTACACCGGTTTGCAACAGCGCATGGTGAACACCAAGCAGGTTTAAATCATCGTATTGATAATCGACATGCGTTGTTTCTAACGCTTTATCTGACGTTGCATCGTACGTGTACTTCGTGGTGCCGATGGTGTAGTTAAACACCTTCTTATCACGACGCAGCGCCGCACTTTTCCAATCTTTACGGAAAGAGTTCGGCGAAATAATCGTCTTAAGCTGAGTACTTTCAATCCAGCTTACTTTTACATTTGTAGAACCGTCATCAACCGCAAAGGTAAACGCAGAAACTGTCATATTTTTCACTCGCAATTTTTATTATCAATAACAAACAGAGAAGCCGAAGGTAGCCACGCCACCTCCGGCTTTCAATTCAATCAAACACTTAGCAAAACACTCATTGATATGAATATTATCGGCATCATGCTCTTCTACTTAACTATTAATTCAGCATGACCTCTAAACGGCTTACTGGCTGGTTCGATTCTGCAAAGTTACGCGCTTGCTGCAACGCAGGCGAATCGGTCACTGCAGGACCTTGACCAAACAACAAGGCCAGCTGGGTATCTGCCTCTTTGGTTAATATCATCATCTCGATCCGACGGTTTTTACCGCTTTTCGGATCATTTTCATTAACCAACATTCGCTCAGCCATCGCAGCCACCTGCAAGACATTGCCTTGTGGTAAACCAGAACTAACTAAGGTTTGGCGTGCTTTTAATGCCCGCTCACCAGACAGTTCCCAGTTAGAGTATGTATCACGATGGAATCGAGTTACATCGGTATGGCCACTGATCACCATCCGATTTTTAATCTGGCCTAATATTGGCGCTAAGCTATATAACATATCTTCGAAGAAAGGTGTCATATTTGAGCTTCCCCGCTCAAACATAAAATGCTTGGTACTATCTTGGATCAAAATACGTAGCCCCTGCGGGACAATTTCCAGCACCACATTTTCAGAGGCAGACAGAGCATCAGTCACCGATTTCAGCTCATTCGCCAACATCATCAGCTGCGCCGTTGATAAGTGCTTACCCGCAATCATCGAATTCAGCTTTGAACCACGGCCTGCATTAGCACCGACTTTCCCTTCTGGGATCTGCTGGTGTAATGAAGAGTCTAATTTATTATTGCCGCTTAAATTCGACTGAACTGGGTTTTCAAATGGTGATGCCTCACCGCCAAAGTCAATCGGGAACGGGCTGTTAGCGACGTCAAACACGTTCTCCATATTGTCGAAGACACTGCTATGTTGCAGTCGGTATTGAATTTCTTCACGCTCTTCTTTGGATGCAATTTCCATGATCCACAGCACCATAAAAAACGCCATCATCGCGATTGCGAAATCGGCAAACGCGACTTTCCACGCTCCACCGTGGTGTTCATCGTGATGACCGCGTTTTTTCTTTTTGACGATGATGATATGAGGTTCTTTGCTCACGTTATCAGTCTCCAGAAACCCATTTTTCCATCGTAATAAACGATGGTTTATATTCAGAATGCAGCACTTTGCGTCCAGCATCTAACGCCAGCAGTGTTGGTTTTCCTTGCGCTTGGGTGACCAAAATTGCAGAAACCATATTTAACGCCATCATCTCTTTTTTCACTTGGTTAGCAATGCTGGCTGCAATCGGTTCAAATACGCCATAGCACATTAAAATACCGAAGAAAGTACCCACTAACGCCGCAGCCACTTTGACACCAATCAAGGCCAAGGCCCCACCAATGCTCTGCATGGTCACAACAATACCCAATACTGCTGCGACAATACCGAAACCAGGCATGGCTTCACCTACCTTGCCCAAAGCTTTAGATGGACGAAGTAAGTCTTCTTCTAGCGCATGTAACTCCAGTTCCAATACCGCTTCTAAATCATGATGGCTCATTTTACCCATTGCCATCATTCGCAAGTTATCGGTAATAAAACTCACTAGAACATTTGATTTAGTCACCTCAGGGTACTTACTGAAAATATCGCTACCTTGTGGATTTTCAATATGGTCATCGAGCTTTTTAATGCCATCTTTACGAATAACTTCCAGTAATTCGTACATCAACTCTAATACGGATTTAAAGAAAGATTCGCCGTAGCCTTTCCCAAACATCATCTTTAAACGGGTTAGGATATTTTTAAGCACGTATGGCGGGTTAGAAATCACCATCGCGCCAAAACCGGCCCCCAGAATAATGACAAATTCTGCCGGTTGCCAAAGTGCCAGCATTCGCCCCGAGGCATGGGTATAGCCATAAACAATGGACCCGAAGACAATGACAAAACCAATGATAAGTTGCATGCTATAACTCCGTTAAACTACTTCTCGCCAATCCGCTAACGTCGCCTGTAACGTCTTCAAGGCTTTCTTGTGAATTTGGCTAATACGCGCCTCTGTTAATTCAAAAACCAGCGCGATTTCTCTTAAATTCATTTCATGCTCGTAGTAAAAATTCAGCATGATTTGTTCACGTTCACTCAGTCGGGATAACGCCTTGACCATGGCATTTTTTAGCTCGGCCTTTTCATGTGCTTGGCACTGAAAGCTCAACCCAAAAAATTGTTCACCATCTTCTTGTAAAGACTCAAAGCTACCTAAACTTTCTGCTTGAACATCCACTCGACGGCGATAAACTTCACTTAACTCAACATCAAGTTCCGTCGCTAATTCAGCATCACTCGGCGATCGTCCTAAGCGACGACTCAACGCTCGCTCAGCATCACGCAGTTCATAGCCACGTTGACGATAACGACGAGAACGCCAATCCATTCGTCGTAGCTCATCCAAAATTGCACCGCGAATGCGCTGTACCGCAAGACGTTCTAACGCTTCATCGCTTTCATCAGGATAACGGCGGATCACATCCAATAACGCCATCAAGCCGATCTGCTCCATATCTTCCATTGAGATAACGGCATTCACTTGTGGTGTCATATGGCGAGCAACCCGGCGTACCAGTCCGGCATACTTGGTTAATAAGCGTTGTTCTTGCGCTTTTTGACCAAGCTGCTGATGCTGTTGATACGCGTTAACCCCTTGAGGGTCATACATAGCTGCATTCTGCATGGGCGCTCCTATTGGATGACCATTTTGGTGATCAGGATTCGGTCGATGCCATTACTTGAATTCATTTCATTCATCACCTTGCCGAGATAATCTTTTAATTCAGATTGCAGAACAGGGATAACACCTTGTGCCGAGAGTGATTCATAATCTTTACCACTCACCAAGGTGATCACCGCATTGCGGATCACCGGCATGTAATCTTCCAGCACTTTCAGCTGATCTTCGTTGTAGCTCATGATCGACAGCTCTAGCATTAAATAATGCAAACGGTCGTCACCTTTCACGCTCATCACGAATTTTTTTAACGGTAAAAATACCGGTTTTTTCACCAACGCTGTGGCAGGTAGTGCTTGCACAGCCGCATTTTCAACAGCCACGGCTTTTTGCTGTTGGACATACCACCAGCCTCCGCCTCCTGCTAACGCGAGTGTTATCACTCCAGCTGCGATTATTAGCGGCAATTTTGATTTTGGTTTTACTTCTTCTGTCATTATTTTGCTAACACCACAATTTAAATCATTGATTCAAAACGACTTGAAGACCGTTTTAAACCGTCTAATGCGCCACCTTGTAGAACAGTGCGGCTATTCGATGCCACCACATCATCTTGCCCGTCGAACGACGAGTGTGATTGTTGGCCTTGTTGTTGATTACCACTAGAAACAGACACGTCACCCAGCTGCAATTGCCCGCCTTCGAAGTCAAACCGCAAGCGTTCGGCATTGGCTAGCAAAGCTTCACGTAATTGGGGGTGAGCCGCGGTGAAATGCACCGACACTTTGTCACCTTCCATCCGTAGATTAATGTCTAGCTTGCCCAATTCAGGCGGGTCTAAGCGAACATGGGCTTGTTGTAAATGATCGGTCTTACTGAACTGCATTCGCGATCGCAGTTGATCAACCAGATCCTTACCCCAATCAGGCTGTGTAATATCCACACTGGCTTGAAATTGTTGCGGTGCCATTTTTGTTGCTTGCTCTGCCGCTGTATTGTGTAGTTGTGTCGCTGGCGATAGTGATGCTTGTAAATTTTGACCATGCGTTTGCGTTGCCGCAATTAGACGCTCTAATGCGGCACTGTTAAGGTCCGCCTTCGGCATATCCGATAATTGCTGGCGGAGCGCTTGCAGTAATTCCGCCTGCGCCGCAGCACCGCCTTTTTTGGCTGCAACAATGTCAGCAAGATCTTGCGGCAGTTGCCCCTGCATTTTCAGATCTGCTTGCTGAGCCGCATTCGCGTCCATCACTTGCGCACCTTTAAAAGGCATCGCATTCATGGTTGTTAGCGACCCCACTTGTACTTGACGTTGCGGTAACCCAGCCGATGTTAATTGCTCACCGTCATGGCCTGCCGTATTACCATTTAGCATCTGCTTTAACTGCGCTAAATACGCATCCGACACCACAAAGCCCGCAGCTGGTTGTGCAGCTTCATCTGCTTTTAGTTCGTTATCGTTGTCATTTTTTTCTTTCGCCTTTGCATCAGCCTTTTTCATCGCATTCTGGCGAAGTTCGCTTTGGTTCAGTTTCTGCTCAAATTGTTGAAAGCCCATTGGTTTATCCAATGGCGAATTCCCTTTAACAATAGGGTTGGCATTGGATGCGCTAGCGCTTGAGGCAGAACTTGAAGCTGAACTTGATACAGAGCTTTGACGTGTCGACTGATTGGCTATGGATTGCATTAAATGATTCTCAACGATTCTGCAGGTAGGCCTGCATCCCTTCGGTATTGGTTTGCTGTTGCTGTATTTGCGCACGGATCTCGCTTTTTTCCGATTCTCCGCGTGCAATCATCAGACTATAAAATTGATTAATTTCAGCTAACTTCGCTTTTACTTCAGAAGCCAGTGGCGCTTGTTTTAATTTAGGTAAGGCTTGCTGCAACTTAGTATCCAAGGCTGCTAACTTATCCCAATCTTCCGCCACTAACGCTTGCTTAAAGTGCTGGAGAATACTCTCTAGTTGCCGCTCAATCTTCATTCGCTACCTGAATACGATCAGGTTTTAGCACCACCCAGCCATCCAAGATGTCACGAATTAAACGACTGACTTCATCAATCGCCGCCATATCGTTTTGTAAATTCGCTTCAAATAAGCGACGGCCGCAGTAGTCATATAAGCGGAATAGCTCTTGGGTAACCTCGCCCCCTTTTTGCTCATCCAACACTGAACTTAGGCCGTTTAAAATGTCGAGGCATTTAGTGATCATCATGCCTTTATCAGCCACTTGGCCGCGTTCCATAAAGCCACGAGCGCGGCTTAAATTATCAAGCAAACCTTCCAACAGCATTTGGATCAAACGGTGTGGGCTAGCTGATGCCGCTTGGGCATGGTTTTGCGATTGCTGGTAGGCACCAAGGCCTTCTGGGTTCATCATTATTTGAATTCTTTTCGTTATTAGCTAAGCATGCCAATCAACATGCTTTGGGTTTGGTTCATATTGGCAATTTGGCTATCCATACGTGCGTAGTAATCACGTAA
Organism: Photobacterium sanguinicancri; assembly: GCF_024346675.1. NCBI lineage: Bacteria > Pseudomonadati > Pseudomonadota > Gammaproteobacteria > Vibrionales > Vibrionaceae > Photobacterium > Photobacterium sanguinicancri. The sequence continues at coordinate 3,437,951 of NZ_AP024850.1, forward strand.
GGTGATCGTCTTGGCTTTCATGCGTTCATCAAGCTGTTCACGATCTTTTTGCAAAGTTTTGTTGTTGTATTCCAGCTGATCGGTACGCTGATCGTAGATACCACCATTTTTGTGGTAGTCATCTAACACCACCAGCATCTTATCCATCATGCCGGGCTGGGTGTCGGTACCTATGAACAAGTTAGCCACTTGCTCAAAGTCATCTTCGATGGCTTTATCGAGCTTGGTGTTGTCGATTTCCAACACGCCTTTTTGGCTAGTGGTAATACCCAACTGGGACAAAGTGCTAAACGTTGATGCGCCGTATTCATCCGAAATCACACCGCGTAAACGGCTAACCATACTTCGCACTGACGCGTTACCCGACAGCGCTGCCGCGCCATCTTCGCTCGACTTGGTGTAGGTATTAACGGTTTCGATAATCTTGTTGTATTCATCAACAAAAGTCTTAATGGTGTCTTTAACGCCACTCTGATCCGCTTCTACCTTGACGTTGACGGCACCCACGGCTTTTAAATTCAGGGTCATGCCATCAATGACATTTTCCATTTTGTTGCTGGCCGATGTCAGTGTCATCGAGCCAAACATCACCTCGGCATCTTGTGCGGCTTGAAGATTAACGACGGTAGAATCAACGCTTGGTGACGGCGTAAAACCAGATACATCTATTGAGTTAATGCTGTTTGCATTACCGGTATCTTTCGCATTCAATACCAGACTGACATTGTCACCACTGCGCACCAATGTCGCTTTAGCGAAATCATTTTTAGGGTCGTTATTAATCGCCTGTTGGATTTCTTCGAATTTAACGCCATCGTTTTGTAAGCGTGTTTTTTCTGTCGTAATTGCGTCTAAACGACTTTGATAGCTGTCGTGACGATCTTTGTCGTAATTGGCATGAGCAGGATCGGTCAGTGCCTTTTCCGCTTCCGCTTTTTCAGCTGGAACGGTTAAGTCATAGCCGTGTTTTTTGGCCACTGATTCAAGTTGGCTGTCGGTTAGCTCTTGCGTTTTGGTGTCTTGTGCGGCGATTAAATCCGCTTGCAGCTTGGCAATATCAACCGTCACTTCTTTGCCGACTTCACCAAATTTAATCACCCCTTGGGTGAAGGTTTCATCAGCACCGGCTTTAAGTAACTGATCACGCTGCGCTGTTGCTAACTGCTTCACATCAAAAGCATATTCACCCGCAACCGCATTGGCATCCACTGCCACACTTAAGAAGTCTTCATTGCTCAAAATAGCTTTTAGTTTTTCTAGTTCTCGCTTTGAGCCAAGATCTTCTACTGTGTCACGAAAGCCGTTAATGGTGTTCTGAATTTCTTTCAGCGCTTCCATTTCAGCTTTGTTCATACCCTCTTGACGGTTCAGCTGATTGTCTTTTGGGGCACGTTCGGCAGCAATGATGGCGCTAATCATTGATTCATAATCAATACCGGAACCAATACCTGTCATTATCATGCTGTGCTATCTCCATTCAAAAGGGGAATGTGGTAGGAAGCGCCCTATACCTACGCGTATAAAGCAAAGTTCATACCAACTTTAAGTTGTTGATTTTGTTGTTTTGGGTGAGTTTCAGGCTTGTGATAAAAATAAAGCGGAAGTAAAACTTCCGCTTTATACATTCAACGTTGGTTAACGCCCATTGGAGTGGGTGACGATTAACGTAGTAGTTGAGAAACCATGCTTGGCATTTGGTTTGCCTGAGAAAGCACTGTGATACCTGCTTGCATCATAGTGTTTTGCTTAGTCATGTTTGCAGATTCTGCAGCGATGTCAGCATCCATGATGCGGCCTTTCGCAACAGACATGTTCTCAGAGATGTTGCCAAGGTTGTTGATAGTTGATTGGAAACGGTTTTGAGTCGCACCAAGGTCAGCACGTACAGCGCCAACGTTCTCGATCATTGCATCAATTTCTTTAATTGCAGTTTCAGAACCAGCGATGTCTTTTACATTACCAAGTTTAGACGTATCTAGTGCTGCGCTATCTACTTGAACGTTGATAACATTTGGATCTTTAAATGCAGTAGTGTCAACTTTTGCACCAGTCATTGCCGTTTGAAGAGCAGACATGTCGAAATTACCGTCAGCATCAGCAGTTGGTAGTTTCACACCGCCATTTGTACCTGCATCTTCTGTTAGGCCTTTCGCCGCAGTAGCTAACGCTTCTAGTTTAGTTGCTGCATCTTTACCGCCAGTTGCAAGCGTGATTTTAACATTTGTACCAGGAGTCGCACCATCTTCTACTGCAGCATCAATTCCCATATCTTTTAGGAATTTTTCTGCATCAGCCTTGCCACCAAGCGCTGTGATATCTGCAGATTTAGTGCCATCAGTAAGAGCTTTAAGCGCTGTTAACTTAGTTTCAACAGCTGTAACATCTGTGTTTTTTTGTGCAGAATCAGATTTAACGCCAAGCTTAGCTAGCGTGTCGTTAATTGCTTGTGTTGAATTTGATTTGCTTAATTTAGACGCATCTACTGTTTTAACATCTGCACCCACTTGGAAATCAACACCCGTGTTAAGCTTTTCAAACAAACTCTCACCTTTACCGTAAGTAGTTGTCTCTTGGATACGGCTAAGTTCTTTACCCATCGCTTGGAATTCTTTGTCTAGTGCTGCACGGTCAGAATCTGAGTTAGTACCGTTTTTAGATTGCACAGACAGGTCACGCATGCGTTGTAGGATGTTAGTGTACTCTTGCAGTGCACCTTCAGCCGTTTGTGACATAGAGATGCCATCGTTCGCGTTGCGTTGCGCTACTTTAAGACCGTTAACTTGAGAGTCCATACGGTTTGCGATTTGTAGGCCAGCAGCATCGTCTGATGCACTGTTAATGCGAAGACCAGTAGATAGGCGTTGTAGTGAAGAATTAAGTGAACCTTGAGTGCTAGTAAGGTTACGCTGTGCATTCATTGATGCAAAGTTAGTGTTGATGGTCATTGCCATGAGAGCAGTCCTCTATGTAATAGTGTTCCACAGTGCCGCCTTACGGCAATGGGCTCGGTTGTTACTTTTTCAGAGCGACCCACTTTTTACGCTTCTTAAGTATTTTTTTGACTTTATTTCGTGGTGTGACCTTGCTGCGAGGAAATGCGTATATTTAACCAAAAAAGCTATTCACTCATGTGCTTATAGATAAATAGCAGGCACAAAAAAAGCGGGGAAGACCCGCTTTTACTGGCTTTGCAGCTTAATTTCACGATGAAACACTTTTCACGATTAAACACTCAGCGCCAAGGTGCATTGCTTAAATTGTTTTACTACTTAAGGTTCTAGCAAAGCCACCACGTTATGACGGGTAGCATTAGCTTGGGCCAATAATGTCGGTACCGCATTTTCTATTAGCTGAAGCGATACTTCTTGCGGCGCATCCATCCAAGTGGCTTCAATGTCACCTTGCTGGTTCACAATGCCAGACTTCAAACTGTTGGTGCGGACAATTCGCTCTAAATCCGCGCCGACTTGCTGCTGAGCGCGATCAATTTGGCTCAGTGCCTGCTGCACTTTTTGTAGCATTCGCTCGATGTCAGCCAGTGCTTGGCGAGACTGTTGCGGTTTACCGAATTCTAACGCTTCCGGCTCGCTCGCTTGCTTATCGTGTGATTCAAGGCGTGCTTTAATCGGATTACCCGATGGCAGAATTTGACCACCGCCCGACACCCACACCCCTTTACGAATATTGACCCATTCGGCTTTATCGACCGTGAAAGCCATGTCACCAAACTTATCAACACCGACCTGAATGCCTCGCGGTGCTAAAGCGCGATCTAATTTATTGGCAATTTCATGGCTGTTTTCATCGGATTCAATTAAAGCGCGAACAGAAGAAGGTGAACCAGATTCAAACTGAAAACGGACAATTTCATCTTGGCTACGCAAGGTGTTTAAACGCAGGCCTTTAATGCCAAATTGCTCGGTTTGCTGTTCGCCTTCTAGCCGTGGCGTTAAATCGTGGTGCAGTACAGGCGCACCTTGGTATTTCGCTTCACGGGTTAATTTAACTAACTTACCTTTTAACTGGTGCAGCGATTGCTGAAGTTGGTCACGCTTGCCTTCTTGGCTGCTCAGTGAACGGCGCGCCACTTGACGCAGCTGGTTTAACAGTTCGCTGGCATCACGTAAGGCTTTTTGAGCGGTTTGCGCTTGAGCCGCTTGGTTATGCGCTAACGTGGTTTGGGTAAGCAGACTACGCGGTTTACCCGTTAGCCCTGATTGTTGCTGCTCTTGGCGAGATTTTTTCTCAGATACACGACTGACCGCAGCGACGGGTTGTTGCTGAGCAATGCGTTCAGGTTGGGTACTGTCACCACTACGAAGGGTATTGGGACTCGAAGAAATTTGATTAACCAAGGCGGCCTCTTTTACTCATAAGACTGCATCTAGTAACAGAAAACGTCTAATAAAAGAAAACGCCTCGTAATAAAAAGCGTCTAGCTATAAAAAACGTTTGCCACTAGATGCAATAAATATCAAACCAAGATGAGCAAATATGGGTATTTACTCAGGTTGGTATTACATCAATTTAAACAGCGATAAATTCTGTACTTTGCTGTACGTCATTTGGGTCGCTTGCAGCGCAGCCATCTGAGTATTGAGCTCTAAAATCGCTTGGCTGTAGTCTAAATCTTTCACATCGCCGATCAGTTTATCATTGATGAGCTTATTATCATCATGCGAACCCGAAATCATGGTCAATGAGTTTTGCTGACCACCGACATCGGTTAATGCACCATTGATAGACGATAAGGTACTTTTGATGTCAGTTTGCGCTTGCGTCACACTGCTAGTGAGGTTGCTACCATCAATAGCGGGGTTACGTAGATCATTAATCACGCTATCTAGAGTATTGAAAATATTATCGCTACCGTTAGAGAACATCACATCCGCGGTTTGGTTAGCCGGGATCGACATCGATTCCGCAACCTGTACTTCACGTTGGTCACTGTTGCCTTGGTAAACATATTCCCCTGTTGCTGGGTCTTTGACTATGGGTTGGGTATCGGTTTTAGTACCCGCGAAAATGTAATCACCGTTAGGGTTTTTACTGTTCGCGATATCCGTTAGCTGCCCCAAAATACCATCCAGTTCAGTGGCGATCGCTTCACGTCCTTCCATGGTGCTATTACTGGCACTCAGTATACCTGTCACCAACTCTTGCGCTCGTAATACCGCAGTATTAGAAGCATCAAGGTGCGATTCTGTCTGGCCCAACTGGGTTGTCAGGTTCGAGATATTCTTTTTAAATTGGCTAATGTCAGCCTGCTCACGATCCAACATCATCAGTTGCACCGCACCCAGCGGATCATCCGAGGGTTTCAGCATTCGCTCGCCAGAGTTTAGCTGAATAAAGCTTTTATTCACCCCAGTTGTCGAGCTCTGCATGCTCGTCAACATGATGTTATTCATTTGCGATGTGCTTATCCGCATAATTCAATCCTGCTTGGGTATTATTAATTAGCGGAACATCGACAAAGTGACATCAAACAGCTGTTGAGCCGTTGAAATCACTTGCGCATTCGCTTGGTACATTTGGGTATACGTCATGATACTGGCCGCTTCCTCATCGAGGTTGACGCCACTTTTACTATCACGTTCACCTTGCGCTTGATCGACTAACGCTGCTGATGCTTTGGTATCCGCTTCAAGCTGCGCAGTACGAATCGCCCAGTCACCGGTTAAACCTGTGTAGTTGCTGTAAATCGACTTGCCATTAAGCTTATCAATCGCCAGTTCATAGTTTTTTAACGCCTCAGGCGACAGCTTGCTTTTGTCTACATCGACAGGGGCATTTTTAAGTTCAATTAAGCCCTTAAGGTTGTCACTGTTACCCGGTTCATCAGCGGCTGATGAAAACGCTAATTGCTTAGGGTCATCCACCAATAAGGTTAATTTAGCCGCCGCGCCTTCTACGCTATCCACGCCACCAAATACCGCCTTACCAGCCTCGCCATTGAGGTCGAAACCTTGCTGATGCTTTTCGTTAAATTCGGTCGCAAAGCTGTAGGCCATCACATCTAACTCACGGCGTAAGCCTGTCAGTTCGTTGTCACGGTAATCCACTAAACCACCAATGGTGCCGCCTAAGTTGTCATCCAATGCCAGATTGGTATCGCCACGCTTAAGGACTAACTCACCATTGTGATCTTGGCTCAATTGGCTTGCTGTGGTACCGCTGACCAGTGTTTGGCCTTTCGCCATAGTAACGGTCACTGTGCCGTCATCATGGTAGGTCGGGTTCACGTCCATCATTGACGATAACTGACGGATCGCTTCATCTCGGGCATCGAGTAGGCTACTGGCCGCTTCGCTGTTACCACCGACATCGCGAATACTGCTGTTAAGGCTCGCAATGCTAGCCATTAGGGTATTGGCATCGGTGATCGACGCATCCAGCTGGCCATTAACTTGTCGTTCTTGGCTATCAAGCTGGGTGCTTAAATTATTAAAACGCTGCACCATCGACTTGCTTTCACTGACAATCGTCTGGCGATAAGCAATGTCTTGTGGTTTAGCCGACGCTTCATTTAACCCTGCATAGAAGCGGTCTAAACCCGTGCTGATAGAGGTGCTTTTATTGTTAAGCACAGTTTCCGTTTTTTGCATGTACTGTGAGCTAATCGAATTGTAGCCCCACGAGCCACGCTGACGATAAATCTGCTGATTAAGGTAGTTATCCGCCATGCGTTCAACATTGCTGACGCCAACACCTGCACCACTATTATTCGCACCAGTGACAGAACCAAAACCCACGCGCTGACGGCTGTAACCTGGGGTCATCACGTTAGATACGTTGTGGGCTGTCACAGAAAGGCCGGCGTTCGCAGCATTCATGCCGGACAAGCCGATATTAATCAAACTCATAGCTCTTCGTTATCCATCTGGATTTTTAAATGCTGCGACAGTGGGGTCGTATTTCCCCACCAATGTGGCAACTTCACGTTGTTACCGGATTGCAATGTGGTGTCATTGACCGGGCTAAAGCGCCCCGCTAATGATTCAATCGGTGTCTGTTGATTAACAGCGACCGCCTGTGGCTGTGGCTTAAATGCTTCATGCTGACCAAGTTGTTTAATCAACATGTCAGAAATGCCCATGCTCTGCTGCTGACTCATTTCAACCGCAATTTGGCTATCGTACATTTCACGGTAAAACTTCTGTTGCTTGCTGTTAAACGGGGAGTCTTCGCCATCATTCATCGACTCAGATGCTTTACGCATATGGCGTAGCACGGTTTGCAAAAAGACCGCTTCAAACTGATTCGCCGCTTGCTCCAGTGCTTGTGTCTTGTCCGGATTTGCGGTGATTTTATTTAGTTCACTCATGTCGTTATACAAAGCTGAGTGTTGCTCGTTATCAATCGCTTTCATTACAGAATTACCAACTCACCATCCAGTGCACCAGATTCATCTAACGCAATCAAAATCGACATCAGATCATTCGGTGAAGCACCTAAACTATTCACGGCATCAACAATGCTTTGCAGTGATGTACCTTGATTGCCTTCTGGCCAAATAAAGACTTTGCCGCGCTCTTGATCAATCGACACATCTGACGATGGTGTAACTGTCGTTTTACCGTTGCTGAATGCGTTTGGCTGGCTCACATTGAAGTTTTCAACCACGCTCACGGTTAGGTTGCCATGGCTAACTGCAGCTGTGTGTACCCGTACATCTTTACCCACCACGATAGTACCGGTACGAGCATTAAAGACCACACGATCCAGTTTCTTCTGCTGTTCAACCTCTAGGTTTTCAAGCATGGCTAAGAAGGTAACGCGTTGGCTGGCTTTATGCGGTGCTCGCACGCGAATACGGGCATGGCTTTCCGCCATTGCCACTTCTGGACCAAACACGCGATTAATTTCTTTTTCGATGTTACGGGCCGTATTAAACCCTGGGACTTTTAAATTCAGCACAACATCCGTCGAGGTTAAAAACGACGACGGAATTTCACGCTCGATGATCCCGCCATTCGGAATAAGACCCGCTGTTGGAATATTGATGGTTATGCCCGTGCCGCTATTACCTTGTGCATTCACACCACCAACCACTAAGTTGCCTTGGGCCATTGCATAGATTTGACCATCCACACCTTTTAACGGCGTCAGTAACAATGTGCCGCCACGTAAGCTTTTAGCATCACCAATTGATGATACGGTAATGTCTAATGACTGGCCTTTGCCTGCTAATGCGGGAATGGAAGCATTCACTGCAACCGCCGCGACATTTTTCAGTTTAGGGTCAACATTTGCTGGCAACTGCACGCCAAACTGGCTCAGCATGTTCTTCACCGATTGCGAGGTAAACTTGGTTTGGTTTTTATCACCCGTACCACTTAACCCCACAACCAAGCCGTAACCCACCAGCTGGTTTTCTCGAATGCCTTGAATATCGACCAAACTAAGCAGTGGTCGAGCCGACGCTAGCAATGGGCACAGCACTAAACCTGCCGCTAAAAGTATGTGTTTGAATGTCATTAGATTGGGAACCATGAACTGTTAAAGAATCGAGAAAGCCAGCCCGCTTCATTCGCATCAGCCAATGTGCCTCGACCAGAATAGGTAATCCGCGCATCACCCAGACGTTGAGATGAAATGCGGTTAGAGCCATCGATATCATCTACTCGCGCTAAACCAGACAAGCGAATGTATTCGTCACCTTGATTAAGCTTGAGCCACTTTTCACCACGTACACGTAACACGCCATTTGGCATCACTTCTGATACCAATACGGTAATGCTGCCGCTTAACGAGTTTTGCTGTGAGCTTGATGACGCCCCTTTAAAGTCACGATCACCTTTTAGTGAAAACTCGCCTTTCGGGTAAGTTGCACCTGCAATGGTTGGGACGCTGATGCCGGTATTACTTTCTTTACCAAATGAAGTACCCGCTTTTTTACTTGAGCGCGTTTGCTCATCCAACACCACGGTTAAAATATCGCCGGTACGAAACGCACGGCGATCTTGAAATAACGCCATGCCGTAGCTGGCATTGAACAAACTGCCATCTTTGTCTGGCGTAAATGTTGGATAGTTGGTGTATGGCACCTCTTCCGGTGGCTGACGGTCAACTACACTTGAGACAGGGGCACACCCTGTCATCACCAATGCAGCCAAAAGAAAAATAATGCGCATCATCGCCTTACCCTTACATTGATTGGCTAACAAACTTCAACATTTGGTCTGCACTTGAGACCACTTTGGCGTTCATTTCGTAAGCTCGTTGAGTGGTGATCATGTTCACCATTTCTTCAACCACACTCACGTTAGAGCCTTCTAGCGTAAACTGGCTAATCGCACCAATGCCGTCTTCACCGCCGACGCCTTCAATTGGAGCACCAGATGCACCGCTCTCACGGAATAAGTTACCGCCCATCGCTTCAAGGCCCGATGGGTTAGTGAAGTTAGCTAAAGTGATTTGACCGATTTCTTGCTGTTCAGGCTCGCCTTGCACTTTGATCGACACCATGCCATCAGTACCAACACTCATGCCTGTCGCGTTTTCTGGGATCTCAATGTTTGGGATCATAGGTAGACCAGCGGCGTTAACCAGTGCGCCTTCCGAGTTACGGTGAAACTGACCGTTACGGGTATATGCCGTGGTACCGTCGCTCAATTCAACTTGGAAGAAACCTGCGCCCATGATCGCCATGTCTGTGGCTTCTTGGGTATTTTGGTAGCTACCGGTTTTCATCAGCTTTTGAGTGCCAACCGTGCGTACACCATTACCCAACTGCAAACCACCTGGCGCTTCATTTTGCTGATCAACCATTGAACCTGGTTGCTTTTTCATTTGATAAAACAAATCTTCAAATACCGCGCGGTCTTGTTTAAAACCAACGGTATTTACGTTTGCGAGGTTATTGGAAATAACCTGCATTTGGGTATCTTGCGCTGCAAGACCTGTTTTACTCACCCAAAGTGCTGGATGCATTGTCACTACTCCTGAATATATGCAGCGCCTTATCGGGCAAGACGCTGGAGAGATAAAAACCGAAACAAAAAACGATAGCTTAGCTAGGGTTCCTTAACTGCCACGCACTAAGCGATTACCCGCCGTGGCCAGTTGTTCTGCGGTTTTCATCATTTTGACTTGAAGTTCGAAATTACGAGCAAGGGATATGTTATTCACTAACGCATCAATGGCATTTACGTTGCTGCTTTCAAGGTAACCAGAAGCAACGGTCACGGTATCATCCGCCTCAGCTTGACCACCGCCGCCAACAACACGGAATAAACCATCTTCGCTTTTACGCAGTTGATTGTTTTCAGGCTTAACCAGCTTGAGTTGACCCACTTCTTGGATCAAACCGCCACCCTGCGGCACAATTGAAATAGTGCCATCTGAACCAATACTTAGCTGCTCATACTCAGGGATAGAGATCGCGCCACCGGTGCCCATAACAGGCCGTTCACCCAACATTAGTTGGCCACCCGGACTTAACGTGAAGTTACCCGCACGGGTATAAGCTTCGTCATTTTCACCCGCTTCTACCGCAAAGAAACCTTCGCCACGAACCGAGACATCTAACGGGTTGTCAGTGTGTTGCAACGTGCCTGCTGAAAAATCAGAACCACCCGCACGCGCAGCGACTAAGGCGCGTGTGTCGTAGCCTTGGCCCTTCACTTTAATGCTGTCAGCCTGTTCGATATCGGTACGAAAACCCGTGGTATTCACGTTAGCGAGGTTATTCGCGTGTACCTGCTGCGCCATCATCACGCGGCTAGCGCCTGACATTGCAGTGAACAATAATTTATCCATGCCGAACCTCGACTTATAAGTTCTGGAATAGGATTTGAGTCATCTCTTGCGATACTTTGATGGTCTTCGCATTCGCTTGGTAGTTACTTTGTGCTGACATTAACGACACCATTTCATTGGTTAGGTTAACGTTAGAGTTCTCGTACATACCGGTACGAAGTGCGCCCATTTGACCAGTACCCGGCGTACCAAGTAGCGGAGCACCAGAAGCAAAACTTTGGGTCCAGCGTGTGCCACCTGCTTGTTGCAAGCCTTCTTGGTTAGGGAAGCGAGCCATCAACACTTGGCCTTGCGCCTTGGTTTGGCCATTTGAATAACGCGCGTACACAGTACCGTCACCTTCAAAATACCAACCCGCAATTTGACCCGGTGCGTGACCGTCTGGTGCATTTTTATTAATCGAGAATTCGCTACCGTACTGGGTAGTATCAGTCAGCGTCATACCAACAGATTGAGCCGCAGCGCCATTGCTGAACACAAGATCAACTGGCAGGGTGTCGATTTTCATCGTTGGCGGCGTGGTTGAATTGTCCATCGCTGGTGCGCCATTGACTGTGGCTAGTTTACCGTCGCTATCAAAACCCATGGTATTGGTTTGGCCTTTCAGCACATCACCATCTAGCGCGTAATGCACTTTCCACTCATTACTGCTGGTTTTTACATAGTACTGGGTAACTTGGTGCTCACTACCTAATGAGTCATACACCGTAGAAGTCACGCTAGAGGTAAACGTTGATGGGTCTTCTGGATCGAATTTGTCATCCGCTGAATTAGTCACGATGGCCGCGTTGGCATCAAGGTTAAGACCTTGCTGTACTTTAGTGGTGGTTTTCGCCGCCATGTCACCGGTATCAACGCGCAAATCAGTCACTGTACCCGTTTGGATTTGACCTGACTCTGTCACGCCATAACCTTGTAAACGGTGACCATCACCCGACACCATGTAACCCTCGGTATCTAGGTTGAATACACCATTACGGGTAAACATTTGTTGGCCATTGTTTTGCACCATGAAGAAGCCTTCACCATTAATTGCCAAGTCACTATTACGACCTGTACTGGTGGTACCGCCAGAGGTAAAGCTTTGACGTACTTGTGCGACTTCAACACCGTTCATTTCACCGCCGCCAAACTGGGGTGCATACACATCTTGGAATTCAGTACGTGATGATTTAAAACCCACGGTACCGACGTTCGCAATATTGTGGCTAATTGAGTTCATCTGCTCGGATGTTGCTCGCAAGCCACTTAGGCCAACACTGATTGACATAAAAGAATCCTATCTACATTAATTTTTATTATTTACGCCGTAATTTCACGCATATCGAACATCGACATTTTGCCAACGCCCGCAAGACTTAATAACACCGCACCGCCATCGGCAGGGATGTTGACCGATTCAACCTCAGCCGCAATCATGATGTTTTGTTCCCATGCTTGCTCACCGCTTTCAGCAACCACTTTGAATGAGTAACTGCCTTTACCTAGGTCATCGCCATCGATTTCAAATTCAGCCATGCCTTTACCTTGTGCACCCAGCTTAATCTTGTCGACTTCTTTACCTTTATCGTCGTAGACCACCACAGTGGCACTATCAACTGGCTTGTCGAACTGAACGCGGCCATTGATTTTCTGACCTTCGGCCACATCAAGATCGCCTTTCACATCCATTAGCACTTTTTTACCAACTAGGTTGGTGGCCTGTAGCATTTCCAAATTGGTCATGCCGATGTTCATGTTCATCATGCCTTGCTTCACCCCTTCCAAACTGGAAACAGCAGACATCATGCCCAATTGCGTCAAGTACTCGGTACCATCCGTCGGATTAAGTGGGTTCTGGTTTTGCACCTGTGCCACCATCATGGTCAAAAACTCATTGCTGGTTGGCGTCATATCTTTTTGGCCGTTACTGGTCACTTGTGGTTCAGCATTTTGCGTAGCTGCACGGTTGTACTGACCAGCAGTATTAATTTGCGGTAGGCTCATTGGTTATCCCCTTAGCTTGTTTGACCAAGACGAAGAATGCTTTGCTGCATACTGCGTGCTCGACTCATTACATCAACATTGGTTTCAAAACTGCGCGAAGCAGCCATCATGTCAGCCATTTCTTCAACCACATTGACGGTTGAATGGAAGACATACCCTTGTTTGTTTGCTTCAGGGTGATTCGGTTCGTAGCGACGACGCAGTGGTTCATCACTTTCAATAACGTCATCAATACGCACACGAGTGCCAGCATTAGGATCGTTCATATCAACCATGACGGAAGAAAATACTGGGCGCTTAGCGCGGTAGCCGTCACGTTCTGAACCAGACACGACATCGGCATTCGCAATGTTACTGGCGACCGTATTCAAACGAACGCTTTGCGCTGTCATTGCAGAGCCTGCAATGTCATAAATAGATGAAAAAGACATAGAAATTATTGCCCGTTAATGGCCTGCTTCAGACCGCGAATTTTCATATTCAAAAAAGTAAGGCTGGTTTCAAGATCCATTGCGTTACCCGCAAATTTTGCTTGTTCAACGCCCAGTTCAACGGTGTTGCCATCTTGTGCTGGCTGCTGTGGATTGCGATACAGTAATTCATGCGATTGCTGTGTCTGACGACGACCAAGATGCCGAGAACGCGCGTCACTCGCGACCTGGTTCATTGCGTCCTGAAAACTAATATCACGCGCTTTAAAATTTGGCGTATCCGTATTGGCTAAGTTACTTGCCAGTACCTTTGCGCGTTGTGTTCGGAACTGCAATGTATTAGGGTGTACCCCTAACGCATCTTCGAAGTTGATTGCCATCTCACCCACCACCTATAAATTGAATATCAACTATAAAGCAATTTTCATGCCACCCATTTAAAGCCAACATATCAATGCCTTACACAAATAATAGTTACGTTGAGACCAATAAGCGGAAGTATGACTTCCGAGCGGAAATCCGCCCCGTGTTTCTCATGCTTGGTGTACTCGTTTCTGGTGGGATATTCAGCACGGAAGTCATTGCAAGCAAAGCGGATATATCAACCCAAGCTCATCAACAAATTCGCAGCTATTTATATCGTGATGTTGCCCGTTTTGCGGGGAGTATTGGCAGTAATGATTTTCGCATCGATCTAGATAAATCAACCTTATCCGACTGTGATACCCCATTTGAAATTAGCCGAAATAAGGCACGTCCACCGACGGGAAAAGTCACACTCACGGTTGAATGCCACCATCCTAAATATTGGAAGTCACGCGTTAAAGCGGAAGTACGGGTTTACCAAAAAATCGTCGTCGCGAAACACACCATTGAGCGTGATCAAGTGCTAACCGCCAATGATTTTAAACGCCGTCGTACCGACATTTCTTATGTGCGACAGGGATATTTTACGACCTTCAACGAGTTGGATAATCAAGTCAGTAAACGCAGGATTACGGTAGGGAAAATCATTAGCCCACGTATGGTGGAGTTTGCAAAATGGGTTGAGCGCCATCAAGAAGTGGTGATCGAAGCAAGGATTGGGGGCATGGCGGCTAGAATGAAAGGCGTTGCGTTAGAATCGGGCAGTAAAGGGGAGCAAATAAAAGTGAAAAACAGCACATCCGATAAAACAATTTTAGCGACGGTTGTTGGCCCCAAAAAAGTACAAACCCTGTTTTAAGCTTCTTTTTAGGTTAGTTTTATAACAAAAGGTTAAAAAAGCAGTTAAGCTCTGTGACGGCTGGTCGCTGTATACCAATAACCCTACCACCCAGTGAGTACATTCATGATTGGAAAAATTCACAACTCTGTATCGCTGCCTGTTAATGCAGACAACCGCTCACATGCGAGTAAAACAGCAAGCTCAACGATGACGAAGCAAGTCGAGTTAAGCAGTGAAGTACAGTCATTACAAAACGCGAAAGCCGATCTTCAAAACACCAGTGATGTTGATATGGATAAAGTCGCGAAAATGAAGCAATTACTGCAATCAGGTCAAGCGACAGTGGATCTTGATCAATTAGCAGGAACGATGGTTGATTATTACCAAGGCAATCAATAATGAGCGACACCAGTAGCTTGGTTAAAACCTTGCTCAATGAACTGAACCAAGATGTTGCCCACTATCAACAATTAGTGGCTCAACTAAAGCAACAACATGTGCTGTTGGTTAATCGCGATAACCAAGCGCTGATCGGCCACAATCAACAGTTACAATCCTTGATGGCATTGTTAAACCAGCACGCGACGAATCGCCATGCTATTTTAACCCGATTAGGCGTAACCGCAGATAATGACGGTATGCAGAAGCTATTGAAGAAACTGCCACAACAAGTGCAGCAAAAAGGCATGATGTTATGGCAAAAACTGTATGAGCAAACATTGGCCTGCCAAGACCTAAATAATACCAATGGGCGTTTATTAGCGCAGCAAAAGCAGTTGATTGATCGGTTACTCAAACCCGAGCAACAATACTGCTATGGCCCCGGCGAGTAATCGTACGCTACTCGCTGGTGGTAAAATTATGTTAATCGCTGGCGATAAAATTTGTTGGCAGAGAGTTCATCAAGGATCTTTTGCTGCTGACGTTCTTGCTTTAGCGCGATCTGATTTTGACGTTTCTCGATGATCTTCTCCCCCATCCGCACTTGGCAATGCTGCTGTACCAAGCGTTCATTAGTGGTTCGCAATTCTACGGCTGACATCGCTAATTCATGACGCTGTAAATTAGTTAAATTATCCAGCTGATAACGAAAACGTCCGATCCCTTTTAGCATCAATGCCGATGCTTGCTGACCACCTTCAATACAGTACTCACCCGATAGGCTTTCAAGTAATTCTAATCGCTGTTGATGGGCTTGATGCTGGCTATTAATCTGACCGTATTCTTGTTGAATGGTATCAAATTGGCGCTGTTGCTGTTCCCGCCAATGTTGCAGCATTTTCACTCGTCGCATCAGAATTTCCTTACGTTAACTGCATCATGGCATGCTGTGTTTCTTCTAACATCACGCGCTCTTGCATGCCTTGCTGAAGAAACTGACAAATCGCAGGGTATTGCTGAACCGCTATATCAAGACTCGGATCTTGCCCCGGCTGATAACCACCTAATGCAATCAAGTCTTGGATTTGGCGATAACGCGCATAGCGTTGTTTAATTTGCTGGGCTTGTTTTAGCTGCTCAGGGCTCACCACTTGTGGCATCGCACGACTGATCGATTGCTCGATATCAATCGCAGGGTAATGCCCTTGTTCCGCTAATTCACGGTTCAACACTATGTGTCCATCCAAAATAGCGCGGGCGGCATCGGCGATAGGATCTTGTTGATCATCCCCTTCCGATAGCACGGTATAAAACGCAGTGATCGAGCCTCGCTCCGTCGCGCCATTTCCGGCACGCTCCACCAACTGCGGCAATAAGCTAAATACCGAAGGCGGGTAACCTTTGGTCGCAGGCGGCTCACCCACCGCCAAGGCGATTTCACGCTGGGCTTGGGCGTAACGCGTCAGTGAATCCATCAGTAGTAAAACGTCATGGCCTTGATCACGGAAAAATTCAGCAATGCGGTGGCACAAAATCGATGCACGCAGGCGCATCAAAGGTGGATCATCCGCTGGTGAAGCAATCACCACGGCATTTTTCATGCCTTCTGGACCCAAAGAGTGCTCGATGAATTCACGTACCTCACGGCCACGTTCACCAATCAAGCCAACCACTGTAATTTCAGCAGTGGTGTTACGGGTCATCATGCCTAACAGTACACTCTTACCGACACCACTCCCCGCGAACAAGCCCATCCGTTGACCTTTACCGACACTCAACATACCGTTGATGGCACGTACACCGACATCTAACTGCGTCGAAATAGGTAAACGCTGCAAAGGGTTGATGGTTTCACCTTGCAAGTTGATGCGCTGTTCACCATGGATCGCTCCTTTTCCATCCAAGGGTTCACCCAACCCATTAAGCACACGGCCTAACATGCTGTAACCGACATCAATTTTACTGTCGCCATGCAAAGGTAAAACACGGCTGCCTGGGCGTAATCCTGTGGTATGACGGATAGGCATCAGTACCGATGCTTGACGGTCAAACCCCACCACTTCAGCTTCCACTAAGGTGCCGTGATCAGTTTCAATCATGCAGCGTTGACCGGTACATAAGCGGCAACCCACCGCTTCAAGGGTCAAACCCGCCATTCGGGTTAACCGCCCCCATGTGCGAGCAACAGGTACTTCTGGCACCTGTTCGACCGCAGAACTGAGGCGAGCATTCAGCTCTTGAAATAAATCACGCATCGCTTAGTAAACTATCTCGAATCGAATCCATACAGGTTTCTAACCGCTCTTCACTATCAGCAAAAGCTTCTGACTCACTACTGGTCACGCGACAACTACCAATCGCCAACGTGTCGTCTGGCTGTAGTGTCCAACTTGCCACTTGCTCTGGCACCAACTCAACCAAACGCTGGCAATCTTGCGGGTTTAGATAAATCACTAAATCCGGTTTTTGCTCTGGCATTTGTGCGAGGGTTTCTTCAATCAAGTGCACCATCTGACCTGGCTTCAGTGTCAGTTCAGCACGGATCACTTGGCGCGCGACCTTCTGTACCAAGTCACAGATCATTTCACTTTGCTGACGTACATGTTGCTGGAACACTTGCTGGATCTGCTGCATTAAATGATCAACCGATGCTGCAGTGCTCCCCATTTGTTGTTGAACCTGCGCAACACCTTCACGAACACCTTGTTGGCGACCTTGCTCTAATCCTTGCTCGTGTCCCGCTTGTAGCCCTTGCGCGACACCTTCTTGGTAACCCTGCTCATGGCCTTTTTGCTGGCCATCTTGGAAGCCATTATGAAATTCATCTTGGTATGAGCCCGTTGTTTCATCACCAAACAAATCATCTTCTTCTGGCTGCATCAAGGGCGGAAAATGATAAGGCCGATATTGACCAAGCTGAGGATGCATAACATTGCTCGGCTGATTCTTTTTCATCATTTATCCCTATTCCACCACAGGTTCACTAAAGAGCTGCAATTCAATCTCACCAGCATCAGCCAGTTGGCGCAGTATTTGTACCAGCTGGTTACGTGCCTCTTCCACTGCGCTCACACGCACACGGCCTTTACCTTCCATCGCTTCACGCAAGTACTGGGCAGCACGTTTAGGCATAGTGGCAAATACTTTAGCCAGTAGCTCTTCATCGGCACCTTTAAGTGCGGTTGCGAGTAGATCTTGATCCACTTCTTCAACCAAGCGCTCAAGGGTATCTTCCGTTTGGCGAACCAAAATACTGAAGTTGTACATTTGCGATTCGAGCTGGGCGACTAACTCAGGGTCAATCTCTTTCAGCCCTGTCATGACTTTTAGGCTCTGATCACCTTGCAGACGATTAATGATGTCACCGGCTTTTTGAGTACCATCAATCAGGGTGCTATTTTGCTGACCGACCTGCGATAAGAATTTCTCCAATAACACGTGCACTTCTTGCATCATGTCTGGGTGAATTTCTTTTAAGTTCGCTAAGCGATAGAGCAATTCATCAAGGTTATCTTGTGGCAGTTTCGCCAACAGCCCAGTTGCCACGTCAGGCTCAAGGTACGCTAAGAACACCGCTTGCATCTGCGGGTGTTCACCTGAAATAAGTTCGGCTAATTTGGCTGGCTCTAACCACTGTAAACGCTGCAAGTTATGTTTCAGCGAGTCACCGTAAATCGCATCTAACAGCGGCTGAGACAATGACTGCCCCAGCGCTTTATTCAACGTACGTTCTAGGTAGCTACGAGAAGCACCTGAAATACCTGATTCACGTTTAAAATCTTGGAAGAAACGTTGGAACACACCTTCCGCTTGATCTTTTTTCACGGCCGGAATACTTGCCATAGCAATCGATAATTGGCGCACTTGCTCACGATCGAGTTGCTGCAATACGTTAGCTGCAGCTTCCTCCCCCATGCTTAGCAATAAAATTGCGGCTTGCTCGATGCCTTGGTTGTTATTATTCGTCTGCATCTTTCGGGGTTATCCATTGTTTAACAACATGAGCGACACGTTCCGGTTCTTTTTCCGATAATGTCTGCAAGTAAGAGGTTTGAATTTCTAAACCCGTTTCAGGGCTTGGCAGCTCAGGCATACTACCTTCAGATACCACCGCTGAGCTTAACGTTGCTTCCGTCATTGCGGCTTTTTCTAGCGGCGCTTCTAATTCACTGTCTGAGGTTGCCACTGTATTGTTATTGTTGGTATTGAGTGTCGCCACGTCGCTGCCAGTTTTACTCTCAGGTAAAACATTATCCAGTATCGGATCTTTACTGCGCTGACGCTCACCTGCTAATTGGCGAATAGCTGGACGCACCACAACAAGTAAAATAACTAACGCGACAATCGCAGATAAAATGTATCGTAAGTAATCCAACCATACATTTTGCATCCACCACACAGGCTCTTCCGCCAATAGCTGAGCTTCCGCTTTATTAAACGGATAAACATGCAGGCTAAAACTATCGCCACGTGCAGCTTCAATACCCATCGCATCGCCCAACATTTGGCGAATACTGTCAATTTTAGCTGGAGGGAAGCTGGCAGGATCACCATTTAGCAACACAGATACACTTAAGCGTTCAATCTGGCCTTGCTGGTAATAAGTATGTTTCATGGTGCGATCCATGGCGTAATCACGTGAATTTTCACCACGCTCATTACCTGCATTTGGATCTTTTTCTTCATCGCCTTCTTCCGGTGGACGATTACTTAAAGCACCCGGTACACCTTGGGCTGCCTTGCCCACGCGGCGATCGTAAGAAGAGAATTCTGAACGTACAGTACCTTCAGGCGAATACAGTTCCTCTGTGGCTTCAGTGCGGTCAAAGTTCACTGCCGCAGCCACTTCAACTTGGAAGTTGTCGTTACCGACCATAGGACGCAACATGCGTGAAGCGCGATTAATGTAAGTCGCTTCAAGTTTTTGAACGTAATCTAAGTAGGCGCTACTGTTTTTACCATGACGGCCTTCACCGACTAACGCTGACAACAAATTACCTTGTTGATCGATCACGTTAACTTGATCAGGTTCAAGCTCGGGAACACTACCCGCGACAAGGTTAACAATCGCGGTGACCTGCTCTGTGCTCAAAGCTTGGCCTGGTTGTAATGAAAGAATGACCGATGCTGAAGCTTGCTCTTTATCGCGGCGTACAAACAACGTTTGCTTGGGCATCGCCAAGTGAACACGAACGTTACGCACAGCATCCAGCGCCATAATACTGCGCGCTAATTCACCTTCAAGACCATGACGGTAACGAGCATTTTCAACAAATTGACTAGTACCTAAACTTGAATCTTGGCTAAGAATTTCAAGGCCTGCAGGTAATTGTGCCTCAACACCTGCCGCAGCAAGTGCCAGCCTTGCTTTACCTAAACTATTGCGATCAACCATTACGCTGCCTTTTTGTGGCTCGACGTAATAATCCAATCCTTTTTCTTCAAGTACTGCAATTACTTGGCTACGATCAAACTGCTCAGCTTCACCGTAAAGCGGGCGATACTGGCTACTGCCTTGCCATAAACCTAACACGACAGCTACGGTTACTAAGGCTGCGATGGCCGCTAACAAGCCCGCTAAACGCATACCTGAAAATAAACGTCCCATTCCTGTTGGGCCTGCCATGTTTACCAATTTTTGCTTCATTACTTCAGTCACTTAAGCATTCCCACTACACAGGCATTTTCATAACATCATCGTACGCAGTCAGGAGCTTATTGCGCACCTGCACCATAGCAGAGAACGCAAGACTCGCTTTTTGGCTAGCAACCATCGCGCCAACCAAGTCATCACTCTGACCAGTATCGACTGCTGTCATCTTTGCAGATGCATCACGACTTTGTTGATCGACGTTATTCAAGGTTTCAGTGATCACACTGGTAAAATCTACCGCTTGTGTTTGCGGTGTAGTGATCGGATTTGGCGCAATTTGGATCGCATCAAATGACTGGATTTGTGCCTGAACTTCAGCAATTTGACTTAAAGGCTGCTGCATGGCTAACACGTTATTTTGCATTACAAGGTCTCTAAAAATGCTTAAGAAAAGTTATAGTTATTCGCTGAAAGTTCAGCGCTTTGATTCGTAAGGATTTGTTCTACATCCATACCCTGCTCACGCATCGTTTGCAGCTTGTACCGTAACGCACGCGTCGATACACCTAGCTCTTCTGCTGTTTTACTACGATGGCCATTAAAGCGACGTAAGGTCTCTATAATGGTATTAAATTCTGCTAGCTTGCGGCTTTTTTGTAAATTTGGTCGGTTGTTCGTGACCACCTCACTCACCGCATCCACGCTTAAAGGTTGGTGTTCAATCGGCATGACTGTTGTCGTCCCGTTCATGGCAACCAACTCATCAGGGGGGGTACTCTCTGGCTCCGTCACCAAAGGTTGACCCGGTAACATCAAATCTTGTGCGCGGATCAAGCAACCATGGCTCATTACCAAGGCGCGTTGAATTATGTTTTCTAGTTCACGGACATTGCCCGGCCATGTATAAGCCGTCAGTGCGCGTTTCGCCGAATCTGTAAAATGGGTAGATTCTTGCCCTAGCATCATGTGTCGCTTAAGCAGGTGCTTGGCCAGTGGAATAATATCTTCCGTACGATCGCGTAATGACGCACAGCACAATGGAAAGACGTTTAGACGGTAGTAAAGATCTGCTCTAAAGCGACCTTCCGCAACGGCTTTTTCTAGATCCTGATTAGTGGCAGCAAGAACACGAATATCAAGATTAATCTTCTGGTGGCTGCCTAAACGCTCAACTTCTTTTTCTTGCAGTACACGCAGCAACTTGGTTTGCAATCCCAGTGGCAGCTCAGCAATTTCATCCAGCAGCAGTGTGCCACCGTTGGCGATTTCAAGCTTGCCTGGTTGCGCCGATGACGCGCCAGTAAAAGCACCTTTGGCATGGCCAAATAAAATCGACTCAATCATGGTTTCAGGAATAGCGGCGCAGTTAATCGCGACAAAAGGTGCTTGTGAACGCGGCGATGCATTATGAATAAAACTCGCGAGCACTTCTTTGCCAGTGCCACTTTCACCATTGATTAAAACAGAGGCATCGGTTTGAGCAACACGCTGTGCCAACTGCAATAATTGTTTACTCTGTGGCGCTTTTGCCACCATGGATGAACACGACTGACTGGTTTGCATAATACGCTGAACCAGTTGCCCTAAATGCGTATGGCCAAATGGGATCAGTAAATAATCGGTCGCACCAACTTGCAATGCGCGACTTACCTGAGTGGCATGCGGCAATTCAGATAGCACGGCAATCGAGCCGTCATAGCCATGACGACGCACTAACGCAATAATATCCGCCGCTTCACTACCATCTTCCAGACACGCAGGAACCAATAGAAGATCCCAAACTTGCTGATCGAGAGTATTTAAACAATCCATCGGATTAGTGACTCGACTAAGTTGATAGCCTTCCGCTTCACCATTCGCCAAAACGTTATCAAGAACGGCATGCTGGGGGTGAAACATCAGTACTTGCCAAATTTTCCTTGTCATGAGCCTGCTCCTGATTTTCTTACCAGTCGAACCGTGGCACGACGATTTGATTGCAACGCTTGAGAATTGCTTTCGGTACTCACTAAATAGCGATCACCATGAGAACGGATCTGCAACAACTTACGAGGAACGCCAAGCTCAATCAGCATGGCAGCAACTTCCTCGGCTCGCTGGCGAGAAATACGCATCTTGCTACTGAATTGCCCTAATTGATCGGAATAACCATCAACTAACACTTTCTGAACCTGTGCATCAATACGAATATATTCAGCAATCCCTTTTAGCTTGTTAATATCTTGCTTATTTAAGCTTGAAGACGCGGCATTAAAATAAAATTCAGAATCTCTAATTTGTTGATAGTTATATGCTATTAATTGATTTTTACATTGCTGAAACTCAGCCATCGGCTCAGTTAAATTAATATTTTGAATTACTACACTGCTGTTTTTTTGACGGTCATCCGTCAAAGTAACTTTAACCCATCGGCCATGATTTAACTCATTAATAACATTCTCAGCATTGTTTATTATTAATTCATCAGCAGATTGAGAACGTTGAGCCTGGGTTTTTGAATATAACTTAACAGCTGGAGTCGATGTCCAAAATGGTGATACTGATTCCACATCAACAATATTAATAAATGGCTTAATTTTAGTGGATTTTATCTTTAAGCGTGTTTTTTCCCCTGCTTCAGAAATAAGTTTCACTGAACCAAAATCTCGGATCTCATGAGAAATAACACAAGAAGTTTTACTACCATAAAAATCCCACCCACTATCGTCTAATGCTGCCATCCATTTATTTTCTCGCGCATTAACTGCACAGGAAGCAATCAGCATAAGAGTGACAATGATTCTATTGCAAACCATTACAAGGAACTCCAGAACAACCTTCAAACACAGCCAAAGCTATTTAAATAGCATAAGAAACGCCAAAGCGACCAACCTTGAACAAATCTTAAATTTTATTTAATAAAAAGAATAAAAATAAAATAAATCTAATTTTTCAGCAACTTAAATAGATAAAACGACAAAAAAATGACATCACCCAATCAGGATAAATATCACCTCAAATAACATGGAAATTTATTATTTCACTTTTAATATACGCGCTAATAAGAATGCATTAGCTCTGGCATGTCAACTGTCAATAAAATGAACATTAAAAAGTCAATAATTTGGTCAATTATTAATCCAGTGGATAGCACCCATTATATAACACGACGTACAGTATATTATTGCACTACTAAAAGTGGATTGGTTTGACAAGGCAACCATTATAAAGGTAGTCTCTCTCGCCAAAATGAAGCCGTAATAAAAATAACAAAAACACCGATATTAACCAGTGAAATTTAACTTTTCCCGTTTTAATTATTTAAAACATTTCATTAACTTTTATTCCGTGTTTATTATTTAATATAATTTATCAAGAATATAAGCGTTTTTGTTCAACTTGATAATGACCACTATCCATCGACTGTCAGACTTATTATTTGCAAGTGATTATGACTAAAAAGAGTAAAATCATATCCAATACTGATCAGGTCGAAGTTCGCGATTTTGATCTTGCTAGCCCAGAACATCGTATCGGTGCGCTCCAAGCGATCATCGATAATGTCTGCAAACAATTTGAACGAACGGCTCGGCAGTCATACCATCATCTACTTCGCCACCCTGTATCGTTCAGCCTTGAACAGCAAGATACGCTGAAACTTCAAGATTACTTACAGCAAATGCCAAAGCCGTCACTGTATCGTGAGTTTATTGTGTCACCACATGACTTACACGGCACCATTGCGATTGATGGCGAACTGCTTTTCTTTATGGTCGATCTGTTCTTTGGTGGTCTCGGCAGTAATAAACGAAAACGTACTGAGATGAGTGATACGGAACTTCGCTTAGTCGAACGCTTTTTTTGTGTCGCCCTTGAGCATTTCTCCAACGGCTGGCACAGCATCACTAATTGGCAAAGCGAGCTAACCGAGAAGAATACACTGCGCCTCGGCAACATGATGCAAACCAATCAACTCTATCAAGTCTGTCACTTCACAATGGAAGTCGCCGGGCATAAGGGCTGGCTGGCCATCTCGCTACCTTTTGCCGGGTTGGACTTTTTACGTGACCAGCAAAAACCGATAGATATTGATACCGACCCTGAATTACAGGCCCGAATTCAAAATAAAATCTGTCAGGCGCCAATGCACCTAACAACAACATTAGCTGAGCGCCGTTTGCCTTTAGGTAACGTGATGGATCTAAAAGCTGGTGATGTTATTCCGATTGAGTTACCAAATGAAGTTACGGTTAAGGCGGGGAATACAGCCCTGTTTACTGCGCGCGTTGCGGAAAACAATGCCAGCCTAGTTCTTCAAGTCCAAAGCGTGATTAAGCAAAATAGGAATTAAAATGTCTGAACAAGTCTCTGATTTAAATATCGATCTTGATGACCTTGATCTTGGCAGCTTAGGGCAAGACCCAATGCCCGCTGCGATGAATACTCCAACGCAAGATATGAGCTTCATTCGAAATATTCCAGTCAATCTGACACTGGAAGTGGCGAGCACTGAACTGATGGTCGGTGACTTAATGAATGTCGGTTTAGGCACTGTAATTGAGCTTGATAAGCTTAGCGGTGAAGCGATGGATGTGAAAGTCAACGGTACTCTACTTGGCCATGCTGAAGTGGTTATTGTGAACAACAAATACGGCCTACGTTTAGTCGATGTGGTTGATGACAATGACATGCTAAAAGGGCTTACCAAGTAATGCGCTATCTGGCTTTAATGGGCTTATGGCTCTTTGCTTGTACGCCTGCATGGGCACAAGATTTGTCATTACTGACCATTAACGGCCCTGCAGGGCAAGAGGAATACAGCGTAAAGCTACAAGTCTTCTTGCTCATGACAGCACTGGCTTTTTTACCCGCCATGTTGCTGATGGTAACCAGCTTTACCCGCATTATTATTGTGCTCGGTATTTTACGCCAGGCCATGGGTTTACAACAAAGTCCACCCAATCGTATTTTAGTCGGTATCGCGATGACAATGACCTTATTTATCATGCGTCCCGTGCTTTACGACATCTATGATAATGCGGTCATTCCTTATCAAGAAAACCAAATGACGTTGCAAGATGCGGCACAAACAGCGGCAAAGCCACTACGCCAGTTTATGTTGCAGCAAACACGTGAAACCGACTTAGAACAAATTCTGCGTATAGCCAACGAGCCCGCACCTGACAATCTCGATGACCTCGATTTTCTGATAGTCATGCCCGCATTCGTCCTTAGTGAGCTTAAAACCGCGTTTCAAATCGGCTTTATGTTATTCATCCCCTTTTTGATTATCGACATCGTTGTCGCCAGTGTATTGATGGCGATGGGTATGATGATGCTATCGCCACTGATCATTTCCTTACCATTCAAGCTAATGATTTTTGTCATGGTCGATGGCTGGTCAATGACGGTTGGAACATTAAGTGCCAGCTTTGGCTAAGCAGTTATTCATCACCGGGGAAATGGATAAGATATGGGTTCAGAATTTGTAGCGGCATTTTTTGGTGATGCACTCGTTATCATCATCAGCATGGTGTGCGTATTAATTGTGCCAAGCCTTTTGGTTGGTCTTGTGGTCAGTATTTTTCAAGCCGCCACCCAAATCAATGAACAAACGCTGAGTTTTCTCCCGCGCTTACTGGTTACTTTGGCTATGCTGGGGTTTGCTGGCCCTTGGCTACTGCGCACATTGGGTGATTTATTTACCCGTCTGTTCCTCGATATTCCACATTTAATCGGTTAACCCATTATGGAGTTATCCGCAGCGCAATTCACCGCATTAATCGGGCAGGTATGGTGGCCGTTCTTTCGTATTAGTGCCGCATTAATGCTAATGCCTATCTTTGGTGGTAGCCAAATTCCGGTACAGGTCCGCATTGCCTTATCGCTCATTATTAGCGTGCTTGCCGCTCCGTTAATGCCGACAATGCCTGCGGTTGATCCCCTTTCTGTTGAAGCGCTAATTCTCGCGGGACAACAAGTGATCATCGGCGCTATGCTCGCCTTATTGCTCGATTTACTCTTTGCCATTTTCACTACGATGGGGCAGATCTTATCGATGCAAATGGGCCTAGGGATGGCGATGATGAATGACCCGATTAATGGGGTCAGTATTCCTGCGTTAGGTAAGTATTATCAACTCTATGCTTTAATGCTTTTTCTGGCGCTAGATGGCCATTTAGTCGCGTTAGATGTAATGGTACAAAGCTTCAACATTTGGCCCGTCGGCGAGATGATGAGCCAAATGGCACTGCATACTATCATCATGCGATTTGGCTGGATGATGGCCGCCGCTTTGCTGCTCTCGTTACCCGCTGTTTGTGCCATGTTATTGGTCAATGGATCATTCGGTATGATGAACCGCGCCGCACCTCAGCTTAACGTGTTTGCGCTTGGCTTCCCGATGACCATGCTATTAGGACTAATTTGTTTATTAATCACCACATCAGGGATCCCAGAGAACTTCACTCGCTTAAGCAGTGAAACTCTCTCCCTGATGCTGACCTTAGAGGAGGCGCATCCGTGAGTGAGAATAGCAGTCAGGACAAAACGGAACAGCCCAGTCAACAGAAATTACGTAAAGCCAGAGAGGACGGTAATCTCCCTCGTTCAAAAGAGCTGGTGACCGCATTAATGACACTGGGTAGTGCACTACTACTGACGGCCTTTGGTGGCACCTTGGCGGAAATGTTTCGTCAAGTTACCCTACTGAATATGCGGTTATCTAAAGAAGCCGCTTTTGACACTAAAATCATGCTTCAGAACCTCAGTGAAAGTTTATGGTTAATGGTATCAGCCATTGGCCCTATGCTAGGGCTACTGGTGCTCATTACCATTTTCGCCAATCTACTTCGCGGGGGCTGGAACCTGTCGGCAAAATCAGCCCAGCCCAAATTCTCCAAGCTTAATCCTATTTCAGGGATTAAGCGGATGTTCTCGACCAAGTCATTAGCTGAACTGGTTAAAAGTATTCTCAAGGTCACCTTGATTATCGCCACCTTGGTGCTGTTAATTAAAAACACCCTTAACGACATTGTGAATTTACAACGCTTACCGCTACCCGAAGCCATGCTACAAACCGTCGATTTTTTATGGCTTGGGCTGTTTAGCTTTGGTTTGGCACTGCTGTTCATTGCGATTTTAGAACTGCCATATTCGGGCTGGGAGTACACCAAACAGCTCAAGATGACCAAACAAGAAGTAAAAGAAGAAAGTAAAAACAGCGAAGGTCGCCCTGAAGTCAAAGCCCGAATTCGCCAGCTACAACAGCAAATGTCGCAACGTAGTTTGACCCAAACCGTGCCCCAAGCGGATGTCGTCATTACCAACCCAACGCACTATGCGGTGGCACTGAAATACGATTTAGATAAAGCTGGTGCACCCTTTGTGATCGCCAAAGGTGTCGATCAAATGGCGCTCCAAATTCAGCAAGTGGCACGCCGCCATGATTGCCCTGTGGTAGAAATTCCGCCGCTTACCCGTGCTGTGTATTACTCCACTAATGAATGGCAGGAAGTGCCTGCTCCTTTATATGTCGCCGTTGCACATATTCTGACGTTTGTTTTCCAAATGAAAGAATATCAAAAAGGGCGTCAGCCAAGTAAACCTGAATTTCCACGGGTCTCTATTCCCCGAGAACTTCGTCGTTAACGAGAACAATCTGCCATGAAACAGAAACTCGCTCCCATTATGTCCGTGCTTAGCAAAGGGCAAATAGGGATCCCGCTCCTCCTGATGACCCTTCTTGCAATGGTCATCTTACCCGTGCCGCCCGTTATTCTGGATATGTTGTTCACCTTCAACATTGTCTTGGCTTTGTTGGTGACCTTGGTCAGTGTTTACAGTAAACGTTCGCTCGATTTCTCGGTATTCCCGAGTATCTTGCTGATTGCGACATTGCTCCGTCTGGCATTGAATGTTGCATCAACACGGGTGGTATTACTCCATGGTCACGAAGGTGGCGATGCGGCAGGTAAGGTGATTCAAGCCTTTGGTGATGTGGTTATCGGCGGTAACTATGTTGTCGGTATGGTGGTGTTCGTTATTCTGATGATCATCAACTTCGTGGTGGTCACCAAAGGTGGCGAGCGAATTTCAGAGGTTAGCGCCCGCTTCACTTTGGATGCGATGCCCGGTAAACAGATGGCGATCGATGCGGATTTAAACGCGGGAATTATCGACCATAACCAAGCCAAGAAACGCCGTGAAGATGTCGCCCAAGAAGCCGACTTCTTTGGTTCGATGGACGGTGCGTCCAAGTTTGTTCGTGGTGATGCTATCGCGGGGATGTTGATCCTATTTATCAACATCATTGGTGGTGTCAGCATTGGTGTATTTCAACATGGCTTAGGCTTTTCAGACGCGTTCCAAACCTTTGTGCTGCTCACCATTGGTGATGGCCTTGTGGCGCAAATTCCATCGCTATTACTAGCAACATCTGCGGCTATTGTGGTAACTCGCGTTACCGACAGCAATGATTTAGCCAATCAAATTACCAGCCAAATGCTGGCATCGCCACGCGCACTGTATGTCGTGGCAGGTATCATGCTGGTGTTAGGCTTGATCCCGGGCATGCCCCATGTGGCATTTCTATGTTTTGCTGCCGTCGTTGCATTTGCTGGCTGGAAAATGCGGGAAGAAGCACCGACGATCAATCATGACGATTTGGCGCGTGCCGAAGAGATCGTTGAACAACATGATCAACCCGACCAACGTGAAATTGCGTCAAAAGATATTCCTCTCGTTCACGCTATCAGTCTGAATGTGGGCTATCGCTTAGTGAACTTGATCGACCGAAAGCAAGGTGCTGAATTACTTAGCCGCTTACTTGGGGTACGAAAAACCCTCACTGAGCATCGCGGCTTTGTGGTGCCTCAAATCCATGTGCGTGACGATTTAGCATTAGATGCCAATCATTATAAAATTGCCGTCCGCGGTGCCAACATCGTTGAAGCTGAAGTCGAGATGGACTGTCTACTGGCCATTAACCCAGGGCAAGTCTACGGCAATGTCGATGGCATTATGACGCGTGATCCCGCTTATAACATGGAAGCCATTTGGATTAAGCCTCACGATAAAGATAAAGCGGTGAACCTAGGCTATACCGTGGTCGACCATGCCACCATCATTTCGACCCATATCAGTAAAGTGATCAACGACTGTATTGAAGAAGTACTCAGCCCAGAAGAAGTAACCGGAATAATGGATCGCTTAGCGGCGCTTAACGGTAAATTAGCAGATGACCTACAGCAGAAGTTAACCCAGCAACAGCTACTGCGTGTTTTCCGTCAGCTGACCGTCGATGGGGTGTCACTATCGGATATTGTTACGATTGCCAACTCGCTGGTTGAATCAGCCGAACTATCCAAAGATCCTATCTTGTTAGCAGCCGATGTTCGCTGCATGTTACGCCGCGTCATTTTAGGCAACTTAGTGGGTACCAAGGCTGATATTCCTGCTATTACGCTGTCAGCAGAGCTCGAAAATATGCTGGTTAATGCGCTAAGCCAAGCACAAGCAGGTGGTCACGTTCAACTCGATGGTTTCGCCCTTGAGCCAACCGTGATTGAAAAACTACAACGCAGCTTGCCAGAGGTGCTGGATAACATGCGCCTAAATAGCCACACTCCAATTTTATTGGTGATGCCACAATTACGCCCACTGCTAGCACGTTATTCTCGAATTTGTGCCCGTGGTTTACATGTGCTGTCATTCAATGAAATCCCCGATGATCGCAATATCTCGGTCGTCGGCAACATGGGTTAAGCCATCGCGCTCACAAGAATAAACCCGCAATCATAAAAAACGGGGCACCTCATTGGCGCCCCGTTTTTCATTTAAGCCATTTCGTTATGGCTAAGAAACCACGTGTGCTGTGGTTTTCTTTTCGACCGGAATAAACAGAACAGGCACAGCCATGACAGCCATCAACCAGAATAAGTTAGCCCCCCACAAACCGTATAACCAACCACTCAGTGCAGTCATCAATGCCATGAACGCCCCTAATGGCAAGGCATTGTATAGCGCCTGCAAAGCAACCATTTGGTTACTTGGCGCTTGCTGAATATAGCGAATTGCCGCTAAGTGTGCCGCAGCAAATGTCACACCATGTAACGCTTGTGCAATGACCAACATCGGTAATGCCGTCATAGATGCGGTCATCCCCCAGCGCAGCAATACACCAAATGCCGCTAAACGGAACATCCCCGCCACACTCCAATTGACAAACAAACGCTTACTGGTGGCAAAGACGAAAATTTCAGCCACCACGCTGAAACTCCATAAGTAACCAATAATGGCTTCGCTATAACCAATTTCTTTCCAGTAAATTGCACTAAAACTATAATAAGCGGCATGACTACCTTGCAGTAATGCGGCAATCACCAATAAGCGAATCACTAAACTATCCCGCAACATTTCACTTAATGCTGGGCGACTCTGTCCACTTTCTTCATGAGCGCTTGGAGCAATAGTTGGGTTTCGCATAGAAAACACCAATGCTGCCGCGAGGCCCGCAATCGCCACCCACGGAATAACATTTGCGCCATATTGAGCGGCTAACAAACCCACCAGCGTTGAACCACCAATAAAAGCAATCGATCCCCAAAGGCGGGTACGACCATAGTCTAAGTGACCATCCTTCGCATAGTGATTGGCCAGTGCATCTGACAAGGGAATCACCGGACCTGCCGCTAAGTTAAACAGTACAGTGACTGCCGCTAACGCCCACAAACTGCCCCCACAGAATATGTAAATAACACAACTTAACAACGCAGCTAAAGCAAGCCAGCGCAGCGCAGGGATCAAATGTTCCACTTTATGAATGCGTGGTGTCAGCACTAAATTGGCAACACAACGCACTGCTAAACCCATGCCAATTAACAAACCAATATTTGAGGCGTTCACCCCTAGATGCGCAAACCACAATCCCCAAAACGGTAAATAAACACCATAACTAAAGAAAAAACCGAACAGGTACTGCGAGGTCCAACCATACGGACTACTACGAAACATGCGACATCCTAATGCACGAAAATAAGGCGGTATTATGCCTAAAGTTTCATCATGCGCCCACCGTAATAGCAGCATTATTTCGCCTAAAAGTGCCATGAACTGGCGTGAAGGAAGAGGTAAGATAAAATCTAGACTAAAGTCGTCTGGTTTCATTACGCATCAACACTGACAATAGCTTTATCCCTTTTTGTATGGTGCCAGCTTGGAGCTAAGATGACTGATAAATTTGATACTTCGCTGCCGCCTTTCGATCGCTTAACAGCCGCCGAACAACAAACATTACGTAACGCACTTGATGTTATCTATTTTCGGGCAGGCGAAACCGTTATTGCCGCTGGCGCTGAATGCCATCAGCTTTACATCATCATAAAAGGCAATATCGAAGAATATAGCGCGCCGTTAACCCCTGAAGAGCATCACCACAAAGAAACCTTCGCTCACTACGCCAATGATGATTTATTTGATGTCAGCGCCCAGATTAAAGGCCAGAGCCGTCACGCATTTAGAGCCTGTGAGGATACGATTTGTTATACCCTGCCGCGTGAATTATTCGTACAGTGCTATCAAAACAACAGTCAATTTGCAGCCTATTTCGATACGAATCTCACCAAGCGCCAAGCCTTATTAGAAGAAGCGCATCATCAACAAAACTTGGCGGAATTCATTCTGACAAAAATTGATGATGACAACATTCAACCTTGCTTGGTGGTACCGCATGACACCCCTTTATTATCGGTCACCCAGCAAATGAAAACCAAAGAGCTGGATGCCGCCTTTGTAACCCTCAATAACTTGCCGCAATACGGCATTGTGACCCGCACCGACTTATTACATGCCACTTTACTTGATGGGCACCCGCACAATACTGCGGTAAGTCGCATCGCCACCACACCGGTTGTCAGTGTCAATAAGGGGGATTATCTGTTCAATGCCATGCTGGCAATGACACGCCAAAAAGTAAAACGAGTACAGGTCTGCGATAACGATGCCGTGGTCGGTATGCTCGATTTAACCCAAGTGCTCAGCTTGTTTTCAACTCACTCTCATGTACTAACACTACGTATTGCGCGGGCTGAAACTATCGAAGAGTTAGCCCTTGCCGCTAATAGCCAGCAAACCTTGGTCGAGACGTTATTCAACAATGGGATTCGCACCCTATTTGTAATGGAACTGATAGCTGCCGTTAACGAACAAATCATAGAGAAAGCCTTCAAGCTGATAGTGCCCACTCACTTACAACCACACTGTTGTTTAATGGTGATGGGCTCTGAAGGTCGTGGTGAACAAATATTAAAGACAGATCAAGACAATGCATTAATCATTGAAGATGGTATCGACTGGCCTGATTGCGCCAGCGTGATGACTCAACTGACCAATACATTACAACAGCTCGGCTACCCACTTTGCCCAGGTAATGTCATGGTCAGTAATCCGCATTGGGTTAAATCACAGCGAATCTGGCTCCAGCACATCACCCAGCTCTGTCAGCATGGTGATCCTGATAGCATGATGACGCTTGCCATTTTAGCCGATAGCCATGCCGTTGCAGGTAACCAAGCCTTGCTGACACCATTACAAGCATGCCTTCATCAACACCTTGCCGACCAAGAACGTTTGCTCTCTATCTTCACCCGCCCAGCATTGAAATTTAGTATCCCGTTGACCTTATTTGGCAACTTAAAGGCAGGCAAACACGGACTGAACATCAAGCAAGGTGGGAT
Organism: Photobacterium sanguinicancri; assembly: GCF_024346675.1. NCBI lineage: Bacteria > Pseudomonadati > Pseudomonadota > Gammaproteobacteria > Vibrionales > Vibrionaceae > Photobacterium > Photobacterium sanguinicancri. Next base: position 3,471,026 of record NZ_AP024850.1, read on the forward strand.
TTTCCCCATCGTACATGGCATACGTGCACTGGCGCTGGAACACAACATTAGCCCCAACAATACGTTTGAGCGCATTGCGGTATTAACAGAGCAACGCGTACTGGAGCAACGTACTGCAGACAATTTAAGTGAAGCCCTAAAACTGTTTATTAAATTGCGCCTTCACCAACAATTGCGCCAACAAAAAGATGGGCAACAGCACCATATTGATATCAGCACCTTAAGCCGTGCCGAACGAGACGTGCTGCGACATAGTTTGCATGTCGTTAAAAAATTCAAAGAATGGCTGGGTTACCACTACCAGATCCGTGATTAATCAAAGCCAAGATAGTAAGAGAGAATCCTATGAATAGTCTTCGCCGCGCTTGGTATCAGCATAAAAATAAACACAGTCAGTACGCCGCGCTGTTTCAGCGTTACCAAGGTGATGAGTTAATCTCACTTGATTGTGAAACCACCAGCTTAGATCCACACAGCGCAGAGTTGGTCACGATTGCAGCCACTCGCATAAAAGCGAATAGGATACTCACCAGTCAATCCATCCATCTTTCACTCCAAGCCCCATCCAGTCTTGATGGAACCTCTGTTGCCATTCATCAGATCCGCCACCAAGACTTACAGCATGGCCTCAACAATGAGCAAGCACTTACCCAATTACTCGACTTTATCGGTAATCGCCCGTTAGTCGGCTACCATATTCGCTACGATAAAACGATCCTTGACCGGTATTTTCAGCAGCACTTTGGTTTCCCACTGCCGAACAAATTAGTGGAAGTCAGCCACCTATACCATGAACGGTTAGAGCGCTTATTACCTAACGCTTATTACGATTTAAGCCTAGAAGCGATTAGCCATCACCTTGGGTTACCCGTACCAGAACGCCACGATGCACTCGAAGATGCCATCGCCGCTGCTTTAATTTATGTACGCTTAAAGCATGGCGACATGCCGATGCTGACATCGTCTTAATCCTTCTTGGTATCAAAATTTCGCTCAGAAAGTACTGATACAAACCTTGATAAGGCCATTGCCTACTCACCTTTTTCAATGAAACATCCATGTAAACAGCTGTAATAACAGTTGATCTGTCCCTCTCATCCTAAAGTCTAATTGTGACAAACCAGAATCTGAATCAAGTTAATAACCAGTAAAGACAATAACGAAACAACAGCCTGAATACAGACAAGAATATCCCAGTCCAGATAGCGGCTATAGATGGGAACACAAGGAGAATAGGATGAGTGAGGTTCATGTTTACCCTGTCAATCAAGCGATTGCAGATACTGCACACATTACAGAAGACAAATACCGTGAGATGTACCAACAATCAGTCATCAACCCTGAAGGCTTCTGGCGTGAACACGGTCAGATCCTTGATTGGATCAAACCTTTCTCTAAAGTAAAAAACACTTCATTCGATACTGGTCACGTCAATGTAAATTGGTTTGAAGATGGTACCTTAAATGTGTCGGTCAACTGCCTTGACCGCCATCTCGCAACGCGCGGCGATCAACCCGCCATCATCTGGGAAGGCGATGATCCTACCGATGATGCCACCCTGACTTACAACGAATTACACGAAGAAGTCTGTAAATTCTCTAACGCCCTAAAAAGCCAAGGCGTACGTAAGGGCGATGTCGTTTGTCTTTATATGCCAATGGTGGCGGAAGCGGCCATTGCTATGCTGGCGTGTACCCGCATAGGTGCCGTTCATACCATCGTTTTTGGTGGCTTCTCACCCGAAGCACTTGCAGGCCGTATCGTCGATTCCAATGCCAAAGTTGTTGTCACCGCCGATGAAGGGGTACGTGCAGGCCGCGCAGTACCACTAAAGAAAAATGTTGATGCCGCATTAGCTAACGATAATGTCACCAGTGTAGAAAAAGTACTGGTACTTAAGCGTACTGGTGGCACCGTCGAATGGGATAGCGAACGTGATGTATGGTGGCATGAAGCTACAGCCGTTGCCTCTGCCAACTGCGAACCCGAAGAAATGAATGCCGAAGACCCGCTTTTCATTCTTTATACATCAGGTTCGACAGGGAAACCCAAAGGTGTACTTCACACAACAGGCGGCTACCTTGTGTATGCCACTATGACCTTTAAATATGTTTTCGATTATCAAGAAGGCGATATTTATTGGTGTACTGCCGATGTTGGTTGGATCACCGGTCATAGTTACTTGGTATACGGGCCACTGGCTAACGGCGCAACGACATTATTATTTGAAGGTGTACCTAACTACCCTGGCACTAGCCGAATGAGTGAAGTGGTCGATAAACACAACGTCAGCATTCTTTATACCGCCCCAACCGCTATCCGCGCTTTAATGGCCAAAGGGGATGAAGCCATTAAAGGCACCTCACGTTCAAGTTTACGTATTATGGGCTCAGTGGGTGAACCGATTAACCCCGAAGCGTGGGAATGGTATCACCGCACGATAGGCGATAGCCGCTGCCCAATTGTTGATACTTGGTGGCAAACAGAAACTGGCGGGATTTTGATCACCCCACTACCGGGTGCGACAGCACTGAAACCTGGCTCTGCGACGCGTCCTTTCTTTGGGGTGCAACCTGCAATTGTCGATAACATGGGTAATATCCTTGAAGGCGCAACTGAAGGTAACTTGGTGATGGTTGATTCATGGCCGGGCCAGATGCGTACCTTGTGGGGTGACCACGAACGTTTTGAGCAAACCTATTTCTCTACTTTCCAAGGCATGTATTTTACCGGTGATGGTGCGCGTCGTGATGAAGATGGTTATTACTGGATCACTGGCCGTGTCGATGATGTCCTGAATATTTCAGGTCACCGTATGGGGACGGCAGAGATTGAATCGGCACTGGTTGCCTTTGATAAAATAGCCGAAGCCGCAATCGTCGGAGTACCACACGACATTAAAGGCCAAGCCATTTACGCTTATATCACCTTAAATGATGGCGAAATCCCAAGTGCAGAACTGCACAAAGAAGTGAAAGATTGGGTACGTAAAGAAATAGGCCCAATTGCGACACCTGATTTCCTTCATTGGACCGATGCATTACCAAAAACACGCTCGGGTAAAATCATGCGTCGTATTCTCCGTAAGATAGCCACGGGTGACACCAGTACATTAGGTGATACATCAACCCTCGCCGACCCAAGCGTGGTTGATAAGCTTATCGAAGAAAAACAGAAGATCATGTAACGCTTCATTCGCATCACTCTGATTTGCTTGTAAAAACCAGACTTTTAGTCTGGTTTTTATTTTCCTACCTTTCACAAAGAAATATTTTCCCTCTTACGCATCCATGTGAAATAAATTTCCAAAATTAACGTTTTTTGTGACGACATAAAGAAAAAGGTTTCATAGCAAACCAACTACAATACCGCCACACTACAATTCACCTACAAGTTTTTAAAATGAAGGACACATTCGTCACATCGGCTCTATTTCTCTCGGTTTGCATCATTTGGGGAACAACTTGGATGGCAATGGAAATCGCCGTTGAGTCTATACCGCCGATCATAGCAACAGGGCTACGCTTTCTAATCTCTGCACCATGTATTTTATTACTAGCAAAATGTACTGGAGCGCCATTGTGTTTTCCCAAGGGACAGCGAAGCTTTATGTTTGCCGTGGCGGTGTTTTATTTTGCAATTCCTTTCACGCTAATGATTGTCGGTGAACAATATATTTCTTCAGGGTTAGCCTCTATCATCTTTGCCAATATGCCTTTAGCTGTACTGGCGATATCCATGCTAAGTCTGGGGCTTCGTTTAGTACCCCATCAACTCATTGGCCTTACTGTTGCCATTCTCTGCTTATGCTTGATCTTAAATAATGAGCTTGATATCGGCGATAATAATGATTACTCAGGTATTTTGGCATTGGTCGCTGCTGTTGCAATTCATGCTGTCATGTATGTCTTTACCCAAAAGTATGGGCAAGGAATCCAAGTATTAACCTACAACGCCCTGCCTTCAGCGATTGCGGCCATACTGTTACTCGTTGTTGGCAGTATCTGGGAGCAACCACAGTGGCACCTTATGGAGACCCATTCGCTTCAAGCTGTCGTATATTTAGGGCTCATTGCTAGCGTTGGTGGCATTGTTGCTTACTTCCGCTTAAACCAAGTAACATCCCCTTTTACTGCCTCATTATGCTTTTTAATCTTCCCAGTTGTGGCGCTATGTTTGGATGCTTGGCTCAACAACAATCATCTATCCGCTTGGTCACAGCAATTATTAGCGCCACTTTTCCTCGGTATCGTTGTTGCTAAACTCAATCGCTTTCCCTCAATTCGTGCTCTAGTGCGCAGTAAATAGCCGCCAAAAGCACTATCCTCCCAAAGCCTTTCCTTCAAATATTATCTATGTTCAGAGGGAAAGGCTGACTGATAGTCTAAAAACTATGCACTATCATAGATCTACCACCCTGGTGAGCAAATACACACAACGCGTGAAACATTTGCGTACAAGCTATATTTTACAGTTAGATGGCTGTCCATTTACATTTTGCAGTGATTAGACCAGTATTTTGCTGCTAATTGCGGTGAATTCTCTATAATTGGTCCACAAACACGATTTGGCTGTTTATTTTTGAGCACAGGGAAGCAGTGGTGCAACTTTTTGCACGTTGTTAGAGTTAAACATCAAAAAGAAGTGAGTTGCCCCCAAGATGTCGACCATTAAGCGCATTTTACTGATTAATGGACCTAATCTGAATTTGTTAGGTCTCAGAGAGCCGGGTCATTATGGTCAACAAACATTGACCCACATCGTGACAGATTTAACAGCCAAAGCGGATGCATTGAATATTAGTCTTGAGCATATTCAGTCCAATGCTGAACATGAATTGATCGATGCGATCCACCAAGCTCATGGCAAAGTGGATTTTATCATCATCAACCCAGCCGCTTTCACCCATACCAGCGTCGCTATTCGTGATGCATTATTGGGGGTAGCGATCCCGTTTATTGAAGTGCACTTATCTAATGTGCATGCACGGGAGCCTTTCCGCCATCATTCCTACCTATCAGATAAAGCGGTAGGCGTGATTTGTGGTTTAGGTGCCGACGGTTATGAATTCGCCCTGAATGCTGCGGCTCGCCGTCTGCATCAGAACGCTAAATGAACAATATAAGAGAAAGATAAATGGATATTCGTAAGATCAAAAAGCTGATTGAACTAGTAGAAGAATCAGGTATTGCGGAACTAGAAATCTCTGAAGGTGAAGAATCAGTACGCATCAGTCGTAACGTACCAGCTAGCGCGCTTCCCGCTCAACAGTTCATGGCAGCACCTGCTGCTCCAGTTGCAGCTCCAGCAGCGGCACCTGTTGCAGAAGCTGCAGCACCAGTAGCACCTGCAGAACCTGCTGGTCACAAAGTTCTTTCTCCAATGGTTGGCTCTTTCTACCGTGCACCAAGCCCTGAAGCGAAAGCATTCGTTGAAGTTGGTCAAACTGTCAATGTTGGCGATACCCTATGTATCGTTGAAGCAATGAAAATGATGAACCAAATCCAATCTGATAAAGCAGGTACGGTTGTAGCGATTCTTGCTGAAGACGGCGATGCTGTAGAGTTCGATCAGGCTCTAGTTATCATCGAGTAACCACGGGGACATTATGTTAGATAAATTAGTTATCGCTAACCGTGGTGAAATTGCACTACGTATTTTGCGTGCATGTAAAGAGCTAGGCATCAAAACTGTTGCCGTACACTCAACCGCTGACCGCGATCTAAAACACGTATTACTTGCTGACGAAACCATTTGTATCGGTCCAGCAAAAGGTACTGAAAGCTACCTCAACATTCCGCGCATTATCAGTGCGGCTGAAATCACGGGCGCAGTTGCGATTCACCCGGGTTACGGCTTCCTATCTGAAAACGCGGATTTTGCTGAACAAGTTGAACGCTCTGGCTTCGTATTCGTTGGCCCGACGGCAGAAACAATCCGTATTATGGGTGATAAAGTTTCTGCTATCAGTGCAATGAAAAAAGCAGGTGTTCCTTGTGTACCTGGTTCTGACGGCCCGTTGGACGACGATGAAGCACGTAACAAATCGTTCGCGAAACGCATTGGTTACCCAGTGATCATCAAAGCCTCTGGTGGCGGTGGTGGTCGTGGTATGCGCGTTGTTCGCTCTGAAGGCGAGTTAAGCGAAGCAATCGCAATGACGCGTGCAGAAGCAAAAGCATGTTTCAACAATGACATGGTTTACATGGAGAAATACCTAGAAAACCCTCGTCATATCGAAGTACAAGTCTTAGCTGATGGCCAAGGCAATGCTATTCACCTTGGTGAGCGTGACTGTTCAATGCAACGTCGTCACCAAAAAGTGGTTGAAGAAGCGCCAGCACCGGGCATCACCGAAGAAATGCGTAAGTACATCGGTGAGCGTTGTTGTCGAGCTTGTGTTGAAATCAACTACCGAGGTGCGGGTACGTTTGAATTCCTATACGAAAACGGTGAGTTCTACTTCATTGAAATGAACACCCGTATTCAGGTTGAGCACCCAGTAACTGAAATGGTTACGGGTATCGATTTGATCAAAGAACAACTGCGTATTGCAGCGGGTCAACCGTTGTCATTCAGCCAAAATGATATTCAAATTCGCGGCCATGCCGTTGAGTGTCGTATCAATGCTGAAGACCCTGAGCGTTTCCTACCTTGCCCTGGCAAGATCGAACGTTTCCATTCCGCAGGCGGTATGGGTGTGCGTTGGGAATCTCACATCTACGCAGGTTACACAGTGCCACCGCACTACGATTCAATGATCGGCAAGCTAATCACTTACGGTGAAAACCGTGATGTAGCGATCTCTCGTATGCGTAACGCTCTGGCAGAAACCGTTATCGACGGTATTAAGACTAACATCCCGCTACAGCAAGAAATCATGCTGGATGAAAACTTCCAACACGGTGGTGCGAACATCCACTACCTTGAGAAGAAATTAGGTCTGCAATAAGCACACTCTGCTTTGTGACTGAAAAAGGCTGCCTCTGGCAGCCTTTTTGTTATTTTGGCGCAGTGAAAACTCAGTCTCCAGCAACTCCGACTTTGCATCCCGAATAAGTTTTGCCACAATAACGTCCCTTTATCGGCCAAGACTGACTCTTTGCCGGTGGATGACCAATCGAATAACGGGAGATCCCCCATGAAAACGCTATCAAAGCGCTATCGCCAAGCACATCGCGAAGCCAAGTGGGCGGTGGGTTTAGCGCTCGCCTATTTCCTTTGGTGGTACGTTTCCGCTTATGCGTTTACTCCAGCAATCACAGATACCTCGATGCCAGAGCTGTATTTCGGCTTTCCACTTTGGTTTCTATTAGCTTGCATCCTTGGACCCATCATTTTCACCGCACTGTGCGGGTTAATGGTTAAATACATTTATCAAGATATGTCATTAGACATAGAGAAAGAATCGCACCATGAATAGCCAACTACTGATCCCTTTAGTGCTCTATTTACTGGCCGTCTTTGCCGTCGCTCTCTTTGCTCGACAAAAACGCACCCAAGGCTCCAACTTCCTGAGCGAATACCTACTGGGTAATCGCAGCATGGGTGGCTTCGTTCTCGCCATGACGCTTGCTGCGACTTATGCCAGTGCCAGCACCTTTATAGGTGGCCCAGGTGCTGCCTATAAAATGGGATTAGGCTGGGTGTTGCTGGCCATGATCCAGCTCCCCGCGGCTTGGTTAACCCTAGGAGTACTCGGTAAGAAATTTGCCATTGAAGCACGACGCCATAACGCCCTCACTCTTAACGACATTTTATACGCGCGTTACCGCAGTCGCACCGTGGTTATCTTTGCTTCATTAGCATTATTACTGGCCTTTTTTGGCACCATGGTGGTGCAATTTGTCGGGGGCGCTCGCTTACTGCAAACCATGACAGGGTTAAGCTACCAACAAGGCTTAATGATCTTTGCCATTACCGTCGGCTTGTACACCACAATAGGCGGTTTCCGCGCAGTGGTGATGACAGATACTATCCAAGGTATCATGATGATCATTGGTACTACCGCACTGCTGGTCGGCATCATTCATGCTGGGGGAAGCGTTGGCGAACTGGTACACGAACTGCACGATATCGATCCTGCATTAATCACGCCTTTTGGCCCAGACAACTTCCTCAGTCAGCCATTTATGCTGAGCTTTTGGATTCTGGTTTGTTTTGGTGTTATCGGCTTACCCCATGCCGCTATACGTTGCATGTCGTATAAAGATAGCGCTTCACTGCACAAAGGTATGGTGATCAGTACAGCAATGGTGGCTTTTCTGATGCTGGGTATGCACCTTGCTGGCGCCTTAGGTCGAGCTATCGTGCCGGATATCGCCAGTCCAGATCAAATCATGCCAACCTTGATGATCACCGTACTGCCCCCCGCCTTTGCTGGTGTCTTTTTAGCCGGACCAATGGCAGCCATCATGTCGACCATCGACTCACAGTTGATTCAAGCCTCAGCGACCTTACTTAAAGACTTGTACCTCAACTACATCAACCCAAAAGCGGCAGAAGCAGCTGATGCAGAACAGCGCCTGCCAAAGCTATCTTTGTGGGTAACCGGTATTTTCTCTGCCTTAGTGTTTGTTGCGGCGATGAATCCGCCCGACATGCTCATTTGGCTTAATCTGTTAGCTTTCGGTGGGATGCAGGCCGTCTTCCTGTGGCCATTAGTCTTAGGCTTATATTGGAAAAAAGCCTCTGCGGTCGGCGCTCTGGCCTCTATGCTGACCGGATTAACCACTTACGCTAGCCTTGCCATCCTTAAGCCTGACATGGGCGGCATACATGCCATTGTGCCAACATTGGCCATTGGTTTAGTCGCTTTTATTGCAGGCAGCCTTGCTAAACCTGTGATGGCCTCCGAGCCACCACAGACGGCCTAAAACACCGTTAACCTTTCTTTTCAGATAGCACCTTTGGGTGCTATCTTTTTATCTGCAGCACCGCTACAAACGGCTCAGCGAGTTTTTATCACACCTCGATAATAATTATTCACCACGCAACCAGTGTGGATTGTCGAAAAATCATGCTAGACTTCGCTCCCTCAATTTTAGTCAACACAAAAGCGAATACACCATGCCTTGGATTCAAATCAAACTGAACGCAACTGCTGAAAATGCTGAAGCGATTGGCGACATGCTGATGGAAGAAACTGGCGCACTCTCTGCCACATTCCTTGATGCACAAGATACGCCAGTATTCGAGCCACTTCCGGGTGAAACACGCCTATGGGGTGATACGGATGTAATCGGTTTATACGATGCAGAAGCCGACATGGAATTCGTGCTGACAATGTTGAAAAACAGCCCGCTGATTGCTGATGATTTTGCACATAAAATCGAGCAATTAGAAGACAAAGACTGGGAACGTGAGTGGATGGAAAACTTCCACCCAATGCGCTTTGGCCGCCGTCTGTGGATTTGCCCTAGCTGGCGTGAAGCGCCAGAACCAAATGCCGTTAACGTACTACTAGACCCAGGTTTGGCATTTGGTACAGGTACTCACCCAACCACATCTTTGTGTCTTGAGTGGTTAGACGGCCAAGACCTTGAAGGTAAAACCGTGATCGATTTCGGTTGTGGCTCAGGCATCCTAGCAATTGCTGCCCTAAAATTAGGGGCTAAAAGTGTCATCGGTATCGATATCGATCCACAAGCTATTTTAGCCTCACGCGATAATGCTCAACGTAACGGCGTATCAGAGCAATTAGAGCTATTCCTACCGAAGGACCAACCTGAAGGCATTCAAGCCGACATCGTGGTTGCTAACATCCTTGCTGGCCCATTGCGCGAACTATCGCCAGTGATTAAGAGCCTAGTCAAAGACGGTGGTGATTTGGCGATTTCAGGCGTGCTAGAGACTCAATCCGAAGATGTCGCGACATACTACAGCGATGAAGTCGCACTAGACCCTGTGGCAGTGCGTGAAGATTGGTGTCGTATTTCGGGTCGAAAAGCGTAATTTACGCCATTCGATAAAATTAAATGCTGGGTGCGCGTGCCTAAAAAACAGCCAATCGATTGAAAAACATACAGTTTTGAAAATCAAAACTTAAATGCTCAATTATTGGTCTTTTCAGACAGCGAAAAAATGCGTAAAATGCGCGCCCTTACTGGCACAGTCAGGTGTAGACGTTTTGCAGATCGGTCCTTATCAACTTAAAAACCAGTTAATTGTCGCGCCAATGGCGGGTGTGACCGATCGTCCGTTTCGTGAGCTGTGTCTCCGTTACGGTGCGGGGATGGCTGTCAGTGAAATGATGTCATCCAATCCAGACCTCTGGAAAACGGCTAAATCTCAGAACCGTATGGTTCATGAAGGCGAATCGGGGATCCGTTCAGTGCAAATCGCTGGCGCCGATCCAAAATTGATGGCCGAAGCGGCTCAATTCAGCGTTGAAAACGGTGCGCAAATCATCGATATCAACATGGGTTGCCCTGCGAAAAAGGTCAACAAGAAGCTGGCAGGCTCAGCCCTGTTACAGTATCCCGCGATTATCGAGGATATTCTTCGTACCGTGGTCGATGCCGTCGATGTACCTGTTACGCTGAAAACGCGAACAGGTTGGGATCTGGAAAACCGTAACTGTGTCGATATCGCAAAAATGGCCGAGCAATGCGGCATTCAGGCACTGGCCCTTCACGGCCGGACTAAAACCTGCATGTACAAAGGCGAGGCAGAATATGAATACATCAGAGCAGCGAAACAAGCGGTGTCTATTCCCGTGATCGCTAACGGTGATATCGATTCACCCGAAAAAGCACGCTTTGTACTCGATTATACGGGTGCCGATGCTTTGATGATTGGTCGTCCTGCACAAGGGCGTCCGTGGATTTTTCGCGAGATCCATCATTACTTAACAACCGGTGAACACTTACCTTCCCCAGCAATGGCTGAAGTGAGTGAAATCATGCTGGGCCATGTTCAAGAACTTCATCGTTTCTACGGTGAGTACTTAGGGTTGCGCATTGCACGTAAACACGTGTCTTGGTACTTAAAAGAACATGCACCAGCCGGTGATTTTCGCCGGACCTTCAACGCTATCGAGGATGCCCAACAGCAAATCGATGCGCTGCAAGGCTACTTCGAAAACGTTGCATAAATATTAGAAGAGCTTACAGAATTATGTTCGAACAAAATCTGACTTCCGAAGCACTAACAGTAACAACTGTAACTTCACAAGACCAAATCACACAGAAGCCACTACGTGACTCTGTGAAAGCATCACTTAAAAACTACCTTGCTCAACTAAATGGTCAAGAAGTCGATGATCTGTACGAGCTAGTACTTGCTGAAGTTGAGCAACCGCTACTAGACACCATCATGCAGTACACGCGCGGTAACCAAACACGCGCTGCGACCATGATGGGTATCAACCGTGGCACTCTTCGCAAGAAACTAAAAAAATACGGCATGAACTAATCCAATAGTTTTGCTATTTTTTCAAAAAGCCCTGCTTACTCAAGCGGGGCTTTTTGTGTTTTAAGACAGACATAGCCTTAAACTTTACGCGACTTCATTTGGATACAGCGCCGTGAAGTGTTCCACTTCAGGGAATGTTTCATAGAAGTGGTGCAATAAATCACGCCATTGCAGATACTCTGCCGACTGACGGAATCCCACTTGGTGATCAGCCAATGTTTCCCAGTTCACTAGCAAGACGTAACGATTGTCCTTTTCGATACACTTTTGCAGTTGGTGTGAAAGATACCCACTCATACCACTGATGATGCTCTGAGCCTCTGTAAATGCAGCCTCAAACGCTTGCTGTTGCCCTTGCTTCACATCCAGTAAAGCGACTTCCAATACCATGTATTACTCCTATCTGTTTGCTGGACTCAAATTTCAGACAAAAAAAAGCTCCGCAACGCGAAGCTCTTCTTTTTATAAATAATCACATAAATAAGCGGTGGGCACGTCCACCTTGACCTCAAAAGCGGAATCGCCCGGCACTTCGAACGAATCTCCAGCACTGTAAGTTTCCCACTCAACATGGCCGGGTAATTTCACTGTTAATGCGCCTTTTACGACGGTCATTTTCTCTGGCGCTGCCGTACCAAACTTGTATTCACCAATAGCCATGACACCAATACTGCAGTGATCGCCCTGAGTTTCAAACCCAATCGACTTCACCTGACCATCAAAATATTCGTTATTTTTTAGCATGATAATCCCTATATACAGCTACTTAATACCCTGAAGCTAACACAGTTAATTCACTTTCACTAGCGTATGTTATGCCACATTCAGCGCTATCTTAGGGTTTTTTAATAGCGAGATTTCGATACACTATCAATCTTACGACCACTCATGAATTGGATAAATAACGATGAAGAAAGCAATCCTAATGGTTGCGGCCCTTAGCAGCCTAGTTTTAGTGGGTTGTTCTGCACAAGAAAAGCAAGGCATCAAAGACGGCTTTCGTGATATTGGCCATGCCACCCGTGATGCAACCAAAGCAACGGGACACTTTTTCCGTGACACCACCAAAGATGCAATCGACAATGCGAAAGAAGCGACATCAGACGAAAGCTAAGCCGCCGACGTTATGCCGCCCTTACTTATTGCGACATTGCCCTGCACAGCATACGTCTGTCGGGGCTTTTGTTTTATCACCTTGGTGATCACCAAGTGCTTCTAAGATAGAGCAATGGCTGGCATTATCATCGTCATGCCCACAACAAGCATCATTGATTTTTTTCAATGCGACACGAATACGCTTTAACTCCGATATTTTGGTATCGACTTCGTCCAGCTTGGCTTGGGTGATGGCCTTTACCTCCGCGCAGCTATGCTGACTTGCTTCTAAACGTATATCTAATAGCTCTCGAATTTCATCTAAACTCAAGCCGATCGTTTTCGAACGAATAATAAATTTCACCCGTGATAAATTTTCTTCGCTATAAAGGCGATAACCGCTATCACTGCGCCCTGCGGGCTGAAGCAAGCCATTCTTTTCATAAAACCTTAAGGTATCGCTACTTACCCCTGAGCGTTTGGCCAGTTGACCAATCAAATACATCTCTCTCTCCTTTCCTCGCTAAATCTCTATGGAAATCACAAGGCAAACGTTTGCGCAACAGTCAGAATCATGTAAAATATGCGTCATCAACCTATCACACCATTAAATGACTCGGCACTACGCGATTTTAGCCGAGGATATTTCCCAAAACCAAACTATGGCTTTTATTCAGCTTAGTTTTGGAAAATATCCTATCCCCGTGTATTGAAAGAGATGCTTGCAATGGAAAACGCTCGTCCTATCCGCCGTGCGCTAATTAGCGTATCAGACAAAACTGGTATTGTAGAATTCGCACAAGCGCTAGCCAACCGTGGTGTTGATATCTTATCAACTGGCGGTACTGCTCGCCTACTTGCTGAGCAAGGTATCAAAGTTACTGAAGTTTCTGATTACACTGGTTTCCCAGAAATGATGGATGGCCGTGTTAAAACCCTTCACCCTAAAGTACACGGTGGCGTTCTTGGCCGTCGTGGTCAAGACGATGCGGTAATGGCACAACACGGTATCAACCCTATCGATATGGTCGTGGTCAACCTTTACCCCTTCGCTGAAACCGTCGCTAAAGAAGGTTGTACTCTTGCTGACGCGGTTGAGAACATCGACATCGGTGGTCCAACAATGGTTCGCTCTGCGGCGAAAAACCACAAAGATGTCGCTATCGTGGTTAACGCACACGACTATGGCCGTGTTATCACGGAAATGGACGCAAACGACAAATCTCTAACACTTGAAACTCGTTTCGACCTAGCGATTGCAGCGTTTGAGCACACGGCTTCTTACGACGGTATGATCGCTAACTACTTTGGTACTATGGTGCCATCTTACGGTGAGAACAAAGACGGAGACCAAGCGTCTAAATTCCCTCGTACGTTCAACCAGCAGTTCGAGAAAAAACAAGATATGCGCTACGGCGAGAACAGCCACCAAGCGGCGGCTTTTTATGTTGAAGCAACCCCAGAAGAAGCGTCTGTTTCAACCGCACGTCAAATCCAAGGTAAAGCGCTGTCTTACAACAATATCGCTGATACTGATGCGGCACTTGAGTGCGTCAAAGAATTCGACCTTCCAGCATGTGTCATTGTAAAACATGCTAACCCTTGTGGTGTTGCGCTAGGCGATAACATTCTTGAGGCTTACGACCGCGCTTACAAAACAGACCCAACATCGGCATTTGGTGGCATTATCGCATTTAACCGCGAGCTAGATGCGGCAACAGCAACGGCTATCACTGAGCGCCAGTTCGTTGAAGTGATCATCGCCCCTTCTGTTTCTGCTGACGCCATTGAAATTATTACAGCCAAGAAAAACCTACGCCTTCTTGAGTGTGGCGAGTGGACGACGAAAACAACCGGTTTCGATGTTAAGCGTGTTAATGGCGGCCTGTTAGTTCAAGACCGCGACCAAGGTATGGTTAACGAAGACGACCTAAAAGTTGTTTCTCAGCGTACGCCAAACGCTGACGAACTGCGTGATGCGCTATTTTGTTGGAAGGTAGCAAAGTACGTGAAATCAAACGCGATTGTTTACGCGAAAGGCAATATGACTATCGGTGTCGGCGCTGGCCAAATGAGCCGCGTTTACTCGGCAAAAATTGCTGGCATCAAAGCTGCTGACGAAAACCTTGAAGTTGCGGGTAGTGTAATGGCATCAGATGCATTCTTCCCATTCCGCGATGGTATTGATGCCGCAGCAGAAGCAGGGATTACTTGTGTCATTCAGCCGGGTGGTTCAATGCGTGATGACGAAGTGATTGCGGCTGCCGACGAACATGGCATGGCGATGCTATTCACTGGCATGCGCCACTTCCGTCACTAATATTATGTGACTAAAAAGCGAGAGTTTACTCTCGCTTTTTCTCGTTAAGCTACATGACAACTATTTCAAACTTTGCCATTTTGCGTTCACCGTTAACATGGCGTGGTGATAAGGATTAAAACATGAACGTATTGATCATTGGTGCAGGCGGTCGTGAGCATGCACTAGGCTGGAAAGCAGCACAAAATCCAAATGTAGAAACCGTTTTTATTGCTCCAGGTAACGCAGGTACTGCACTTGAGCCAAAACTAGAAAACGTACAAATTGGTGTGGAAAACATCGCTGATTTGGTTGCATTCGCACAAGACAAGAAAATCGAACTAACCATTGTTGGCCCTGAAGCGCCACTTGTTATCGGCGTTGTTGATGCGTTCCGTGAAGCCGGCTTGCCAATCTTTGGTCCAACAGAAGCCGCAGCTCAACTTGAAGGCTCTAAAGCATTCACCAAAGATTTCTTGGCTCGTCACGATATCCCAACAGGTTACTACTCAAACTTCACTGAGATTGAACCAGCATTAGCCTACGTTCGTGAGCAAGGCGCTCCTATCGTAGTTAAAGCCGACGGCCTTGCCGCTGGTAAAGGTGTTATCGTTGCGATGACGCTAACAGAAGCAGAAGACGCCATCAAAGACATGCTAGCGGGCAATGCATTTGGTGAAGCAGGAAGCCGTGTTGTTATCGAAGAATTCTTAGATGGCGAAGAGGCGAGCTTCATCGTTATGGTTGATGGTAAGAACGTTTTACCAATGGCCACCAGCCAAGATCATAAACGCGTTGGCGACAAAGACACAGGCCCTAACACTGGCGGCATGGGTGCATACTCTCCAGCCCCTGTTGTGACGCCTGAAATCCACAACCGCATCATGGAAGAGGTTATCTATCCAACGGTGCGCGGTATGGAAGCCGAAGGAAACCCGTACACAGGTTTCCTTTACGCAGGCTTAATGATTGATGCTGATGGAACGCCAAAAGTTATCGAATATAACTGCCGCTTTGGTGACCCTGAAACGCAACCTATCATGATGCGTATGGAGTCAGATCTTGTTGAACTATGTCTTGCAGCAATCGATGAGAAGCTAGATACCGTTGAGTCTAAGTGGGACCCACGCGCTTCAATTGGTGTTGTACTTGCTGCGGGTGGTTACCCTGCAGACTACGCAAAAGGTGATGTTATTTCACTGCCAGTAGTGGAATCTGAAGGCCAGAAGATTTTCCATGCGGGCACAACCAATAACAAATCTGGCGACGTTGTGACGAACGGCGGTCGTGTACTCTGTGCAACGGCTCTAGGTAATAGCGTTTCTGAAGCACAGGAGCGTGCCTACGCGCTAACTAAGCAAGTTAGCTGGGATGGCATGTTCCATCGCAACGACATCGGCTATCGTGCGATTGCACGCGAAAATGGCTAATCGCCCTTTTCCGTATTGCTCATCATTGAGCCGTACATACTTGCTATAAAAAACGCGCTTGATGCGCGTTTTTTAATTCTCAGTCGCCTGCTGATGAGTGATTATATGCCTGATGAGCGATTTACTCTGCAATCGAGGGTGGGACTAAACAGCTCCCTCCTTCCTTCAACAACAGCAACTCTGAAGCGGTTACTTCACTTCGACGGACTTTCCCCACTAGCGCAACAAAATAGCTATCCTGAGACGATGCTAATTGCTTAGTCAGGTTATCCGGTAATACCGACGTAAACGTCACTTTTAGCGCCTTCCCGTCATCACAACGCACTAACGTCCCATTTTGCCACTGACCTTGCACCAAGCGCTCTCCCTCTTTGCTTTGTGCTTTCATGGTATCCAGAGCTCTATCAGCCTGTTCGGTATAACGAAAAAGCTGAGCATCTGAAAGTGGCAAGACAATCTCATCCACCAAATAACGCTGGAAAACCGCTTTACCTTGGGTGTCATAACGAACATGTAAGGAAAAAGGTTTAACACTATCACCTTGTAGTTGCTGCCCTGCGCGCTTCACTTCACGTAGTTTACCAGCACGCCAGCGGTAGACTGATTGATAGTCACCGTAGTCGCCCATCCACACTTGTTCAGCTAAATCGACAGGGCGGTTTTGACGATGGGTATACCAATAGACAGACGTAGTATCGCCAAGTACTTGGCCACCAATGTCGGTTTCAATTTGGGTTACAGGATTATTAGGAATGTTGGCTGACTCACAACCGGCAAGCAGAAACGATGAGAGGAGAAAGAGAAAAGATCGCTTCATAAAAGAAAAACTCCGCCAGAATAAGGATACTGGCGGAGTATAGATTATTTCACTGCGTCTTTCAGTGCTTTACCAGAAACGAATGCAGGAACATTTGCAGCTGCAATTTGAATCTCTTGACCCGTTTGTGGGTTACGACCAGTGCGAGCTGCACGGTGGTTCACTTTGAATGTACCAAAGCCAATAAGTTGAACTTGGTCGCCATCTTTAAGCGCGTCAGTAATGCCCTCAAGTGTTGACTCTAGTGCAGCTTTAGCTTGAGCTTTAGAAAGATCCGCTTTTTCTGCGATCAGGTCAATCAGTTGGGTCTTGTTCATTTGGTGTCCCTTCTAAGGTTTTTCTTCAGACGGAACAACTCTAATTCAAAAGAAGCCTTTGTGGCAAAGGTTTGTCAGCCATCATTTGCTCAGATGCAGACTCTTTAACCATAAACTGAGCGCAAGTTCACAAAATGTTACGCATTTAACAAGAGAAATAATTGTATCTACTTATCGCAAGGCCGAATAATATAAATGTAATTTATTAATAAAATGCAGGTAACCATGTTACTCCTTACGATTTACATCGCTGTTGCGATTGGTGTTTCGTTTATATGTTCGGTATTAGAAGCCGTTCTTTTGAGTATATCGCCAAGCTACATTGGCACATTACGTCAGCAAAACCACCCGATGGCTCCTCGTTTAGCCGCGCTAAAAGAAAACATTGATCGCCCTCTCGCATCAATCCTAACCTTAAATACCATTGCTCATACCGTAGGTGCTGCCACAGCAGGTGCACAAGCCGCGGTTGTTTTTGGTAACCAATGGTTGGGTGTGTTTTCGGCTTTTCTGACGTTTGCTATTCTGCTTTTTTCAGAGATTATTCCTAAAACTATCGGCGCAACTTATTGGCGTCAGCTCGCACCAATGTCTGCCTCAATCTTACGCTGGATGGTATGGGCGCTAACTCCATTTGTGTGGGTATCAGAGCAAATCACGCGTCGTTTAGCTCACGGTCATGAGCAACCCAAGCTACGCGATGAACTCTCAGCGATGGCGATGCTGGCACGTGAATCGGGTGAACTAGCTGAAGGTGAATCAAAAATTTTGGTCAACTTACTCGAATTTCGAAATGTGAGCATCACTAAAATCATGACACCACGTCCGGTGCTGTTTCGTATTGAGGCTGAGCAATCCATCAATACTTTCCTAACGGAACATAAAGAAAGCCCGTTTTCTCGCCCGTTAGTTTACAGCGAGCAAAAAGATAACATTCTTGGCTTTGTTCACCGTTTAGAGCTGTTTGCCGAAAGCCAAGCAGGCCGTGGCGGCCAAGAAATCGGCGCCCTAATGCGCCCAATTCCCGTGGTATTAAACACCGCGAGCGTACCGAAAGCCTTTGAACGTTTAATGAAAGACAGATCTCAGCTGGCTCTCGTCGTGGACGAGTACGGTACAGTGCAAGGACTTGTCACACTTGAAGATGTGTTTGAAAGCTTAGTCGGTGAAGAGATTGTCGATGAAGCCGACACCAACACCGACATGCAGCAATTAGCATTTCAACGCTGGGAACGCTGGAAGAAGCTTCATGGCGTAATAGAAAGTAAAGACGACGAATAGGCCAAGCTTATAACCGTCATTAAGACTTAAACTAAAAAGGGACCGCTAGGTCCCTTTTTTACGCATAATAACCAAGACAAAGCATTACGACGTAGCTGATGCTACCACTGTAGAGCGCGCTTTTACTTTCGAGGTTGAATATACCAAGCTCATCACCAGCATCACAACCGCAGGCATGATCCAGCTTGCGTAGAAATCATAAAGAGGCAATGAGTGCTCAAACATCTCGTTTAAGCCAGCTGGCATCTTGCCAAGGATATGCAAAGCATCAACACAGCCAAATGCTGCTGTGGTGATCACTGTTGCCATCACTGCACCTTGAGTTAAACGCTTACGAACAGGGGCAATGAAAAGCAACACAATTGCAATCGGGTGTAGAGCAACAACCACAGGCAAAGTAATGGCCAGTAACTGATCCAAACCGACGTTAGCAACCAAACCAGATGCAATCATGGTTGCCCATACACTCGCCTTATACGACACAGGGGTAAAGGTACGGCTATAAAATTCACTGCCCGCAGTCGTCACGCCAATTGCTGTCGTTAAACATGCCAACACCATGACAGAGCCCAATAACAAGGTACCGTATACACCGAAGTGTAACGTGGTGAACGCCGTTAAAATTTCACCGCCATTAGAGAAGCTAGTGCCTAAATCAGCACTCGTGCTACCAATATAGGCCAATGCAATGTAAACCAGCGCCATGGCAACGGCATACATTGCTGCTGCGTAGAAAGTGTATTTCGCAATCGCTTTAGGTTCTGTTACACCCATCCCTTGAATCGCTCGGAAGATTACCCAACCAAAGCCAATAGAGCCCAGAGCATCCATGGTCATGTAACCTTGGGTTAAACCTTCAGCTAACGCGTTCTGTTGGTAAACCTCAGCCGTCGTCATCACATCACCACCAGGGAAGGCAATGGCGAAGATGCCTAACGTTGTTAGCATCACAATCAATACTGGCGTTAACCACTTACCTAAAGAATCCACCAGCTTACCTGGGTATAAGGAAAATAAGATCGCCGCTAAACAAAAGGCTGCTGAAAAGAAGGGAAGCGCGGTATCACCAACAAATGGCGCAAAAGTAAATTGGTAAGCAACAGTTATGGCACGAGGAATAATAAAAGCAGGGCCAATAACGATAAAGACCATCACCCAAAAACTGGTTGCTACACGACGTGGTAGCGCTGCTGTTAAGTTATCGGAACCATTAACGATAGCGACCATCACCAAAGCCAGTGCTGGTAAGCCAACGCCCGTTAGCAGGAATCCCACCATACCACTCAGAAAGTGGTCACCGGCTTGATAGCCTAAAAATGGAGGGAAAATTAGATTACCTGCGCCCAAATACATGGCGAAAGTCATAAAGCCTAAAGCGGCAATATTGCGTGTACTTAACATAGTTATCCTCAGCGTTTCATTACCAAAGCCCTGATCAAAAAAGTGACCGAAATGGCTGTGTTTGCATTGGTATAGTGTTGTAGATGAAATCAGCTTGGAGGAAAGTTAGTAAGGAGGGATATTATGGATATTATTCCTGCTAACTTTACTCAAGCTAACAGAAATTGCGTACAGCCTGTCAGCTCCGAATCAGGTTCAAAGAGAGGAGGAGTAGCGCAGGCATCGCAACCAGTGCAATATTCTGACAATGTGTGCGTACGATTGTATTCACAGTAACTCCTACCCTAAACAGGGACTATCCATAATCACGAAAAGAAATTATTTATCCTTTCGTTCGATAACTAATGTTATAAACGTCTAAGCGATGACAAACAAGCACCAAAATTAAATAAGTGATTTGGGTTACACCACAACCGATAACCAGCATATTAAGCTGCTTTTTCAGTTGAAATTCAGAACTATCAACTTAACAAGTCAACAACAAGTGCTGCCATTCAACATATTGGGCAAACCACAAACAACACGCACAAAAAAGGAGCCATCAGGCTCCTTTATAGTATTGCGCTATTTAATAACGCTTACAGTGCAACACCAATATTACTGACGGGTTCATCACGTAGCTCTTCACGTAGGCTACGAATTAATTCAATGTCACGCTTTTCTGCATCTTTTAGTGCACGGAAAATAGCCCACTGCACATCCCACTCTTCACATACGGCTTCATTTTCTTTCTGATTCTCGTGAGTGATTTCCTCACCAGAACGTGCTGTTTCTAAATCAGCAACGGTTTCTGCAGACAAGGTACTGATCTTATTGATCGTCTCAAGCATTAGATCGCGATCAAGTATTGCATGAAGTAAATCCGCTAAAGCAACACAAGCATCAATCGCTGGGTTAACCGCATAAATATCAAAATCATCTGCGCTCGGCACAAGATCTTCTAACTTTTCTAGCTGCTTTTCGAAATTAATTTTCGCTGACTTAACCGTTAAAATTTCCCAGATACTATCGAGGATGATTCGGTACGTATAAGCATCAGCAAACTCCGTTTCCTCACAGAACAGCACATAATTGGGATACATACGTTCACATAGCGACACCATAAAAGTAAGGTGTTGCCACGGTTCTAATTTCTCTAAACGAAGCTGAACTGGATTTTTTAACATGGAATAATCTGCGATAGTGGTTTGCAACGAATTCTACTTGATAATACCAAGCTGAACAATTAACTACGGGTTTCAACAGCAAGATCGATAAGATTCATATCATAAACATTGGCACAAAAGGAAAATGGCATGCACCAGGTACTGATCGTCTCTCGTCAACACCGAACCTACCGTGATTTATTGGATAAAGCCGCTTTGCCTGATCTTTCAATAACAGACGATCCTCAGCAAGCCACTATCATTTTAGCGGATCCGCCACGCATTGCATCTCAGCTAGGCGATTACCCGCAACTCAAGTGGCTACAATCGACATTCGCGGGCGTTGATGCACTCACCAAACCAGCATTACGCCGTGATTACTGCTTAACCAATGTGCGAGGCTACTTTGGCCAACTGATCAGCGAATATGTACTGGGCTTTTTAATCGACCGTTTCCGCCATATTAGCCATTACCAGCAGCTGCATCATCAGCAGCAGTGGCAACCTCAGCCCTATCGCTCTTTAGCTGATCTCAAGATGGTTATTCTAGGTACAGGGTCAATCGGTGCCCATCTTGCTCAGGCTTGCCAAGCACTAGGGCTCGATGTCATCGGAGTGAATCGCAGTGGCCACGCTGCATCACCAGCGTTTAATCGTAACTATTCGTATAACCAACTCTCAGATGCCTTTTCTGAAGCCGATATCATCGTATCGACATTACCGGCGACAGATAACACCAATGATATTCTTAATGCAGATAGTCTAAGCCACTGCCAAGGTGCGTTACTCTTTAATGTGGGGCGAGGTAACGCCATTTGCGAACACGGTTTATTAACAGCGATCAATAATGGTGCAATAGCTCATGCTTACCTTGATGTATTCAAGCAAGAA
Source organism: Photobacterium sanguinicancri (assembly GCF_024346675.1). Classification (NCBI taxonomy): domain Bacteria; kingdom Pseudomonadati; phylum Pseudomonadota; class Gammaproteobacteria; order Vibrionales; family Vibrionaceae; genus Photobacterium; species Photobacterium sanguinicancri. The sequence continues at coordinate 3,493,117 of NZ_AP024850.1, forward strand.
CCCCTGCCCCCTACCCATCCTTTCTGGGGACATAGTCAGATCACAATTACTCCTCATATCGCCGCTGAAAGTTTTCCGGATCAAGTAATGACCATTTTTACAAAGAATTATCATCAATACCGCCAGCAACTGCCCTTAGAATATCAAGTCGATTTCGACCAAGGCTATTAAGATGGCAACGCAACAATTCAGTAACTTACTGGATCGTGTGCGAGCGTGCACGATCTGCCAGGATCATCTCAGTCATGGTGTACGTCCGATCATTCAAGCAAGCCCGAAAGCCAAGCTTCTGATCATAGGGCAGGCGCCGGGTCTTCGCGTGCATGAAAGTGGCATTCCTTGGAATGATCCCAGCGGTGAGCGATTACGCCGCTGGCTCGATCTGCCATCTGAAATATTCTATGACGAGACACAAATCGCCATTGTTCCGATGGGCCTTTGCTATCCAGGTAAAGGGAAATCCGGTGACTTACCGCCACGACCAGAATGTGCACCGCTTTGGCATCCGCAACTATTGCCAGCCCTGCCCAATGTGGGCATGACATTACTGATTGGCCAGTATGCGCAGAATCATTACCTCAGTGATAAACCAAAGACCCTGACAGAAACCGTCAAGCAATGGCAAACATGGGCACCCCGCTATTTACCTTTACCCCATCCATCACCGCGCAATACGCTATGGCTAAAACGTAATCCCTGGTTTGAAGATGAGGTGGTGCCTTATATTCGTGATTACGTCCACCAGCATCTAAAACTGTAACCGTTTACCTTGCCATAAAAAAAGCCCACACCGTAAACGGCATGAGCTTCTTAATCGTCTCTATAATAACGCGTGCCTCAAACGGCAAGGGTTAAGCAAAGCGTCAGCGTACTATTTGTGGTACGGCTTCGACAGCTCGTGGACCGCGTCAACAAACACACCTGCATTTTCAGGCGGCACATCAAGGTGGATGCCATGACCAAGGTTAAACACGTGGCCTGTACCTTCATCGCCATATCCTTCAAGGATAGAAGCCACTTCTTGGCGAATACGCTCAGGCTGGGCGTAAAGCATTGAAGGATCCATATTGCCTTGTAGAGCAACTTTATCACCAATGCGCGCTTTCGCATCTGCGATATTAATCGTCCAGTCTAGGCCAACCGCATCACAACCTGTCGCTGCAATTTGCTCTAACCACATACCACCATTTTTGGTGAACAAGGTGACAGGTACACGACGACCTTCATTTTCACGGATCAGTGCATCAACAATTTTGTGCATGTAACGCAGTGAGAATTCGTTGTAATCGCGTGGCGTTAATACACCACCCCATGTATCAAATACCATTACAGATTGCGCACCCGCTTTAATTTGCGCATTCAGGTATTCAATCACGCTATCTGCTAGCTTATCAAGTAACAGGTGCAGGGTTTGTGGCTCTGCGTACATCATCTTCTTGATCTTAGTGAACGCTTTCGAGCTGCCACCTTCAACCATGTATGTCGCTAGTGTCCATGGACTACCAGAAAAGCCAATCAACGGTACTTCGCCTTGCAGATCTTTACGGATCTGACGAACGGCGTTCATCACGTATTGCAGCTCGCCTTCTGGATCGGGCAGGCCAATCTTCTCTACGTCTGCTTTACAGGTAATTGGGCGCTCAAATTTAGGGCCTTCACCCGCTTCAAAGTACAGACCAAGACCCATCGCATCTGGAATGGTCAGAATGTCCGAGAATAGGATCGCCGCATCCAGCGGGAAACGACGCAATGGCTGAAGGGTTACTTCACTTGCCAACTCAGCATTCTTACATAGCGACATGAAATCACCAGCGACGCTACGTGTTGCACGGTACTCTGGAAGATAACGGCCAGCTTGACGCATCATCCACACAGGGGTGCAATCTACAGGTTGCTTCAGCAACGCACGTAGGTAACGGTCATTCTTTAATTCGCTCATTTGAAACTCCATGGGTAAATTCTGTCGCGTATTGTATCACTCCCTAGCGGCAACAAAAGAGGGCAATTGTTAAGCAGATCAAGTTTACTGCAACATTCTCATTACTCTATTTGTGAGAACCCCACCAGACGTGATACAAAACGGACGTGCTAGCAATAATAACAACTACTTACTCTATAGAGAGTAATGATTCACACCTTTCCCTCCCATTGGAGGGTTTTTTTATATTTTCCGTTAGCACTTACACTTTAGGGTTATTCATTAACTCGAGTGATAACTCAATCAGATGCCGTGCAATCGTTCCCGCCGGGGCAACCTCGGGCATATTCTCTTTTGTCGCCCAAACCGCATCACTCAACTCGGTATAATCCGGTTTTAATTGACCACTTTGATAATCAGCCAAGAAGCCCATCATCACATTGGACGGGAATGCCCAAGGCTGACTACCAACATAACGAATATTGGCAACCGTTATCCCTGTTTCTTCTAGGACTTCACGCGCAACACATTGCTCTAAGGTTTCTCCCGCTTCGACAAATCCGGCGATAACGGTGTACATTCCCGTTTTATGGCGAGGGTGCTGAGCAAGTAGCAATTCATGCTCTCGGCGTACAGCAACAATGACACACGGTGAAACACGCGGATAATGCTGGCTACCGCACTGCTGACACACCATGGCTAATTCTTTTGTTCCAAGCACACATGTACCGCCACAGGCAGAACAAAAGCCTTGAGTGTGGAACATGTGAGATAGTTGCGTCGCACGCCCAGCTAAATCAAATAACGCAGGCGGTAACCCAAGTAATTCTCTTTGCGTGTAAAATCCTGAACTATCAGCACCTTCAGGTGCCTCTAACCAATACACTGGGCGATTGTCGTATTCACCAATCTTGACTGCCATATCAGCACCAAACGCCAACTCTTTAGCATCTAGCAGAGGAAGAGCCCCTTGTGTAAGGTAAAGCTTACGATCTTGTACTACACACCAATACGCTAATTCTCGTTTTTTTAACATCAATGTCACATCCATCCTTGCAGGGTTTCGTTTTTACTGGCAATCTAAACTTGATAACGGAATATTAATCCGCATACAAGGTTCTCTTTATTAAGAGTTTCATGGGTATAGTATCTTGTTAGGATACTGCTAGATCATGAGGGCATGATCATGTTAAGTAAATTTGAACAAGTAAAACAACAATGGGGCGGCACCAGCGATGTTATTGATCACTGGTTAATGTCACGTCAGCAGTTGCTCATTGATTACTGTAAACTTGCAGGGCTACCACCCTTTGATAACAGTAAAAATCAACTACCTGAAGCCTCTCAATTACAGCTCTTCTCACAGCAACTCGTCGATTATATCTCAGCTGGTCATTTTAAAATCTACGACATGGTAATGGCTCGTTGGAATGATACGGGGTATTCACCAACTGAAGACATTTCTCTGCTATACGCTAAAATCACCCAAACCACTGACCCATTATTAAACTTTGCAGATCGCTACTGTGATGCAGATGAAGCAAGCACCATGGATGATTTTGACCTGCACCTATCAGCAGTCGGTGAACTTATTGAGCAACGCTTTGCGCTAGAAGATCAACTTATCGAGCTCATTAGCGAAAGTCTGGCTTGCCCTCCGGGCGCCTAGTACTCATCATCGTCTTATATAAACGGTGAGGCAGCGATGCTGCTTCTCGTTGCGCCTGTCATATCTGAAATACTTCTCACGTGTTTCGTTGCCCTCCGCGAAACCACGTTAAGATACTCGCTGCTCCCTCTTAAAATACCCATATTAATACCCACACTGCCTCTCAATATAGGGATTAATATCAGAGCATTAACCACTTCCAGCCCCCCTCTTATTTCATTACAGATCCACACCTATCAAATATTCCTGATCGCCAGAAAACAAAAAGGCATCCCGGAGGATGCCTTTTTTATATCAATCAAGTATGAATACTATGATTAATCGTCGTTCAGACCCGCATTAAGCAGTGCTGCTAGATCTTGAGTCGCTTGCTCTTGATCTACTTGAGGCGCTACTGGCTCAAGCTCTGCATTACGCTCGTTCTGACGGCGCTGGTGGTAAGAGAAACCTGTACCCGCAGGGATCAGACGACCCACGATTACGTTTTCTTTCAGACCACGAAGCTCATCACGCTTACCAGAAACCGCAGCTTCAGTAAGTACGCGAGTCGTTTCTTGGAACGATGCAGCTGAGATGAATGACTCAGTCGCTAGCGATGCTTTCGTAATACCTAGAAGGTCACGAGAGAACGTTGCGATACGCTTACCTTCAGCTTCTAGCTGACGGTTTGCAATAGTCACACGAGAGAACTCAACTTGCTCGCCAGGTAGGAAATCAGAATCTCCAGCCACAACGATAGTTACCTTACGTAGCATTTGACGAACGATAGTCTCAATGTGCTTATCGTTAATCTTAACGCCTTGTAGACGGTAAACTTCCTGTACTTCGTTCACAATGTATTCTGCTACTGCGTGAACACCACGTAGACGTAGAATATCGTGCGGAGTTTCAGGACCATCGGCGATTACATCACCACACTCAACCTTCTCACCTTCGAATACGTTCAACTGACGCCATTTATGGATCATTTCTTCGTATGCGTTGCCTTCAGCAGGCGTGATGATTAGGCGACGTTTACCTTTCGTTTCTTTACCGAACGAAACCGTACCCGTGATTTCTGCAAGAATTGCAGGCTCTTTCGGTTTACGTGCTTCGAACAAGTCAGCTACGCGAGGTAGACCACCGGTGATATCTTTAGTACCACTTGATGCTTGTGGGATACGTGCAAGCGTATCACCGATACCAACCATTGCACCGTCTTCAAGCTGAACGATCGCTTTGCCAGGTAGGAAGTATTGTGCTGGCATTTCAGTGCCGGCGATCATTACATCGTTACCTTGCTCATCAACTAGCTTAACCGTTGGACGCATGTCTTTACCTGCACCAGTACGCTCAGCAGCGTCTAGTAGGGTAATCATAGACAGACCCGTTAGGTCATCAGTTTGACGAGAGATCGTCACGCCATCAATCATATCAACGAACTGGATACGACCAGCCACTTCAGTGATGATTGGCATTGTGTGCGGATCCCAGTTAGCGATTACATCGCCAGCTGCAACCAAATCACCATCGCCACGAGACAGGTGTGAACCGTAAGGTAGTTTATAGTTCTCTTTAGTACGGCCAAATTCATCAATGATGCTCATTTGAGACGCACGAGAAGTAATAACTAACTTACCATCGCTGTTTGTTACAAACTTAGCATTCTGTAGTTTCACAGAACCTTTGTTTTTAACTTGAATGCTGTTTTCCGCAGCTGCTGCAGATGCCGCACCACCGATGTGGAACGTACGCATCGTTAGCTGTGTACCTGGTTCACCGATTGATTGTGCAGCAACAACACCTACTGCTTCACCAGTGTTAACCAAGTGACCACGTGCTAGGTCACGGCCGTAACAGTTCTTACAACAACCGAAGTCATTTTCACATGTTACAACAGAGCGTACTTTAACTTGGTCGACAGAGTTCTCTTCCAGGATTTCACACCACTTCTCATCAAGAAGGGTGTTACGTGGAGCAAGAATTTCATCAGTACCAGGTTTGATAACGTCTTCAGCAACAACACGACCAAGAACACGATCGCCTAGTTGTTCTTTAACATCACCGCCTTCAACTAGTGGCATCATAGTGATACCAGCATGTGTACCACAATCATCCGCAGTAATTACTACGTCTTGTGCTACGTCTACTAGACGACGTGTTAGGTAACCGGAGTTCGCTGTCTTAAGTGCGGTATCGGCAAGACCCTTACGAGCACCGTGCGTAGAGATGAAGTACTGTAGTACGTTCAGACCTTCACGGAAGTTCGCAGTGATCGGCGTTTCGATGATTGAGCCATCCGGCTTAGCCATCAGACCACGCATACCAGCAAGCTGACGAATCTGCGCTGCAGAACCACGAGCACCAGAATCGGCCATCATGTAAACACTGTTGAACGATTTCTGTTGTTCTTCTTCACCGTCACGGTTAATAACAGTATCGAAAGACAAGTTATCCATCATCGCTTTAGCAACTTGCTCATTCGCTGTTGCCCAGATATCGATAACTTTGTTGTAACGTTCGCCAGCTGTTACTAGACCAGATTGGAACTGCTCTTGGATTTCAGCAACTTCTGCTTCTGCTTCTGCGATCTTAGTGTACTTCGCGTCAGGTACAACCATATCGTCGATACCAACAGACACACCAGATAGTGCAGCGTAAGCAAAACCTGTGTACATGATTTGGTCAGCGAAGACTACAGTGTCTTTCATGCCCAATTCACGGTAACAAGTGTTAAGCAGTTTAGAAATTTGTTTCTTACCTAGTGCTTCAGTGTTCACAAGATCGTATGAAAGACCTTTAGGAACAATTTGCCATAGGATTGCACGACCAACAGTTGTATCAACAAGCTTAGTATCAGCAACTAGGTTGCCTTGCTCGTCGTAGCTGTGCTCGGTGATGCGAACTTTAACGCGAGCGTGTAGTTCTGCGTTACCAGTACGGTATGCCTTTTCAGCTTCAGATGAGCCTTCAAGGTACATGCCTTCACCCTTCGCGTTGATACGATCACGCGTCATGTAGTAAAGACCCAATACAACATCCTGAGAAGGAACGATGATCGGATCACCAGACGCTGGCGATAGGATGTTATTGGTAGACATCATCAGTGCACGTGCTTCAAGCTGTGCTTCCAGAGTTAGAGGTACGTGTACCGCCATCTGGTCACCATCGAAGTCGGCGTTGTATGCCGCACACACTAGTGGGTGAAGCTGAATCGCTTTACCTTCGATTAGTACTGGTTCAAATGCCTGAATACCTAAACGGTGCAGTGTTGGTGCACGGTTAAGCATTACTGGGTGTTCGCGGATCACTTCGTCTAGGATATCCCAAACAACAGCTTCTTCGCGCTCAACCATTTTCTTAGCAGCTTTGATTGTCGTTGCTAGGCCACGAGTCTCTAGTTTGCCGTAGATAAACGGTTTGAATAGCTCAAGTGCCATCTTCTTAGGAAGACCACACTGATGCAGACGTAAGTATGGACCTACGGTGATAACAGAACGACCTGAGTAGTCTACACGCTTACCAAGCAAGTTCTGACGGAAACGACCTTGTTTACCCTTGATCATATCAGCAAGAGATTTCAGAGGACGTTTGTTCGAACCTGTGATAGCGCGGCCACGACGACCATTATCAAGCAATGCATCAACAGACTCCTGAAGCATACGTTTTTCGTTACGTACGATAATATCAGGTGCTGCAAGATCCAGTAGACGCTTCAGACGGTTGTTACGGTTGATTACGCGACGGTACAGATCATTCAAATCTGAAGTAGCGAAACGGCCACCATCTAGCGGTACCAACGGACGAAGATCCGGCGGTAGTACTGGAAGTACAGACAGGATCATCCACTCTGGGTTGTTACCTGACTGTAGGAATGCTTCTACAAGCTTAAGACGCTTGGTCAGTTTCTTACGCTTAGTTTCAGAGTTAGTTTCTTCTAGCTCTTCGCGCATGTTTTCGATTTCAGCATTTAGGTCCATGTTGCCTAAAAGTGCTTTAACCGCTTCTGCACCCATCTTCGCGTCGAACTCATCGCCCCACTCTTCAAGTGCATCCAAGTACTGCTCTTCTGAAAGCAGTTGGCTACGCTCAAGGTTGGTCATGCCTGGTTCGATAACGACATATGATTCGAAGTAAAGAACACGTTCGATATCACGTAGCGGGATGTCCATTAACAGACCGATACGAGATGGAAGTGACTTTAAGAACCAGATGTGAGCTACAGGTGAAGCTAACTCAATGTGACCCATACGTTCGCGACGTACTTTAGTCTGAGTTACTTCAACGCCACATTTTTCACAAATAACACCGCGGTGTTTTAGGCGTTTGTATTTACCACAAAGACATTCGTAGTCTTTTACCGGGCCAAAAATACGTGCACAGAAAAGACCGTCACGCTCAGGCTTAAAGGTACGGTAGTTGATGGTTTCTGGCTTTTTAACTTCACCAAAAGACCATGAACGGATCATGTCAGGTGAAGCAAGACCGATTTTGATTGCATCAAATTCTTCGGTCTTATGTTGTGCTTTCAGAAACTTAAGTAAGTCTTTCACATTCGGCTCCTGTGAGGAGTTGACCCATAAAGGCGCCAGTCTGCTGGCGCCTTCATATATATACCGGAGTAACTAATAAGGTTGGCTAATGCCTACTTATTCGTCTTCCAGCTCGATGTTGATACCCAACGAGCGGATTTCTTTCAACAATACGTTGAAGGATTCCGGCATACCAGGTTCCATACGATGGTCGCCATCGACGATGTTTTTATACATCTTCGTACGGCCGTTAACGTCATCCGACTTAACAGTTAGCATTTCCTGTAGAGTGTAAGCAGCGCCATATGCTTCTAGCGCCCATACTTCCATCTCACCGAAACGCTGACCACCGAACTGAGCTTTACCACCCAGCGGCTGCTGAGTAACAAGGCTGTAAGAACCGGTAGAACGGGCATGCATCTTGTCATCAACCAAGTGGTTAAGTTTAAGCATGTACATGTAACCAACAGTTACAGGACGCTCAAACGCATCACCGGTGCGACCGTCAAACAGTTTCAACTGACCAGATTCTGGTAGATCACCAAGCTTAAGCAGTTCTTTGATAGATTTCTCAGGAGCACCATCAAATACAGGCGTAGCAATTGGTAGACCTTTACGTAGGTTCTGAACCAGCGTACGTACTTCATCGTCAGATAACTCTGCGATATCAACGTTCTGACGAGTTTCGCCTAGATCGTAAACTTTCTGCAGGAAGTTACGGAACTTATGAAGTTCTTGTTGCTGTTTCAGCATCTCGTTAAGTTTGTCACCGATACCTTTCGCTGCAAGACCCAAGTGAGTCTCCAGGATTTGACCGATGTTCATACGAGATGGTACACCCAGTGGGTTCAGAACGATGTCGACAGTCTGACCTTTTTCATCGTACGGCATATCTTCAACAGGGTTAATCTTAGAGATTACACCTTTGTTACCGTGACGACCCGCCATCTTATCACCAGGTTGGATACGACGTTTAACAGCTAGGTATACTTTAACAATCTTAAGTACGCCAGGTGCTAGGTCATCGCCCTGTGTGATCTTACGACGCTTGGTTTCGAATTTCTTATCGAATTCAGCTTTAAGCTCATCGTACTGCTCTGCCAACTGTTCTAGTTGGTTTTGCAGGTTTTCATCGTCAAGCGTTTGTGCAAACAGCGTTTCGCGGTTCATTGAAGACATTTTATCTTCGCTGTAACCCGCAGAAAGAAGCAGTGTACGAACACGAGCAAGAAGACCACCCTCAAGGATCTGGAATTCTTCTGTGATGTCTTTCTTCGCTTCTTTCAGCTGCATTTCTTCGATTTCAAGCGCACGCTTGTCTTTTTCTACGCCATCGCGAGTAAAGACTTGAACGTCGATGATGGTACCAGACACTGAGTTTGGTACACGTAGAGAAGAGTCTTTAACATCAGACGCTTTCTCACCGAAGATTGCACGAAGTAGCTTCTCTTCTGGAGTCAGTTGAGTTTCACCTTTAGGTGTCACTTTACCTACCAGAATGTCGCCGCCTTTAACTTCCGCACCGATGTAAACGATACCTGATTCATCCAGCTTAGATAGCGCTGCTTCACCCACGTTAGGGATATCGGCAGTGATTTCTTCTGAGCCAAGTTTAGTATCACGAGCCACACAAGATAGTTCTTGAATGTGGATAGTTGTCAGGCGGTCTTCCTGTACAACACGCTCAGATACTAAGATGGAATCCTCGAAGTTGTAACCGTTCCAAGGCATGAATGCGATACGCATGTTTTGACCAAGCGCTAGCTCACCAAGGTCTGTTGAAGGACCATCAGCAAGAACATCACCACGTGCTACTGGCTCGCCAGGTAGTACAGTTGGACGCTGGTTAATACATGTGTTCTGGTTAGAACGGGTGTACTTCGTCAGGTTGTAAATGTCGATACCAGCTTCGCCAGGTACTAGCTCGCTTTCGTTAACTTTAACAACGATACGAGAAGCATCTACTGACTGAACCATACCGCCACGTTTAGCAACAGCTGTAACACCTGAGTCAACCGCTACGTTACGCTCGATACCAGTACCAACTAACGGCTTATCAGCACGTAGTGTTGGAACTGCCTGACGTTGCATGTTCGCACCCATAAGGGCACGGTTAGCATCATCGTGTTCAAGGAACGGGATTAGGGATGCCGCCACAGATACAACCTGGTTGGTTGCAACGTCCATGTATTGAACATGGTCACGTGGGTGCAGACCTGAATCACCTTTCTGACGCGCAGTGATCAGTTCGTCAGCAAAAGAACCGTCTTCGTTAAGCGCGGCATTTGCCTGTGCGATAACGTATTGACCTTCTTCGATTGCAGACAGGTATTCAATTTCTTCGGTAACTTTACCATCAACTACTTTACGGTAAGGCGTTTCAAGGAAACCATAAGGGTTACATTGAGCAAACGCTGAAAGTGAGTTGATTAGACCGATATTTGGACCTTCAGGGGTCTCGATTGGACATAGACGACCGTAGTGAGTCGCGTGTACATCTCGAACCTCAAAGCCAGCACGTTCACGAGTCAGACCACCTGGACCAAGCGCCGAGATACGACGTTTGTGAGTAACTTCTGATAGTGGGTTGTTCTGGTCCATAAACTGAGACAGTTGTGAAGAGCCAAAGAACTCTTTTACTGCCGCAGAAATTGGCTTAGCGTTAATTAGGTCTTGAGGCATAATTGCATCAAGATCGCCTAGGCTTAGACGCTCTTTAACTGCACGCTCAACACGTACTAGACCAACGCGGAATTGGTTTTCAGCCATTTCGCCAACTGAACGGATACGACGGTTACCAAGGTGGTCGATATCATCAACTTCACCACGGCCATTACGGATCTCGATCAATTTACGCATAACATCAATGATGTCGTGCTCGTCTAGTGTGCCTGAACCTGTTGTTTCGTCACGTAGCATTGAGCTGTTGAACTTCATACGGCCTACAGCAGATAGGTCGTAACGATCTTCAGAGAAGAACAGACTTTCAAACAGTTGCTCAGCAGCTTCACGTGTTGGTGGCTCGCCAGGGCGCATCATGCGGTAGATTTCTACTAGCGCACTTAGACGATCTGTTGTGCTATCAACACGTAGTGTTTCAGACATGTATGGACCAAAGTCTAGATCGTTAGTAAATAACGTCTCAATAGACTTGTGACCTGCCTGAGAAAGCAATGCTAATGATTCTAGGCTCAATTCCTGGTTAGCTGATACGATCAACTCACCAGTTTCTTCGTTCACGTAATCGCGAGCAGAAATTTTGCCTACAATGTATTCAACAGGTACTTCGATATGATCTACGCCGTCTTTGCCTAATTGGCGAATATGACGGGCAGTAATACGACGACCAGTTTCAACGTACACCTTACCGTTCGCTTCGATATCGAAGCTTGCAGTTTCGCCACGTAGACGATCAGGTACTAGTTCCATTACTAAAGCAGTGCCTTGAACTTCGAAGTTTACTTTATCGAAGAATAGGTCAAGGATTTCTTCAGTAGTTTTACCTAGAGCACGAAGAATGATAGAAGCTGGAAGCTTACGACGACGGTCGATACGTACGAATACGTTATCCTTAGGATCAAACTCGAAATCCAACCATGAACCACGGTATGGGATTACGCGTGCGTTATATAGCACTTTACCTGAGGAGTGGGTTTTACCCTTATCGCTGTCGAAGAAGACACCCGGGCTACGGTGCAGCTGGGATACGATAACCCTCTCGGTACCGTTAATAACGAATGTACCGTTATCTGTCATGAGCGGAATTTCGCCCATGTAAACTTCTTGTTCTTTGATGTCTTTTACGGTGCCAGCAGGCGCGTCTTTATCGTACATAACAAGACGTAGCTTCACGCGTAGTGGAGCTGAATATGTTACGCCACGAATCTGACATTCTTTAACATCGAAGACCGGCTCACCGAGACGATAGCTAACGTATTGCAGCTCGGAATTGCCGTTGTAGCTCTGAATTGGAAAAACAGAACGAAAGGCAGCTTCTAGACCGTAATGCCCTTCAGGATCCTGCTCGATGAATTTTTTAAAAGACTCAAGCTGGATCGACAGCAAGTATGGTATGTCCAACACTTGCGGACGCTTACCAAAATCCTTACGGATACGCTTTTTCTCGGTATAAGAGTAAACCATAGGTTCCTCAGATCGCTGATAAGTGATCCAAACTGTCCAACAATGGGACAGTGACTAATGACATTGTTTATTGTAGGAACAACTCTAAAGAATATAGAGCTGTTTTTTGCATGAATAATGGTTACAAAACAATGTGAAAATTACCATTACCCTACAGCGCAAAAAGGCCGGTGACATTTAGCCACCAGCCATTAGCCTAAAAAGGCTAAGAAATCAAATAATTATTTGATTTCAACAGAAGCACCAGCTTCTTCTAGCTGAGCTTTAAGAGCTTCAGCTTCAGCTTTATCTACGCCTTCTTTAACAGCAGCAGGAGCGCCGTCAACTACAGCTTTCGCTTCTTTAAGGCCAAGACCAGTTGCGCCACGTACAGCTTTGATTACTTGTACTTTTTGAGCACCAGCAGCTGTTAGGATAACGTCAAATTCAGTTTGCTCTTCAACAGCTTCTGCTGCTGCGCCGCCTGCTACAACTGCAGCAGCAGCAGTAACACCGAATTTTTCTTCCATAGCTTCGATAAGCTCAACAACTTGCATTACAGACATTTCTGCAACTGCGTCTAGGATTTGCTCGTTAGTGATAGACATAACAATTCTCTTTGAAATCAACAATTAATTTAATATAGCGTTCAGATAAAACAGGGGCAATTAAGCCGCTGCTTCTTCTTTCTGATCGCGTACAGCTGCGATAGTACGTACCAGCTTGCCAGCTGAAGCTTCTTTCATGCACATCATTAGGCGTGCAATAGCTTCGTCGTAAGTTGGTAGTGTCGCTAGAACTTCTGCGTCAACAACAGCGCCTTCGAATGCGGCTGCTTTGAACTCGAAATCTTTATTCTCTTTAGCGAAGTCTTTAAAAAGACGCGCTGCAGCACCTGGGTGCTCATTAGAGAAACCGATTAGTGAAGGACCAACAAAAACGTCTTTTAGACATTCAAAATCAGTACCTTCAACTGCGCGGCGTGCTAGTGTGTTACGAACAACTTTCAGGTAAACGCCGTTTTCACGAGCTTGTTTACGAAGAGAAGTCATCGCACCAACTGCAACACCACGAGAGTCAGCAACAACTGCAGACAGGGCACCATTGGCAGCTTCGTTGACTTCAGCAACAATTGCTTTTTTGTCTTGAAGATTTAATGCCATTGGAATAGCTCCTGGATTTTTGCTGGGTTTCCCCAGTCATTACACCACTCACTGTCAGTATGACAGGAGAGTCTTTACGGCGCAGATCCAAGATAGATATACATCAATCATGTTCTGGCACCGTCTACGTAGGTAATATTAAGTTCTTAAAAAGAACGCCTACGGTCTTTGACGAAGGCTAATTATAAAATAATTAGCCTCAGCCATGAATTTGTGAACGCCAAATTATACATCAATTTGGCGTTTCTGCAAATTATTGTGCGTTAGTGTCCAGAGTATTCTGGTCTAGCGCTACACCTGCACCCATAGTGGTAGAGATGCTTACTTTCTTAACGAAAGTACCTTTAGCTGAAGAAGGCTTAGCTTTCTTCAGTGCAACGATAAGAGCTTCTAGGTTCTCTTTAAGTTGCGCAGCATCAAAGTCCACTTTACCGATAGTAGTGTGGATGATGCCGTTTTTGTCGTTACGGTAACGAACCTGACCAGCTTTAGCATTTTTAACAGCTTGAGCAACGTTAGGAGTCACAGTACCAACTTTAGGGTTTGGCATTAGACCGCGTGGACCAAGGATAGTACCTAATTGACCAACAACGCGCATTGCATCTGGAGATGCGATAACAACGTCAAAGTCCATTACGCCTTTCTTAACTTGATCAGCAAGTTCTTCCATACCCACTAGGTCAGCGCCAGCTTCTTTCGCAGCTTCAGCGTTTGCACCTTGTGTGAATACAGCAACACGGATATCACGACCAGTACCGTGTGGTAGCACAGTTGCGCCACGTACGTTTTGGTCTGATTTACGTGCATCGATACCAAGGTTAACAGCAACGTCAACACTTTCAGTAAATTTCGCAGTAGCTAGTTCTTTAAGAAGAGCAACAGCTTCGTTGATGTCGTACTCACGAGCGATATCAACTTTTTCGCGGATTACGCGCATACGTTTAGTAAGTTTTGCCATTGTCTTAACCCTCTACCACTAGACCCATTGAACGAGCAGTACCAGCAATCGAACGCTTCATAGCTTCGATGTCAGCACCTGTCATGTCCGCAGCTTTAGTTTCTGCGATCTCTTGGATCTGAGCGTCAGTTACAGTACCAACTTTCTCAGTGTTCGGACGGCCAGAACCAGACTTAACGCCTGCAGCTTTCTTAAGAAGAACTGCTGCCGGTGGAGTCTTAGTGATGAACGTGAAAGAACGGTCATTGTATACTGTAATAACAACAGGAGTCGGTAGACCTTTCTCTAGAGAGTCAGTCTTAGCGTTGAACGCTTTACAGAATTCCATGATGTTAACGCCGTGTTGACCAAGTGCTGGACCAACCGGTGGACTAGGGTTTGCTGCACCAGCTGCAACTTGCAGCTTGATGTACGCTTCTACTTTTTTAGCCATTGCTATATACCTAAATTTGGGTTCAAACGTCTGTTTCTTAAAAAACAGACTCCCCGTCTAACGAAAGGGCGCGAAATTATAATGCAATTTCACGCCCCTGACAATATCGTGCTGATTGTTTTTTGATCAGCTTTTTTCCACTTGACCGAATTCTAGCTCAACTGGCGTTGCGCGGCCGAAGATCGAGACAGATACCTTAATACGGCTCTTATCATAATCAACTTCTTCAACTGTACCGTTAAAGTCAGCAAATGGGCCATCATTAACGCGTACCACTTCACCTGGTTCAAAGACCGTTTTGTGAATTGGTGACTCACTCGCCTTCTCTAGACGATTAAGGATTGCCGCGGCCTCTTTATCAGAGATAGGCGATGGGCGATCAGACGTTCCGCCGATGAACCCCATTACACGAGGAATACTACGCACCAAGTGCCAGCTTTCATCATTCATCACCATTTGTACAAGTACATAGCCTGGGAAGAACTTGCGCTCGCTTTTGCGGCGCTGGCCTGCACGTACTTCAACCACTTCTTCTGTAGGTACTAAAACCTCATCAAATAGGTCTTCCATACCATGCATTTTGATATGTTCACGTAGTGATTGTGCCACACGGCCTTCAAAACCAGAGAAGGCCTGAACAACATACCATCGTTTTTTTGGAGCTTCGCTCATGAACTTTTACCTCACACACCGGTAACTAGGCGGACTAGACGGACCATAATGCCGTCAATGCCCCATAGGGCTAACGCCATAACAACAGTGACAGCTAGAACGATAAAGGTTGTCTGCGTAGCTTCCTGACGAGTAGGCCATACCACCTTGCGGACTTCCATGCGCGACTCACGAGCAAACGTAATCGCGGTTTTACCTTTCGCTGTAAGTGCAGCAACACCGGCAGCAGCAGCAACAAGTACTACTACAGCGCCTGCGCGCAACACTACAGAAACATCACTGTACAGGTAATTACCAACCACAGCGGCAGCGAGCAGCGCAATAACGACAACCCATTTAAGGCCATCCATATTGCTTGAGCTGCTTGGGTTTTCGGCATTCGCTTTCATACAACCAACCTGTAACTAGTCTCAATATAGACGAAAATCACCCCGCAAAAGCGAGGCAAAGAAAATGAAATTAAACGTTAACTTATTAATTAACGAACAGAAAATTTCATCTCTGCAGAATTTCTCTCTGCGTACAACGGCTAAAAAACATGCAATTTAAACGTTTAACGCAGAAAAAGGGCATCAAATGATGCCCTTTTTAGTACCGTGTCGTCAAATATTATTCAACGATAGTTGCAACAACACCAGCACCAACTGTACGGCCACCTTCACGGATAGCAAAACGTAGACCTTCATCCATCGCGATAGGTGCGATTAGAGTAACAGTCATAGAGATGTTATCACCAGGCATTACCATTTCTACGCCTTCAGGTAGTTCGATAGTACCTGTTACGTCAGTTGTACGGAAGTAGAACTGTGGACGGTAACCTTTGAAGAAAGGAGTGTGACGACCGCCTTCATCTTTAGAAAGAACATAGATTTCTGAAGTGAAAGTAGTGTGTGGAGTGATTGAACCAGGCTTAGCTAGAACTTGACCACGTTCAACTTCATCACGCTTAGTACCACGTAGAAGAACACCAACGTTCTCACCAGCACGGCCTTCGTCAAGAAGTTTACGGAACATCTCAACACCAGTACAAGTACTAACAGTAGTCTCACGGATACCGATGATAGCTACTTCGTCACCTACAGTGATGATACCTTGCTCAACACGACCAGTTACAACAGTACCACGGCCTTGGATTGAGAATACATCTTCGATTGGAAGGATGAACGGCAGATCAATAGCACGCTCTGGTTCTGGGATGTAAGAATCTAGTGCTTCTGCTAGCTCAACAATCTTGTCTTCCCACTGTTGTTCGCCGTTTAGAGCGCCAAGAGCAGAACCCATGATTACTGGGCAATCATCGCCAGGGAATTCGTATTCAGAAAGAAGTTCACGAACTTCCATTTCTACTAGTTCTAGTAGCTCTTCATCATCAACCATGTCACATTTGTTCATGAATACGATGATGTAAGGGATACCAACTTGACGACCAAGAAGGATGTGCTCACGCGTCTGTGGCATAGGGCCATCAGTTGCAGCAACAACTAGGATACCGCCGTCCATTTGAGCAGCACCAGTGATCATGTTTTTAACGTAATCGGCGTGTCCAGGACAGTCAACGTGTGCATAGTGACGGCTTGGAGTATCGTACTCAACGTGAGAAGTTGAGATTGTGATACCGCGCTCGCGCTCTTCAGGAGCGTTATCGATAGATGCGAAATCTTTAGCAACACCACCGTACACTTTTGCAAGTGTAGTACAGATAGCAGCTGTTAGAGTTGTTTTACCGTGGTCAACGTGGCCGATAGTACCAACGTTAACGTGCGGTTTTACGCGTTCAAATTTTTCTTTAGACATGGATAGTCCCTCTAGGCACGGTATTTGGTGGCATTACGACCACACAACCAATCATGGGTTTGTAGAGTATATATCAAATGTTTGAGAGTAACTTGGGAGGAGTGGTGCTAATAGGCAGAGTCGAACTGCCGACCTCACCCTTACCAAGGGTGCGCTCTACCAACTGAGCTATATCAGCACACAAAAGTGTGGAGCGGGCAGCGGGAATCGAACCCGCATCATCAGCTTGGAAGGCTGAGGTAATAGCCATTATACGATGCCCGCAAAACTCGTAACTCGTAGAGCTATTCAAACGTTTGAAAATGGTGGAGGGAGATGGATTCGAACCATCGAAGGCAGAGCCGACAGATTTACAATCTGTTCCCTTTGGCCACTCGGGAACCCCTCCAGGGGTGTAGCAAAAAACTGGTGCCGACTACCGGAATCGAACTGGTGACCTACTGATTACAAGTCAGTTGCTCTACCTACTGAGCTAAGTCGGCGTAATTGCTGCGCATTCTAGTGAATGCGTATAAATCTTGCAATACCTTTTAGTGATTTTTTCTGCTTTTTTTAGTGACTGTTTATTTTATAGCCACTAACGGCATTTTGCATAAAGAGCGAGCCCTTCAAGTACCAACTCAGATTTATGTCGGTAATGCTTCGCCCATGAAACGGGCAAATGACGAACACCACCACCACATAAAATCACTTCAGGCTCCGCGCCTAATCTGTCTTTTGCTTGTTTGAGGCCGTATTCAATCAATCCAAGTAACGCAGCTCTACAGCCGTTTTTAAGACCATCGGCTGTATTATCGGAGAACGTTAATGTTTCACTGTGTTCACGATCTGAAAATACTTTAGTCGTATTTTCTAATACTGACTTCATCATTAACTGGTAACCAGGAGCGATCCAACCACCGAGATGTTTCCCGTCGTCAGACATCACATCGAATGTTAGAGCGGTACCGATATCGACAATGACTGTTGGCTTTTTGAATTCTTGACGAATAGCAACCAGCGTCAACCAGCGATCAACGCCCAGATATTGGTACTCAGCATAGGCATTTTTTACACCAAAGTCTTTACGCAGTGTTTTAACTTGAAGCACTGGTATATTGGCCAGCTGCGCGATACGTTGAATGGAGTTATCGACTTCAACAGGACCAACACTCGCGAAAACAATCCTGTGAATTCCGTTTTCTAGCAGGGGTTCTAATACCATTTCTAGCTTTTTGCTAGGATAGCGTCCTAATAATTCCAGTTCGCCAGTTTGAAATAATTGGGCCACTTTCACATAAGTGTTACCCGCTTCTATTAGTAATTGCATCAACAACCTCTGAGGCTGATTTCACCACCGATATAAGGCGTTACACCCTGCTCGGTTTCTAGTAATAACCCACCCTGTTTATCGATACCGCGGGCAATTCCTTCGACCACACGCTCTCCAATCAATAACTTTACAGGGCGATTCAAAAAATTATCGTACTCATTCCAGCGTTCGACAAAACCTGCAAGACCAACTTGCTCATATTCCAATAACGTTTGCTGAAGCTGGGCGATCAAATTAGCTGCGAGTAAATTCCGCGAAGGTAAGCTCTCACACGCATCAGCTAAATTCGTCCATAGTTGATCGATATGCTCACCTTCACGATCTGGCATTGCTATATTTAATCCCATCCCAATGACTATATGCGCAGCATCACCCGCCTGCCCTGTCATTTCAGTCAGGATCCCAGCTAACTTTTTGTCCTGAAAGTACAAATCATTTGGCCATTTTAGCTTAATACTCTGCGCACCAAGAGAGGTCAATGTGTCAGCGATGGCAATACCAACAACGAGGCTTAATCCCATCGCTGCAGCCATCCCTGCATCGAGACGCCAATACATGGACAAATACAAGTTACTACCAAAAGGCGATAACCATTGTCGACCTCGACGCCCTCGCCCGGCCTGTTGGTACTCAGCCAAACAAACCGAACCACTTGGTAATTGACCTACACGATCCAGTAAATACTGATTGGTAGAATCAATAACAGGAAGCAAGCTTAAGTGTGAGCACTTTACCTGAGCCAAAATCTTATCGCAATCAAGCAGTTCCAGCTCTTTAGCCAAACAGTAGCCTTTACCTTGCACTCGAAAAATATCTAAGCCCCAACTTTGCAGTGTTTTGATATGTTTACTAATTGCAGCTCGAGAGATACCAATAGCTTGGCCTAATGTCTCTCCCGAATGAAAAGAACCATCAGATAATGCACGTATAAGTGCCAAGCGTGTCGCATGCTCTTTCATCGTATAACCTCAGCCAAATGCGTTTCGGCTGTCGCTGACATGAAGCGCACCTCATGCTCTAAGAGAATGCCAAATTTCTGTTTTACCTGCTCAACAACATAAGCGGCTAGCTGTGTGACATCTTTCGACGTTGCTGTACCTGTATTGATCAATACCAAAGCTTGCTGCTGATGCACTTTTGCACCACCAATCTGATGTCCTTTCAGCCCGCACTGTTCAATCAACCAGCCAGCTGCGAGTTTACACTCCGTATCCGACACACCATAACTTGGTAAATTAGAGTAAGAAACCAAAATCTTGTCGCGCTGGGCAACAGCAATGACAGGGTTTTTAAAAAAGCTTCCTGCATTACCTATCACATTTGGATCTGGCAGTTTTTCTTGGCGGATACTACACACACGCTCGAAAATATCACGGGCAGTCACAAAGTCGCTCTCTAGTTCAGATAGTGGACCATATGATAACTTCGGCTGCCACTGCCGCTCTAGTAGCAATCCAACAGCAATTATGGCTTTATTTTCTTTATGAGCATGCTTGAAAATAGAATCTCGATATCCAAATAAGCACTGACTATTAGATAAGCGTTGCTGCTCTCCGGTGACAAGGTCAAGCACATCAACATATTCACAAACATCTTTTAGCTCAACACCGTAAGCGCCAATATTTTGAATAGGCGACGAACCAACACAACCAGGGATCAACGCTAAATTTTCTAAGCCAGGCATATTATTATCAACCGTCCATTCAACCAGTTGATGCCAATCCTCACCCGCGCCAACATGAAGGTGAAAGCCCTGCTTCGATTCAGTAGTTGTGATACCTTTAATACGGTTAAGTACAACAACGCCTTGGAAAGGGACGGTAAATAACATATTACTTCCCTGCCCTAACAATAGCTTAGGTTGGTTCTGATACTCTTCACTCTGCCAAATTGAAAGTATATCCGTCGGGCTATTAGCCTCGATGATAACATCAGCGTTCACATCCAAATGGAATGTATGAAAAGGGGCAAGCGACCTTTCTGGCAAAATATTCATGCGTCTATCGAACCATACCTTTGTATAATATTCGTTGCATTTTAACCGATTCATTCAATCAACGCAGTGTTTTCCCATGAGTAAGCTAAGTTTCCACATATTACAACCTATCCGCTTCCCTCTTATTAATCGTCTATACAAGAGCTACTACCCTGCAGGAAAAGCAAAGAGAGATGAAACAATATGGATCGGCGAAGATGAATCGAACATCGTATGTTGTGTTCGTTTCAAAGCAATCGAAGGTATTCAATTGCTAACAGGGATGCTTGTGAAACCAGATTTTCGAGGACAAAGAATCAGCGAGCAATTACTAGTAGCTACTATAGAACAAATTGAGGAACAACCATGCTACTGCTTTGCTTTTAGCCATCTTGTCACCTTATACCAGAAGGCTAATTTTGTTGTCATCAATGATAATGAATTACCCCACTTCCTTGCATCTCGATTCAAACGCTACAGTGATAGTGGTAAAAGCCTTGTACCTATGATTTATCAAAAACCTGCGTTAAGTCAGAACTAAGGCTAACTCTGCTATACATGTGATGGTGTTTAATCTTTTTCTGATATAATTGCCCATCAAATTAACAGATTTATATCGTATAGGCCGCGAAACGAGGCGATGATGGATTCAGCTACAGTCAATAGACAGCTCATTGAGCAATTACCACGTATTGCACACAAACCGGAAGACCTTGAAACCCTGCTAGATGCGGGTTCCTTTCGTGAACGTTTACTGAGTGAGATTGCACAAGCAAAACATCGCATTTATCTTGTGGCTCTTTATTTACAAGATGATGAAGCTGGCCGTAGCGTACTGCAAGCCTTATACGATGCTAAGCAAGCTAACCCAGAGTTAGATATTAAGGTCTTGGTTGATTGGCACCGCGCCCAACGTGGGCTAATTGGGGCTGAAAAATCAGATGGTAATGCAGCCCTATATCGTGAATTTGCGGAGAAACACCAATTCCAAATTGAAGTGTTAGGCGTCCCTGTTCGTAATCGCGAAGTCTTTGGCGTACTGCACCTCAAAGGTTTTGTGATCGATAATAGCGTGATCTATAGCGGAGCAAGTCTAAATGACATTTATCTTGCTCAGCATAATCGTTACCGCTATGACCGCTACCACGTCATTCGCAATCAACACTTAGCAAATAGCATGGCTAACTTTATCAGTAACGTGTTAGTTGATAGCGATGCCGTTAATTGCCTCAATCAAAAAAACAGACCTGAAACTAAAAACCTCAAGGGAGCTATTCGAAAACTGCGTGGCTCACTACAGCGTGCAAGTTACGAGTTTGATGCGGAAACGATTGATGACAATCAAGTAGGGTTAACCCCTCTCGTTGGATTAGGCAAACGAAAGAATAAGCTTAATCGCCATATCTGTACGCTTATTGCAAGTGCTCAAACAGAGCTGACAATCTGCACACCTTACTTTAACTTCCCTCGTAGCATTAGCAGTGAAGTTCGTAGAGCTATTCGTCGCGGTGTAAAAGTGACCATTGTTGTCGGTGATAAAACAGCGAATGACTTTTTCATTCCGCCCAATGAACCTTTCAAAACAATTGCAGGCTTACCTTACTTATACGAAGTGAACCTACGCAATTTTGCCAAACAAAATGAAGCAGCCATTGCACAGCGCCAACTTTCAATCCATCTATGGAAGCACAATGACAATAGCTTCCACCTTAAAGGTATTTGGGTCGATAAAAAGTACATGCTGATTACAGGTAACAACCTGAACCCTCGCGCTTGGAAGCTAGATCTTGAGAATGCCATTTTAGTACACGATAAACATCAACTTCTTGCTGAACAAAAACAGCAAGAGCTAGATCAGATCCTGACTCATACTTTACGCATTGATAGCTACAAATACATCGAGAAAATCGAGTCATACCCAGCGCCAGTTCGAAAGCTGATTAAACGAATCAAAACGATTAAAGCAGATCATATCCTTAATCAGATCCTATAATCGAAACTGCTAATTAACACGCAATTCAAAGGCCAGTGATATCACTGGCCTTTTTCTTTCCTGACTTTCGCTAACACCACCGACACAAGTGAAATGGAGGGGTATTGCGAGTCAAATTTATAGGAAGTAAAAGAGCAGCAAGAATTCTAGATGGGAAAATAGATCTTCTAAATTAAAAGCAGCCATACCGAACATCAGTGCGACCTCGACGTGTCAGGCCGCTAAGCTCGCCAATAAAAAGGCTAGCCCACTAAACTACCACACGAAACAAAGTCAACCGATGTCACCGATGTCACCGATGTCACCGATGTCACCGATGATATTGCGCAGGGAAAACGTTGAGAGTAAAGCCCGCGATTGCTGGAATATCGCAAGAGCTAACCTAGCTATTATTAAGAGGGTTCTGCGTTTTTAACAAGCAATAGACGTAAAAAAGCCCAAGTCGTAAGACTTGGGCTTAGTATCAGTGGCGGAGCGGACGGCAGTTGCCATACCTAACCTCACGTGTCAGGCCGCTTATCTCGCCAATCAAAAGGCTAACCCACTGAACTATCGCTCAGAGAGACCCTTTCATAACTTTCAGACGTAAAAAAGCCCAAGTCGTGAGACTTGGGCTTAGTATAAGTGGCGGAGCGGACGGGACTCGAACCCGCGACCCCCGGCGTGACAGGCCGGTATTCTAACCAACTGAACTACCGCTCCACACGGTGATAAACAGTTGCCTGTCTATCCGATAAATGTCGTTCAATACACTTATCTAAATTTGAAGCCTGGCGATGACCTACTCTCACATGGGGAGACCCCACACTACCATCGGCGCTATTACGTTTCACTACTGAGTTCGGCATGGGATCAGGTGGGTCCATAATGCTATGGTCGCCAAGCAAATTTGGTTTATCTTACGCCATCGGCGGAAGATACAATCTGGGAAAATCTAACTAGTTACAATATCGTTCTTAACACGCATTCAAGCGTTATGGAGTCCGTAAAACCCCTTGGGTGTTGTATGGTTAAGCCTCACGGGCAATTAGTACAGGTTAGCTCAATGCCTCGCAGCACTTACACACCCTGCCTATCAACGTCGTAGTCTTCGACAACCCTTTAGAGACCTTAAAGGTCTAGAGATGACTCATCTTGAGGCTCGCTTCGCGCTTAGATGCTTTCAGCGCTTATCGATTCCGAACGTAGCTACCGGGCAATGCTATTGGCATAACAACCCGAACACCAGCGGTTCGTCCACTCCGGTCCTCTCGTACTAGGAGCAGCCCCTCTCAATCATCTAACGCCCACGGCAGATAGGGACCGAACTGTCTCACGACGTTCTAAACCCAGCTCGCGTACCACTTTAAATGGCGAACAGCCATACCCTTGGGACCGACTTCAGCCCCAGGATGTGATGAGCCGACATCGAGGTGCCAAACACCGCCGTCGATATGAACTCTTGGGCGGTATCAGCCTGTTATCCCCGGAGTACCTTTTATCCGTTGAGCGATGGCCCTTCCATTCAGAACCACCGGATCACTATGACCTGCTTTCGCACCTGCTCGAATTGTCATTCTCGCAGTCAAGCGGGCTTATGCCATTGCACTAACCTCACGATGTCCGACCGTGATTAGCCCACCTTCGTGCTCCTCCGTTACTCTTTGGGAGGAGACCGCCCCAGTCAAACTACCCACCAGGCACTGTCCGCACCCCCGATTAGGGGGCGACGTTAGAACATCAAGCATACAAGGGTGGTATTTCAAGATTGCCTCCACATCATCTAGCGACAATGCTTCAAAGGCTCCCACCTATCCTACACATGTAGGGTCAATGTTCAGTGCCAAGCTGTAGTAAAGGTTCACGGGGTCTTTCCGTCTAGCCGCGGGTACACAGCATCTTCACTGCGATTTCAATTTCACTGAGTCTCGGGTGGAGACAGCGTGGCCATCATTACGCCATTCGTGCAGGTCGGAACTTACCCGACAAGGAATTTCGCTACCTTAGGACCGTTATAGTTACGGCCGCCGTTTACCGGGGCTTCGATCAAGAGCTTCGACCGAAGTCTAACCCCATCAATTAACCTTCCGGCACCGGGCAGGCGTCACACCGTATACGTCATCTTTCGATTTTGCACAGTGCTGTGTTTTTAATAAACAGTTGCAGCCACCTGGTATCTGCGACTCCCAGCAGCTTAGAGAGCAAGTCTCATCACCGCGAGGAGCGTACCTTCTCCCGAAGTTACGGTACCATTTTGCCTAGTTCCTTCACCCGAGTTCTCTCAAGCGCCTTGGTATTCTCTACCTGATCACCTGTGTCGGTTTGGGGTACGATTGCTTATAACCTATCGCTTAGAGGCTTTTCCCGGAAGCATGGCATCAATGACTTCATCACCGTAGTGACTCGACATCGGGTCTCAGCCTTAAGATAGTCCGGATTTGCCTAAACTATCAGCCTACACCCTTGAACTTGGACGACCGTCGCCAAGCCCACCTAGCCTTCTCCGTCCCCCCATCGCAGTTATAAGCAGTACGGGAATATTAACCCGTTTCCCATCGACTACGCCTTTCGGCCTCGCCTTAGGGGTCGACTTACCCTGCCCCGATTAACGTTGGACAGGAACCCTTGATCTTCCGGCGAGGGAGTTTTTCACTCCCTTTATCGTTACTCATGTCAGCATTCGCACTTCTGATACCTCCAGCAGCCCTTACAGACCACCTTCAACGGCTTACAGAACGCTCCCCTACCCAATATGAACAAGTCATATTGCCGCAGCTTCGGTGTATAGCTTAGCCCCGTTAAATCTTCCGCGCAGGCCGACTCGACCAGTGAGCTATTACGCTTTCTTTAAATGATGGCTGCTTCTAAGCCAACATCCTGGCTGTCTGAGCCTTCCCACATCGTTTCCCACTTAGCTATAACTTTGGGACCTTAGCTGGCGGTCTGGGTTGTTTCCCTCTCCACGACGGACGTTAGCACCCGCCGTGTGTCTCCCGGATAGTACTTACTGGTATTCGGAGTTTGCAAAGGGTTGGTAAGTCGGGATGACCCCCTAGCCTTAACAGTGCTCTACCCCCAGTAGTATTCGTCCGAGGCGCTACCTAAATAGCTTTCGGGGAGAACCAGCTATCTCCAGGTTTGATTGGCCTTTCACCCCTAGCCACAAGTCATCCGCTAATTTTTCAACATTAGTCGGTTCGGTCCTCCAGTAAGTGTTACCTCACCTTCAACCTGCCCATGGCTAGATCACCTGGTTTCGGGTCTAATCCTAGCAACTATGACGCCCAGTTAAGACTCGGTTTCCCTACGGCTCCCCTAAACGGTTAACCTTGCTACTAAAATTAAGTCGCTGACCCATTATACAAAAGGTACGCAGTCACCCAACAAGTGGGCTCCTACTGCTTGTACGTACACGGTTTCAGGTTCTATTTCACTCCCCTCACAGGGGTTCTTTTCGCCTTTCCCTCACGGTACTGGTTCACTATCGGTCAGTCAGGAGTATTTAGCCTTGGAGGATGGTCCCCCCATGTTCAAACAGGATATCACGTGTCCCGTCCTACTCGTTTTCACTAATAATGCGTTGTCGGTTACGGGGCTATCACCCTGTATCGCTGTGCTTTCCAGCACATTCACCTAACGCAAGACTGGCTTAAGGGCTAATCCGATTTCGCTCGCCGCTACTCTCGGAATCTCGGTTGATTTCTCTTCCTTCGGGTACTTAGATGTTTCAGTTCCCCGAGTTCGCCTCGTTACGCTATGTATTCACGTAACGATACGTGCTTATGCACGTGGGTTTCCCCATTCGGAAATCCCAGTCTCAAGTGATTTTTACTATCTAAACTGGGCTTATCGCAAGTTAATACGTCCTTCATCGCCTCTGACTGCCAAGGCATCCACCGTGTACGCTTAGTCACTTAACCATACAACCCCAAGAGGTCTGTATGTTCAAACAACCAAGGTTTTATCGTCACTCATTTCCGATCAAGAAAAATGAGGACATTGGTTTTTCGCCGGACTCTACACAAGACACTTGAATGTGTGTTGTTTTGAGAACTCGTTTTTATCATTAAAGATAAAAACTATTGTAATTGAATCTATTGATTCAATTTACTAGTCAGCTTTCCAGATTGTTAAAGAGCATTGTGTTTCTAACTAAAGAACCACTTTCTAATGATTTTCGGCGGCAAAAAAGCTGACTCAACAAAGATAACCTTCATTGAATCTGCATTTACGCAGAAAACAGTTAGAGAGTGGTGGGCGATACCGGGCTCGAACCAGTGACCCCCTCCTTGTAAGGGAGGTGCTCTCCCAACTGAGCTAATCGCCCACGATAGTTTTAATTCCTTCGTGAGAAAGAATGGTGGGTCGTGCAGGATTCGAACCTGCGACCAATTGATTAAAAGTCAACTGCTCTACCAACTGAGCTAACGACCCATACTTCTAAAAGAAGTGGCGTCCCGTAGGGGAGTCGAACCCCTGTTACCGCCGTGAAAGGGCGGTGTCCTAGGCCTCTAGACGAACGGGACTAAGTATTTCTGCCATGTTGTTGGGCAACATGGTGCTCTCTTACATTTTAACCAAGCAATCTGTGTGGACACTGCATCAAACAAGCAGTCTATCGTTTAAGGAGGTGATCCAGCCCCAGGTTCCCCTAGGGCTACCTTGTTACGACTTCACCCCAGTCATGAACCACACCGTGGTAAACGCCCTCCCGAAGGTTAAGCTATCTACTTCTGGTGCAGCCCACTCCCATGGTGTGACGGGCGGTGTGTACAAGGCCCGGGAACGTATTCACCGTGGCATTCTGATCCACGATTACTAGCGATTCCGACTTCATGGAGTCGAGTTGCAGACTCCAATCCGGACTACGACGTACTTTCTGGGATTCGCTCACCATCGCTGGTTGGCAGCCCTCTGTATACGCCATTGTAGCACGTGTGTAGCCCTACTCGTAAGGGCCATGATGACTTGACGTCGTCCCCACCTTCCTCCGGTTTATCACCGGCAGTCTCCCTGGAGTTCCCACCATTACGTGCTGGCAAACAAGGATAAGGGTTGCGCTCGTTGCGGGACTTAACCCAACATTTCACAACACGAGCTGACGACAGCCATGCAGCACCTGTCTCAGAGTTCCCGAAGGCACTAAGCTATCTCTAGCGAATTCTCTGGATGTCAAGAGTAGGTAAGGTTCTTCGCGTTGCATCGAATTAAACCACATGCTCCACCGCTTGTGCGGGCCCCCGTCAATTCATTTGAGTTTTAATCTTGCGACCGTACTCCCCAGGCGGTCTACTTAACGCGTTAGCTCCGAAAGCCAGGACTCAAGGTCCCAACCTCCAAGTAGACATCGTTTACGGCGTGGACTACCAGGGTATCTAATCCTGTTTGCTCCCCACGCTTTCGCATCTGAGCGTCAGTCTTTGTCCAGGGGGCCGCCTTCGCCACCGGTATTCCTTCAGATCTCTACGCATTTCACCGCTACACCTGAAATTCTACCCCCCTCTACAAGACTCTAGTCTGCCAGTTCAAAATGCTGTTCCGAGGTTGAGCCCCGGGCTTTCACATCTTGCTTAACAGACCGCCTGCATGCGCTTTACGCCCAGTAATTCCGATTAACGCTCGCACCCTCCGTATTACCGCGGCTGCTGGCACGGAGTTAGCCGGTGCTTCTTCTGTTGCTAACGTCAAACGGCAACGCTATTAACGTTACCGCCTTCCTCACAACTGAAAGTACTTTACAACCCGAAGGCCTTCTTCATACACGCGGCATGGCTGCATCAGGGTTTCCCCCATTGTGCAATATTCCCCACTGCTGCCTCCCGTAGGAGTCTGGACCGTGTCTCAGTTCCAGTGTGGCTGATCATCCTCTCAAACCAGCTAGGGATCGTCGCCTTGGTGAGCCATTACCCCACCAACTAGCTAATCCCACCTGGGCTAATCTTGACGCGAGAGGTCCGAAGATCCCCCTCTTTGGCCCGTAGGCATTATGCGGTATTAGCTATCGTTTCCAATAGTTATCCCCCACATCAAGGCATATTCCCAGGCATTACTCACCCGTCCGCCGCTCGTCAGCAAATTAGCAAGCTAATTCCTGTTACCGCTCGACTTGCATGTGTTAGGCCTGCCGCCAGCGTTCAATCTGAGCCATGATCAAACTCTTCAATTTAAAGTTTTTGATGGCTCAATGAATACTGATTGAATATCGATAACTAGAAGCTAGTCATGATATTCGAATTGACTGTGCCAAAGCTTAAGTAAACTTAAGTTTTGTATTGGTCACTCAGTTCATTGATGCCAAAGTCATTGTTACTTAAAAAGTCACAATGAACAGTTTTGACTATTCATTTCACGAGTGCCCACACAGATTGCATGGTCAAATTGTTAAAGAGCTTTTCTTCGTCGCTTTCGCTCTGAAGAGGTGCGCCATTCTAAAGAAATCAAGGTAAGTGTCAAACACTTTTTGAAACTTTATATTCAAAGGCTTTCACCGCACTAACTCGTTGCTAGTCATCTCGTTTTGAGAAGCTGCTCTCCGTGTCAGTGAGGCGGCATTATAGAGACTTTGATCGCACTGACAAGCCTTTTTCTTAAAAAAATATGCAACCGATGAATATTTCACCTAATGTGTTATTTAGCCCCCACAGGGCAACATTTGACGATCGTCACATTCACTTACTGGTAATTATAAGTCAATGAAAGTAATATCAATGTGATTCTGATGTTAAAATAACCAATAAGCATTCTTCTTACTATTTACGACGATGTAGTATTGAATATGAAATTATCCAATCAAACCTTAGTAACCATCATCGCCCTAGCTGTACTTGGGGCTTTAATCATGAGCTTTATCGCTATTTCACCTTCTATCGCCTTTGCGTTAGGTGTCATCCTCTCTGGGTTAGCTGTCCACTTTATGCAAGGAGCCTCTCCTGCAGCTGTAACACCTGATGACTCATCCTCTACTTCGAGTTCGAGCAAAACCATTTATGTAGGTAACTTACCGTACCGCGCTAATGAGAATGATGTAAAAGATCTATTTTCTGAACACGGTGAAGTTTTCGCAGTTCGTCTAATGAAAGACAAACGCACAGGTAAACGTAGAGGTTTTGGCTTTGTTGTGATGAATAGTGCCGATGTGGGTACTGCTATCGCAAACCTAAACAATAAAGAATATGGCCAACGTACATTGAAAGTGCGCGAAGCCAATGAGCCTAAGAATGGGGAAGATCTAGATTCTGAATAGGACTTAGCCCCATTTCTGAAAGGAAAACATTCAGTGCCGCTTCATGATGTGAAGCGGCACTATTATATGTAACGTTCTTTTTCTGGTTTTGAACGATCTGATCTGTCTCACCCAGCAAAGCCTTTACGCGATTCGCGATTGCTTTACCAGAATCGATAATTTGTACGGGCGTAGAAAAAGCCAGTTGGATTTCATCTTTAATCAATGGGAAATGGGTACAGCCCAGAACAATACCGTCGACTCGATCCAACCAAGGTTGGAGTATTTGTTGAATTTCGACCAGAGATACCAGCTCTCCTCGCATTTTTTGCTCTGCTATTTCAACCAATCGTGTAGAACCAATCATCAGAACTTCACAATCTTTCGCAAATTCAGCGATCAACTCCTGAGTATAACGTCGCTTAATCGTTGCTGGCGTAGCAAGTAAACCAATGACTTTCTTTTCGCTCGATGCAGCTGCTGGCTTAATGGCTGGTACAACTCCCACTACAGGAACATCTAGCTGCTCACGTAAGGTAGGAAGAACAATCGTGCTGGCGGTATTACATGCAATCACAACTAAATCGACAGCATGTTTCAAGACCAACTTAGACACAATCTCTAATGTCCGCGAAATCAGTACCGATTCTTCAAGCTCACCATAAGGGAAAGCTGCATTATCAAAAGCGTAGACATAATGCTCATATGGCAGAAGTGTGCGGATTTCTTGATATACCGATAAGCCACCAACGCCAGAATCAAAAATAAGGACACTTTTCACTGAACACACCATATTTACGCTATTTAATAAGGCATATCATACTGCGATTTACAAGGTTCAGAAACCTGCATTATTACCTTAGTAGAGATACCGCTGGTAATGAAACCGTGTTGCTCTTTCTATAAATGAAGGTGAAATTGCTAATCGCCTTTTGAAGCAAGGTGCTGCTATGACAAGCGTATGAAATTCGCCATTTTCGCCACAGGGATCAACACCGCTAGGTAAAGAGTCTATAAATTCAGGCGTATACCATTGCCCGCAGTAATCACCCGTCAATTGTTGAGTATCCACGGTTGTAACTAGTGTTTGGATACCACGCGTAATTATTTCCTGCGCTAGTAGAGAGCTATCTTCTCCCATCAAAGGAAAAACGCATTGCCATCCAGCAGGTTCAATATAGCTGCGACGATAATCTGCAATACCATTACAGAACATATCACCAAATGCGACAGCATCAATGTTCAACTCTGAATCCTTTAACCCCATTATAACCGTAGACTGATAAACATCATTTGCAGGGAATACACTCGGCAATAAAATGGTGACCAAAGGAAGCTCAGCAAGATTAGCTTGCTGATAAACGACGTCAATTGGCGTTGCTTGGAAAGGCACTTCATCTGCAAGGTAGGTGGTGAATAAGCCCACCACGTTATATCGAGGGTCTTCAAGTAATCGAAGTAGAGTCAATGCTGAGTCTTTACCCGAGCTCCAGCTGATGATGACATTAATGGGTTTCATAGTTTATCAACGCTATGTGGTTATGAAATAGATATAAAGAAGGCCGCTAATAAGCGGCCTTTATCAACGAGATAATATTTCTAGAATTGGTATGAGCCGTTCACATAAAATGCGCGCTCTGGAGCTGGATACCCTTTTGCCGTTTCATACTTTTCATTTAGCAGGTTATCGACACGACCACGGACAACCAAAGCATCTGTCACTTGATAGGTCGCCGATAGATCCCACAAACTTGTCGCAGGTAAATAGCTGTCATCGGTAGGAGCAGTTGTCGGTAGGTCTAAACGCTTACCTGTATATAAGTAAGTTAAACTTACCGTAGCATCCCCAAATGCTACATCACCAATCCACTTATAATTCTGTTTTGCACGACGTGCGAGCTGAACATCTTTCGCATCTTTATGATCTTTAAAATCAGCAACAACAGTATGGTTTACAATGCCAGTCGCAAACTGAACATCAAGTTCAACACCTTTAATTCGAGCATCGACATTATCAGATTTAAACTTACCATCTGCGCCTTTATACCAAATAATTAAGTTGTCAACCTTGTTATCATAAGCTGCAAGATTCCATTGCATAAATTCATAATAACCCGATGCACCTAGTTCGAAGTTTTTAGACTCTTCAGGCTTCAATTCAGGCTTTGACGCTAAATCAGAATACGTTGGAGCTTTAAATGCAGTGCCATAGCTCGCTCGCACACGGTGCTGCTCATTAATTTGATATGCCGTTGCTAAAGACCACGTCGCATAGTTATCGTACTTGTCATGCTTGTCATAACGAGCATTACCTTCAACCGTTAGTTGGTTCAATTCCACTAAGCCAGAAACATAGCCACCGTAATTATTACGACTTTCACCCGCTAACTTATGCTTTGAACCATAACTTAAGGCATCATCCTTTAGCTTTTCACGGCGCCAATCAAGTCCGCCACCCAGTTGCAACATCTCTGTTAGTTGATAAAGGTTCGCCCACTGCACATTGAACATATCGGAATTTGCGCGAGTGCTCGCATTATCTTTACCTTCACTCTGACTGTAATTGAGTGACTGGGTGTCTTGATAGTTCGTACTAAACTGCGTTTGCCATGCTGCTGCTTGGTGTTCAAGCTGCGCGGTGACATTCTGGTTTCGCACATAACCAAAGTTTTTCACACCATAGCTATCATATTCAGCTTCATTCTCATACCAGCTCGCTGAACCATAGGCTTTAGTGTTATCAGCTAGTTGATGTTCATAACCAACTAGTGCATTTTTGCTGTCGTAGCCATGCTTTACACCATCATTTTTACCTGGTTGTGGTCGCACATTATAACCATCCGTTTGAACGAAACCTGCGGCCACTTGTAAATGACCCGCATCGCTCACGTCAGATTTAGCAACAAAGTTCGCTTCTTTGTATGCTCGACTACCACCGCCCAACGTCATTTGCTTAGTGTCATCACCTTGCTGAGAGCGAGTGATAATATTGATTACACCACCAATGGCATCAGAACCATATTTTGCAGCACCAGGACCACGGATGACCTCAACACGCTCGACTAAACCAATAGGGAAACGGTTAAAGTTAACACCACCACCAATTGACGAGCTGATTCGTACACCATCAACAAGCACTAGTGTCTGGTTACTATTTGCACCACGAATATAAACTGAAGCGTTTTGTCCTAAGCCACCATTTTGTGCAACCTCTACACCAGGTAAGCGACGCAATACTTCTGGTAGCGCTTTAGCTTGAATAGCTTCAATTTCTTCACGTGTTACAACACTGATCGGCGCTAAAACAGAAGATACGGGTTGTTCAAATCGATTCGCTGTTACCACCATCACATCATCGGTTGATGTTTCAGTCGCAAAAGCCTGACTTTGGATAAATAGAGGGGCTAACGCCACTGCTAAGAGCGTTTTTTTCATTAGATTGGATACCTTAAGTCGCGTTTATTACTAAGCACATTGCTTCGAAGCACTGGTTGGTATTCGGACTTAAGAGCGTGGTTTACACCGCCTACGGCAACAACTTCCCATTTCATCTATTGCTGAGTTTAATAGACAAAACAGTGTTTGGGACTACGTCCATGTGCTTTCGTTCTCTATCACCGCTGCGCGTCAGTTACGGATTTTCACCGTATTCCCTAGCCATCATGGCAAACCAGCGCACCGCGAATCCTAGTAACCCCGTCATTAATTGTCTAGCTTTGTTTAGACTTAACAGCAAATAAGCGCCAGCTTTGACACTTTATCTGCCTCAAGGCTGGACATCCCGCAACAATACAATAAAATCTCCGCTCTTAATTTGAGCAGTTTGAGGCAAACAAATGGCATCCACCGCAGTTAATCCCGCTGATTACCAACTTCAGTTGGATGAAAAAGCAGAACGAATTCAAAATATCTTCGCAGATTTTGAAACGCCAGAGCTTGAGGTTTTTGCCTCACCTGCTGAACATTACCGTATGCGAGCAGAGTTCCGTGTATGGCATGAAGGTGAAGACCTTTACTACGCAATGTTTAATCAAGCGACCCGCGAAAAATACCGCGTGGATCAATTCCCAGCAGCCAGTCGTCTTATCAACGATTTAATGCCACTGATAATCGATGCGCTAAAGCCAGTTCAAGCACTGCGCCACAAGCTATTCCAAGTGGATTTCCTCTCGACGCTAAGCGGTGAAATTTTAGTTTCATTGTTATACCACCGTCAGCTAGACGAAGCATGGGAAGCAGAAGCTAAAGCCTTAAAACAACGCTTAAATGATGAAGGGTTTAACCTGAATCTAATTGGCCGTGCACGTAAACAGAAAATTGTTCTAGACCAAGAACATGTGATTGAAAAGCTGAAAGTGCATGATCGCGTACTCACATACAAACAAGTTGAAAACAGCTTTACTCAACCCAACGGTGAAGTAGCACAGAAGATGCTTGAATGGGCTGTGGACTGCACCCAAGAAAGTGAAGGTGATCTGTTGGAGTTATACTGTGGTAACGGTAACTTCTCACTAGCGCTAGCACAAAACTTTGAACGTGTTCTCGCCACAGAGCTAGCTAAACCATCGGTAGACTCTGCGCAGTTTAACATTGCCGTAAATAATATCGACAACGTTCAGATCATTCGTATGTCAGCAGAAGATTTTACGGATGCGATGGAAGGTAAGCGTGAATTCCGCCGCCTCAAAGATCAAAATGTCGATTTGCAGAGCTATAACTGCAACACTATCTTCGTTGATCCACCGCGCTCGGGTATGGACGAAGGCACCTGCCGAATGGTGCAAGGCTATGAACGTATCATGTACATTTCATGTAACCCAGATACGTTAAAAGAAAACTTAGCTATCTTAAGCGAAACACACAACATCACGCGTTTTGCTCTTTTTGATCAATTCCCATACACCCACCACATGGAAGCTGGTGTATTGCTGGAACGTAAATAAGCCTCGCTTATTTATGACGGTCATCAAAAACAAAAAAGGCGCTTTAAGCGCCTTTTTTATTGCATTTATTTAATGAATAAATAAACGTTAAGCTGCCGCTTCTTCTTTCTTACCCATCACACCAAGTTTCACCGCAACCCAGAACAATAGGCCAAGAGAAATCATTAGTGGTAAGAAGTTTGAACCCATTTCAGGCATTTGTGCACGTAGGAAAGATGAATAGCCAAATGCACCTACTAAGAAACAAGCAAACGCAATTGCAGGCGTGCCTTCAGACATAGGTTTTGTTAAGTATTCTTGGTATAGGCAGTACACTGCCATGGCAAAAGCGATAACAGGAAAGACGGAGAAAGCAACGGCGCTTGACGTAAATACCGCCAGCGTTGCATTACCACATAAACCCGCTAACAAAGATAAAATCAATGTTTTACGTTCAGCTTTTACTTGTTCCTTGTTCATATTCTTCACCAGCAAAATAAGGTTATAGTTTTTGCCTGAGCTCACGACGCTCACGCTCTTTACGGTACCAGTAGGCACCTTTTGCAATCATTCGTAATTGCATGATCAGCCGTTCGGCATGCTCAGCACGCGCATGATTGTCTAGATCTAACGCTTCAGCGCCAGAACTGAATACTAATGTAACTGATGCCTCAGCTTGGGTGTAAGCCTCGTCGTGCGTTACCCCTGTTTTGGCTTCTAAATACTCGGCAAGTTCCGCTACAAAATGTTGAATTTCGCGCGCTACAGCCGCACGAAAGGCGGTAGATGTTCCCGAGCGTTCACGCAAAAGTAGTCTAAATACATTTGGACTACCTTCAATAAATTCAGTAAACGTTTCAACCGAAGTGCGAATAACACTTCCCTCTTCGGCAATCCGTTGGCGGGCCTGACGCATCAACTGACGCAGAATCAAACCACCTTCATCAACCATGGTAAGGCCAAGCTCATCCATATCTTTAAAATGACGATAAAAAGAGGTGGGAGCAATCCCCGCTTCACGTGCAACTTCACGCAAACTTAAGCTGGAAAAACTACGATCAGCACTAAGCTGACTAAACGCAGCATCAATAAGCGAGCGACGGGTTTTTTCTTTTTGTTGAGCCCTAATACCCATGAATCTATTGGTTCTCTAATACTCTGTGCTGCAACTATACGCGGTTTTCAATACCAGTTCAGCGAGAATCCTGATCTTTCGATAAGGCTCTTATGAAATTAATCAGACCATAGTAAGTCCTGACTTAAACTGAATCAAAGCGACATTTGTCACTTTTAACTACTGGCTCACAAAGTAGCATATTTTCGCCAAGGGTACTTGCAAGGTTAGTTTTCGATACGCTGACAACGTGATCGCTACCGAGCTATGGCTATCAACTGATTTTCCACCAGCAAAATCAAGGTTACACTGCCGCTACGGCAATGTTGCATGGATGATAATAAAGGCCAAGCCAATGACAAAGAAAAATCGACAAACCGCCCAACATTTTGACGCCATCGTAATAGGTAGCGGTCCTGGCGGTGAAGGGGCAGCGATGGGATTAACCAAAGCTGGCCTCAATGTCGCCATTATTGAACGCGAAGATAGCGTCGGTGGCGGTTGCACCCACTGGGGCACCATTCCCTCAAAAGCACTACGCCATGCCGTCAGTCGAATCATCGAGTTCAACCAAAACCCACTGTACTGCAAAAACAACTCTAGTCTGCACAGTACTTTCAGCCAAATCTTAGGCCATGCTCAAGACGTAGTGAACAAACAAACCCGTATGCGCCAAGGGTTTTATGACCGTAATCAGTGCAGCATTCTTTTTGGTGAAGCGAGCTTTGTTGATAGCCATACGGTACAGGTACGCAATAAAGACGGTAGCCACGATTTATACCATGCTGATACTTTTGTAATCGCCACAGGTTCACGCCCTTACCAGCCTGCAGATGTCGACTTTAACCACTCGCGAGTGTATGACAGCGACTCGATTCTGCAGCTCAAGCATGACCCTCGCCATATCATCATTTATGGTGCAGGTGTGATCGGCAGTGAATATGCGTCCATCTTCCGCGGGCTAGGTGTAAAAGTAGATTTAATTAATACTCGCGATCGCTTATTGGAATTTTTAGATAACGAAATTTCAGACTCCCTCTCTTATCACTTATGGAATAGCGGCGCGATGATCCGCAATGGCGAAACCTATGAGCGAATTGAAGGTACTGAAGATGGGGTGATTTTACACCTTGAGTCGGGTAAGAAGATGCGGGCTGATTGTTTGCTGTATGCCAATGGCCGCACAGGTAATACCGATAGGCTACAGCTTGATAAAGTGGGATTAACCCCAGATTCTCGCGGCCAACTCAAGGTTAATCAAAACTATCGCACCGATGTTGAACATGTTTATGCGGTTGGTGATGTTATTGGCTACCCTAGCCTTGCGAGTGCCGCTTACGATCAAGGTCGTTATGTCGCGCAAGCCATCAGTAATGGGGAGGCCCAAGGCAGTTTAATCGACCATATCCCGACCGGTATTTATACCATTCCTGAAATCAGCTCCGTCGGTAAAACCGAGCAGCAACTTACAGCTGACAAAGTGCCTTACGAAGTCGGTCGCTCCCAATTTAAACACCTTGCTCGCGCTCAAATTGCAGGGACTGAAGTTGGCAGTTTAAAACTATTATTCCACCGAGAGACCAAAGAGATCTTAGGGATCCACTGCTTTGGCGAAAGAGCTGCCGAGATCATTCATATCGGCCAAGCGATCATGGAACAAAAAGGAGAAGGAAATACGATCGATTATTTCGTGAATACCACCTTCAACTACCCAACCATGGCCGAGGCTTATCGCGTTGCTGCGTTGAATGGCCTAAAT
The DNA here is from genome assembly GCF_024346675.1 of Photobacterium sanguinicancri. Lineage (NCBI taxonomy): Bacteria > Pseudomonadati > Pseudomonadota > Gammaproteobacteria > Vibrionales > Vibrionaceae > Photobacterium > Photobacterium sanguinicancri. Next base: position 3,530,633 of record NZ_AP024850.1, read on the forward strand.
CGCTTGTTCTAACCTAACGTTTTTAATTAAACCCCAAAAAAAACGGAGCCATAGGCTCCGTTTCGCTAATGATTATTTGCCATCAGTGCCCTAGACCGCATCCATCATCCGATCGTCAGGTGTGAGGATCTTGGCCCACGGTAAATGCTCATCCCCTAATGTAATGAAGTTAGGGTTCTCTAGCGTATTTCGCTCATTATAAGACAACGGTGTTAGATGCGTATTCAAAATCCGACCACCAGCTTCTTCAACAATGCATTGTGTCGCCGCGGTATCCCATTCACCTGTCGGGCCTAAACGTAAATAACAATCCACAGCCCCTTCAGCAACTAAGCACGCTTTTAGTGCCGCTGAACCTAATGGTACTAAGTCATAGTTTAACGCTGGATCTAATCGATCGGTGATCGCTTGAATATTTTGACGACGGCTAATGGCTACTGCAATCGACTGGGTTGGTAACTCATGCTTATGGGTCGCAATGCGGAAGGTTTCACCATCGGGAGTGATCTTCCAGGCGCCTTTACCTTGATAAGCGTAATACGTCACCCCAGAAATGGGCGCATACACCACCCCCATCTTAGGTTGATTATTTTCCACCAATGCAATGATAGTCGCAAAGTCACCACTGCCAGCAATAAACTCTTGGGTACCATCCAGAGGGTCAACTAACCAATAACGATCCCATTGGCTACGCTCTGCTAACGGAATACTGGCATCTTCTTCTGATAATACAGGGATATCTGGCGTGAGCTCTGAAAGTTGCGCTACGATCAATTTATGCGCAGCAATATCCGCACTCGTCACTGGTGTATTATCGTGTTTGATTTGCTTTTCAAACTGGCCACGTTGATAAATATCGAGGATCACCTGGCCTGAAGCACGAGCAATTTCTATTACTGAAGGGATTAAATTCGACAATTCCATAGTAGATTCCTTCTTAGTCAGCCAATTGCTTTAAGGCTAAAAACAATGCTGTGATACTGCGCGCTTCTGCAAAATCCAGATGGTTAATTAGCTCTTCACCTTGATTGACGGGCCAACGAACCAATTCCAGTGGCTCGGGTTCATCCCCTTCTAGCTGTTCAGGGTACAAACCTTGCGCCAGAAAAAGGGTCATTTTACTAGAGAAGTACGATGGTGCTAGCACCACCTCTTTCAATGGCGTCAGCGTATTAGCACCAAAACCTATTTCTTCTTTTAATTCTCTATTCGCAGCTTCAACTGCACTTTCACCCGGATCAATTAACCCTTTTGGAAAACCCAGCTCATAACGATCGGTACCAGCAGCATATTCTCGCACTAATAAGAGATCGCCTTCAGCTGTAACAGGGACGACCAATACTGCATGACGGCCACTCGGCTTCATGCGTTCATATGTACGTTCCACCCCATTAGAAAAACGCAAATCAAGCGACTCAATTTTAAATAATCGAGATTGTGCAACAACCTCTGTCGATAGAATTTGGGGTTTGTTGTTATCAGCTGCCATGCTGTCGTCCTATTCGTTATGCTTACAAACGGCCATTAAAGTTCAAGTTATACCGCCCTTTGCCATCAGGATCACCTAACCATTTCAGTTGTTGCCCTAACTGTGGTGGGAATTCAGCGCCAGGCTTAAACCACCCAGAGAGGTTATAACTGTAATTTGGTGCTAAAGATGCCTTCCAGTCACTCGATACATCAACCGATGATTGATCCGCTGTCGCTAAGACACTGCCATCGTGACAACTTAAATCTGCAATCACCGGACCGGGGTTGATCCCACCCATTGGTGAGGAAATATTCGCGGTCGACCAAGCTAAGGAGGCATCTAGCGTTGAACAAAAAGGCTGAGCATGAAGGTAATCACGTACCGTCAGTTCCAGTAACCCATCCACTTTCACAGGCACAGGAACACGCGCATATTTAACAACTTCCGTGGCAGGAATAGAGACTAAAAAATTACGCGCAAAAGCCCCCGACATGCCGTAGCCCACAACACCACGGCCATCAACACGCATCTCACTACCTTGGCCAAAGCGCACCGTAAAAGCCACGTTACCAGTGAATAACGCACTGGCATTAAACTGCCATTGAATCTGACCTAGTTGGTACTGCTGCCAACGTACTTGAGTCGCTCGACCTTCCCAAGGTGTACCTTGGATGCCTGAAACATTAAGTCCATTAATCACCGGGGCTTGCAACCACAACCAACTTGCAGGCACATGTGCTATCGCACTGCCCAGCAATACCGCACCAAATGACGTTCCAAGGAGTAGCTTATACTTCACACTTAACCTCGACCCAGCTGTAAACGGTTCACTTCGACCACACCGTTTTGATCGGCTTTCGAAATATCTAAAAACTGCGCATCAATACCATGTTCATCACGTAAAAAGGCCAACCAATTCACTAAGGTATTAAACGGTACGGGCTTCACCCATACTTGAACAGCTTCGCTTCGCGGCTGCATACGGATCAATTCAATGCGAAAGCGAGTCGTAGTTTCATTAACAACTTGATTTAACCCTTTGTCACTGATCCCAGCGCTGCTTGATGCATTACCACGTAAACTGATAATGTTATTGGCTTTCTTACTCACCCAGCTAAGTAACTGACGTTCACTATTGATCCTCTGTTGCGCCACATCAGCACGCGTAGCCAAAGGTTGCCATAAGCCCCAATAGAAAATAGCAATCAACAATGCACCACCGGCGCCAAGCATCAAGCGCTGTTCGCGAAGGCTGAGGGCTTTCCACCATGATTTCATGACTTTCTCCTTAGCACGACAGCACCATTCACTTGACTACCTTCTTTACTTAATTGCCCTTGCTGTACCGTAAACTCGGCAGCAAGTAATGTTCGTAATTGCTCAAAATGTTGGAATTCTGCAGCCGTGGCTTGTAAGCGTAATTCACCCCGGTTTTGGTCGTATTTTAAATTGGTGTACGCGACTTGCGGTACCTTCTTAAAAATGGGTTCTAGTTGCGCTAGCCAAGGCAATAAACCTTCTTGGTTTCCACCGCCACCTAAACGCGCTAATTCGCTGTCCATTTGGCGCTTCAAATAACTCTGCGTTGGGATATTACGAAAATTAGGTAATACCTGACGGAAAATACGCTCGCTTTCAGTTCGGTATGCTTGGGCTTGTTGCTCCATACTTTGTACTGATAAAACGTGCTCGGTTAACATGGCTACCAGTACCAAGCCTGCCGCAATCGCGACTTTCCGCCACGGCTTAATATATTTACGCCATGCTGACTGTGCTTTATAAGGACCAGACAGCATATTAAGCTTGGTTTCTTCTGCCCCTTTAGCTAAAAGCTCCATCACTAATTCTGGCGTTTCTGCTTTCCACTGACACGGGATATTTTCAGGCTTAGGCGTAAAGTGATGAATAACAATATCAGCCGCATTTGGAATATGTGCTTCAGCAACGATATTGGTCTCAGTTACAAGCTTATCGGCTTCATCTGTATCTACCGAAGCTGCCATATCACCAGAATCATCAACATCTGCGTTATCAAGATCTGCCGTCGCAATAATGGGGGCATTTTGAGCCAATAGCCAACTACCTAACCAACTTGCTTCCGCGGCTACACCTTGTGTTTCTGATTGACGAACCAGCCACTGTTCGTCCAACTGCGCAGCACAATAACCCTGCTCAAAAAGCGGTAAACATAAAGCATCGGGTAGGAGTTTTTTCACTTCCATACCGGCATCATTAAGCGCTGTAAGCCATGCTTGCATACGTTTATGTTCAACAACCGCAACATGGGCAATATCCCCGTCACGTTTCAGTAGGTGCACATGCAAGGCATCGATATCTTGTGCTAACTCTTCTTCAAGTAAGAAGGGCAGGACAGCAGCTAATTGACGGCCACTTCCGGTAGGAATCGCAACTTGGGTTAGCAAAATATCTTGTGCAGGTGCCAACGCCAGCACTTGGCGCTGTGCTGCATAATCAGCTAATTCATTTAACTGGGTCATATCACTTAGCTGCCCTGAAGCAATCACTTCATTCTGCTGTGACGACCACACCAACCAATGTACAGGTTGGTCAGGACGGCTACTTAGCCTGATTGTCAGCAACTCGCTCACTGATTCCTCCATAACGGCGACGTACAACCGTCACCTGTTTTTGTTCGTCACGTTTAAGCAAGGCCACGACGCGAACTCGGGCGCGATCCACTAGGATCTCAGCATCCAGCTGAAAGTAGTCGCTTTTAATATCAATATGTTCTTTCGCTTTAGACTGCGTCGCACCATCGATACGAGCAATCACCCCTTCAGCAAAAAAATCATCTACATTTTGCCAGCCATCATAAGGGCGATTGGATAATAATGTCTTAGCGTCAGACACCGATAATTCAGGGGTGAATAACGCAGCAAGTAGCGCAGCATTATTTTCGCTAACGGTATTCACATTCAATTTGAACGTATCAACGGGTAATGCACAGACAGCACCCTTTACTTGGTTAAAGGCTTTCGCTGTTACTCCGTTAACGGCTCTTAGCTCACTCACATCTGCTATAAAATGATTAGCAGGCAAGTATGCCGGTTTAAAGCCTTCGTAGGTGCTATCTTCCGCCCCGAAGGCGGATTGTACTGTGTCATCGGGGTCGACGAATTCCCATGTCGATTCCGCTATCACTTCAGCTTCATAGCTTTCAATTCCCGATTCTTCCAATAATGCTTGTAGTACTTTAATCAAATAGGGTTTGGTACTGCGATCAGCTTCAGGCGCTACCGACGACAAGGCATTAAGGTTAAAACACGCTTGGCGATCGAGAATATCACCCACAGCATCACCACCTTCGAGTGGGTAACGCTGACCTTTGGTTGCCCATGCCTGACTTAAATTCACCGTATCGCTATCATCAATCCCTTCTTTGATGGCGACTTTTGCCAATGCTTCCAATCCCACGCTGTACCAATACGCTTGCTGGTGCTGAATTTGATTTTCTACTCGATAGAAATTGTGGTGAAGACGCTCCGTCATTTGCACCGCCAACAAGGTCATCATGGCCAATAGCATCAATACAACAATTAATGCGACACCGCCCTGTTTGCCTTTCGGTGATTTCATGCGAAGACTCATTGGTTATCATCCTCGCTATTGGTTTGCGCTAAGCCTGACTGTGGCACCAAATATACGCGCTCAATCTCGCCTCTGTCTTTTAACGTCAACCGCACTTCAATACCTTGCGGTAAGCTACCTGCTTGTTCCCATTTATCAGTCCACTTTTTATCAGCAAAAAAACGAAACGACAGCGCAGTCACATCGGCCAATACCTCACGAACCAGCGGTTCTGCACCCGCGACATTGTCTGGGTAGCGAAACCACACTCGCTCTAGCTTATCGTCGATAACACGATAACCAACGCGCACGACTTCACCCCGTGGAAACATTTGCTGTGGGTTTTGCCACCCAAGGCGCGTAAACATGATCCCTTCGCTGGCGGAATCCAGCACATACTCACCCGCTAACAAATATTTATCACTTGGCTTCTCACCCTGGCTACGGGTTTTACGGGCAACGATTTGACGAAAGTCGTTATCCATCATCACACTCATACGCTGGATTGCTTTAAGCCGCGCGTTGTGATCGCGAGATTGCTCATCGCTGCGCTGGACACCATTTAGTACTTGGTACGCTGATAAACTCAACATCGCAAAAACGGCGATAGCCACCAGCACTTCAAGAAGTGTAAAACCTTGCTGAAAATGGGATGAGCGACAAGGGGCTTGTTTAGTTGGCAACATACGTTCTCACTGTCACTACTGATTGCTTACGGTCTTTATCTGTCGCAACAACCATTTCTAACTGTCGTAGGTAGCCGTCTGTTGTTTTGGTACTTGATACTGTCCAATACCATTTGCGGCCTGCAAATTCACTTTCCCCACGCTTACTCGATGTCGGGATCTTGCCACTCAGCTGTAAACGGGCTAATTCATTATCCGCCACCATGGCGGCGAAGGTTTTCTCTTCCAGATAGCCCATGGTATTAATATGCTGAGTGACCGCTTTCATCACACTCAACGCAGCTGTTGCAAACACCGCGAGTGCCACTAGCACTTCAAGTAACGTCATCCCGCGTTGGGTCTTCATCGACGTGATTTCCTTTCTGGCATTTCTTCACCAGGTGCTAATAAATACAGCTCTCCAAGTTCGTCTGCGCGCACTTGCCAAAATTCATTCTCGCCGTCGATCTCAAACGCTAAGCTAAACGGGGTGTACTCCCCACTAGCCATAACAATCAATTGCGGCGGCTTTATTTTCTTCTTATCAGTTTGGTCAGCAAACAAGTCTTCATCGAATAAAGAGCCAGGCTTAAACAAGCGATCATTGTCTTGCCATGCATAGCCACCTAATTCAACTTCCAGCGTGATGTCATCCCCCACTTCAACCTCACTGAAATAGCGAGATTCTTTCATGGGCTGCCACTCTGTACCTGTTAGCTCAAGAAACTGATAACGGTGGCGCTCAATGCGAATACCGAAATCCGTTCCGTTAAGCAGTGCATCTTCACCAAGAAGCTGCACTAGTTGAAAGAAACGCGCCGCCTCTTCTTTCGCCTTATCATCATGACGCTCAGGGAGAGTCGCAATCACGGCCACAGCACTGCTTGCTAACAGCACCAGTACCAACATGATTTCAATCAGCGTAAAGCCCGCAGCACGTTTCATCATCATTCTTTTACCAACATCGCTCAGACTTAAAAGTCCAGCATGTTCCAGTTACCGATGTCAGTATTCACTTCTTCACCGCCTTCTTGACCATCAGCACCTAAGCTGAAGATATCAACCGCGCCATGCTCACCTGGCATCACGTAATTGTACTCATTGCCCCAAGGGTCATTAGGTAGTCGCTTGATGTAACCGCCGTTACGGTAGTTACGCGGCTCTGGACTTGAAGACGGCTTAGACACTAACGCATCAAGACCTTGGTCTGTCGTTGGGTAAACACTGTTATCCAACTTATACATATCCAATGCTTGCTCTAAAGCACTAATATCCGTTACCACTTTCTGTTGGTCGGCTTTTTCTTTGTTACCTAGTAAGTTAGGTACGACTAAACTTGCCAGCACCCCTAGGATCACAATCACGACCATAACTTCGAGCAGCGTAAAGCCACGTTGTTTGCGTTGCATTAACTTAACCTCCAAAAGAATTACATTCCGACCATATTATTGAGTTCAATGATCGGCATTAAAGTAGCGATAACGATGAACATGACAATGCCTGCCATCGCTACAATTAATAGGGGTTCAAATACCCCTAGCGCCATATTGACGAGGGATTCAAAGTCACGGTCTTGGTTATCCGCCGACCGTGTGAGCATCTGTTCTAACTCACCACTGCGCTCACCACTGGCAATCATGTGTAACATCATGGGTGGGAATAGCTTGGTTTGCTCAAGGGCGATACGTAACGTTGACCCTTCACGCACTTTGTCTGACGCCTCCAGAATTTGTTGATTAACCCAAGTATTGGTCATCACATCAGAAGCCACCTTCATTCCGTCCAGCAATGGAATGGCGCTAGAGGTACAAATAGACAAGGTACGCGCAAAACGAGAGGTGTTTAACCCACGAGCCACTTTTCCTATCACCGGGATATTCAGTACCCAGCGATCCCAGCGTAATCTGAAATCAGGCCTCTTCAATGCGGTTTTAATACCCATAACGATGGCAATGATGACAATCACCACCACGATGCCCCAATTCTGCACAAAGTCACTGGCAACAAGTAAGACTTCGGTAATACCCGGTAACTGCTGACCCATCTGCACAAATTGATCGACAATTTTCGGAACCACTGTCGCCAACAAGAAAGCCACCACAGACACGGCCACCAACGTTAGCATGGTAGGGTAAATCATCGCTTGTTGTAGCTTACTGCGCATTTGCTGACGATTTTCAGTGTAATCCGCCAAGCGATTCAACACCGTATCGAGGTGCCCTGATTTTTCACCTGCCGCCACCATGGCACGGAATAACTGATCAAACACATGCGGGTATTCCGCCATACTGTCAGATAAGGTGTAACCTTCAACAACACGCGAACGCACCGCTAATAGCATATTCTTCAATCGTGGCTTTTCACTTTGCTCTGCCACCGCTTTTAAACACTCTTCTAGCGGCATCCCCGCTTGTACTAAAGTGGCTAACTGGCGGGTGATCAGAGACAAGTCATGCGTGCTAATACCACGGCGAAAAGAAAAACTACTGCTCGCTTTTTTCTTTTCTCGCTCATTGGTTTGCACCACTTCGGTGGCCATCAAACCTTTTTCACGCAATTGCTGGCGTACTTGGCGGGCATTATCCCCTTCCAAGACCCCTTTTTTCTGTCGGCCCTTAGTATCAAGCGCTTTATATTCAAATGCCGCCATTAGCTTTCCTTGGTTACTCGCATGACTTCTTCAAGCGTAGTAATTCCTAGGCGTACTTTCGATAGGCCATCATCACGAATGCTTGGCGTGTATTCTCGTACTGCACGTTCAATCGCTTGTTCACCGGCTTCACCGTGAATAAGTTCTTGTACTCGATCATCAATTAATAATAATTCATGAATACCTGTACGCCCTCGGTAACCTTTATTATTACAGTGCTCACAACCAACAGGGTGGTACAGGGTTAATGATTCCTGCTCTGGCACATTAAACAGCTTTTTCTGTTCCGCATTCGCTTCGTACGGGTCACGACACTCCTTGCACAAGGTACGCACTAAACGTTGCGCTAACACGCCCAATAGCGACGATGACACTAAGAATGGTTCAATCCCCATATCGCGTAAGCGGGTGATTGCACCTACCGCCGTGTTGGTGTGCAACGTAGACATCACCATATGGCCCGTTAACGATGCCTGAACGGCAATTGCGGCAGTTTCTAAGTCTCGAACCTCACCAATCATCACCACATCAGGATCTTGACGCAAGATGGCACGAAGCCCCCGAGCAAAAGTCATATCGACTTTGGTATTCACTTGGGTTTGACCAATCCCATCGATATCAAATTCAATCGGGTCTTCCACCGTCAGAATATTGCGCTCTTGGCTGTTAAGCTCTTGCAAGCCTGCGTATAAGGTCGTGGATTTACCCGAACCTGTAGGGCCTGTTACCAAGATAATGCCATGCGGCCGATCGATGATTTTACGGAAATTAGCATGGTTAGCAGCGGTCATACCCAAGCTATGTAAATCAAGGCGGGTCGCATTCTTGTCCAATAGACGTAATACCACGCGCTCGCCATGAGACGACGGCATAGTCGAAACTCGGACATCCACGGCTCGGCCACCGATACGCAGAGAGATACGACCATCTTGTGGTACGCGTTTTTCAGCGATATCAAGTTTCGCCATAACCTTGATCCGCGAAACAAGTAGCGGTGCCAGTTTACGGCTTGGCTGTAGTACCTCACGTAACACGCCATCAATCCGAAAACGGATCGACAGCACTTTTTCAAAGGTTTCGATATGAATATCTGACGCAGCTTCTTTGATGGCTTCCGCTAACATGGCATTGATCAATTTAATGATCGGCGCATCATCTTCGGATTCAAGCAAATCTTCAGTTTCAGGTAAATCTTCTGCTAATGAGAAGAAATCATCATCAGAGCCTAAATCTTCCATCAATTGACGCGCTTCTGAAGAGTCACGTTGGTACGCTTCTGTCAGCTTCAATTCAAAGGCTTTCGCATCCAGTGCTACGGGAGTAAACCCCCGCGCAGCAACACGGCGCACTTCAGCCAACACAGTGGCAGATAGCGTGCCTGAATACAGTAATAGCCAACCTTCTTCACTCGCTTCAAGCACCACTTTATGGCGCTTAGCAAACGAAAAAGGTAAACGAAAGTACGGCTGCGTATCAGCAGCAAAGGTACTCATTACTGCTTCTCCAACTGCGCCACAAATGCACGTACTTCAGCAGGCAAAGCAATGTCTTCGCCATATTTTGGTATCACTGGAATTTGTGTATTCGGCATCAACTTCAAGCCTTGATCGGCTTTATACAGTTGCTCTGCTCGGATGTAGTTGTATTTACGTTGAGTAATACCATCAGCGGTCACACCATCACGGATAATGGTTGGTTTAATAAAGACCATCAAATTGGTTTTACTGGTGGTGGTATTGGTCGATTTGAACAAATACCCTAAGACAGGAATATCGCCCAAGATTGGAATTTTTGATTCACTCTCTTTGGTCTCTTCGTTAATCAAACCGCCTAAAGCAAGCATCTGACCATCTTGTACCAACACCGAGGTATTCAGCTGACGCTTAGCAAAACGGACATCGACTGCGCCATTAGCACCTAAGACACTCGAGACTTCTTGCTCGATTTTCAGTTGAACCGAATCACCTTCGTTGATCTGTGGCGTCACGTTCAGTTTGACACCCACTTCTTTACGTTCGATGGTTTGGAATGGGTTGTCATTATTCGAACTTGAAGCGGAGCCCGTAACAACAGGCACTTCCTCACCAACAATGAATGACGCTTCGCCGTTATCCATCACGGTAATACTCGGGCTAGATAGAATGTTTGAGTTACTGTCGGTTGATACCGCATTGACCAACATAGTCCAGTCACCCAATACAATCCCCATCATGGCACCATTAACACCACCAAGAGCTTTACCCAAGGTGCTGTAGTCACCGTTTTTATCTGGTGTCGTGGTTGTAACTGTACCCGTAGAGTTAACCGTGGTGGTGGTTGACCCTTTGATATCTTCGGCTTCTTTCAAACCAATCGCGTATTGTGAAATCGGTACGCCAGAGTTAGCAAATTGCACCACGCCACCTTGCTCAGACCCCCATTGCACACCGAAGTTAACACCGTCACCTTCTGAGATTTCAACAATCATGGCTTCAATCAGTACCTGAGCACGACGAATATCCAGCTGAGCGATCACATTCTCTAGGGCACGCATCACATCAGGCGGCGCGGTCAGAACTAAGGCATTGGTATCCGCATGAGCAGATATCATCACTGTATCTTTACTTGATGACGAACCGCCTTTCGCACTGTTACCTTTTTTTTCTGACTGGATATTGTCAGATACACCTTTAAGTACATCGACCATCTCTTCTGCATTGGCATATTTTAAATACACCACGCGGTTATTACCCGATGAGGCCATCTCTTTATCAAGCTGACGGATCAAGCGCTTTAAGCGCGCGCGTACTTTAGGGTCACCAGATAAAAGGACTGAGTTGGTTCTATCATCTGCCACTAATTTAGGCTGAAGAAAACTTGGGGTGGCTTTAGCGTCGGCCGTTTTATTTAACGCTTCAACAATACGCACCATTTCAGCAGCAGAAGCATTATTGAGTTCCACTACATCGATATCTTTATCACCTGCACGGTCTACACGCTCGATGATTTCCGCTAAGCGATTCACCACCGCGGCACGACCCGTGATCATAATGATATTCGCAGGATCGTAATGCACGACGTTACCCGCCCCGGCATTATCATTCAGCTGGCGTAGTAGCGGCGACAGTTCACGTACCGAAACATTACGTACCGCAATAACACGAGTAACAACCGCATCACCCGTTACTCCGTCTTTGCCATCTACAACGGGAATGGCTGAAATCTTGGCGTCTTTATCACGAATAACTTTAAGAACACCGTTCTCCATCTCAACCACAGCAAAACCGTAGACTTCCAATACATTTAAGAAGAATTGATAATACTGTTCATCATTAAGCAAGTCGTAACTACGCACATTGACTTGTCCACGAACCGCAGGATCAACAATGATAGTCTTTTCAAGGTTCCGTCCAACTATGTTGATGAACTCTTGAATATCAGTACCTTTAAAACTGGCGCTGAATTCACTGGCTGATACGGTGCCACATAGCAAACTACCAAGTAGCAGCCAAGCGCGCTTATTCATCCATCTTTTCACTAATCTCTCCTGCGTATTACGCATGCTTGCTTTGGTTGCTACTGCAACTCAATATAAATATCGTGTAACTGACCTTCACGCTCTACTGTCAAAGTAAAACTGGTCGCTTGAGATAGCTCAGTCCAGAGCTTCGCCATCACGGTTGGATCGGTTAAATCATTGCCATTTAAGCTAACGGCTAAATCATTGGCTTTTAAACCAACGGCGTCGAATAACACTCGCTCTTTACCAGGGTTAACGCGGTAACCTATCAGATCACCATCTTTTTTAACTTGAGAAAGGCGAATGTAACTAAAGAGGTTTTGCGGCTTATCGAGGATTTCTTGCTTAATCTTGCTCAGTTGCTCACCGGATACATTGCTTTGGCGATCTTTCGTTTGTGGCTTAGCTCGAGAAACAGGTGCAGCTCGTGACTGGGCTTTACCAAATTCCACACCATCAAGCATCAAAGTTTCATCTCGCCCGCTATTACGAATAATGACACGATCCGCATACACAGCTTGCAATGTTGCACGCGTACCATCAATTGCTTCGCTCAAGCCGTAGGTGTTTTGTTTTCCCTGATGCGCGATAACAGCAAGAGTCGTTTTGGTCTGAGAGCTCGCAACAACCCCAACCAAACGTAAATTCAGCCGTGTTTGAGGGGCATCTTGCTTAACAGGTTCTTGTTTAACAACTGCCGCACCTTGCTGATAGTTACCAAAAAGATTCATCGCAAGAATATCAGACACTTTTAAACCAGCTTGCTGACTGCTTGCCGATGCTTGAACTTGCGGTTGCCAACGTGAAACCGCCGTAGTGGGTTGTACCGCAGCCCAAATTAAACGCCCAAGGATCCATGCAAACATCACCACCAAAAGCCACGTTATACCGCGGGTTAATGTTTTTGTAGAAACGGGTCTTTTGTTGGGCAACATACCCAACCATTTTGATACAACCATATAAAATCCGTATTGAGTTGTTTTATAAAGCTACGTTATATGTGTGACGGACGATACAGAATACTCTGAGACAGGACAGTACACAGCTATTCTTTGCATGATCCACGTAATATACCAGAGCAGATCACGAAAAAAACACACTAGCTATCAATAGACTAGCCATTTAGGAGAATTAATTCCCATTTTAGCGTTGAAAACTCGATCATATATCACCATTTACTTGTCTTAACCCACAGCTGACGCTATCGCAGTAATATGCTATTTTTAGCGCCAAATTTTGGTAAGGAGCACGTTGTGAGCAACCGTTCAAGCGCATCAGAAGATACCCAAGTTCGCCTAGATAAATGGCTTTGGGCTGCCCGTTTTTATAAAACACGCTCAATCGCCCGTAATATGGTTGATGGTGGCAAGGTGCATTACAACGGCCAACGTTCAAAGCCAAGCAAAGTGGTTGAACTTGGTGCTGAAGTTCGAATACGACAAGGTAATGAAGAAAAAACCATCGTTATCATTAAATTGTCGAGTGCTCGCCGCGGCGCTCCCGAAGCACAAACTTTGTATCAGGAAACAGAAGACAGCATTAAACAACGCGAAGAGCATGCTAAATTGCGTAAGCTCAACGCCTTTGATAATCCAAGTCCTGAGAAACGTCCTGATAAGAAACAACGACGCGATATAATTAAATTTAAGAGCAGTAACTAAATTACCTGCTGGAGAAGACATGAACATGACAAACGACAGTCTCTATCGTTACCTATTTGAAGGTGTTTCTGTACGTGGTGAATTGGTACAGCTTGCTGACACCTACCAACAAATCATTTCCAGCAAGGAATACCCAGCACCGGTACAAAGCTTGCTTGGTGAACTCCTCGTTGCAACTAGCCTTCTTACGGCAACTTTAAAGTTCGAAGGTTCAATTACCGTTCAGCTTCAAGGTGACGGCCCGATCAAATTGGCAGTGATCAATGGTGATCACGACCAAAAAATGCGCGGTGTGGCTCGTTGGGAAGGAGATGTACCAACGACAGGTAACATCCACGATCTGCTTGGTAAAGGCCATATGGTTATTACCATCACCCCAACAAAAGGTGAACGCTACCAAGGTGTTGTTGGCCTTGAAGGTACAACACTGGCTGAGTGCCTTGAAGGTTACTTCGCTAATTCTGAACAGCTAAAAACGCAAATTATCCTGCGCGTTGGTGAGCACGAAGAAAAAGCGATGGCAGCAGGTATGTTGTTACAAATCATGCCGGATGGCCAAGGTAGTGCTGATGATTTCGATCACCTGTCTCAACTCACCAGCACAGTGAAGAACGAAGAACTATTTGGCTTAAAAGCAGAAGACGTTCTGTTCCGTCTCTATCACCAAGAAGAAGTGAAGCTGTTTGAACCACAACCCGTCGAATTCCACTGTGGTTGTTCACGTGAACGTAGCGCTTCGGCAATTTGTTCGGTTGAGCGAGTAGAAGTAGAGAAAATCTTAGCGGAAGACGGTAAGGTTTCTTTACACTGTGATTACTGTGGCACAACCTATGACTTTGATAGTGTTGACGTTGCAGCGCTGCATGAAAATGCAACAACAGGCGACAACCAAGTACACTGATTAATTTTTGTCCCGTATTAACTGACAGAAAAAATGATAATAGCCGAATTTAATTCGGCTATTTTTTTAACTGAAGCACACTTCTAGCCCTGCCTTACATTCATTTTTCACGCCTAAATATCGCTTTTTTCAAGAGAAATATTAATTTCGAGACCTAGCGCAAACGCGTAACACACCTGTAAACTAACAACCCCAATAGCATTAAATAAAATTACTTAGCCTTAACAAGTTAATGGTTAATTTTTGATAAACCTCCCTGAATTACCCATTTAGGGTTGTTAGCATGGTCAACAGTTAAACTACATCTTACCCAAGGAGCACCTATGACCGTCATGAACGTCGAAAAAAAGGTTGCAAAAAACATGGATCTGTCTAAATACGGTATCAATAATGTTACAGAAGTAGTACGTAACCCTTCTTACGAAGTTTTATTCGAAGAAGAGACTAAACCTGGCTTAGAAGGATACGAAAAAGGTATCGTGACTGAGCTTGGTGCAGTATCAGTCGATACAGGTATTTTCACAGGCCGTTCGCCAAAAGATAAATTCATCGTAAAAGATGATACGACCCGCGATACCCTATGGTGGGCCGACCAAGGCAAGAACGACAACAAAGCTATTGACCAAAATGTTTGGAACGACCTGAAAACCCTAGTAACAGGTCAACTTTCTGGCAAGCGTCTTTTTGTTATCGACGGTTACTGTGGTGCTAATCCTGATACTCGCTTATGTATCCGTGTTATCACTGAAGTTGCATGGCAAGCACACTTCGTAAAAAACATGTTCATCCGCCCCACAGAAGATGAATTAGAAAGCTTTGAGCCTGATTTCGTCGTAATGAATGGCGCGAAGTGCACCAACGAGAAGTGGGAAGAGCAAGGTCTGAACTCTGAAAACTTCACCGTCTTTAACCTCACAGAAAAAATGCAGCTCATTGGCGGTACTTGGTACGGCGGTGAAATGAAGAAAGGCATGTTCGCAATGATGAACTACTTCCTTCCTCTGCAAGATATCGCATCGATGCACTGTTCTGCCAACATGGGCGAAAATGGCGATGTTGCGGTGTTCTTCGGCCTTTCAGGCACAGGTAAAACGACATTATCGACCGATCCTAAACGTGCATTAATCGGCGATGATGAGCATGGTTGGGATGACAACGGTGTCTTCAATTTTGAAGGCGGCTGTTACGCAAAAACCATCAACCTATCTAAAGAAGCTGAACCTGATATCTACAACGCTATCCGTCGCGATGCCTTGCTAGAAAACGTAACGGTTCGTGCTGACGGTGCCATTGATTTCGACGACAACTCGAAAACAGAAAACACCCGTGTTTCTTACCCGATCTACCACATTGAAAACATTGTTAAGCCAGTATCGAAAGGTGGTCATGCTAACAAAGTTATTTTCTTGTCGGCTGATGCATTCGGGGTTTTACCGCCAGTATCTAAACTGACACCAGAGCAAACTAAGTACCACTTCCTATCAGGCTTTACCGCTAAACTAGCAGGTACTGAACGTGGTATCACGGAGCCAACACCCACTTTCTCGGCATGTTTCGGTAATGCATTCCTAACACTTCACCCAACGCAATACGCGGAAGTTTTAGTGAAACGTATGGAAGCGGCAGGCGCAGAAGCTTACCTAGTGAACACAGGCTGGAACGGTACAGGTAAACGTATTTCTATCCAAGATACGCGTGGCATCATTGATGCGATCCTTGATGGCTCGATTGATACTGCTGAAACCAAAGACATTCCAATCTTTAACCTAGAAGTGCCAACCTCGCTACCAGGAGTTGATCCTGCGATCCTCGATCCTCGCGACACTTACACTGATCCACTTCAGTGGCAAAGTAAAGCTGACGATCTAGCCCAGCGCTTTATCAACAACTTCGAGAAGTACACAGATACAACTGAAGGTGCATCATTAGTGGCTGCAGGTCCGCAAGTCGACTAATTATCCGCCGCATTAAATGGATACCTAAGCCCCTTATAAAAGGGGCTTTTTTTATTTTCACGCGACCTATTTCATTCAGATATAGGGCCAACACACGCTACGCGCAGATAGCTTTCATGCTTTTGTGCTCAACAGCTTGCCTGATCTCCGCTTTTACGCCACTCTGAACTATCTACATTAATTTGAGTTATGGGCACTGTATGCGACTGTTAGGGAAAATCATCGCAACCATTTTCATCATGCTACTTTTGGTGCTAACCATCATTGTCGCGCTACTGCATACTCGTCATGCAGCCCCAGTAATCAGCCAACTCACACAACGCCTGACCAATTACCAGTTTGATGCCGAAGTGGTCACTTACACCATCACAGATCCTTGGCACCTCACGATTGAACAACCAAGCGTTATCGATCCACAGCAGCAACGTTATCAGGCACAGCAAGCGCAAATTTGGCTAGCACCACACGAAACACTGGCGGCTTTACTCGGATTCTCGTCATCAACGACCACCTCCAAATCCGTCGCTGACTCGCAAACGCAGTTTGACTCTCCTCACTGGTACTTTGATAGCATTTTGATCAGCGGCATCGACATCCACCAGCCTGCGTTATCGAATATTCGTGATTCTGCGACGGCAGAGACAACGCTAGTCACTGCACAGACACCGCCTAGATCAAGCCTGCCCGCAATCTATACTCACCGTCTTGCTCTCACGCATTTCAACCTCACTACACCGACATTCGCCATCAGTGATGGCCAGATTCAACTCGATAACTGGCAACCAAGTGCCTCTTTCTGGGGTGACTTTTCTGGCGATTTTCGCATTGCGGCACCACGCTTAGATTGGCAACAACAAGCTTTCACGAACATCTTACTTGATGGCGAAAAAGGCAAAGGGAATAAAGCGCATGATGATTGGACAATTTATGGTTATTCATTTGAATGGTTAGGTGCCAGCATCAATGGCCAAGCAAGCATAGACACACAGGCCCGTCAGTTAATACTCAATCAGCTCACCATGACAGATTTTCATTTTCAATCTGACTTAACCATCGACCAGTTAACCCAGCAGACTAACGCCTTGGTATCTGATGCATTGAGGCTAGATAGTGATAAGCCAGACAATATTGCACTTCGCATAGGGCGATTAGACCTGATCGATAGCCAAATTGAACTCAATGATTTGTCACTCAACCAGCTCAATTTATCTCTACTCAATTGGCAGCACGGCCGCTCTGCATGGCAACAAACCGATAGTCAACTTTCACTCAGTGCCGACAGCGTTTTATGGCTCGAGACTGTCTTTGATAGCCCGCTGTTGGATCTGCGTTTTACGCCTGATGATATCCTCATTGAGGGGCTTTCAAGCAAAGTATGGCAAGGTTATCTACGTGCCAATGGCGAGATAACGCCAACGTCGATTGCACTCAACCAGCTGACACTGAATAACATCAAGGCTTTTTTACCATCCCAATGGCGCACTCGTGTCACGGATATTTTCGCGCCATATCAAGACATCCAGATTGATGAATTAGATATTGGCAACCTTCAGCTGACAGATACCACCCCCGAACGCCCTTTCCAGCTCAGCGGGGTCAATATCGATGGTAATGACCTGAGTATCAAGCAAGACAATCACTATGGACTATGGCAAGGCACCTTAGTTGCCAATGCAGGGTTTGCGAGTATCAACACGATTGAACTGGTTGAACCGTATATCAGTACCCATAGCCAAGCCGGAGAGTGGCAACTCGACCAACTGACGATCCCATTTAAAAATGGCTTACTGGAAGCCACAGGTCATTGGGGGTTAGCGCAACCAGCACAGCCTTGGCAATTCACTCTCACCACAGATAGCGCACCACTATTGTTGCTCAAGCAATGGTTCGACTTTCCGCTACCGCTTGAAGGCAACATCGACAGTTCACTCACCTTAAGTGGTCTAGCACACAATCGCGCCAGCTTTAATTACAGCTTGGTGGGCTCTTTACAAGCCGATTTCAGAGATACCCGTTTACTCAGTACACCTGCTGAATTTAATCAGCAACTCGCCAACTGGCGTCAGACGCAGAAAACAAAAACCACAACGTCAGGGGCGCACACACTCACCCAAACAAGACCGACCGCGAATGTTTCTCCTAAAAAAAACGCATTACCGACCGCACCTTTGATTGCCGTATCGCCGCTCAGCTTAACCAGTGATCGCGGCCGTATTACCCTAAAACCATTCAATATTGAAAATAAAGATATTCAGGCGACACTTGAGGGGGGATGGGATTTAGCGACACCGCAGAAACAAAAACTACGCCTTAATGTGGCGCAGTCTTGTCATCAATTAGAGCGTATTTGGCAACACAATCAGCAACACGTCTCCGTATCGCCGTCATCTTGTGAAGGAAACAACATATAAGTTCCGGTAAAAGTAGAAGCATGATGATCACCACTGAAGACATTCACTTCAACGGTGACGCGGCCTTTACGGCCACTGGCTAGGCGATCGAGGTCACCACTTAAGCCTTCAACAGATGCCACCGCGCGTGGTCGCTCTTTTACCGCAGCGCTGTAGCGGATATGACTATCCACCAGCACGATGTCGGCACTCAACTGACGCTCTTTGAGCAACATCCAAATAAAGCCCCAACCAGCCAAGGTTGCCATGGTAAATATGCTGCCAGCAAACATGGATTCATTAGGGTTTAAATTCGCATTAAAGAGCGCACTCACTTCAAAACGATAACCTGTGTATTGGCTGATTTTTATCCCCATTTTGTCGCTGATCGGGATTTGATATTGCCATAGTTCTTGCAGGGCTTGGCACCATTCAGGATGGCGCACCACCTCTGTGAGAGGGTCTAAATGTTTAAGCATTTGTTGGTGACGAACAGGACCACGTTCTTCACTCAACTCACCTTGGCTATCAAAACCGTTTTTAAGGTAGAAAGGGATCGCGTCTTCTCGCGCATTACACACTAAACGCTTAGCCCCTTCTTGGCGCGCCAAAGACTCTAAGGCCATCAGCACTAATGCGCCCATCCCCTTATGGCGATAATCCGTATGTACGGCCATAAAACGGATCTGGCCATCGTTATCAGGCGTCATATATAAACGTCCAATGGCTATAGCATCACCTTTGTCATCGACAATCATCCGATGGCAGCACAGCTCATCATAAGCATCCCGCTCTGAGCCTACGGGCATGTGCCATGGTTCACGCAGCATCCGCCAACGGAAGTCATAGTAACCTGCCAGCTCTTCATCTGTACTTGGGGTGATAAGTCGAAACATGAATTCCCTCTCTTAGTTATTACCCACAACTTGTCCATGTGGTGAACCCACACCAGGAAAAGCTAGACTTGAAGCCAGAATGTCACAGGGCCATCATTCAATAATGCCACTTTCATATCTGCCGCAAAGATACCCGTTTCAGTTTGGATTTCTTTACCCTTACAACATTCGACAAAATATTCGTACAGTCGTTCCGCTTCAGTAGGCGCTGCGCCTTTTGAAAAGCTAGGACGCATACCGCTATTGGTATCAGCGGCTAGCGTAAACTGAGATACAACCAACACGCTGCCACCCGCTTGCTGCACATTAAGATTCATCTTACCCGCGTCATCTTCAAACACTCGATAACCCAAGACTTTGTCACGTAACCGCTGCGCTTTTTTTTCATCATCGTCTTTCTCAACGCCAAGTAAGACTAATAACCCTTTACCAATTGCACCAGTGACTTGTCCATCGGCAGTCACACTGGCTTCACTAACGCGTTGAATAAGCGCAATCATTCCATTCTTTCCTTTTTAGTATCTATATCTTTTTCTGACACTGTTGTCTTATTTGTCGGATAAGCTTGGTTTGTCTCATCCTTTTGCTGAAGTGGGCACCACTGCGGACGCTCACCAAGGCTGGCGGTAATTTCAGCCCCCAGCAATACAATACACCAACACAAATAAACCCATACAAATAAAATCGGGATCACTGCCAATGCCCCGTAAATCACTTGGTATGAAGGAAAGTTAGTAATATACAGCGCAAAACCAGTTTTACTGGCTTCAAACAAGACACTGGCAATTAATGCTCCGATCAGCGCGTGGTTAAACTTCACTTTGGTATTGGGCACCAGCAAGTACAAACCAAGAAAGGCCAAGCTCGACATCACAACAGGTAAACCACGTAACATCTGCTGGAAGAACCCATTCACAAGCTCGCTTCCCAATAAGTTCAGCGACCCTAAATATGAGCTCACCGCAATGCTTGAACCCACTAAGATTGGCCCTAAAGTCAGCACCATCCAATAAATAGAAAATGACGTAATAGGCCGACGCTTTTCATGTATTCGCCAAATATAATTCAATGCCGTGTCAATAGTTGAAATCAGCATCATCGCCACGACAAACAAAGCCCCCATCCCGACAGCTGTCATCTTGCCTGCGTTAGCAACAAATTCATTGAGGTAGGTTTTAACGATCTCGCCCGCTGCGGGCACAAAGTTCTCTATCACAAAGTTTTGTAATAATTCCCCCAAGCCCGCAAACACAGGAAAGCTCGATAAAGCCGACAACACCACAGTGATCATTGGCACTAACGACAATAACGTCACATAGGCCATCGATCCTGCTGTCACCGTCAATCTGTCGTGCATCGCTCGCTGTTGAAGATAGCGCAAAAACGCAAATCCGACTTTTACGCGTTTAAATAATTGCAGCTTGCCAGTTGTCTTGTTGTCAGCCATATTCATTTAATCTATTGGTTGAGTTATTCATCTTGCTTGCCAACCTCTCGAATCAGCAAGAATTTTTACCACAAGGAGTGTGTTTATGCCTTACCTACTTGCGCTGCTATTAAGTGTATCGTTACTTTCTGGCTGCCAAAGTGCTTATTATTCCGCCATGGAAAAAGTTGGTGTTCACAAGCGCGATATCATGGTCGATCGCGTTGAAGAAGCGTCTGAAGCACAGCAAGATGCTCAGCAACAATTCACCAGTGCATTAGATGCGCTAAAAGCCTTGAATCAGTTTGACGGCGGTGAACTTGAAGCGGCATACAACAGCATTAACGATCAGTACGAAGACAGTGTCGATGCGGCTGATAAAGTCAGTAGTCGTATTGCGGCTATCGAAGATGTGGCTGATGCACTTTTTATTGAGTGGCAAGAAGAGCTTGAGCTTTACTCAAGCGCGAAGCTAAAACGCGATAGCCAAACCAAATTACGATCCACTAAAGCTTCTTACCAAACCATGCTCAGTGCCATGCACCGTGCCGAACAAAAAATGGCGCCAGTGCTTGATACGCTACGTGACAACACCTTGTACCTTAAGCATAACCTGAATGCCGCTGCCATTGGCTCTCTACAAGGTGAATTCAATGATTTGCAGCGTGATATTCAGCGCGCGATCAAAGATATGGAGACTGCCATTTCTGAATCTGAACGCTTTATTGCTCAGCTCAAAAAGGCGTAAATCATTCACACCCTATCCGCGATTCAACTTAATGGTTATTTAAACGAGTCAACACCCAGTTGGCTCGTTCTTCAACACTGCCCCAAGGCACATCGACGACGTCATATCCTAGCGCTTTATAAGTGCTAATTAACTGTAGATGAATAGCTTGCGCTTCTTCAAATGGGTATGGTCGCTCAGCATCTTGCACGTAAATAGTTTGGTTCGGTGCACAGAAAAAAACCGTCGAATGATAACCGACCGCCGCTTCTTGGTATTGAGCCGTCACCTCACAGCCACCAATGGTCAAATACGCACAGATGTCAGGGATTGCCCGATCAACAAACGCGGGCATAGTGTTACGTAAGGCTTCTCGACGCTGACGACTCATTGCGGTTAAGCATAGTTCAGCAAACGCAGGTAGGTTGGTCCATGGCAGCACACCATCAGGCTGTTGTGCTTGGTCTCGGATCAAAGTGCGTGATACTTCAGGAAAGACTAAATAGCCCTTATTCGCCAACGTATTCAGTAACGTTGTTTTCCCTGCGCCAGGGCCACCAGTAATGATGATTGGTTGCATTGTTGTATTCCTTTATAAGCTCAATGCCATCATACCAAACCTCAGCCAAGCACGAGGGCTAATACTGAAATTCAGGCATAAAAAAATCCCCCCAAAGCATGCGCCATGGAGGGATTTCTTAACGGAGGTTACTGGCTAATTACTTAGCTGTACGACCTGCACGTTTACGATCGTTTTCTGTAAGAAGTTTCTTACGGATACGAATGCTTACTGGTGTTACTTCTACTAGCTCATCGTTATCGATGAATTCTAGTGCTTGCTCAAGTGTGTACTTGATAGCAGGAGAAAGCGTTTGAGCTTCATCAGTACCAGATGCACGAACGTTAGTTAGCTGCTTACCTTTAAGACAGTTAACAGTCAGGTCGTTTGCACGGTTATGAATACCGATTACTTGGCCTTCGTATACTTCATCAGCGTGCTCTGCAAATAAGCGACCGCGCTCTTGAAGGTTGAATAGTGCGTAAGTTAGGGCTTTACCCGTAGCGTTAGAGATTAGAACGCCGTTGTTACGCTGACCAATAGTACCGCCCTTGTGAGGACCGTAGTGATCGAAAGAGTGGTAGATAAGACCAGAACCTGAAGTCAATGTCATGAATTCAGTTTGGAAGCCGATAAGACCACGAGAAGGCATCATGAAGTCCATGCGAACACGGCCTTTACCATCTGGTGCCATATCAGTCAGTTCACCTTTACGTAAACCGATGTTTTCCATGATACCGCCCTGGTGTTCTTCAACCACGTCGATAGTCACAGTTTCGAACGGTTCCATTAGTTGACCATCTTCTTCTTTGATGATTACTTCTGGACGAGATACCGCTAGCTCAAAACCTTCACGACGCATGTTTTCGATCAGGATAGATAGGTGAAGTTCACCACGGCCTGAAACACGGAAACGATCTGGGTTATCAGTTTCTTCAACGCGAAGTGCCACGTTGTGTACTAATTCTTTTTGAAGACGCTCAAGAATGTTACGAGAAGTAACGAACTTACCTTCTTTACCAGCAAACGGAGAAGTGTTTACTTGGAAAGTCATGGTTACTGTTGGTTCATCAACAGAAAGCGCAGGAAGTGCTTCAACGTCGCTTACGTCACAGATAGTGTCTGAAATTTTCAGCTCACCAAGACCTGTGATAGCGATGATGTCACCTGCTTTTGCTTCTTCAACTTCGTGACGCTCAAGACCAAGGTAACCAAGAACCGTACCTACTTTACCGTTACGTTTCTTACCGTCAGCACCAACAATAGTTACTTGTTGGTTAGGCTTAACTGTACCACGAGCAATACGAGCAACACCGATAACACCTACGTAAGAGCTGTAATCAAGTTGAGATACTTGCATCTGTAGTGCGCCATCAACGTCAACGCTTGGAGCGTCTACAGTATCAACTACTGCTTGGAACAATGGTTCCATATCTTCGCCAACTTCGCCTTCTTCCATTGTTGCCCAGCCGTTAAGAGCTGAAGCGTAAACAACAGTGAAGTCTAGTTGTTCGTCGGTTGCACCAAGGTTGTCGAATAGGTCGAATACTTGATCCATAACCCACTCAGGACGAGCACCTGGACGGTCAATCTTGTTGATTACAACGATTGGCTTAAGACCGTATGCGAACGCTTTTTGTGTAACGAAACGCGTTTGTGGCATTGGGCCATCAACGGCATCAACGATAAGAAGAACAGAGTCAACCATCGACATGATACGCTCAACTTCACCACCGAAATCGGCGTGTCCTGGGGTATCTACGATGTTGATACGGTAGTCATTCCAGTTAATTGCTGTGTTCTTAGCAAGAATGGTAATGCCACGCTCTTTCTCGATATCGTTAGAGTCCATTACGCGCTCTTCAGCTTCGCCGCGACCTTCTAGCGTACCAGATTGCTGTAACAGCTTATCAACCAGGGTAGTTTTACCGTGGTCAACGTGAGCAATAATTGCGATATTTCTTAGTTTATCGATCTGTTGATTAGACATGGATTTCACATTCACTCAGAACATGCAGCGACCAACGGGCAGCTACTTGGTTAAAAAAACGGCTCATAATTTAACAGATTTTACGCCAAAACCCACGAAATATGTGATTTATATCACCAGCTTTTTGAATTTAATCGCTGTAATACCGCTAAACCCTTATAAACACTGGGCTCAGCGAAAGATTAAGTTACTAAAAATACACTGTCATTTAGGCTAACAGTCAACGATAATGGCGAAAAATCACCCAGATATGGAATTGACAACGACCCTACCTACGATAAGGTAGTAGTCGCACTAAAAGGTAGTAAAGGCTTTATTGCACCAAAATGGTGCAATTGAATCACCATAATTGTGCAGAAATGGATTCTCATTGTCTCAAAAACACCAAAATCGTGCATTTTTTGGGACTTTAAAAATTGGCACACTTTTCGCTTAGCATAATTCATATAGCTCATCATCGAGCAATGAAAAAGTTTTGCGGCCAGTTGCCCAATCTAACACCGGAGGTTACTCAAGATGTCAGTAGAAAACGTACTCGCGCTAATCCAGGAAAATGAAGTTAAGTTTATTGATCTACGTTTTACCGATACCAAAGGTAAAGAACAGCACATCTCTATCCCTTCTCACCAAATCGATGCTGATTTTTTTGAAGAAGGTAAAATGTTTGATGGTTCATCTGTTGCTGGCTGGAAAGGCATTAATGAATCTGACATGGTGATGATGCCTGACGCATCAAGCGCAGTACTCGACCCATTCACGGAAGATGCAACGCTTAACATTCGCTGTGACATCCTTGAGCCTGCAACTATGCAAGGCTACGATCGTGACCCTCGCTCTATCGCTAAACGTGCTGAAGAGTTCATGCGCTCTACAGGCCTAGCAGATAACGTACTTGTGGGTCCTGAACCAGAGTTCTTCCTATTTGATGACGTGAAGTTCAACACTGACATGTCAGGCTCTTTCTTCAAAATTGACGATGTTGAAGCGGCATGGAACACAGGCTCTGATTTCGATGGCGGTAACAAAGGTCACCGTCCAGGCGTGAAAGGCGGTTACTTCCCAGTCGCGCCAGTTGATTCATCACAAGATATCCGTTCTGCTATGTGTTTAATCATGGAAGAAATGGGCCTTGTGGTTGAAGCGCACCACCACGAAGTGGCAACAGCGGGCCAAAATGAGATCGCGACACGCTTCAACACCCTAACCACCAAAGCTGATGAAATCCAAATCTACAAATACGTCGTACACAACGTGGCGCACGCATTTGGTAAAACAGCGACCTTCATGCCAAAACCACTGGTAGGTGATAACGGCAGCGGTATGCACGTACATATGTCACTAGGCAAAGACGGTGTAAACCTATTTGCTGGCGACAAGTACGGCGGCCTATCTGAAATGGCGCTTTTCTACATCGGCGGTATCATCAAGCACGCACGTGCAATCAACGCATTCGCAAACCCTGCAACTAACTCGTACAAACGTCTAGTTCCTGGTTTTGAAGCACCTGTAATGCTGGCTTACTCAGCACGTAACCGTTCGGCATCTATCCGAATTCCAGTAGTACCAAGCCCTAAAGGTCGTCGTATCGAAGTTCGCTTTGGTGACCCAGCAGCTAACCCATACTTAGCATTCGCAGCAATGCTGATGGCAGGTCTTGACGGTATCCAGAACAAAATTCACCCAGGTGAAGCGATGGATAAAGACTTGTACGACCTACCAGCAGAAGAAGCAGCTGAAATTCCAACAGTGGCTGAATCACTACAAGGTGCCCTACAGTCTCTAGACGAAGACCGTGAGTTCCTAACCGCTGGTGGCGTATTCTCTAACGACTTCATTGATTCTTACATCAAGCTAAAATCTGAAGACGTAGAGAAAGTAAACATGACAACTCACCCACTTGAGTTTGAACTTTACTACTCAGTATAAGTAACTGAGAAACCAATCAGTAAGTAAAACTTCGACCCGCTTCACAAGCGGGTCGTTTTATTATTGCCCCACTAGCTCTAATCACTAACCTCGATGTATCCATTCTTATTTTTTAGGTTATAGCGTGTTCAAATCATGGCTTACCTTCGCACTGGTTATTTGCTGCACCATCACATCGATACAGGCACAAGCAAACATTTACACCTGGACCGACGAAAATGGCATCGTGCATTTTTCTGATCAGCCCCACGCTAAAGCGGATATTTTCCCTATTGATGTCGCACCCGTATCAAAACCGCCAAAACAACCTACGAATAAAAACAGCGCCACCTCGGCGCAAGGTAATAACGGGGATAGCCGTCACCTTCTTTTTGATACTGAGTTACCTAAACATACCAAGCCATCAAGTATCCAAATCATGTCGCCATTACATGAGCAAACCATCCGTAACAACGAAGGTATTATCACGCTTTCTGCCGTCGCGAATCGCACTATGGATAAGGGGCATACCGCCAAGCTCTACCTCGATGGTAAGGCATATGGAAAAAGCCAAACCCGACTCGATTGGCGCTTAGTCGATATCGATCGTGGTAGCCATCAATTACAAGTTAAGTTATTAAAATACGGCAAGGTTATTGCATCATCAGAAAAGATAACTGTCTTTCTTCACCGCGCTTCACGCTTACACCCCAATAGGCCATAACAGGTACTATCGGGGGGCAAGTGTGCAAGGTTAGCCACCCCGCTATCACTCCGTAGTCAGACAGGTTACACTTGATTGCACCAACATAGTGCAATGCGATTTTTGGGAAATTACCTTTCAAGAATACGCACCACAAGGAAGATGACCGTGACTGCTGACTTTATGCCGCTGATTTTAGATAACCTCGTAACTGCGATCGTGCTACTCGATGAAGAGCTCACCATTCGCTATGTTAACCCAGCCACCGAGCAACTTTTTTCTTCAAGTCAGCGACGCCTCACTCATAGCCACTTCCCTGACTTACTGCAGCACTCGTCACTCGATTTAGGGCTAATACAAGCGACGTTACAAAGCGGTCAAGGCTTAGCCGACAGTGATGTCACCTTTGTTATTGATGGCCGTCACCACACCTTAGAGCTCAACGCGAGCCCAGTTTCGTGGCAAAAAGAATTACTGATCTTATTGGAACTCAAACCGATTGATCAACAACGTCGGATCAGCCAAGAGCAAAACCAATATGTGCAGCAGCAAGCCGCAAAAGAGCTTGTGCGCGGACTGGCGCACGAGATTAAAAACCCGCTTGGTGGCTTACGAGGTGCAGCCCAGCTCCTTGAAAAAACCTTGCCAGATCCAAGCTACACCGAATACACCCAAATGATCATCGAGCAAGCCGATCGCTTACGAAACTTGGTTGACCGCTTATTAGGCCCCCAACGTCCAGGGAATCGCCAAGTAGACAACATTCACGTGGTATTAGAAAAAGTACGCCAACTGGTGAGCTTAGACAATAATGATGCCATCACGATCGCCCGTGATTATGATCCTAGCCTACCCGATTTCACCATGGACCCCGAGCAGCTCGAACAAGCACTACTGAATATTGTCGGTAATGCCGCACTGGCGCTTCGCGATACCGAACAAGGGCGTATCACACTGAAGACACGCACTGCGCATCAAGCATTAATTCACGGCAAGCGCTTTCGCGTCGCAGCGAAAATCGACATTATCGATAACGGCCCAGGGATCCCGAGTGATATTCAAGATACCTTGTTTTACCCCATGGTCACTGGCCGTGATGGCGGTACAGGGCTGGGATTGTCGATTGCACGTAACTTGATTGATCAACACCAAGGAAAAATCGAAGTATTAAGTTGGCCGGGGCATACTCAATTTACGATTTTCCTACCCATTAAATAATCACAATAACGACAATTTCACTGAGGAGGCACAATGAGCAAAGGAATGATCTGGGTCGTTGACGACGACAATTCAATTCGTTGGGTATTAGAAAAAACCCTGACCACTGCAGGCATGCGCTGTGAAACATTTGCAGATGCTGACAGCGTGCTTGAAGCCTTAGAACGCAGTGTACCCGATGTACTCGTCTCTGATATTCGAATGCCAGGCACCGATGGTCTAACACTGCTTAAAGGCTTACAACAGGATCATCCAACGCTTCCCGTTATAATCATGACCGCCCATTCAGATCTTGATGCAGCCGTGAATGCCTATCAAGAAGGGGCTTTTGAATACCTGCCAAAACCCTTTGATATTGATGAAACCGTCAGTTTGGTTGAACGAGCCGTCAGTCACAGCCAAGAACAAAAACGCCAACAACCCGAGCAAGTGCTAAAACCGGCGCCTGAAATTATTGGTGAAGCGCCGGCAATGCAGGAAGTCTTCCGTGCTATTGGGCGACTATCTCGCTCCTCGATTTCAGTGCTGATCAACGGTGAATCTGGCACAGGTAAAGAACTCGTCGCGCACGCACTGCACCGCCACAGTCCACGTAAGAGCAATGCATTCATCGCTTTAAACATGGCTGCGATCCCTAAAGACTTGATTGAGTCTGAATTATTTGGTCACGAGAAAGGAGCATTTACAGGGGCGAACAGCGTACGCCAAGGGCGCTTTGAGCAAGCGAATGGAGGCACACTGTTTTTAGATGAAATCGGGGATATGCCACTGGATATTCAAACCCGATTATTGCGTGTATTAGCTGATGGTCAATTCTACCGTGTCGGCGGCCACTCTCCCGTCAACGTTGATGTTCGTATCATCGCGGCGACCCACCAAAACCTTGAGCGTCTCGTGGCTGATGGTGGTTTTCGTGATGATTTATTCCATCGCCTCAATGTTATTCGCGTCCATTTACCCGCACTCAAAGACCGCCGCCAAGATATTCCGCAACTCACCCAGCATTTTTTACAACGCGCCTCAGATGAACTCGCCGTTGAAGTAAAAACGTTGCATTCGAGCACTGAAGTGATGTTATCCAACTTGGATTGGCCGGGTAATGTTCGACAGCTTGAGAACACCTGCCGTTGGCTGACAGTTATGGCTAGTGGTAAAGAAATACTGCCTGCTGACTTGCCACCAGAGCTCATCCAACCGACACCTACAGTACAAGTTGGTGATCTCCCTGACTGGCACACTGCATTAGCCCGTTGGGCCAAAGAAGCCTTAGCTCAGGGCGAACATGACTTACTGAGTGAAGCGCTACCCGCTTTTGAAAAAATTTTATTAGATACGGCACTGGCACATACTCATGGCCATAAACAAGAGGCCGCAAAATTACTGGGATGGGGACGCAATACCCTTACGCGAAAGCTCAAAGAACTGGATATAAGCTAGTCTACTATTGCGTGCTTGCACAATCCCAAAAACAAACATCGCCAATGCGATTAAACCTTACCTTTTACAGTGGTAATTAGGGGTTTATTCGCATTACTCATTACGTTGCTAAATATGACTACCCCTTGATCATAAAAGGTATATTTGATGGCAACAAAATGTACTTTTTTCGACATGTTTAGTTGCATCAAAATTCAAGATAAGCCACTATCCCCTATCTCATTATACTGTACGATTCTCCAATAAGAATGATACGCCTTCCCATGTTGACGCTCCGCACAGCAGTGATGTTACCTTTTACTATGGTCCTACTTTTAACCGTGGGCGTCATCGCAATCGCACAACATAATAGCTATGAGCGCATGTTAGCGGAAGTCAGTAATAAGCTCTTATCGTCGTACACCAAAAACATCAGTAATGATTTAAATTTATTTCTTGGCGACCCATTCAAAACGAATAAAACGCTAGCCGACAGTATCCAACGACACCGCTTATATCAACCGCCAACACTCACGGTGCTGGAAGGCTACTTATTCGATGCTATTTCTTCGCTTTATATCAGCCAAAAACAAATCAATACCATCGCTTTTGCCAGCGAAGAAAAATTCTTCGTCGGTTACCGTAAAGAAAAAAATCAGCAATATTCATTACTGCTCAAAGATCAGCGTACGGCCAATGATTTATACATCTTTGATGGTAATAGCTACCACCACCCAACCAGCCATAAAATCAAAAATTACAACCCAGTAGAGCGACCTTGGTACCGCCCATTTGCCCAAAAACGTCAAGCTGGTTGGTCTGATGTTTATACCAATATGGACGAAAATCAGACCCTTACCATTTCTGCAGCCTCTCCAGTCATGCAAAATAATCGTCTTATCGGGGTCACAGTTACCGACATCAACCTCAGCCATATTAATAAATTTTTAGCCAATGAAGCACGATCGACTACTGGCACAACGTATATTTTGGATGATAAAGGGTTACTGATTGCCACATCCGTCAATCAAAAAGTAGTCAGTAATACTTTCAAACGCCTTCCGCCATCAGAAAGCGCTTCATCTGTGGTTGCTGCGAGTGGTCAGTATATTCAGGACCGCCAACTCAACACGCTTAGTCGCAGTACGGTTTTTTCATTCTCACACAACAATACCCGTTATTTCAGTCGTATCACGCCCTATCAAGATGAATATAACCTCAATTGGTCGATTGTTGTCACCACTGCCGAAACCGATTTATTAGGTCAGTTACCGCAACAGCAAATGATGGGGCTTATTGCCGCATTAATCCTCGGCGGTGGCGGGCTACTGATAGGTTTATCCGTTTTAGGGCGGATTACCCGCCCAATCACAGATATCGCTGAAGCGTCAAAAAAATTGACTGAAAGTAACTGGGACATCCCTGTGCGTGAAGGGATCTCGTTGAAAGAGACCCAGCAGCTCGTTAGTTCAATCAAATCCATGTCACACCGCTTGCAGCAGTCGTTCACTTCTCTGAGAAAGCATGTCCTTTTTGATAACTTAACGGGTTTATTAAGCCAGCAAGGTTTGGTGGATAGCACCAGTAAACTGCGTTCAGGAACAGATGCAGGGTTAGTGCTGATTGGCTTGAAATCGTTTAGGAATATCAACGACAGCTTGGGCCACATCAATGGTGACCAGCTATTAGTACAGATTGCCACTCGCTTTGAACAAGTAATGTCTAATCACATTCAATTAAGTCGACTCAGCCGTGATGAGTTTGCGCTTTTTAGCCAACAATCCTTCACTACAGAGCAAATTGAACAACTAGCAAAGCGGGCATTAGAAATTTTCCATCGACCTTTTGTTATTGATGGTATCGACGTAATGCTGCGGGCTCGGGCAGGTATCGTGAATGGGGCATTACCGGAGAGTGGCATCAATGGATGGTTGCGTAATGCGAGCTTGGCGCTCAGTGAAGCAAAACAACATGAGCACCCACTTCACTGCCATTACCAACCAAGCATGATGACAACGTCAATCGAACAAACACGATTAACCGCCGATCTAAAACGGGCAATCGACAATCATGAATTTGAAGTGTATTACCAACCCATCATCGATTTACACCACAATAAAGCCTGTGGTGCAGAAGCATTGGTGCGCTGGCATAGCCCGACACGAGGCTTAGTACCACCTAATGACTTCATTCCCTTAGCCGAAGATAGCGGCATGATTATCGAAATTGGCCACCAAATTTTGCATCAAGCCTGTATGCAGACTTACGACCAAATTCAAAAAGGCCACTGGCCAACCGACTTCTTACTACACGTGAATTTATCGGTCTGCCAACTGCTACAAACTGGATTCCTTGCTCAACTGGAAACCGTATTAGCAGAAACCAAACTTCCTGCGAAAAATTTGACCTTAGAAGTCACTGAATCACGTTTAGTGACTCAACCATTACTGACAACACAGATATTGAAGGAAATTCAAAGCTTAGGAATCCACATTGCCATCGATGATTTTGGCACGGGTTACTCTTCCCTGGCTTACCTAAATCAGCTTCCGTTTAATAGCCTTAAAATTGACCGCTCATTCATCAATCAAATGATGGTGACAGAAAACTACAGCGCCATTGTCACCGCCGTCATTAGCATTGCACACAACTTTCAAGCTGATACGGTGGCAGAAGGTGTCGAAACGGCCGAGCAAGCAACTAAGCTCAAGCAGTTAGGTTGCCGCTATGCCCAAGGCTTTTACTATGCACAGCCTAAACCAATGAGTGAATGGTCAACAGAAACGGTAAACAAATCAGGAAAGACACATCAGTTGGCTGAATATCAGGCCTGACTATACTGATAGTCTGTGCTGCTTTACGTATAATAACGCACCAAATTTTCTCAGACTTCAATTAGGGCACCCAAAATTATGATTACTAAGCACCTTCCTCTTACCGATATTCACCGTCACCTTGATGGTAATATTCGTATCAAAACTATCTTAGAGCTTGGTCAACAATTTGGTATGACCCTACCTGCAAATGACATTGAAGCATTGCGCCCGCATGTACAAATTGTCGAAGCTGAACCAAGTTTGGTGGCGTTTCTTTCTAAGCTAGATTGGGGGGTTGCGGTACTGGGTGACTTAGATGCTTGTCGCCGTGTCGCATACGAAAACGTTGAAGACGCCCTGAATGCTCAGATCGATTATGCCGAGTTACGCTTCTCACCTTACTACATGGCAATGAAACATAACCTACCTGTTGCGGGTGTGGTTGAAGCGGTTGTTGATGGTGTAAAAGCAGGTTGTCGTGACTTCAACGTACAAGCCAACCTGATCGGTATCATGAGCCGTACTTTTGGTATTGATGCTTGCCAACAAGAGCTAGATGCATTGCTAACACAAAAAGAAAACTTGGTGGCTATCGATCTAGCGGGTGACGAATTAGGTCAACCGGGCGATCAATTTGTAAAACACTTTAAGCAAGTACGCGATGCTAACCTTCGCGTCACCGTGCATGCTGGTGAAGCTGCTGGCCCTGAAAGTATGTGGCAGGCAATTCAAGAACTGGGCGCGGTACGTATCGGCCACGGTGTTAAAGCGGTGCACGATCCAAAGCTGATGGACTACCTAGCAGAAAACAACATAGGTATCGAATCTTGCCTAACGTCTAACATTCAAACCAGTACCGTTGAGTCTTACCAATCTCACCCTGTGAAGCAGTTCCTTGACCACGGTATTCTGGCCTGCCTAAATACCGACGATCCTGCTGTTGAAGGTATAGAGTTACCATACGAATACGAAGTGGCAGCACCTAAAGTTGGTCTGAGCCAAGATCAAATTCGCCAAGCACAAATTAATGGCCTAGCGCTGTCTTTCCTATCGGATAGTGAAAAACAAAACTTAAAAGATAAAGCGGCCAAGCGCGCTTAATAAATTGATGAAATATTGCGCAAAAACAGTTTTCAATAGCAATATTTCGCGTAGAATACGCCCACTTTACAATTTTCAGTTACCGATATTGCTATCGGTAACTGTTTAAATAACGTCATTGTGGGGAAATTCCATGCTCGAAAGTTTACTTTCAGTTAGCGTGGCTATGCCAGCCGTCAGTGATTTAGCCGCAGGTGGTATTAACCATTTTGCTGCTGGGGTACTGGCTTTAATAGCCGCCGTAAATATGTTTTCAAATTAGTTTTACTTAGTTTGAAAGCATATTAAAAAAGCCGCGTTATCTGAGATAACGCGGCTTTTTTTGTATTCAAATTATGGTTAACCTAACACGTAAAAGTTAGATAACACGAGAGAACTGCTGCTGACGGGCGCGGTCACGCAGGTACTTATCGAAACACATACAAATATTACGGATCAATAAGCGCCCTTTTAGCTCAACAAAAATCTGATCATCACTCACGGTAACCAGTTCATCGTTAATGAAGGTTTTCAGCAACGCTAAATCTTCTGCAAAGTAGCTATCAAAATCGAGATTAAACTCAGCCTCAATGGCTTTTTTGTCTAACTGGAAGTTACAAATTAGCGCTTTAATCACTTCACGACGTAGTAAATCATCAGCGTCTAAACCCACGCCTCGCCACAGCGCATGGTGATGATCGTTCACATCCGCATAGTACGCTTTCAACTCTTTTTGGTTCTGCGCATAGCAATCACCAATCATCGAAATTGCAGATACGCCAAAGCCTAGCAAGTCACAATCGCCTTGGGTGGTATAGCCCTGGAAATTACGGTGCAAGATACCTTCGCGCTGTGCCACCGCTAATTCATCATCGGGTAACGCAAAGTGATCCATGCCGATAAACTGGTAGCCCTCACCCGTTAAGGTCGCAATCGTATCTTGCAGCATCGCCAGTTTTTCTTTCGCCTCGGGTAAATCTTCATCTTTAATTTTACGCTGAGCAGCAAACAAGCTAGGCATGTGTGCGTAGTTAAAGACCGACAGACGCCCCGGTTTCATTTCGAGTACTTGCTTCAGTGTTTCGGCAAATAATGCTTGGTTTTGTTTTGGCAAACCATAGATCAGATCGAGGTTAGTTGAACGAAAGCCGAGGTCTGTAGCCCGTTGCACCATGGCAAAAATGAATTCTTCATCTTGCTCACGGTTAACCAGTTTCTGCACTTCTTTATTGAAATCCTGTACACCGATACTCAGGCGATTAAAGCCTTCGCTACGCAGGTGATCCAGCATATCCAATTCAATTTCGCGCGGGTCAACTTCAATACTGATTTCAGCATCAGCGTCGAAGTTAAATTGCTCGCGCAAAATGGTCATTAATCGTGT
The DNA here is from genome assembly GCF_024346675.1 of Photobacterium sanguinicancri. Lineage (NCBI taxonomy): Bacteria > Pseudomonadati > Pseudomonadota > Gammaproteobacteria > Vibrionales > Vibrionaceae > Photobacterium > Photobacterium sanguinicancri. Next base: position 3,565,533 of record NZ_AP024850.1, read on the forward strand.
CACTTGCGGCTTAGTCAAAAACGTTGGCGTACCACCACCCCAGTGAAGTTGGCTCACTTGGCGTTGGCCCATTGTCTTGCCGCGCTGACGGATCTCTTGCTCTAGCACATCAAGGTACTGATCCGCTTTGTGCTGATGACGAGTAATAATTTTATTACAACCGCAGTAATAACAAAGCTTATGACAAAATGGAATGTGTACATACAACGACAGTTTACGGTCAGGGTATTGTACGCACGCGCTGTCAAACGCCGCCTCGGTGAAGTCTTCATGAAACTCCAGTGCGGTTGGGTATGAGGTGTAACGTGGCCCTGAATAGTTATACTTTTCGATCAGTGCCTGATCCCAAATAATCTGCTCGTTCGACATGGCGTAATTCCAATAGTGTAGGGATTTTGTTAATGGCTAAGTGTGCCACAAGTCAGTAAAGATGTAGAACACTTGCGTGTTATAAGAAGAATAAACTCCGCCTTGATCACTGCGTGTTATCAAGGCGGTGCTTTTATTTCGTTGCGAGGATGGCATCAAGCTCGAGTTTAATGCTGTCTTGCAAACGCGCTTCGGCTTTCATTCGTTCCAAATCTAGCTTCATGCGCTCTTGCTTCTGGAGGATCTTACGAGCCTCACCGCGTGGCATGTCTTTCACCACTTGATAAAGTTCATACATTGCAGGGTATGAGAGAGCAAAATTAATTGCCTTTTCAGCCTGTAATACTTCCATCAGCTTATACAGTCGAATAGAGACTTCCGACATATCACACTGCGCCTGTTTACCCGCATCAGCGATAATAAACACGCTTTCCATAATAGTAGCATTTCGCTGTTTGAGCTTTTCCCCTTGCTCGGCTTCAGCCCGAACAAGGAATGCTTTATGGCGTTGAGTTTGTTGGTACAGTTTAAATAACAAATAGCCTGCATAACACGCGAGTACTGTAACAATACTCCCAGCAAGACCTAACCACAGTGTCATATTCTGCAAGGGTTACTCCTTGTCGAAGTCGTCAAAGCCCATGTTTTCAAACTGATCTAATAGGTCGTCGTCAGATTTAGGGCCTTTCGCGACAGGTTTTACTTCTTCAACAGGCTCTTCATCAAGAAGACCCAGTTGCTTCATCAGTCTTTCGATACGATCAAGTTTGTCATCAACTTGCTTTTGCAAACCAGCACCTAGTGACTCGCCCGCTTCAATACGGTCAAGTAATACCATTAGCTGTGCATCGTTTTCTAGCATCGCAAGCTCTTGCTCAGCACTTAGACGACGCTCTTTCTTGCTCTTTGGCTTCGTATCCACAACCAGAGGGACCAATTTTTTGCTGCCTAGACGTGGATCTTTTCCACGGCCATTGCCTTTTTGTTGCTCATCAAGACCCGCAGAGTGACGGCTACCTGATTTTAAACCTTTACGCTTTTTATCTTTCTGACGCTTACGAGCATCAAGTTCACTTTGCGAAGCTGTTTTTTCGCGATATACCGCAGGGCCTTCACTGCCGACTTTACGGGCTCTTTTCTTACGAGTCATTACTGGGTCTTCCTCAGCAAAATTACATCATTGCCAACAAATTCAACTTCCAGTCCGTCACGTTGCGCTAAGTAGCGGAACGTCTCACGGCTGAAGAAGCTCACATGGGTTGGGTCGTTTTTATAATACCAATGTGCGAAATCATCAGTACTAGGTGCTAGTTTGGTCATAATGCCCAGCCAACCGCCGGTTTTAACCATATTCACTAGCTGCCCCCATTCCTTAGCAGGCGTATTAAAGTGCTCAATTGCCTCAGTACAGGTAACAAAATCATACTGTTGCCTTAATACTGCAGGTTCATAAGCAAAATAGGGATCATATATCGTCATATTATACCCCATCTCGCTCAACATTATGGATAATGTCGGCCCCGGACCACTGCCAAAATCAAGCCCATATAAAGGAGGGGCTGTTAGTTTGGTCACTAAGGGGATAGCTAAACGGTTTAAAAATTGACGATAACCCTGATCTAAAGGGGTATTTTGGTGTTGTTGATACACCTTTTTTTCTTGCTCTGCAGATAACTGGAAGGCGGGGTCGGCAAAGATCAATGCACACTGCTGGCACTGAAAATACGGCCTGAGACGATCTTCAAAAAAGACCACAGCCGCAACATTGTGACAAAGTGGACATGCCTGCATGATGACTCCCTCCTCTTAGCAAAGAATGGGCAGAAACATAACAGAAACGCCATAAAGAAAAAAGCGACAGGCTTTCGCCTATCGCTCTATGAGTTGCCATCGCTGGCTAAATTCTGTCTAGTCGTCCATAACCAGTATAAAAACATCCCGGTTCGACAATAATCCTTTTGTTATTGGTGCTTTCCCTGCCAAACATTGTTGTTCTTCATCATCCTGATGAATTTTCGCTGTCCTTTACACATCCTGTGTCTTCAGCTCATCCTAAGCTGGCTTTCCTTTTGCGTGTTATCGTCCTGATAACAAATTTCACCATCCATGTGGATACACGATTCCTTCATGTATCTGTCTCACGCTTTCGCGTAATCCTTGAGTCCCGTCCTAGGTATCCAATCGCATCCTGCGAATTATTTGGTCTCCGAACCAGACAGCCTTGTATCCTTCGAGCTCCTGCTCATGCCAATCAATGGCGCTTCCTGTTCCCTTGCCGCGTTCCTTGTCGACAGGGGTAACTTTACGCGAATACCAACACCAAACAAGGCACTATAAAAGAAGGAGTTACTGTAATATTTTTACAACAAACCTAACTCTTTATAAATAAAGAAATTTACTTCTATTGGCTTTCATTTATTCAGCTTGAACAACCGCCATGAATGGCCGATCTCGCACACACTAGACAGTCATTCGCATATTTAAGATAACACTCAGAGCAAATACCGTTCTTTAGATACAAAAAAAGCAGCCGAAGCTGCTTTTTTCACACTGGTCATCAATCAGTGTAATCCACCAACATACTGCGATAGCGCGGTAATTTCGCCATCACTCAGTTTTGCGGCAACCGCACGCATCATGGTGTTCATATCATTCTGGCGCTGGCCTGCACGGAATTTTTCCAGCTGCAGTTTTACGTATTCCGCATTCTGACCTGAAATTTTAGGGAAGCCAGACAAGCTTGTACCATTACCACGTGGGCCATGACACGCCGTACATGCAGCAATACCACGCTCGGCATCACCAAAACGGTAAAGTTGTTGACCAATTTCAATCGAAGACTCAGGGGTGGTGCTTTCTGAAATAGGTAAAGATGCATAGTATGCAGCAAGATCTGACATATCTTGTTCTGATAACGGCATCGCCATTGCACTCATCACAGGATCGTTACGACCTTGTTGACCACCAGAGGTAATACCTAACTTAAATTCTTTCAGCTGCTTTTCCAAATAGCCAGGGTGCTGACCAGCAATTTTAGGGTATTGCGCCATAATGCTATTTCCATCTGCACCATGACAAGCTGCACATGTCGCAGCTTTCGCTTTCCCTGCCTCTGCGTCTCCCTGGGCCCAGGCTGAGCAACTGGCAAGAAGAGACAATATCAATACTAATTTCTTCATGACATTCCGTTTATAATTATTGAGCTTCCAGTACCACAAGTAATGCTCAGCAACATGGTATACAATCGACCACAAACCGAGCACGGTTAGATATATTTTACACAATTTCACATAAAAGTAATCAGTCGACTACATGAAGACTTGACGGAGTTAACAGTGAATCAACTTCTCAACTATAGAAATACACGTTTTATCACAAGTGCACCTGATATTCGCCACTTGCCTACTGACGCTGGTGCTGAAATCGCATTTGCTGGTCGCTCGAATGCTGGTAAGTCAAGCGCACTTAACCGTCTGACTGACCAGAAAGGTTTAGCGCGTACGTCTAAAACTCCAGGTCGTACTCAGCTGATCAATATGTTTGAAGTCACGCCGGGTTGTAACCTGATCGATTTACCAGGCTACGGCTTTGCACAAGTACCGCTTGAACTTAAAAAGAAGTGGCAACGTGCATTAGGTGAATACCTGCAAAAACGTGAATGTTTACAAGGCTTAGTGGTGTTGATGGATATCCGTCACCCAATGAAAGATCTCGACCAACAAATGATTTTGTGGGCTGTCGAGAGCCGCCTACCAGTGCTTGTTTTGTTAACAAAAGCAGACAAACTGAAAAGCGGTGCGCGTAAGCAGCAACTGATGAAAACCCGTAAAGACTCATTAGCCTTTGGTGGCGATGTTCAAGTCGAGTTTTTCTCATCATTGAAAGGCTTAGGTGTTGATCAAGTACGTGCAAAACTAACTGAATGGTTTACGCCGGAACTAGAGCGCCAACAAGCATTTTTAGCAGAAGATGACGCAGAACAAATCAGCGAGAACACGGACGATTAATTCAACGTGTACTGCTATTTATTGCTCTAAGGACAGAGCAATAAAAATTCCCCACCAGCATGGTGGGGCAACGGGAGAGAAATAGGAGGTTTTTTTATTTTTATCCAAAAAGGATCAATGATTTCCCCCCCCAACGCAAGTTTTTTGTCCTACCTTTGTTGATATTTCCAACAGCTATACCTCAGGCTTTATCACTAGTCTACAGCCAAAACATCACCTTTTAGTGACTTGACCGACAAAACCCTTTCAGTTGTTTTTTATTACAAATTAAGCAAACTGAAAACAAGTCACTCGGCATACCCAAGTGAAATTTTATTACATAACTCAAATTTCAGGCAAAAAAAAGCCACCGCTAAAATGTGGGTGGCTATTTCATGTCTTTGTAAACAAAGCGACAAATGATCGCATTGCTTAATACAAATATGAACAAGAAGCTGGGGCTATTATACCGTATCAATCTTTAAATTAAAGTAATTGCTCTAATTTTTATTCGAATGCACTGCAACTAAGTTTTTATATGTAACTGCGCTCATATTGAAGGTGCGATTAAAGTGTTCTTATCCAAAAGTGTATTAATAGAGTGAGTGACTGATACCGCTGGCTTGAAAGCAGACGTAAGGCTGTTTAGGTAATAAAGAAAAGGAATGAGGAAAAAAGAAGGATGTAGGTGATAACATCAATTTTAGTTGGCCCAATAAAAAACGCCCCGGTCAAAAGACCAGGGCGGCTGAATCAGCCAAATCCAATAACGTGAAACAAAAGGTCTGAAAGATAGAACATCTTACCTCTGTACCCTACGTTGCTAACTGTATAACAAACGCTCAGGTAATGAAAGTATATTTCGTTATTTTTTTTCACATATTTGTAATTTGCTTTTACATATAATTGTCATTAGCCGCTTAATTCACATAAAAAAATAGCCAGCTAAGGCTGACTATTCGTCTTCTTTCTCAATAAATAGAGTGTTGAGCCCTTAGTGGGCTTGATCCCAGTTATCCCCAGAATCAGCGTCAGCAACAAGAGGAACATCCAATTGTGCCGCCGCTTCCATCAAACGCTGTACCTCTGCAGTTACAGCATCTAAATGCTCATTCTGTACTTCAAATACAAGTTCATCGTGCACTTGCATGAGTAGACGAACTTGACCTTCAGGTTGCTGTTGGACCCACTCATCAACCAACACCATTGCACGCTTAATAATATCAGCCGCGGTACCTTGCATCGGCGCATTTATAGCAGCTCGTTCTGCTGCTTTACGACGAATACCGTTACGTGATTTGATATCAGGCAGGTGCAAACGACGACCAAATAAGGTTTCAACAAAGCCCTGCTCGCTCGCGGTATTACGGGTGCTTTCCATATATTCCAGCACACCAGGGTAACGTTCAAAGTACAGATCCATATACTCTTGCGCTTCGTTACGCCCCATGCCCAGTTGTTTCGCTAAACCAAATGCACTCATGCCATAGATCAAACCGAAGTTGATCGCTTTAGCACGACGACGCTGCTCGGTTGATACCGAGTCAATCGGCAAGCCAAGGATCTCAGCCGCTGTTGCAGCATGAATATCTTTACCCGTGCGGAACGCCTCAAGCAATGCTTCATCACCCGACAAATGCGCCATAATACGTAATTCGATTTGCGAGTAATCGACCGCCAGTACTTTGTATCCCGTTGGGGCTATAAACGCTTGGCGAATTCGACGGCCTTCAGCATTACGAATAGGGATATTCTGTAAATTTGGATCGCTTGACGACAAGCGCCCAGTCGCTGTTACCGCTTGATGGTACGAGGTATGTACTCGCCCAGTAGCCGGATTCACCATTTTCGGCAGTTTATCGGTGTACGTTGACTTCAACTTCGACAAACTACGGTATTCCAAAATTAATTTGGGTAATGGGTAATCAAGCGCCAATTCTTGCAGCACTTCTTCATTAGTAGAAGCCGCACCAGACGGTGTTTTCTTCAAGATAGGTAAACCCATCTTTTCAAACAAAATAGCTTGCAGTTGCTTCGGTGAACTTAAGTTAAATTCTTGCTCTGCAATTTCATACGCTTGCTGTTGGAGTTCGTCTAAGCGCACGGCTAATTCTGACGATTGTGCGCCCATTAGCATGCTGTCAATCAACACACCGGTACGTTCAATACGCGAGAGAACAGGCACCAGTGGCATTTCAATCTCTTCAAATACAGATTTTAATTTCTCGTCTGCATTCACTTTGGCAATCAGTACGTTATGAAGGCGTAAAGTAATATCCGCATCTTCCGCCGCATAAGGGCCAGCTTGTTCTAGATCGATTTGATTAAACGTCAGCTGCTTTTTGCCTTTACCTGCGATATCTTCAAAGCTAATTGTTTTATGCTCTAGGTAACGCAGCGACAGGCTATCCATATCATGGCGGCCAACCACGCTATTGAACACGTACGACTCCAGCATGGTATCAAACACAATACCCTGCATATCAATATCGTATCGCGCCAAAATGCTGGCATCAAACTTCAGATTTTGACCCACTTTCGCTTTGGTTGCATCTTCAAGTAATGGTTTTAGCTGTGCTAATACCCAATCTCGATCCAATTGTGCTGGAGCATCAAGGTAATCATGCGCGACAGGTACGTATGCCGCTTTCCCTTCTTCAACCGCAAATGACACACCAATCAAGTTAGCGGTCATGTAATCTAGGCCGTCCGTTTCGGTATCAAACGCGACAACCTCTGCGGTATTCAGTTGCTCAAGCCAAGCGCTAAAGCTGGCTTCATCTAATACGGTTTCGTAACCGCTGCGATCAATGACTGGCGCAACAATTTTAGGCTCATCCGTTGCGCTACCACCAACAACGCGTTCATCGGCCACGATTTTACCATCGCTACCATCAAGCATTTCGCTCAACCAACGACGGAACTGTAATTTACCAAAGAGTTTGGTCAGCTCATCGGTATCTGGGGTGGTTTTAACCAACTCATGCGGTGCCATCTCAAGCTCAACATCCAGCTTGATCGTTGCCAGTTGGTACGACATATATGCCGCATCTTTGTTATCTTCCAGCTTTTTAGGCATGGTTTTCGAACCACGGAAACCTAAGGCTGGAATCGCATCAAGATTGTCATACAGCGCATCTAAACTACCAATACCTGTTAGCAAGGCTTTCGCTGTCTTTTCACCCACACCCGGTACACCCGGAATGTTATCAACTTTATCGCCCATCAAGGCTAAATAGTCGATGATCAGTTCGGGACCAATACCAAACTTCTCTACTACGCCAGCAGGATCCATCACCACATCTGTCATGGTATTGATCAGAGTGACATTCTCATCCACTAGCTGCGCCATATCCTTATCACCCGTACTGATCAGTACAGGCATCCCCGCCTGTGATGCTTGGCTTGCTAACGTACCAATCACATCATCGGCTTCCACCCCTGAAATCGAGATCAAGGGTAAACCCATTGCTTTAATTACAGCGTGAAGTGGTTCAATTTGACCACGAAGATCGTCCGGCATTGGTGGACGATTCGCTTTGTATTCCGGATACATATCATCACGGAAAGTCTTGCCTTTCGCATCGAAAATGACCGCAATATGTTCAGTTGAGAACTGGCGCAACATACTGCGCAGCATGTTCACAACACCATATACCGCTCCTGTTGGTTCTCCATCAGAATTGGTGAAGTTAGGTGCAGCATGGTAAGCACGGTAAAGATAAGATGATCCATCGATCAAAATAAGCGGGTTATCTGGAATAGTAGCCATAGAGATATTCTTATATCCGGAAAAGTCATAATCACTCGGCACACAGATTGCGCATAATATATGCTCAAAGAGAGGAATCTGTATGGCGGGTTACTAGAATGCCACGACAACTCGCCAGTGTTAACTGATGTTTTCCCCGAGACACCCTCAATCTGTGGATAACTTTGTTAGTATTTAATTTTAAAGCTGGGATCAACTTTTAAAACAAAATCAAAACATCGCCCAAAAACCATTAAATTCAATAAGATAACAAAAAACAGGCAAATAGATCTTTGATCGAGCAATGATCATTGATTGTGGACAACGTTAGCGTAGCAATCTTAAATTAAGCATACAGACTGTAAAAATAGACAATTTTGACTAGAAAGGAAGCCAGAATGAAAAGAATTGCGGTAATTTTAAGCGGCTGTGGGGTCTTTGATGGCAGTGAGATTCACGAATCGGTACTTTCCCTGCTAGCAATTGAACAAGAAGGCGCCAGCTGGCACTGCTTTGCTCCCAATATTGATCAACACCATGTGATCAACCACCTCACTGGTGAAGAAAGTACAGAATCTCGCAATGTATTGATCGAAGCCGCCCGCATTGCCCGTGGTCAGATCCAAGACGTCAAAGATCTTAGTGCGAACCAATTCGATGCATTGTTGGTACCTGGGGGATTTGGCGCAGCCAAAAACCTATCAGACTTTGCCATCAAAGGCAGTGATTGCACGATCCACCCCGACGTACTCAGTGCCTGCCAAACTTTTGCCCAAGCCGACAAACCAGCGGGTTATCTGTGTATAGCCCCGGCGATGATCCCGCTCATTTATGGCTCAGGAGCGAAAGGGACGATCGGCACGGATCCTGACACTGCCCAAGTCTTTAATAATATGGGGGGGGAACACATTGAATGCCCAGTTCATGACTTCGTATTAGACCAAAAACGCCGTTTACTCACCACACCTGCATACATGCTTGCTGGCAGTTTAAGTGAGGCTGCAAGTGGCATTAATAAGCTGGTCAAAGAGTTGGTGAAATTAGCGTGATCGGATTGGTCAAAAAGATTGGAATAAGAAGTAAAATGGGTAAACGCTAGAAAAGAAAAAGCGGCGCAACTTTGGAAGGCGCCGCTCAGCAGAAGTGGTGTATTGTTCCTAGCCCTACACTGGGAACATTCATCCATGAGCTGAAGTACACTGGAAGCAATGTGAGCAATGTCGTGCCTTCAGAACGCTAGCTGATGTAACCGCCATCGCCTGAGTGCCTGTTAATAATAACCATTCTCATCTTTATTGCAAGTACTTATTGAGAATTAATTTCATTTAGATGCTAACCAGAGGTCCTTTACGTCTTTACTCTGCCCATTTAACACCCACTAAAACCACGTGAAGCACCCGTAAGACATTGTTATTTAGCCAGTACCTTCTCAAAGTACAAACGGTAATCAGCCACTTGACCTTTCTTTTCAAGATCAAGGATCTGATAGCCATTACGCAGCAACAAGCGCAACATGGCAGCAAACCGATTACGAGACTTCACCGTTAAGCGTTTATAGCCCTCTGCTTTTACCCATGCTTCTTGTGCTTCTAACAAAGCTTGCGCGACGCCATGACCACGTCCTGAGGGTGAAACACCGCCTATCCAGCTATAAAACTCATCATCAGATTTCGCATACCCGACTTTAACGCCAACAAGTTGCTGATTCATTTGGGCGACTAATACCAGCGCAGGCTGATCCGCGATCCGAGCCTGTAAACTCTCTACTGTTTCAACATGATCAAACTCTTTGATCGTAGCAAGCACCGTGAGTGCATCTTCCAAACTCGCTTGACGAACCAACATAGTTTTCACCTCATTTCACCTTAACGTTCATCAACAGCACAGCATACTGCACCCTATTTCAAATGAAAAAAAACCAGCAAAATTTGCTGGCTTCTTGTTTGATACTGAGTATCACACTAATTTTTGCTCCCCCATATAATTGGGGTTCAATGCGGTAAGCTTTTTCACTAAGTAGTTAAGCAATACACCATAAATAGGCACAAATAAACCTAAACTAATTAATAACTTAAATGTGTAATCCACTAAGGCGATTTCAGTCCAGTTCGCAGCCATAAAAGCATCTGGACTGTTGTAGAAAGCGATAGAGAAAAACGCAATCGTATCTAAAGCATTACCAATAATGGTTGAGCATGTTGGGGCAACCCACCAGCTTTTAGCTTGGCGTAAGCGGTTAAATACCGAGACATCCAAAATTTGGCCCAATAGATAAGCCATAAAGCTCGCGACAGCAATACGAGCAACAAACAGGTTAAATTCCAATAAGTGAGCAAAACCTTGGTACTCCCCTTGGAAAAATACCACCGACAAACCATAAGATATCAGTAAGGCGGGCATCATCACGCGCAGAATGATTTTACGCGCCATCTGAGCACCAAAAATGCGTACGGTTAAATCCGTTGCCAAGAAGATAAAAGGAAAGGTAAACGCCCCCCACGTGGTATGGAATCCCATCACCGTAAAAGGAAGTTGTACTAAGTAGTTGCTTGAAGCAATGATCACTAAGTGGAATAACACTAAGTAGGAAAGTGCTTTGCGCTGCTGCGCGGGTGTAAATTGCGAAGTCGTCATTAAAGAGACCTTTTTGTCATTGGGGGAGAGGGAACCCAAATATATTCACGCGGTAGGATCTCACCCCTACGCGACCAAGCGGGCGATTATACAGTAACCAATCGAGCTGCCTAGCCCTGCTGCTGCCATCCACCACACGCAATCGTTTCACTGCGGAAGAAAAGGACACACGAGCCGATTAACAATATTGTGCTGTATCTGTCGGTAGCATACTCGCGATAAAAGCCAAGGTGTCATTATCGGCACTCGACATCGCTTCTATCCACAGCGCCCCACTGTAGTGCTCGCCTTTGAGCAAGAGTCGACAGCCTTCGAAATCAATCAGCCAAACATGTAAATCGGCATTTTTTTCTTGCTCAATGACAGTTGAGTCAATCCGCACGACTAACGCTGTCGCCACTTCACTAAAAGTGTCGTAATCAAAGTCAGGCGCAGTTAATAGTAAATGACTGTGTTCAAAATCAAGGCGACGAACCGAGAAAGGTTCGTAGGGAAATGATGACATATAGAGTCCTTTTTCGGCGATTTAGTAGCTAAAATTCGCTATTTGGCTTAATTCCTGTAACCAATTGTTGCTATGGGTATCAAACCATAAGACAACTATAGCCAAGCGCTATAGCTTCATGGTTTTATAACTGTGTTGCCGACAATACTGCATTAATACGGCTCATCACCCTTAATGCAATGTTGGTAACCGGTGATGTTAACATTCTCACCAAATACGCAAGCTGTTTTGTTGCGACGACAACATAGTCTTATTATGTTCGAAACGCATTTTATACCGGACTCGGATAAGTCCGGTATTTTTTTGCCTGCCATGTACCAAGCAAAAATAGTACTTCAATCGCAACGGCTAATAATCAACGGTCGCCATCAAGTGCTCTTCAATCAGCGTTAAAAAAGCGTCGCCGTATTTTTCCAACTTACGCTGGCCTACGCCATTCACCGCAAGTAAAGCCCCCGATGAGGTCGGTAATTTCTCTGCCATTTCCATCAAGCTGGCATCGTTAAATACCACATACGGTGGCAAATCATCTTCATCGGCAATCGCTTTGCGTAGCTTGCGTAATTTCGCGAACAGTTTTTTATCGTACTGACGATTGGCCAATTTATCATTTTTCGCCGTACGTGCTGCGCTATCCAGCCTTGGCACTGCTAACTCTAAGTTGATTTCACTGCGCAATACCAAACGGGCTTTTTCCGTCAGTTGTAATGTTGAGCTACGCATGATGTTTTGATTTAAAAAACCCAAATGCACCAATTGACGCAAAATGCTGATCCAAAATTCATTACTGTGCTCACGGCCAATACCGTAGGTGGTCAATTGATCATGACCATGCTCGCGGATCCGCTGATTTTGCATCCCGCGTAGTACTTCCACCACATAGGTCATGCCAAAGTTTTGATTGACGCGGTAAACACACGATAACGCCTTCTGCGCGACTTCAAGGGCAGCAAAGCGTTTAGGTGGGTCGATACAAATATCACAGTTACCGCAGGGCTGTTCTCGGTGCTCACCAAAGTAATGCAGCAAAACTTGGCGGCGACAAGTTTGCGCTTCAGCAAACGCGCCCATTGCATTCAGTTTATGGCTCTCAACCCTTTTTTGCTCCCCTTCTTCTTTCTCATCGAGGCAACGGCGTAGCCACGCGAGATCTGAAGGGTCATAAAAGGTCACCGCTTCAGCGGGTAGGCCATCTCGCCCTGCGCGCCCTGTCTCTTGATAATAAGATTCGATATTGCGGGGAATATCGTAATGCACCACAAAGCGAACATTGGGCTTATTAATCCCCATGCCAAATGCCACGGTGGCCACCACAATATGAACATCATCACGCTGAAAACTTTCTTGTACATGCGCTCGCTCGCTAAAATCGAGCCCTGCATGGTAAGCCGCCGCGCGAATGCCTTCGCCACACAGCTTTTCAGTTATTTGTTCTACCCGTTTACGGCTATTGCAATAAATAATACCGCACTGGCCACGTACCCCGGCTAGGTAGCGGGTTAGTTGCGCCATAGGTTTGTATTTTTCTTGCAAGGTATAGCGAATATTAGGGCGATCAAAACTGCCCAAATACACATGCGGATCCATCAACGCTAAGCGTCCCATAATGTCACTGCGTGTGGTGTCATCGGCCGTGGCAGTTAACGCTAAAATAGGCACGTCAGGGAAATGTTGTTTAAGTAACCCCAGCTCGGCGTATTCACGGCGGAAATCATGTCCCCACTGCGAAATACAGTGCGCTTCATCCACCGCAATTAAACATAGTGGGATGCCCTTAAGACGCTCAATAAAATCATACATCAGGGCGCGCTCAGGTGAGACATACACCAATTTCACGGTCCCCGACTGCATCGCCTCAAAGGTTTCCATTACCGCTTCACGAGTCATGGTCGAATTTAAGTATGCCGCCGCTACCCCATTGGCTTGCAGTTGATCGACCTGATCTTTCATTAATGAGATAAGCGGTGAGATCACCAAGGTCAGGCCATCTAACATCAACGCTGGAATTTGATAGCACAGTGATTTGCCGCCACCAGTAGGCATGATCACTAAACCGTCTTGCCCTGCTGCCGCTGCTTCAATGACTTCTTGTTGACCCAGACGGAACGCTTGGTAGCCAAACACATCCTGCAAAATTTGTTCGCTTGCAGATGGGGCGCTCGGCGTCTGAGATTCAGCACAGCTTGATGACATAACACGGCTCTTTGAACAAAAGGGGCGAGTATTCTATACCAAACTCCGTCGTCGGGCATTCTCTGTTGAATCTGGTTGGTTTCTGTTCGACCCTCGTTTTATACTGCAGCCACATTTTTTGGCAAAAAATGCCTTTCTTTCGCTTTTTTATAAAACAAGATTTGGAATTCAATGGACGAACAAGCACAACAAACACGACGAGGCGTTTTTCTCGCTCTTGCCGCCTATACCATGTGGGGCATTGCGCCTATCTATTTCAAATCGCTGCAACATGTCAGCGCATTTGAGATTTTAAGCAGCCGTGTTATTTGGTCTTTCTTTTTTTTAGCAGCCATCATAGGTGTACGCCGTCACTGGCATAAAGTGTCGGTGATCATGCGCCAACCCAAAATGCTGTTGATCTTGGCACTAACCTCGGTGTTGGTGGGCAGTAACTGGCTGATTTTCATTTGGGCAATTAATAATAACTACATGCTTGATGCCAGCTTAGGCTATTTTATCAATCCTTTGTTTAATGTCGTTTTAGCCATGGTTTTTTTAGGCGAACGGTTACGCCCATGGCAATGGGTTGCGGTTACACTTGCGACATGTGGTGTGTTGGTTCAACTGATCAAATTTGGTTCCTTACCTTGGATAGCGCTGGCGCTAGCTGCCACCTTTGCTAGCTATGGTTTACTTAGGAAAAAAGTCAACCTTGATGCGCAGACCGGTCTTTTTATTGAAACCTGCTTACTGCTGCCTGTCGCCGCTTTTTATGTTTTCATGATTGCCGATACTCCCACCTCTGATTGGTCACAAAACAGTACAACGACCAACTTGCTGTTAATGGCAGCAGGGATTGTGACGACAGTACCTTTACTCTGTTTTACTGGCGCCGCCACTAAGTTGAAGTTCTCAACATTGGGCTTCTTCCAGTACATAGGGCCAAGCTTAATGTTCTTACTGGCTGTCGCGGTTTATGGCGAAGCCTTTACGGCTGATAAAGGCATAACATTTGGCTTTATTTGGGCTGGTCTGGTGATATTCAGTGCCGATGGCTTACGCACTCACCGCAAGAATAAAAAACAAATACCACTTGTTTAGCCCTTACCGATAAATACCTTTAGCCATTCGGTGCTGTGAATTTTTTACAAGCAGCACCGCCATGGCTATGTTGTACTCACTACGCACCAAGAAACGGGGAGTGTCTTCAATTTCCTCTTCGGCATTACTGACTGTTACGCAATATCATTGGGGAGTTGTTATGAATAAAATCAGCCATCGCAAAAGCCCCATTGACGACATCAACCTCATTGACGCCCACTATCAAAACTTTGCATTTAAACGCCACTATCACCTGGATTACCATTTAGGGTTGATCACCCAAGGCCAACAACAGTATTTTTATCAAGGCGAGAAACACATCGCAGGGGCGGGACAGCTGGTGATCATGCCACCGGATGAAATTCATGACGGTCAGGCCAAAGAGCAATCAGGCTATCGCGTGAAAGTATTTAGTATTACGCCAGATTGGCTTAGCCAGCAAGCTGAAGAAGTTTCAGGCAAAGGCCACTACTGCTTTCCACAAAACAACATTGCCGATCAGCCGTTATTTCACCAATTAACGCAGCTCCACCAACAGCTCGATAATCCGTTGGTCTCGCAGCTGGCCCGAGATAGCCTACCCATCGAATCGTTTTCTTATTTATTAACGCATTATGGGCAAGTTCGTGAAGCACCCATCACGGCGTTAGGCAGTAAAGATTTATCCCAGCTACGTGACTATGTGATGGCCCATTTGGATCAAAAAATCGGCTTAGAGGATTTGGCTTCCTTATGCGGGCTTAGCCCTTCTCAAATGCTGCGCCAATTTAAAAAAGCAACCGCAATGACGCCGTATGCATGGTTAGCCCGCCTTCGGTTAGAGCATGCCATGGCGCTATTAAAAGCGGGCTTTAGCAGTACTGAAGTAGCATATCATGTCGGTTTTTACGACCAAGCCCACTTCGCCAACGCGTTCAAACAGACCTATGGCATTGCCCCTTCACATATCAAATAGCCGTTAAGCCTATTCACTGTCATTATTTTACAAGCTTCTATCTGCAAACTACGGCATTCTGACGGCCGCTGGGCATTCCGCCTCGCCATTTGAAGGATGTCATCGCCACAATGATCAACGAAGTCACCACGCTATTCACGCTTGTCACTGTCCACATTATTGCCCTGATGAGCCCTGGGCCTGATTTTGCCTTAGTGGTGCAAAATGCAGGTCGCTATGGTCGTCAAACAGGGATCAGTATTGCCTTGGGATTATCTCTAGGTATTTTGATGCATTCTATTTTGAGCCTCACAGGGGCAAGCCTGCTTATTCATCAACATCCGATGTTATTTGCCTTACTGCAAGCCGCAGGCGGTAGTTACTTATTGTGGCTTGGGATTGGCGCAGTAAAGGGGATTTTATTGCCTCTGTGGCGAGCAAAGCGCAGCAGTGAACACAGGAATGAAAAGTCGCAGCCAGCCACACAACCAGCCGCTTCACCAACACCACCGCGTGTCTTGGCAAACCGTAAGCAAGCCCTGATGAAAGGCTTCACCACCAATATTCTTAACCCGAAAGCCTTGGTGTTTTTTATTAGCTTACTCTCAACGCTAGTGCCTGCCGATATGTCGCTAACGGGGAAAATCAGTGCCATCGCTATTTTATGGCTCACCTCTTTTATGTGGTTTGCGCTATTAGCTTGGCTCTTAACGGGAAAACGTCTTCAGCAAAAACTGCAATATGCCGCTCCCTACATTGACGGTATCTGCGGTGTGCTTTTCATCAGTATTGGTTCAATCATTCTATGGTCTGTGGTCAGCGGAATTTGAATTTAAGCACAAAACCTGTCCAATAATTAGACAAGGCATAATAAGGCTGCCACTCTGATTTCATTGCAAATGGAATGCACATAAATCAGAGGACACCCAATGCCGAAAATGACGCCCCCAACTCTCGCCAAGCTCACTCTCAGCTTGGCGTTTGTTTTTTCTAGCTCCTCACTTTTTGCCAGCCAAACCACAGACAGCATCGCCCCAGAAGCGGCGACAGGTTTACAACAACAAACGCTGGTCAAAGGCACTGAATGGATGGTGGCCGCTGCCAATCCATTGGCCAGTGATGCAGGGGCGCAAATGCTGCGCCAAGGCGGGAATGCGATTGATGCCATGATTGCCACCCAGCTCGTACTTGGCTTAGTGGAGCCGCAATCATCGGGCATTGGTGGCGGCGCCTTCTTGGTCTATTGGGATGCAAAAAAGCAAGCGATGACCACCTTTGATGGCCGTGAAACCGCACCTTATGCTGTCACCCCCATTTTGTTTCAAGACAACAAAGGCCAACCGTTAAAGTTCTTTGATGCCGTGGTAGGCGGACGGTCTGTGGGCACGCCGGGCACCGTCAAATTGCTTTGGCACACCCACCAGCGTTTAGGGAAATTAAAATGGAAAGATCTGTTTGCGCCAGCACTCAAACTGGCACAGAAAGGGTTTCCTGTCAGCCCTCGCTTGGCGTCACTCGTCGAGAAAGACCAAGAATATCTTCAACGTTTCGCCCCAACCAAAGCCTACTTTTTTAACGATGATGGCACCCCAATTCAAGCAGGGCAACAACTCAAAAATCCTGAATACGCCAAGACACTGCGCCTAATCGCCGATCAAGGTGCGACCGCCTTTTACCACGGTCAGATCGCCAAAGACATCGTCAAAACAGTGCGGAGCGTGGAAGAAAACCCTGGGGTATTGAGCGCCATGGATTTCGCCACTTACCAAGTGAAAGAACGTCCTGCGGTGTGCGCCCCTTACCGCCAGTACAGTATCTGTGGCATGGGACCTCCGAGCTCTGGGGCACTCACGCTCGGGCAAATCATGAGCATGCTAAGCTATTATCCGCTCGATAAAATGGGGGCCAGTGATGTCCACAGCTGGCGCTTACTTGGCGATGCTTCACGCCTCGCTTTTGCCGATCGAGGCCGTTATATGGCCGATAGCGACTATGTGCCGATGCCTACCAAAGGCTTGCTCGCCGATGACTATATTGAAGAGCGCGCGAAGTTACTTAAGGGTAATCAGGTACTAACAAAAGCAGAAGCCGGTATGCCGACTTGGAACTACGCCAACACCTACGCGCCAGATGAATCCATAGAGCTGCCCTCCACCAGCCATTTCACTATTGTCGATAAAGATCGCAATGTCGTATCCATGACCACCACGATAGAAAATGGCTTTGGCTCTCGCTTAATGGTACGGGGATTCTTGCTCAACAATGAGCTGACCGACTTTTCTTTCCGCAGCCATGTCGATGGTATTCCCATTGCTAATCGCATTGAGCCAGGCAAACGCCCTCGCTCATCGATGGCACCGACTATCGTGTTAGAAGATGGGGAACCACGCTTAGCCGTTGGTTCACCCGGTGGCAGTCAGATTATTGGGTATGTCGCTAAAACTTTGGTCGGCCATCTCGATTGGGGGCTCGATTTACAGCAGGCCATCAACTTACCTAACATGAACAACCGCTTTGGTGCTTTTGAGCTAGAACAAGACACCAATGCTGAACTCTGGGCGCCAAAATTAGAGCGATTAGGCTTTGATGTGAAAATAAAGCCGCTTAACTCTGGGGTACAAGCAATCCGCATTGACGGCAAAAACCTGATTGGCGCCGCCGATCCACGTCGCGAAGGCAAAGTCGTCGCCCAGTAATAACGCGCACCTGTAATACCTTGTAATAAGCGCGCCTGCACCTACCAACAAAAAGCCCGCGATATTTTCATATCGCGGGCTGTTCATTATTTAACACATACGCTGTGATTACATCGGATCAAGCTTGGCGTATTGGGTTACCAACCACTTAATCCCTTCACCGTTAAAGGCGACTTGCACGCGACTTTGCGCACCACTGCCTTCAAAGTTGATAATTGTCCCCTCACCAAATTTCGGATGCTGAACACGCTGGCCTAAGCTAAATCCGGTTTGGTTAAAGTTGTCGTTCACCGTAGTTTGGCTAAAGCGCCCACCAGTCGCTGGGCGCGACACTTGCGCCTTCATGCGGACTTCTTCGACATGCTGCTCGGGGATCTCCCGAATAAAACGTGACGGCTTGTGGTAATTATCTTTACCGTATAAGCGGCGCATTTCAGCATGGGTGATGTAGAGCTTTTTCATGGCGCGGGTCATGCCCACGTAACACAAACGACGCTCTTCTTCTAACCGACCCACTTCTTCGGTCGTGCGAGAACTCGGGAACATGCCCTCTTCAACGCCGACCATAAAGACCACTGGGAACTCCAAACCTTTGGCACTGTGCATTGTCATCAGCTGCACAGCATCATCAAACTCATCGGCTTGGCCTTCACCCGCTTCCAGTGCCGCATGCGACAAGAACGCCGATAACGGACTCATCTCTTCGGCTTCTTCTGGTACTTCAAACTGACGGGTTGCGGTCACCAGCTCTTCCAAGTTTTCGATCCGCGCTTGCGCTTTTTCGCCTTTCTCTTGCTCGTACATCGCACGTAAGCCAGAGTTTCGGATCACTTCATCGGTTTGCTGGTACATAGGTAACTCAGCAGTATCGTCTTCTAACGCGTTCACCAATTCGATGAAACGACGTAGCGCATTGGCCGCACGGCCTGCGAGCACTTGTTCTTCAAGCAAGGAAATACTCGCCTGCCACATCGTCATGCCACGATCACGCGCCGCTAAACGAATAGTTTCTAAAGTGCGATCACCAATGCCACGCGTTGGGGTATTCACCACCCGCTCAAACGACGCATCATCGTTACGATTGCTCATTAAGCGCAAGTAAGACAATGCATCTTTAATTTCTTGGCGTTCGAAGAAACGCATCCCGCCGTAAATACGGTAAGGCATACCCGCTTGGATTAAGGCTTCTTCCAACACGCGCGATTGGGCATTACTACGGTACAAGAATGCCGTGTCTTTCAACACCCCACCTTGTTCACGCCACTCTTTGATTTTACCGACCGCAAAGCGAGCTTCATCAAGCTCGTTAAACGCCGAGTAAATTGAGATCAAATCGCCTTCGGCACCGTCGGTCCACAAACTCTTGCCCATACGCTCATTGTTATTGGCAATCAGTTCATTGGCCGCTTTTAGAATATTCCCTGTCGAACGGTAGTTTTGCTCGAGGAAAATAGATGACGCCCCTTGGAAATCATTCAAGAAACGTTGAATATTCTCAACTTTCGCCCCACGCCAACCGTAGATAGATTGGTCATCATCACCGACGATCATCACATTACAATCTGGTCCCGCCATTAGGCGTAACCATGCAAATTGGATGTTGTTGGTATCTTGGAATTCGTCGACCAAAATATGCTTAAAGCGCGCTTGGTAATGCTCACGAATATGTTTGTTATCGCGGATTAACTCAAAGGCACGCAGCAATAATTCAGCAAAATCGACTAAACCAGCACGATCACAGGCTTCTTGATACGCGGTGTATAAACGCAGCCAGGTTTGTTCAACCGGGTCGTTGAAGGTATCGATATGTTTCGGGCGTAGCCCTTCGTCTTTTTTACCGTTGATGTACCATACCGCCTGACGGGCAGGCCATTGTTTTTCATCAAGGTTATGCAGCTTAATCAGACGGCGCATCAAACGCATCTGATCATCAGAATCAAGGATATTGAAGTCTTCAGGCAAACGCGCTTCAAGATAATGCGCCCGTAGCATGCGGTGACATAGACCATGGAAAGTACCATTCCACATGCCCGCCGATGAGCCATGCATTAGCTCGTTAATACGGCCTCGCATTTCTGCCGCCGCTTTATTGGTAAAGGTCACCGACATAATCGAATACGGTGACGCTTGCTCAATCGACATTAACCAAGCAATACGATGAACCAGCACCCGTGTTTTACCACTGCCCGCACCTGCCAGCACTAAGTGGTTACCTAACGGTGCTGCCACCGCTTCGCGTTGTTTGTCATTAAGACCATCTAACAGGAGTGATACGTCCATCGCCATCTACTGGTTATTTATACAATGCTGTCGATTATAACAGCTCCATTTCAGAATACTCTGAGAAGTTATCAGTGATTCAACCTCTTGCTGACTATTTTTTGTTCTATGCTTGGAACTAGCGGAAAGTTACACCTAAGTAAATTAATTGTAAAAAAGGTGAAATTATTTTCTTGCTACCCCTTTCTTATGTTCCGAGAGCGCAAAAAGCGCCATTAAAAACCAAAAGGAAATGTTGCTACATCAAGCAACAGTCAGCGTATAAAGAGGAATTACTATGAAGAAGACAAATATCGCCCTAGCCACTGCTGTTACTGGTCTTATTGCACTTGCAGGTACTATGGCTTCAACGTCAGCTGTTGCGGCTGATGGCGCAAAAGAGAAATGCTACGGCGTCGCTAAAGCAGGTAAAAATGATTGTGCGACTAAGACGAGTTCATGTGCTGGTACATCTAAAGTCGATGGTCAGAAAGATGCCTTCATCATGGTACCAAAAGGTTTATGTGACCGTCTGTCTGGTAGCGCTTCAGAGGCGAAATAATTGAGCAGACTGACACAGCAACAGATGGTTGGGGTGGGCTTACGCTCCCCCCACATCTTACAAATCATCGAACAGCGCCCCAACATTGGCTGGCTTGAAATCCATAGTGAAAATTACTTCAATCCCCATTCCACTGCGCGTGAACAGCTTCGAGAAATAGTAAACCACTACCCCATCAGCTGCCACGGAATTGGGTTATCACTGGGGTCTACTGATCCGTTGGATAAACAACACCTCAAACAGCTCAAGCACTTAGTGGATGAAGTAAATCCAATTGCGGTATCGGATCATTTAAGTTGGAGTTCGGTCGACGGCCAGTATTTTAATGATTTACTGCCACTGCCCTACACCGAAGAGGCCTTAGCAAATTTTTGCCATAAGGTTGAGCAAGTTCAAGATTACTTAGGGCGAGAGTTTCTGGTTGAGAACCCCTCGAGCTATCTCAGCTTTCGCCATTCAGCGATCCCCGAGTGGGAGTTTCTGCACGAAGTACAACAGCGCACTGGCTGCGGTTTATTGCTCGATTTCAATAATATTTACGTCAGTAGCTTTAACCATGGCTTTGATTGCCAGCAATATATCAGCGCGCTCAACCCAGCTGCCGTCAAAGAGATTCACCTCGCAGGCTTTACGGTAAAAGAGTTTGAACAAGGTGAGATTTGGATCGACACCCATAGCCGCCCAGTCAGTAAACCCGTCTGGTTACTCTATCAGCTGTGGATCCGCCAGCATGGCGCAGTTCCGACCCTGATTGAGTGGGATCTAGATATACCTGAATTAGATGTTTTGTTGGCAGAGGCCCATAAAGCAACCACCATTATTACGCAGGAGGCGCACTATGGAAAAATCACCCTCCCCTGATTCAGCACCCGCTTTGCACCAATTACAGCAAGACTTTTCGACGGCCTTGCACTATCAACCCAGCGATGTGACCGAGCATATTCAGGTGGGCCGCTTTCCCGCCGACCAACTCATTCAGGTATATCGCAATAATTTCGTCGTAAGTCTATGCGAAGTACTTGAAGCAACCTACCCCTGTACCCAGGCGGTAATTGGTGAAGAGTGCTTTACCCAATTAGCCCGCCAGCATGTGCTCAATTACCCTCTCAAGCAAGGTGACGTAACACCATACGGTGCGTGTTTCGGTAATACAGTATGTACTCATCCCAGCTTATTAGAAGCGGTGCCTTATCTAGTCGAATTAATTCAACTGGAATGGCTGATCGACAGCGCGAATCAGCACCCTTGCCATGCCATCAACTTCCCCTTCGAGAAATTACAATATCTCACCGAAGACAATATCGCCCACGCAACGCTAACGGTGCCTGAGCATACCTATTTACTGGATGCTAACTACCCAGTCGGCAGTATCTGGCATATGGTCCATCAAGATAAGGTCGAAGAGATCGATCTCACCCAAGCCGAGTCGGTCATTATTCAACATCACCCCGAGCAGCTATCAGTGCTTACCACCACCCCCGCCGCCACCGCGCTGGTGCAATTAAGCCAACAAGGTCGTTCACTAGGGGAAGCCACTGCGGCAATGATGGCAATACTCGGCGAATTGATCCAACAGCAGGTTTTTTCAGACATTCAAGGATTGCCACAGGGAGATAGCGCATGCTGAATTTTATGAAACACATCGATGGGGTCGCTAAACGGATCACCGATCCCCTGATCCCTTTTCTATTGCTCTTTACTCGCCTGTGGGTCGCATGGGTCTTTTTTAAATCAGGAATGGTGAAATATTCCAGCTGGGACAGCACCCTGTATTTATTTGAATTTGAATACCAAGTTCCACTTATTCCGTGGCAATTAGCCGCCTACATGGGGACAGCGGCAGAATTAATTTTACCGGCTTTCTTAGTACTTGGGTTATTTACCCGTCCAATGGCGTTGGTGCTGTTTGTGTTTAACATTATCGCCGTAGTGTCCTATCCCTTACTGTGGGAGAAAGGTTTTTTCGACCACCAGCTATGGGGCATGATGATGCTAGTGAACGTCTTCTGGGGGGCTGGCTTATTCTCGGTAGACAAACTGATCAGCAGCGAACCGAAAAAACACAGCGCACTGCAATAAAGCCTTTCCTGACGAGACACAACAAAAAAAAGCTCAATAAAAAAGGCGACGTGAATAACGTCGCCTTGTTGTTTCTGTTCACTTGCTTATTCGCTATTCAGCGACCACATCCAATAATGCCGCCAACGATGATATCTCAATATCGGGTAACCGACGGGCGCGCGGCTCACGATGCAAACAACGGTTAAGATCGTTAAACCAGCAGGCTTGATAGCCATTCAATAAGGCACCACTAACATCGGTATGTAAGTGATCGCCGACATGGAGAATATTTTCACAAGGTACACCAATGAGCTGAGCAGCCCGAACAAACATATCAGGCGCGGGTTTAGCCGCCCCATCACGACCTGCCTGTAATAGGTGGCTAAAATAGCCACTCAAGCCAATCTTATCAGCATCCACGTTACCATTGGTGATGGCCACTAACGGCACGCGTTGGGCTAACAATGCCAGCACACGGTGGGTCTCTGGCGGGACATCAACCTGATTACGGACTGCCAACACTGTCGCGACACCGTCGTTTGCGGCTTGAGTCGCTTGATTGAGCGAATAACCTAACTGCATTAAGCCTATTTTCAATAACTCAAAACGCCAAAGGGTCACATCATGGCGCAACCAAGGGTCGATGTTCGCCAACCGCAACTTTAACGCCATCCAATCGGCAACGGTCAGCATGCGTGACACTGGGTGCTTCGAATGCAACCAGTCATACATCGCCTGCTCGGCACGACGGATAACAGGGCGGTTATCGTAAAGTGTATCGTCTAAATCAAAGGTTAAGGCTTTGATTGGCTTTAAAGGTCGGTAAAACTGCATTACTCGCTCAACACATTATTTATTGCCGCGCTTGGCACGTGGATGGGATTCATCGTACACCTTCGCAAGGTGTTGAAAATCAAGATGGGTATAGATTTGGGTCGTTGATAGGTTCGCGTGACCCAGTAGTTCTTGTACCGCACGTAAATCCCCGCTCGATTCCAGCATATGGGTAGCAAAGCTGTGGCGGAGTTTATGCGGGCTAATGTGGCTCGACACTGATTGTTTCTGCCCCCATTCAGCCATCCGTTTTTGAACATTACGGGTCGAAATACGGGTACCTAGCTTAGAAACAAATAACGCAGGTTCACCTGCACTCGCCAATTGGCCACGAACTTTTAGCCATTTTGCCACCCATTCACGGGCAAGACCTGCAAACGGCACTATCCGCTCTTTATCACCTTTACCTATCACGCGAAGATCGCCTTTGCTTAAACTGATGTCACGAACATTCACGCCGACAATTTCAGCTAAACGTAATCCCGCGCCATACATCAATTCCATCAAAGCACGATCACGAATCGATAATGGATCATCCTCGTTCACATTCAGCAGCTGATCCATTTCATCGACGTCGAGGTTTTTCGGTAGCGGCCGCGCTTTACGCGGTGCCGATACCCCTTTCGCTGGATTGGCAGCTAGCACTTTAATCTGAACTAAATAATCAAAGAAGCTGCGCAGCGCCGATAAACGCATCGATAAACTACTGGCTTTTAAGCCATCGCGCATGCCTTTACTCGCAAGCTGACGTACCCAGCCAGCATCCACTTGCTGCCAATCTGTCACGCCGAGCACCACTAGCTGCTCTGCCATGGTCGTTAACTGACGCTTATAGTTATGCTGAGTATGTAAGCTCAGTTCACGCTCACTACGAATATACTCGTAAAAGCGATTAAGCGACTTTTCTAAGCTCACGGGTAACCCACTCACTCAAATATCTCACGGCTGTATTCCCAGTGGCTGATCAAACGCGAAATGATCAACGCCAACTGTTCAACAAACAAGGTATCCATATTGGGCTGAAAATGCCCGCCATCGGCACTTGAGAAACTCAAGACTCCAATCGGACGGTCTAGTCCTAGCGGTAACACCACAAATGAACCTAATTGTGGTGGTTGCTCAAACAGCATTTCACTCTCTTTTTTACGCAAGCGGCCTAAATACACCGAGCGACGAGACATATGTGAAACACGGAAAGATTCAAACTCGCGACGATCTAAAAATAAGTTATCGTCCATGCTATCGAACAAACGCAAACTGTATTCAAGGTTCAATTCAGTGGTTAATTCATCCAGCACGAGCAAAGCTTGATAGATATTGTGAGTTTGGAACAACTTCACCTGTGCTTGTGAAAATAACGCATGTAAGTCGCTATTTTTCGCGGCGATATCCACTAAGCGCGTAATGTTGCCTTCCAGTTCATTCACTCTATGGCGTAAACGCTCAAGCTGGATTTCAACCAAAGACACTACGCCACGTTCACTTTGTGGTATGTGCAAATACGCCAGCAAATCAGGCTGGCGTAAAAAGAACTCAGGGTGACTCAGTAAATACTCCGCCACCGCTTCATCGTGTAATTTGTCATTCAACGGGGTGTCTGACACCACTTCGGTCAGTTCATCCAGTTGCGATACATCGGTCATAATACAATTTGTCCATCATAGACATGCGCCACAGGCCCAGTCATGTAGAGGGGTTTCCCTTCACCAGCCCAGCTGATGTGCAGGTCACCACCAGGTAATACTACTTTTACTTTTTCGTCGAGCAAGCCTTGGCGCTGGCCAATCGCAACAGCCGCACACGCACCACTGCCACAGGCCTGAGTTTCACCTGCGCCACGCTCGTACACACGCAACTTCACTTCATTGGCGCTAATCACTTGCATGAAACCAGCATTAACACGTTCAGGAAAACGTTCATGCGACTCCATCAATGGCCCTAACGTTTCGACACCAGCGGTATCTACATCGTCCACCACGGTGACACAGTGAGGATTGCCCATGCTGACCGCACCACAAAAAAGGGTGCTATCGCCGACGCGCAATAAATAGGTTTTTTCTGTCTGTTTGGCACGAAATGGAATCTTGCTCGGCTCGAAAATCGGCTCACCCATGTTGACGGTGACTTGGTTGTCGTTCTCAAGCTTCAGTAACATTTTGCCCGCTTTGGTGCTAACCGAAATCAGGTACTTATTGGTTAACCCTTTCATCCAGACAAAACGCGCAAAACAACGCGCACCATTGCCACACTGTTCAACTTCACTGCCATCCGCATTGAATATGCGGTAATGGAAGTCGGTTTCAGGATCGTACGGCGGTTCAACTACCAGCAACTGATCAAAACCGACACCACGATGGCGATCCGCTAAGCGGCGGATCGCATCAGGTGAGAAGAATACGTTTTGTGTGACACAGTCGACCACCATGAAGTCATTGCCCAAACCATGCATTTTGGAAAAATTAATCTGCATGTTGTTCCTTTTTTATAGTTATACCCATAGAGGTGCCTGTGTGTTCAATACCGTAAAGATTAAGGCAATAGCGATTCAGACTGCCAAAGTTGCTCTAGCTGCTCACGTTGGCGAACAACATGTGCAGTATCACCGTCGACCATAATTTCAGCCGCGCGGGCGCGGGTATTGTAATTCGATGACATCACAAAACCATAAGCACCCGCCGAACGAACCGCGAGTAGATCACCTTCAGCTAAACAAAGCAGGCGTTCTTTACCCAGATAATCACCCGTTTCACAGATTGGTCCGACAAAATCATACTCAGTAGTTTCACCATCACGAGGAACAACAGCGATAATATCTTGCCATGCTTGGTACAAGGTTGGACGGATCAAATCATTCATTGCCGCATCAATAATGGCAAAGTTTTTATGTTCAGTATGTTTGAGGTATTCAACGCGAGTCAGCAAAATACCCGCATTGGCCGCAATGGCTCGACCAGGCTCAAAAATCAGTTCAAGTTCAGGATGATTCTCTAACCGCTTGAGCAACGCCGTTGCGTATTCCGACGGTAACGGTGGCTGCTCTTCATTATACGTCACTCCCAAACCACCACCGACATCAAGGTGATCGATATAAATGCCTTCCGCTTTTAGTTCGTCTACCAACGCCAGTAAGCGATCTGTCGCATCAATGAACGGATCGATATCCGTCAGCTGAGAGCCAATATGACAGTCCATGCCTGTCACTTTTAAATTCGGTAAACTGTGCGCTAATCGGTACACCACTGGTGCACGGTCAAAGGCAATACCGAATTTATTATCACGCAGTCCCGTTGAAATATAAGGGTGCGTTTTCGCATCCACATCTGGGTTAATACGCAGTGAAATAGGAGCAATAACACCAAGCTCTGCCGCAACACGGTTTAAACGCTCTAACTCAGGTTCAGATTCGACATTGAAACACTTTATACCTAATTCTAGCGCACGTTTCATTTCGGCCGAGGTTTTACCCACCCCCGAAAAGACAATCTTGGCTGGATCACCACCGGCCGTTATTACACGTTCTAACTCACCTTGCGAAACAATGTCGAAGCCCGATCCCAAACGCGCCAGAACATTCAGTACACCAATGTTCGAGTTTGCCTTCACGGCATAGCAAATGAGGTGTGGCTGATCGGCAACCGCATGATCAAACGCTTTCCAGTGACGCTCTAACGTCGCACGAGAATATACATACAATGGTGTGCCATGTTGCTCGGCGAGCTCAGTGAGTGCCACTTCTTCGGCCCATAACTGGCCATCTTGCTGGTAATTAAAGTAATCCAATGTCTTTCTTCCCTGTTCGGTATCGCTACTGTTGTTGTTGCTGATCGGCATCTTGCGGCATGTACAATGCGCCACTCTGGCCACAACCCGAGATCGCCAACACACCCAGTACTAAAATCGCTAATAAACCTTTACGCATTTTTAAAGCCAGTGATTATCGTTTCAATGCCCTCTATAATCGCACCAAGAATAGGAAAAGCAATAGGACGTAATGGGATGAATGATACTGAATTTCACAACTTGGCTGATCTAGCCCTACAAGCACTTGAAGATGGCATCGATGAATCGGGTGCAGATATCGAGCCTGAGACGACTGGTAATGTCCTGACACTGGAGTTTGAAAACCGTAGCCAAATCGTTATTAACCGCCAAGAGCCGCTTCATGAATTGTGGTTGGCATCTAAATCTGGTGGCTACCATTTCAAATTTGATGGCACAGAATGGCGCTGCACCCGCAGTGGCGAAGAGTTTTTTGCCTTGGTTAAACGTGAGTGTTCTTTGCATGCAGGTGAAGCTGTGGAGTGGTAACCACCGCTTCTTTTGCTTGCCACATAACAAAAAAGCCTTCCAACGTGATGAACGGGAAGGCTTTTTTATTTTATTGCTCATTAAGGTTGAGCAAAGTAATTAACGCGATGAAAACGACATAACGGCTGCTGCTGAGCTACCAGAGCTAGGTCGACGCTGTACTTGCTGACCACTCTTAAACGGAATAACTTGGCAACCACCAGATTCAGAATGCACGATGTCATAAAACTGCGGCAGGTTGAAGTTAATGAAGTTCGCACTGTAACTGAAGCGATCTTGTGCTGAGGTGTAGAAACGGTTTACACCGTGCACCATCTCGTCTTTATCGCCGCTGCATTGACGGTATACTTCAATCCGATTGGTTTCATCCAAAATATAAATATTGAAACCCTGATCGCAATCTTCAAAGAAAAATTGGATTAAACCTTCACTCGCATACGCATCAACAATTTCAGGTGGATGCGGTTCATCCGTCTTACCCATCACCAACTGCGGTGAACCAATCAGCTTGTTACTGGAAATGCAGCTGTAGAAATCGACCGAATTTTCCAGCTTCTGTACCGATACACCACGACGCTCAAAGAACAGGCCATGGGTTTGGTCACCAATGCGAATGGCTTTAAAACGGCGACGTTTTTCTTGTTCAACCGGCTTCAAGCGCATTTCAATACACTCAGCCACCAATTGATACACCAAGTTACGGATCAAGCCGCGCATGTGTTTGCTATAACAGAACACATCCACCGATTCTGGTGGAATCGCATCTTGGTGCATTTTGCCCAACACCGTTTTCAGCGCATCAAGCATCGAATTTTCACCACTGAAATTCAGGGTACGCACTTCATTCCACGAATTGCGGTACACCAAATCAACACTGCCGACTAAGCACTGCTGGTCTGGGCCGTAGCTGAAAATATCGGTGTTTTTAAAATCAAAACGGATCGAGCGATTTTTTAATTCAGTCGTCGGATCATTTTCAAGGTTGATAAATAACCCTAACTGACGAATTTCACATGGGCTCGATAACGC
The DNA here is from genome assembly GCF_024346675.1 of Photobacterium sanguinicancri. Lineage (NCBI taxonomy): Bacteria > Pseudomonadati > Pseudomonadota > Gammaproteobacteria > Vibrionales > Vibrionaceae > Photobacterium > Photobacterium sanguinicancri. Next base: position 3,594,737 of record NZ_AP024850.1, read on the forward strand.
TTGTAAACTTGGCTGTGGGCGACGAATAGGGAAAGTATTACGAATGTCACTGACCAATTGGTACAGCTTATCGATATCCAAATCGGTGTCACGCACCACATTGTGCAAACAGGTTGATTCCGTTAGCAGACCATTAAAGTAGGACCATGCCACCAGCTTGCTGAGGTAACGGTTATGCTCTAACGATGGCTGCCCCAAAATCGCGTATGGATCGAGCGGCTGCTTGTACAAATACCACCCTGCAGCATTAGTACGCCCCGCTGGTACTTGAATAAATGTCAGGTCTGATTCGTGCAAATCCGGTGAAATCTGCGGATTCAGCAGCGTCACCTTGCCCGGAAGCACCTCAAATGCCGCGTACAGTTTACGCGCCAAAATACTGATATCTTCAGGGCTGATTGCCGAGGTAATGTCGTTACGACGCGCAAAACGGATCAGGTTACGGTAGCTCAGCATTAAGGCATCAAGCAGCTCATTGTGAGCACGTTTAACCTGACCGACTTTCCAATTACGACGATTATCAAGTTCACTTAATACTTCGTGTGACCATTGCCACTCGGTAGTCAATTCTTGCAACACCCGACGACGCCATGCCACTGAACCAGAAGACGGTTCACGGGTGAGCTTCTCGTGGGTTTTAAGGTAAAAGCAGCGACGCACTAAATCTAAACGACGGTGATCGTCGATACGTTCAAGATAGCGAGTCACTTTTTCCAGCATCAGGTAATACGCGTCCATACAGTACTCAAAGCGCTCTTCCGCAAAGAAGCGACGCTTAGCATCTACGCTCAGTAGCTGGGTATGCGGGTATTCCCAAGAATAAGCTTCAAGCAGAATGGCTTTCAGTACCGACTTATACGGTGAGTCGATACTCTTATAAAGCTGCCATAAGCTTGAGCCAAAATATTCTTCAGCTGGAATGCGGGTTAATCCGCCAAAATCGATCCATTCTTCACGGCGAATATGACCAGCAGAAACAAGGTAATCGACATATTCGTCGTAACACTCTTCCATTTCTGGCGGTACCATAAACCACAATAGCGGCTGGCCTGCCATTAGCACGGCAGAACGGTAAAACTCGTCCAATAGCAACAAGTGCTGACTTGAACCACAGTTTTCCCCAGTCATGGCTTCAGAGAAGTTGTCGCGGAATCGATTTTCATCAATTAAAAAGAAATTAGCTTCAACACCTTGTGCCATCGCCCAATCAGAAATCAGGGAACATTTGCTGTCGAGCGCTTCACGCTCATCAACTGGCATATTGGTGCGAATACAGACCCAAATATCCAAATCGCTGGTCAAGCTTTGTCCCAGCGAAGAGGTACTGCCCATCGCATACAAGCCCAGGATCGGTGAAGAGAGTCCATTAGAAGGAAGTGTTAGTTCAGCGCCAACAGCTAACCCACAGTCGTCAACGAACTGTTGCTGTTGCTCAGATAGCGAAAACGACACAATACCGTGCTGTACCTCTTGATCGAGATAGCCCGGAATTGCAGGGTGATTATAATGCAGTAAGACAGGCAACAAGTGATACACCTGCTGCGAGGTCGCCGTCATTGCGGCATGAGCACGTTCATTACGAAGTATATGAAGTGCATCCAGTCTACTTTTTAGCGTCTGAATATAGTTGTGCAAATTACTCTTCCAAGAGCTGCCAGCATTAAGCGGCCCAAATCTTGTCATTAATAGTGTAGAGAACGTTCTACATACGAGCAAAAACGTGATCAATCTAACACTTTTTGCATTACTCGTAAAGTTAGTGACGATTTATGACAACTTATGAATAGCAGATGCGGTGATGGCCGGCGTTATCCTTTTGCCTCATCCCTCAAGCTAGTATATTCCGGCAATTTCGCCAGCGCACCAACGGGGTTACCGTGGCATCTTGAGGGTTATGTGAGAAATATCACATTAATCGAGACACATTTCAAGACAATACAACTTCCATGCATTCCTGACTAGTTGTTCATTACCATCACGCGGCAGGAGTGATACGATTAGCGAAAATAACGCCTTTTTATGGATCCTATTCTATGACCGATAAACCCATCCGTATTGCTACGCGCAAGAGTCCACTCGCCATGTGGCAAGCTGAATTTGTAAAAGCTGAACTAGAACAAGCGCACCCAGGCTTAACGGTAGAATTAGTACCTATGGTCACTAAAGGCGACATTATCCTTGATACCCCACTCGCCAAAGTGGGTGGTAAAGGATTGTTCGTGAAAGAGCTGGAAGTGGCGATGTTAGAAGACCGCGCCGATATTGCCGTGCATTCGATGAAAGATGTACCGGTCGAATTCCCTGAAGGCTTGGGCTTAGTGACAATTTGTGAACGTGAAGACCCACGTGATGCATTTGTCTCGAATACCTACAACAACATTGATGAACTGCCTGAAGGTGCCATTGTGGGCACATCTAGCTTACGTCGCCAATGCCAACTACGCGCCAACCGTCCTGATCTTGTGGTGAAGGATTTACGCGGCAACGTTAACACACGCTTACGTAAACTTGATGAAGGCCAATACGATGCCATCATTCTTGCGTGTGCTGGCCTTATCCGTCTAAAAATGGAAGACCGTATTCGTTGTGCGATTGAGCCTGAAGTCAGCCTACCAGCTGTAGGCCAAGGCGCAGTAGGCATTGAATGTCGTTTAGATGATGAGCGTGTCCGCCGCTTATTAGCCCCACTTAACCACCCAGACACCGCAACGCGCGTCTTGTGTGAGCGTGCGATGAACAATCGCCTGCAAGGTGGCTGCCAAGTGCCAATCGGCAGTTACTCTTTGCTTGATGGTGACCAAATCTGGTTACGTGCCCTTGTGGGTGAGCCCGATGGTAGCAAGATTGTAAGTGGCGAGATTTCTGGCGCTGCCGCTGATGCTGAAAAACTCGGCACAGAACTAGCAGAGCAACTACTGGCTGATGGCGCTAAAACCATTCTTGATGAATTGTACGGCAACGCGTAATGACCATTTTGATCACCCGCCCATCACCCGATGGTGAGCAACTCGCTCAACAGCTTAACAGTGCGGGGATCAAAGCCATTGTCCAACCACTCCTTACAATCCAGGCAGGTCCCGACCTGCCGACCCTCATTTCTCAACTAAATTTACTGCAACCAAATGATTTTCTGATTGCCGTCAGTGTTCATGCAGTAAATTTAGCTCACAATTACTTACTTTCACACTGTGCTAGCTGGCCAAAAAACGTGCATTATATAGCTGTTGGTCATAAAACGGCTGCTGCCCTGAGCAAAGCAACGGGACAATCGGTACACCAGCCACAGCATCAATGTGATAGTGAAGGCTTACTTGCACTACCTGAATTAGCCAACGTTAATCAACGCCGTATAATTATTTTACGCGGTAATGGTGGACGAGAGCTCATTCATCAAGCACTTAGCGAACGTGGCGCCCAAGTAAGTTATTGTGAATGCTACCAACGATGCTTGCTACCTTTAAATGGGGAGCAACTCTGTCAGCAGTGGCAATCACAAGATGTAACAGCGTTAGTTGTAACCAGCGGTGAGCAACTTTCGCATTTATGCGCCGCAATACCGCAAAACCAACAGGCTTGGTTTTATCAACGCCAGCTTTACGTACCAAGCCAAAGGATTGCAAACCAAGCAAAACAGCTTGGTTTTAAAAACTTTTCCACCGTGGGCAGCGCATCCAATAACGCGCTATTCACGTTCCTAAGCAAGATAGGCACGATGGGATAATCGGATGACTGATAAAAAAACCAATAATAACACTCCTGCAGAAAATGGCTCAGCTGCCGCTAAGCCAACCAACCAGCAAGGGCAGGCGAGCGCTAACGCAAGTAAGCCACAAACGTCAGCACAAAAAGAAGCCGACAAAAAAGCCACAAGCTCTGCTGAGAAATCAGCACCTGAGGCCAAAGCTACAGCACAGCCTGCAGCACCCGCCGACAAAAAAAGTGGCAGTAAAACTGGCGCAATAGCCATTGCGTTAGTGATTGCTCTGGGTGCTGGCCTTTATTATCACGGCCATCAACAAACCCAAACCCAAAATGCCCAAGTTGCCGCGCTACAACAGCAACTGACCAGCATGAAAGCAGCACTTGCTGCAAACCAACAAGAAACCTTGGGTAAAGTAGAGCAAAGCCTACATGGCACCGACGTGTCGATTACTCAGCAAGAGCAATCAATCCAAGGTTTACAACTCGCCCTCGCAGAAATGAAAGGCCGTCGTCCGAACGACTGGTTACTGGCTGAAGCGGATTACTTGGTGAAAATGGCGGGCCGTAAATTATGGTTAGAGCATGATGTGGTGAGCGCAACTGTCTTACTGGAATCTGCGGACAACCGTATTGCCGAGCTGAACGACCCAAGTCTGACGCCTGTGCGTAAAGCAATGAACACCGATATTACATCACTAAAATCGGTAGCACGTATCGATCGTGATGGCTTGGTGCTTCGCTTAACCAGCCTACAAGAACAAGTGGCAAACCTGCCATTGGCCAATGCCATCATGCCAGAAGCTGAAGTCGTAGAAGACACAACAGTCAGCACGTCGGTAGACGACTGGAAAACTAACTTAATGACATCGCTACAGAACTTCAGCGATCATTTCATTACGTACCGTAAGCGTGATGGCAGCGTGATACCTCTGCTTTCACCAAAACAAGATTTCTATCTGCAAGAAAATATCAAATCTAAGCTAGAGACAGCCATCAAAGCGGTTTACCGTGAAGAAGGTGAGCTATACAGCAAGTCGCTGGTCATGGCGAAAGACTGGGCGCAGCAGTTCTACAACCAAGATGCCCCTGAAACCCAAAGCTTCATCAAAACACTGGATCAACTTGCGGGTGAAGGCATTGAAGCTAGCTACCCTACGCGTTTGCAATCTCAGCCGTTAATCACCGATTTGATCAGTGAACGTCTTCGCAACCAAGTAAAACCAATCAGCACTGAGGAGAATCCAGCATGATCAAACTGTTACTACTTGTAGCGGCGCTGATTGCTGGTGTCGTGGTTGGCCCTATGCTGGCAGGTAATCAAGGTTATGTCCTGATATCAGCAGCTAACCAAACCATAGAAATGAGTGTCACTACGCTTATCTTATGTGTTGTGGTGTTGTTAGGCGTGTTGTTCTTACTCGAAAACATCCTAAAACGTATCTTCTCACTCAGCAGTTCAACTCGTGGCTGGTTTGCGGGTCGTAAAACCCGTAAAGCGCGAGCACTCACAGCAAACGGCTTGATGAAAGTGATCGAAGGTGACTGGAAACAAGCAGAAAAGCTCGTTGTGAAAGCGGTGAAGTACAGCGATACACCAATGCTAAACTACTTGGCTGCAGCGGAAGCCGCACAAGGCCAAGGCGATACAGAACAACGTGATGATTACCTTCGCTTAGCCTCTGACCTTGATAGCCAAAACCTCGCTGTTGCGTTAACTCGTGCCAAGCTACAGTTACGCCAAAAAGAATATGAGCAAGCATTAGCTACACTTTGTGATATCAAACAAAACCACGGTCGCAACCCGATCATGCTGGGCCTACTCAAAGAGTGCTACATCCAGCTTGAAGATTGGAAACCGTTATTAGCCCTACTACCTCAGCTTGAGAAACAACACGTTATTACGGCTGAAGAAGCTGTAATACTGGCTCAGAAGGCTGAATGTGGTTTGATGGTACACATAGCTCAACACAGTGGTAGCGATGGCCTAATGGGTCACTGGAACGGCCTTAGCCGTAAAGACAAGCAACGCCCAGAACTCGTGGCCTGCTTTGTTCGCCAAATGATCACCAAAAAAGCAGATAGCGAAGCGTACGCAGTGCTACGTGATTCGCTGAAAAAGCAAAGCAACGACACCTTAATTGAGTTAGTGGCTGAACTGAATCTGCCAGATAACCACCCAGCGATTGTTCGCCTGCAAGATTTACTACGCTACGACAGCAACAACCCAGTGACGCATAGCGCACTGGCGCAACTGTTTATGCGAGATGAAAAGTGGGAAGAAGCAAAAGGTCATTTCGAGCAAGCTATCGCGCTTCGTCCTGATGTGACCGATTACGCGCATTTGGTTAAAGTGCTAGAAAAACTCAATGATGAACAAGGTGCCGCGTCGGTTTCTCGTCAAGCACTAACATTAGCACTTCCTGCTAAGATCTAAATCTATTAGCAAATAACATAAAGCACTCCTCGGAGTGCTTTTTTTATACCCATAACCAATGATTTAGCTTTCCCCAGCAACATAATTGTTTCTAAGTGTTAATAGTTATTTCATCTTATATCCACACCATTGATAGCGTTTTGTAAACGTTATTCAATATAGCTTCTTCTCGCTAACAAATGGACAACCGAAATGGATATGTTTGCATGGCTACTTGTTTCAGGCATCATTGTTTCAGTGATCACATGTGTGATGACAGCGGTTCTTGTAAAAGAAGCGTGATTCAGACATAAAAAAGCCTCCACTATCGGAGGCTTTTTTATTGTTTATTATCCATAAGTACGGCCAACGACTACGCGTCACCCTCTTCTGTTTTTTGCGCTTTCTTTACCGCTTGGTTATAACGCTTCACCGCTTTCGCAGCTTGCTTTAACCGCTTGGCTTTTTTCTTCGCCAACTTAGTGACTTTTTTACCCAAGTCTTGCTCTGGTTGCGCTTCATGTTCTTTTAGCGCGGTCATCTCTGGCACTATGGTGCTCATGCTCGATGCAGGCTGAACTTTCGCTAAACGCGCTTGAGAGACTAATGCGCTGGGTTTACACAGATACACTTTCTCACTGGCGACACGCGCACAGCTCGAACACATAAAATTAGGTTCACTGACAATCTTGCTAATAATGGCAATCTTGTCGGCAATTTCGACGCGACGATACTTACATAATGACTTTGCCATTGACGACTCTCCAAGCAAAAGCGACTTACTCATCTCAAAACGAGGCCACATCTCGGTGCGGCGCATTATTATCGTGTGCTGTTTTGTAGACGTATTTCTTCCATGTCTGCAGTTATACCAGTAAGGCGCCCCTCTCTCTAGTAGCGCCAACCAATCGTCATTGCTTGATGGGGTTTATTTCATGGCCGCCTTTACATAAACATCGAACCGATTCTTTTTAGTTTCAATCGCCGTAGAAGGCTTCACCAAATCTAAAAATTCAGCATAGTCAGGGCGTTTAACCACCACCCGTTTAGTCGCTAGCGCCAGTGCCGGTGTTAATAAGCCATCAGCATCCAGATCCGCACCGACTAGCGATTGGAATACCCGCATCTCTTTTTTCACCAATGCCGATTTCTTTTTATGTGGATACATAGGATCCAAATACACCACTTCTGGTGCTTCAAAGTCAGCATTATCCGCTAAGTCGATCAAAGCTTGCTGGCTTGATGCGTGCAGTAACGTCAACCGTTCACTTACCCAACCACCAATTTCAGGATCTTGTTTAGCACGGGTTAAGCCATCATCAAGCAGTGCAGCCACAACAGGGTGACGTTCGACCATCTGCACTTTACAACCCAAGCTTGCCAGCACAAAAGCATCACGCCCTAAGCCAGCGGTACCATCTAGCACCTTAGGCATCACACCGCCTTTAAGGCCAACAGCTTTAGCAATCGCTTGTCCACGGCCACCACCGAATTTACGACGATGAGAAGCGGCACCACCAGCAAGATCGACATACACTGCACCCAGCTTAGGTTCGTCTAACTTACGCAGTTCAAGACGCTCTTCAGTAAGTACCAACGCAAAATCGCTGCTATCAGTATGGCTAAGTCCCCAGCGTTGCGCTAATTGGTCTAGCTCGCCCTGACGTTGTGGGGCTTCACAGATTAAAGCTAATTGCACAAAATACTCCGGTAAATGCGGCTAATCAGAATAAGGGGCGGGATTATACCACCGCATTTTGGTCTTGGCTCAACTCTGCCACCAGTTTCGCTAACGGCTGGGGTTTGCCAAATAAATAGCCCTGCGCGTAATCAACCCCGAGATCTTGCAGCTTCGCCAAGATGGCTTCATTTTCAACAAACTCTGCCACGGTTTTCTTACCCATTTTTTTGGCTAGTTCATTGATCGCTTTTACCATCGCAAAATCCATCTCATCTTCGGCAATATCGCGGACAAACATACCATCGATTTTAATAATATCGACCGGCATCCGCTTCAAATAGCCAAACGATGATAGCCCTGACCCAAAATCATCCAGCGAAATTAAACAGCCTAACGATTTTAATTGAGTAAAGAGTTGTATCGCCTCACTCATGTTACCAATGGCCGCGGTTTCAGTAATTTCTAAGCAGAGTTTTTCAGTAGGGATCCCAGAATGGCGAATACGATCAATCAAGAATTCAACAAAATCACGATTGCCCATCGACTGTCCCGACAAGTTTATCGCACACAGCTCTAACTGCTCGATAGCTTTCGGGTTTGCTTGCAGCCATCCAATCGCTTCTTGCACCACATAACGATCGATCAAGTGCGCTAAGTTATAACGCTCAGCCGCGGGAATAAACAATCCAGGCGAGACCATCGAGCCATCTTGATTACGCATCCGCACCAAGATTTCATAATGATGCTTACCGTGCTCGCCCCCTAACGGCGAGATTTGCTGCGCATATAAATCTAACCGCTTTTCAGCCAAGGCGTCACGAATATGATTAACGTATTCCATTTCTAATTCACGACGCTTTAGCTCTTCATCATCCGGATGGTAGAGGTGTAAGCGATTACGCCCTTCATCTTTGGCGGCGTAGCATGCGGTATCCGCTTGGGCGTGAACTTGCTGGGGTGAACCTGCCGTTTCATCAATCAAACGCACCCCAATCGAGCAACTAAAACTAAAACGAGAGTTCTGCCAATAGAATTCAGATTCATCAAGCAGCAATAGAATTTCCCGACCAAAAGCGAGGGCATCGCTAGCATCACAGTGACGTAAGATCACGGCAAATTCATCGCCCCCTAATCGGGCTAAGGTCGCTTTACTCGGCGTGATGCTTTGTAGCATTAACGCCACTTGCTTTAGCGCTTCATCACCAGCTTCATGCCCTGCGGTATCGTTAATCACTTTGAACTGGTCTAAATCAATATAGAACATGGCATGACGCGCACCTTTGTCGCACACGTCTAACAAGACCCGTTCTAATTGCTGTTCAAAGTAAGATCGGTTAAACAAATCCGTCAGGTAATCATGGCATGCTTGATACGCCAACTTGGCTTCCAGCTGATGGGTAGAGGTAATGTCTTCTCCCACAATCAACAACTGTTTTTTCGATTGAGCTGGACGGATGGTTTCACGAATCCAGACTGTATCACCGCGAGCACAGCGATACTGCAACTGACGACGCCATACTTTTTGATCACTTTCTTGAGCGGCCGACGCAACAAATTGCTGAGGAATAGCGGTGCTATCCAAATAGAAATCCGTGACTTTATGACCAAGTAGCTGGCGTTTATCGTAACCCAGAAGATCGGCTGCAAATTGATTGACCGATTGAATGCGCGCTTGGCTATCAATAGTCAGTAAAATAACGGGCTGCTGTTCATACAACAGGCTATAGCTCACCTCACGATCGCGCAGTTTATCTTCCATCTGGCTGCGAGCCGTAATATCCCGCGCTTCAAATAACATTTGGCCAGAACCCGCCTCATCAAATGGCATGCTTTTGATGGTGATATCTAACATCAAGCGATCGCCATCGCTGCTTTGTAGCTCCGCGGTAAAGCGTGACATTTGATCGCTTTGTGCCAAGAGGAAAGCTTGGCTAAGCTGCAATGCCCCATCTTGATCCCAACAATCCCAACGCCATAGTGGGCGATCATACTTAATGATGCTGCGGCCTAATAAATTCTGTAGCGCTAGATTCGCAGAGACTAAACTGCCATGCGTTTCCAAGATCGCGATATATTGAAAGCTTTGATCAAACACCCCTTCAAATAATGCCTGACTTTGCTGCAATTGATGTTCGCTCTTACGCTGGCGGCGGATCATAAGAGACAACAAAATAATCACAGGCCCCATCACCAAAATGGTAAACAGCATGGTTTTGAGTTCTTTCTTGTGACGTTCAAACCAAGTCAGCGGCTGATTAAGCAATAACGCTTGGTCGTTATCAACATCAATCCCCCACTTCTCTAACATTGGATAATTGAGCATCAACTGGCTCGGACTCGACTGCAATACTGGATAGCTGACGATATCACCGTCTAAGACATTATTGAGTAATTTACCCATCATAGTGCCCAGGTCATAACCACTGGTCACCACCCCGCCTGTCGCCCCATACTGCAACATGAAGTTATACATCACATAAACAGGTGCCGATGCTCTCTCTGTTAGCTGCTTAACAAACTTTCGACTGGCCCGAAACTGACCATCGCCATCTTTAAAATACACAAGCAAGATGATCGCTGAATCGGGTGGTAAATCACTGGCAAAGTCCAGCACATCATCAAACTTATAGTTAGGCAATTTAATCAATTCGATATCAAGACTGGGAGCTTTACGCTTATATTCTTCTACATCGTGCCACAACTCTTGCCCGGTATAAGTTCGATCGGCTAAAACATATAAACGCTTAAGGTTCGGCTGTAAGCTTTTGGCTAACTTAACATTCTCAACCGCCCGAGATAACTCAAGCACACCGACAACATGTTTAATTTTGTTATGTTTTTGGGCGTTATAATTATTAATACCGCCAAACACCACAGGGGTATCCCCTACATAGTCGCCAAGCTGGTTCACTAGCCATAAAGCATGATCGTCAGTTACGACAATCGCATCATATTTTTCTTTTTGCAGTTTTGTACGATAGACATCAAGCAGTTCATTTAGATATTTTGGCGACTGATAACGCTTACTGTCCATATAGCTAATACTGAAGGGGATATCACGTGAATTAGTCGCCACTTCTAAACCCGCTTGCAGTGAATCAGTCCAGCGAAGCCCTTGATGATAGGAGTGGATCACTAAGGTTTTAGGCGGAGCCGCAAAAGTGGAAAAGGTCACAGGAAAAAGTAACAAGAGAAGAAAGCGCATAATATTGCCAGTGATCCTTTAATTCATTGCTTAAGTATTTTTACTGTAGCCTTTAGATCTACATTATCGCAGAATGCATAAGTATATTTTTCAATCACACCCGATCCGACGTCAGTATAAAAGATGCTCGCACAGGTATAAACCAAGGGATGGTAAATAACGATGACCCCGCTACCACGGATAGATGACCTCGACCGCGATATCTTAGATGCTCTAATGACCGATGCCCGTACACCATACGCGGAGATGGCTAAGCGTTTCAATGTTAGCCCTGCAACGGTGCACGTGCGGGTAGAAAAAATGCGCGCAGCGGCGATCATTACGGGAACCGAGGTGGTCGTGAATCCGAAGCTGCTCGGTTACGATGTCTGTTGTTTTATTGGCATTAACTTAAATGCAGCCCGTGATTACCATTCAGCCTTGGCAAAACTCAATGACCTCGATGAAGTGGTTGAAGCTTATTACACCACAGGGGCATATAACATCTTCGTCAAATTGATGTGTAGATCAATTGAAGAATTACAACACGTGTTGATTGATAAGCTCCAAGCGATTGATGAAGTGCAATCGACTGAGACCCTGATCTCATTGCAAAATCCGATCAATCGAAACGTAAAACCTTAACGTTAAATGGTTAGCAAAAAAAACGAGCGACAAGGTGATCCTCATCGCTCGCTATATATTCAGTCTTTACGTCTTACTATGGTAAGCACAAGAGACGAATATTATTGTTCGCCACTGATAGATGCAGCATCTGCCTGACGAGCAGCCGCTTCTTCAGCCAACCACTCTGCAACGCTCTTCGCAAAGTAAGTCAAAATACCATCTGCACCTGCACGCTTGAAGCACATAAGCGATTCCAATACGGTCTCTCGCTCTTTCAGCCAACCATTTTGGATTGCCGCCATGTGCATCGCATACTCACCAGATACTTGGTAAGCAAACGTCGGTACTTTCAGTTCGGTTTTCACTCTGCGAACCACATCTAGGTATGGCATGCCTGGCTTCACCATCACCATGTCAGCGCCTTCATTGATGTCCATCGCCACTTCATGCAGTGCTTCATCTGAATTCGCTGGGTCCATTTGGTAGGTTTTCTTATCTCCACCTTTGAGGTTACCCGACGAACCGACGGCATCACGGAACGGACCGTAATAGTTAGACGCATATTTCGCTGAGTACGCCATGATTTGGGTATGAATAAAACCCGCCTCTTCAAGCGCTTCACGAATGGCACCAATACGGCCATCCATCATGTCTGATGGTGCAACCACATCGGCACCCGCTTCCGCGTGTGATAGTGCTTGTTTAATTAATATTTCAGTGGTGACGTCATTGATCACGTAACCATCTTCATCAATGATGCCATCTTGGCCGTGAATGGTGAATGGGTCTAATGCCACATCCGTAATCACGCCCATCTCTGGCACATGCTCTTTTAACAGACGCACGGCGCGCTGTACCAAACCTTCTGGGTTGTAAGCTTCACCGGCACAAACGCTTTTAAAGTCTTGGGAAACGACTGGGAATAAGGCTATCGCAGGTACACCAAGCTTCGCTAAATATTCCGCTTCTTGGAGCATCAGATCAATCGACAGACGCTCAATACCCGGCATCGACTCTACCGTTTCACGACGATTTTTACCCATAAGAACAAACATTGGGTAAATCAGATCGTTTACGGAGATCTGGTTTTCAGCCATTAAACGACGACTGAAGTCATGTTTACGCATTCTGCGCATACGGCGTGCTGGAAACGCGCCCTGAATAGATACAGACACGGCCTACTCCTTGTATAGGTTGATTCGCAATCTAGTTCGATAATACCACTGTCGATAAATTTAGCATGGTTCGATCGCAAAAAATGCTTGGGTTGTAGCACGAGAATTCATCATTACATCAGCGACTTGCTGATCACGACATGCCGCAATCACTGTCGCTATATGCGGTAAAAACTGAGGTTCGTTACGACTCGATTTGGGTTTTGGTCGATAATCACGCGGTAAAAGATATGGACAATCGGTTTCGATCATCAAGCGATTATCGGGGATATGGCGAACAATATCCCGCAACTCGGTACCACGGCGTTCATCGCATACCCACCCCGTAATGCCAATATGCAGATCAAGTGCAAGGCATTCTCGTAGCTCTTGTTCACTGCCCGTAAAGCAATGCAGAACCGCCGCAGGTAACTTATCGCGCCATGGGGAAAGAATATCAATAAAGCGCTGATGAGCATCGCGACAATGCATAAAAACGGGCATGTTCAATTCTGCCGCTAGCGCGAGTTGTGCTTCAAACACCGCTTCTTGCTGGGGACGGGGAGAAAAGTCACGATTGAAATCTAAGCCACATTCACCAATGGCCACCACTTCAGGCTTGGCAGCTAAAGCACGGATAGCGGGGAGTGTTAGATCATCCACTGACTTAGCGTCATGGGGGTGCACCCCTGCCGTACTGAAACAATAGTTTGGCCATTGTGCAGCCATTTGCCATGCCTGCTGGCTTTCTTCAATACTGGTTCCCGTTAATATCAGCCCCGTCACACCCGCCGCTTGAGCTCGCGTTATCACTTCATCACGATCTTTATCAAATCGCGCATTGGTTAGATTTACGCCAATATCAATCATTGGTTTTTGCTTCCTTAAAAAACAAAAAACCGGCTAAAAGCCGGTTTTTTCATTGTCGCAATTATCACTCTTCTTCAGCGTCTACATCTTTACGGACATAGAAACGCGCGAAGAATAAGCCAACTTCAAACAAAATACACATCGGCACTGCAAGCAGTGTTTGCGAAATAATGTCTGGTGGTGTCAGCATCATACCTACCACGAACGCCCCTACAACAATGTATGGACGCTTTTGACGTAAGCTTTCAGGATCAGTGGCTCCCGTCCAGCACAACAAGATAATCGCAACAGGCACCTCGAATGCAATACCAAACGCCATGAACAGCGCGAGGATAAAGTCGAGATAACTGGATATATCCGTTGCTACTTGCACCCCTTCAGGCGCAATGCTGGTGAAGAAACCAAACACCAATGGAAATACCACAAAGTACGCAAAAGACACACCGGCATAAAACAGCAGTGAGCTAGAGAATAATAGTGGCATGATCAGCTTACGCTCATGCTTATACAAGCCCGGTGCAATAAAGCCCCAAACTTGGTACAAAATCATAGGCACAGCAACAAACACCGAGGCGACTAAGGTCAGTTTTATCGGAGTAAAGAACGGTGACGCCACATCTGTTGCAATCATGCTGGCACCTTCAGGTAGTTTTTCTACCAAAGGGGCTGACAAGAAGGCATAGATGTCGTTGGCGAACCATACTAAACACAGAAATACCACCAAGACACTCAGTAGCGAACGCAATAGTCTATTTCGCAACTCTAGCAAATGGCTAAAGAGAGGTTGCGTCTCTTCGACTGTCGACATAGTGATCTAATCTACTCCTGCTTTTGAGAAGTCGTGGCTGAGGATTGCTCGCTTTTTTTATCAGCATAAGGACGCTGCACGTCTGACGCGGCTTTTTTCAGCTCATCGACAGAGTCACGCAATTCAGGCGATAAATCCTGCATCCCCATTTGCTCGGCTTTTTTAAGATTTTCTTGTAGCTCTTGAATCTTTAATTCTTGAGACAATTCATCTTTAACCGAGTTTGCCATATTACGAGCAGCACCTACCCAACGCGAAACAGAACGAATCGCGACTGGCAGACGCTCCGGCCCCAGTACGACTAATCCCACAACGGAGATCAGTATTAACTCCCAGAACCCGATATCAAACACGTATTAAACCTGCTCTTTGTCTTTTTGGTCTTTCTGGCCAGATTGAACTTGCTCACCCTCTTTTTCAGACAATTGCTTCTGATCGAAATCAGCGTCGTTATCTTTCTTAGCAGCAGCTTGTTCGTCATCGCCGATCGCTTTTTTGAAACCCTTCACTGCTGAGCCTAAATCACCGCCCAGTGTACGAAGTTTTTTGGTTCCGAATAAAAGAACAATGATCAGTGCAATGATTAATAATTGCCAAATACTGATACCACCCATGCTTGTTATACCTCAGCTCTTTGTGGTTAAAACCGTAAAGTTAATATTGCAACGTACTCTCACCGCTATTTGCGGCAAGCTCGCCACCCTAGTAACCAAAACGTGACGCCCATTGCAGCAGAGACTGCCGGATAGGTTTCAACATGATTACTAAAAAGTATGGCAGAACATACAACCAAAGTTGCACCAATGCCAAAATGGAATCTAGCTTGGCCTTGATTGCGACGGCTCTCCATGAAATTGTCATAGAGTTTATCCATTCGCTGATTCATCGCTTTGCCTTGGCGCAAACTGTCGTAAAGTAATTCAGGTAATTCGGGTAATTTTTCAGCCCAAAATGGTGCTTTACTCTTTACAGCTTCCACGATGGCTTGCGGGCCAACTTGACGCGACATCCAATCTTCAAGGAAAGGTTTAGCGGTATCCCACAAATCTAATTGTGGATATAACTGGCGACCTAATCCTTCTACATATAGCAGTGTTTTCTGCAGCAATACTAGCTGCGGCTGCACTTCCATATTAAATCGACGCGCGGTATTAAATAAATTCAACAGCACATGACCAAATGAGATTTCACAAATTGGCTTCTCAAAAATAGGTTCACATACCGTTCGAATAGCAACTTCAAATTCGTCAACATTAGTATCTGGTGGAACCCAGCCAGAGTCCACATGTAACTCCGCGACTTTACGGTAGTCACGGTGGAAAAAGGCCAGTAAGTTTTCAGCCAGATAGCGCTTATCTTCTCGATTAAGCGTACCAACAATACCGCAATCTAGTGCTATCCACTGTGGGTTTTCAGGTCGCTCATACGAAACGAAAATATTCCCAGGGTGCATGTCGGCATGAAAGAAGCTATCACGAAATACTTGGGTAAAGAAGACTGTGACTGCATTTTCTGACAGTAACTTTAAATCTGTTCCGTTCGCTTTGAGCGCATCAATATCTGAAACTTGAATACCATATATGCGTTCCATGACAAGTAATCGTTCACGGCTGTAATCAGTGAACATTTCTGGCACGTACAGCATATCGCTGTCTTCAAAGTTACGACGCAGTTGAATACTGTTCGCCGCTTCACGCATCAAATTCAGCTCATCGAGCAGGGTTTTTTCGTATTCACGCACCACTTCTGTCGGACGCAGACGGCGCGCTTCAGGTAGCAAGCTAGAAACAATCCCAGCCATGCGGTACATCAGTTTAATGTCCGCTTGAATCACTGGCAGAATGTCTGGGCGGATGACTTTCAGTACCACTTCACGGCCATTTTCTTTCAAAATAGCGGTGTGAACTTGCGCTATCGATGCCGACGCCAATGGCACTTCATCAAAATCATCAAACCATTGTTCTAGCGGCCCACCTAAGGCTTCTTCCATGTGTTGCTTAGCTAAGCGACCATCAAACGGCTCAACTTGGTCTTGCAGCATGGCAAGTTGATCGGCGATGTGTGGCGGAAACAAATCTCGGCGGGTCGACATCATCTGACCCAGCTTGATCCACACAGGCCCTAGCTCTTGTAGTGCTAAGCGTAAGCGCTCACCCAATGATTTATCCGCGTGTTGGTTCTTAACCCAAAAAAGAGATTTTCGGGCAAGTTTCGGGAGTTTCACTCGGGGATCATCAGGTAAGAAATCGTCGAGACCGTATCGAAGTTTCACTTCGATAATTTGGTATAGACGCTTTAATTCGGAATAAGTCATCATGGTTTAGTAACGCTCTAACAGCTGGTTAATGCGCGCATCTAAACGAGCCACATCGGTTTTTACATCATCAACCTGATCGGCAAAATGAGCGATTTCTAGTGCTTGAGGGGCAAGTTTCCACTCTTCAGTGATCACTTCAGCTAAATCACGCTGACGACGTGTAATGCCGCGTTGGACAAAGCTCAAACCTGTTTTCGCGCCCTGTACTAAGGTATGAGCAACCACGTCACCAGTATACTGCGACAGTTTTTCTTCAACATCGGGCTTTAAACCACTCAGTAATGAAGAGAACTGTTGAGCAAGTTGAATATCACCGTCCAATGATAGCTTGTCGGCTTTGATGAGCTGCGTCAGGTTAGCCTGTTGGCGCAACTCTGGTAATACACTTAAATTCAACGCGAGTTGGCAATCCACCTCGCCTTCAAATGCACCCAATACATCCAATTGCTGACTAAACACAAAGTACAGTGTTTTACCCATTTCATTAATGGTGACACTGATGACTTTGCCACGTAAACGGGCTAAACGACGCTGCGATTCAACATCGTCATTCAGTAGTGTATTGAGCGAGGTTTCAACCACGCCGGTAACAAATACATCAATTGGCATAGGGGCCTCAGAACTTGTAACCACGGTGAAGCGCAACAATACCACCCGTGAGGTTGTAATAATTTGTTTGCTCAAAACCGGCTTCTTGCATCATCCCTTCCAGCGTTTCTTGGTTTGGGTGCATGCGAATAGATTCAGCGAGGTAACGGTAACTTTCGGCATCATTCGCAATCAGCTCGCCCATTTTAGGCAGCAAGTGGAACGAATACGCATCGTAAATTTTTGATAACGGCTCTAATACTGGCTTTGAGAACTCCAGTACCAATAAACGACCACCGGGTTTCAATACACGGTACATTGAGCGTAGTGCTTTATCTTTATCTGTTACATTACGAAGACAGAAACTAATCGTAATACAGTCAAAGTAGTCATCTGGGAACGGAAGTTCTTCAGCATTTGCTTGAACATAACCAACGTTACCCACAATACCGCTATCACGCAGTTTACTACGGCCAACTTTTAGCATTGAGTTATTGATGTCTGCCAGAACAACTTGGCCAGTTTCACCAACGATACGTGAGAATTTTGCGGTTAAATCACCAGTACCACCACCAAGGTCAAGCACACGATGACCTCGACGAACGCCGCTGCAATCAATCGTAAAGCGCTTCCAAACACGGTGAATACCCATAGACATCATGTCGTTCATAATGTCGTATTTCGCAGCTACCGAGTGGAAAACCTCTGCGACCATGTTAGCTTTTTCTTCCTTGGCTACAGTGCGGAAGCCAAAGTGAGTTGTATCTTGCGTGGTGTCCGTCATGCTATGTCCGTCATGCTGATTGGGGTGTAAACAATTGGCCTAGTTTACTTGATGGTCGCGGTTTGCTCAAAGTTATGTCGACATTCATTTACGACAATGCGCGTGGTGCTGATATTGGAGGGATACTTTGTGATCCACTTTCATCTAACGGCAACGCTTTTTCAACCAATGCTGGTGTAATATCACGCTTCACTTCGACCCCTAGCGATTTAAAACTTTCAGCCTGACGGATAACGTTACCGCGCCCAGTAGACAATTTATTCATCGCCCCTTGATAGCTCTGGTTGGCTTTCTCAAGCGAAGCACCAACACCTTCCATGTCGGTCACAAATAAACGCAATTTGTCATACAGCTTACTCGCACGCTCGGCAATTTCTTTGGCATTGTGATTCTGGCGCTCATTACGCCATAAGTTGTTGATTGTACGCAATGCCACTAATAGGGTAGTTGGACTCACCAACATGATATTTTGATCCATAGCATCACGGATCAAAGAAGGGTCGGCTTCAATAGCGGCTTGGAATGCAGGTTCTACCGGGATAAACATCAAGACGTAATCCAAACTATGGACACCATGTAGTTGATGGTAATCTTTACGGCTTAATCCGCGAATATGGCTACGGATAGAGGCAGTGTGCTCACTCATGGCCAGTTCACGTTCGGCGATAGTTTCAGCGTTAAAGTAACGCTCATACGCCACCAGCGACATTTTTGCGTCGATCACTACGTCTTTATTTTGCGGTAAATGCACGACAACATCAGGTTGATAACGCTTACCGTCTTCATTTTCTAGGCTAATTTGAGTTTGGTATTCATGACCCTCGCGTAAACCAGACTCACTCAGCACTCTAGCTAGCACCACTTCACCCCAGTTACCTTGGGCTTTGTTATCCCCTTTTAACGCTTGAGTTAGGTTAACCGCCTCCTGCGCCATTTGTTCATTCAACTGCTTAAGGTTATTAATTTCATGTACCAAGGTATGACGCTCTCGCGCCTCGGCACTAAAGCTGTCGTGGACCTGCTTTTTAAAGCCTTCAAGTTGAGCGCGTAGCGGGTAAAGAATGCTTTCTAAGCTCTGCTTATTTTGTTCATCAACGGTTCGTGTTTTCTGTTCAAACATCCGATTAGCAAGGCTTTCAAACTGAATACGAAAACGCTCTTCCGCGCTTTCTAATAAGGCAATTTTCTCTTCTGCCGATTTTTGCTCTTCAAAATGGCGGGCTTCTTGCTCGCGTAAATCACCTTCCAAGCCAGCATTAGCGCCTCGAGCATTTTCAAGTTGCTCGGTCAGGTACTGCTTTTCATTTTTAAGCGCTTCAAAATGCCGCATCTTCTCTAATGCAGCCGCTAAGCGTGCATGCATTTGGCGTAGTTCATGACTTAAACGATCACGATCAACATCGGTTTCATCCAACTCTTGGCTGCGTTCATTCAATTGCTGTTGAATTTGTTGCTCGCGGGTATCGGCCAAACGCTGATCAGCGGTGCGCTGTTGTTGCCAGAGTGCAATTTGCTGTTTGTGTTTACCATTCAGCCACAGTGCTGTTACTACACTGGCTAATGTTGCTCCTGTTGCGGCAGCAACCGCGAATAGCAAGTCGCCGCTAAGCCACTCTGTCATGATGTTTAACCCTGAAAAATACCAATAATTTCTGAATTTAAGGCTAAGTGGATACTGGATAAATGTCCAGCACTTAAAGCGGTGAACCCAACAAGATAACGGTGAAGAGACAAACCAAAATGGAAATGTAGAATGGAGTGCGCTAAGGGTCACAGCCTGAAGTTTTGACCTCTAGTCGCCTGAAATACAATCGCATAGACTGTCGATCATCCCTTACTGGCATTAACTCTGTGCCACAAGAATAACGCGATATCGTAAACAAGGACGACAATGAACGAACGTTATGCCCTCGGCTATGGCATGGCTGCTGTGCTGTTATGGTCAACAGTAGCGACTGCCTTTAAAATCACTCTCGATTATTTCACCCCCATTCAAATGGTCGTGGCAGCCAGTGTGGTCTCTGCGATTGCGCTAACAGGCATCGCCTACTGGCAAGGTAAACTGCATTTACTGGGACGCACTTTCGCTGAACGCCCTTTTTATTATTTCTGTTTGGGCTTAATCAACCCGTTTGCCTATTACGTGGTGTTATTTAAAGCTTACGAGCTGCTACCCGCGTCGCAAGCACAACCACTGAATTACAGCTGGGCAATTACGCTGACATTAATGGCGGCAGTATTTCTAGGACAAAAGATCCGTAAACAAGACTGGGCGGCCTGTGCCCTCGGATATTTCGGCGTTATCGTAATTGCCACGAAAGGGGATGTATTCGCTTTACAATTTGATAGCCCAACAGGCGTAGCGCTGGCATTGCTATCAACGCTGTTATGGGCAATGTATTGGATCCTCAATACCAAAAACCAAGCCGATCCTGTTCTCGGAGTATTACTTGGATTTTTAGTCTCACTGCCTTTTTCAATTAGCTTGAGCTTATACAGTGGCGAATGGCCGTCGATCCCATGGCAAGGTTGGCTCGCTGTCAGCTATGTGGGCTTGTTCGAGATGGGGATTACGTTTGTCTTGTGGATCAATGCACTAAAGCTCACTCAAAATACCGCCAGGATCAGTAACCTGATTTTCATCTCTCCGTTTATTTCACTGATGTTATTAGCCACTATTATTGGCGAAGAAATCCATCCATCCACCTTAGTCGGTTTGCTTCTGATTGTCTGTGGCTTGGTGATCCAGCAATTTAAGGGGAAAAAGAGTCCCGAAGCTGTATCTGACCGTTCCCAATAAATGGACATAAAAAAGCCTGTCACATAGGTGACAGGCGAAAGTGTATTAGGGTTGTCGAGACCCTGCGCCTTTAAGGAGCCAAGCGTCTAGTTATAAAGGATTAATAACCCTTAAGCGGCACAAGGTGCATGCCATTTTCGGCCTATCTTAGACCATAAAATCAGTAGGCCTGGTACCACCAGCCACATCTGTAGTGTCATTAACACGGGTGGCGATAAATCTAAACGTTGCATCAAGCTCACCATCAAGCCAGCACCACTCATCTGGAATAAACCCAGTAGTGCAGCAGCAGTACCTGCACGATCACCAAACGGGGCAAGGGCTTTACCTGCCGCCGAGCCAAGCACAAACGCAAAGCCGATTGATGACATAAAGATCGGCACCATAAACGCCCATGCTGCAAATAAGCTGCTAAGCGCAAGCATGGTCGCACCAGATATCACTAACATCACTAGACCCGTGTTCAGTGTTTGGCGTGAGCCAAAGCGGTCCATAAATTTAGGGGCTGCCATACAGGCCATAATATTCAACACAGCATTAAGACCAAACCAGTACGTAAATTGGCCCATGTCTAAGCCCATGTTCATCATCAACCATACCGGTGCTGATGTGACATACGCCAAAATTACCGCCATCGCCAACATGCACAAAATCGCGTGGAATAAGAATACAGGCTCACGCAGTACTGACATGTAGCGCTCAAGGCTGATCAACGACCCCGATGTGTTGGTATCTGTTGGGCGTGTTTCTTTAAAGCCTACCGCTATCAGACTACCTGCGACCAAAGCAAAGCCCACCATGAAGCTAAAGTTTGAGCGCCAGCCAAACTCGTGAGTTAGCCATGCGCCCATTAAAGGCGCCAGTGCCGGAATAAAGCAGATAGCACCATTGAGGTAGCTGATCATACGACCACTGCGTTCTGGGCCAAAGCTGTCACGCACAGCAGCAAACGCAGCAACTGAGGTTGCACATGCACCAAAACCTTGCGCTAAACGAGCAAAGAGTAGTAAGTCGAGTGATTGCGCAGTGTAAGCCAATGCAGAGCTCACGGTGTAAATTGCAATACCCGTTAGGGCTATCGGACGACGACCATAGCGATCCGCTAAAGGACCTGCTAATAGTTGGCCAAGACCTAGGCTAAACATAAAGAGTGTCACCGTGTCTTGGACACGAGTGGTATCAACCGCAAATGTCTCTGCCATTGCTGGCAAAGCAGGTAAATAAAGGTCGATGGCTAATGGGCTAAATAGCACCAAGACCACCATCAAGGCTACAAGGCGTGTGCCTGCCGCAGTTGAATCTGGTTTCATGTTCGTTTCCTAATAGATAGTAGCGGCACTATAAGCGGTTAGTGATATGAATAGAAATGGTTTATATTCAGGTCAGATTTTCCATTCAGGAATATCACTACATAATGGGGGAAGTTCGCGTGTCTTTTGAAAAATTATCACGTCTCGATTTAAACTTACTAGTCTGCCTACATGTATTGATCACTGAGTGCAGCGTGACCCATGCAGCTAAACGTTTAAACCTCAGTCAATCAGCTGTCAGTAAAAGCCTGACCCGTTTGCGCGAACAGTTTAATGACCCATTATTTATCCGTAGCGCCCATGGTTTAGTCCCCACCCCTCGTGTACGCGCGTTACAACCATACTTAGAACAACTGCTCCGCGATATTGAACACATTACGGCACCGCCTGAATTTAACCCAGCCACCAGCGACCGCCATTTTAGAATGGCGTTAGTAGAGAGCGCCTATCCGCTATTTCTGCCGCAGTTTTTGGGGGATATTTTCAGTGAGGGGCCAAATATTATTTTAGATACTCAAGCGTGGGAGCCCAATACCTTCGATAAGCTGCACAGCGGTGAAATCGACTTTGGCATTACAGGTAAAGACCTCAACCCTAAAGATGCGATGCTTACGCTGATGCCGCCGAAAGGCATCGTTTTTCGAGAACTGTGTCGCGACACCCAACGCTGTATTGTTCGTAAAGGCCACCCCGTGCTTAGTCAAAAGTGGGATCAGGATAATTACTTGCGCCAACGTCATATCCAAGTGCGCTGTGGCCGAGATGATCGCTGGTTACTCGATTACAAACTGGCAGAACACGGACTCGATCGCGATATTGCGATGTACGTACCTGACTTTAATAGCGCCGCCAGCCTCTGTACCCATACTGACTTAGTGTTTACCGCACCCAGTCACTTTGCGGGACATATTGCTGCGCAGCTAGACTTAGTTGTCTTGCCCTTGCCTTACCCATTACCTGCAATGGCATACACCCTATTTTGGCATCAGCACCAAGAAAGCGAACCCGGACATACTTGGCTCAAAAATTTAATCATCAGCCGCTGTCGTGGAATTGCAGGTAACAGTTAAAAGCGCTACCGTAGCTAGACTTACCTCGCATAATGCACGGTGATTATGTTGGCAGGCTAAGGATTACTCCGTCAGCAAGGACGGTGACAACCATTAAGGAACAACAAACATGCAAGCAGTTATCTCACAACGTGTTGAGCAGATCCGTCAGTGGCTGGCTGAAAACCAGTATGATGCTTTGCTTATTCCTCATGAAGACGAATACCTCGGTGAATACATTCCGGCCCATAGCGAACGCCTACTCTGGGCAACAGGCTTTACGGGCTCAGCGGGAATGGCTGTTATCACCCAAGATAAAGCCGCTGTATTTGTTGATGGTCGCTACGTGGTTCAAGTACGAAAGCAAGTACCTGGTGATGTATTTGAATACTGTCACTTAATTGATGAGCCACCTGTCACATGGGCACAAGAGAACTTAGCTGCAGGCAGCACCGTCGCCGTTGATGCTCGCTTACACAGCTCTGCATGGTTAGCTCGTACCTGCGAAAGTGTTGCAGGCAAGCTAAACATCATCAGTATTGATGCTAACCCGATCGACACCTTATGGCACGATCGCCCTGCGCCAACACTTTCGAGTGCCAAACTGATGGGACTCGACTTTGTCGGCCAAAGCAGCACAGACAAACGAGCATTGATTGCCGCAGAACTGAAGAAGCAAGGTGCAGAAGCAGCGCTATTAACTCAGCTAGATAGCATTGCATGGATCCTTAATGTGCGCGGTAGCGATGTACCAAGCCTGCCGATCTTACTATCAACCGCAATTATTCATGCCGATGCCAGTATTGATTTCTACATCGACCCAGCACGTTTACCGCAAGACTTTGCCACTCATGCTGGTGAAGGCGTGCGTGTTGAAGCACCTGACGCACTCGAAACTGGGCTACAAGCCCTAACTGCACGTAAAGTGCTAGTCGACCCAACCTCCAGCAACGCATGGGCAAGCCAAGTACTATTGGCTGCAGGCGCTGAATTAATTGATGCCGCAGATCCTTGCTTACTACCAAAAGCAGCGAAAAACCCAACCGAAATTGCGGGCATGAAAGCCTGTCATATTCGCGATGGCGTGGCGATCACTAAATTCCTCGCTTGGGTTGACCGCCAAGTCGCGGCAGGCAATCTATTAGATGAAGGCACACTCTCTGACCGCCTATGGCAGTTCCGCATTGAAGACAGCAGCTGTACCGATGTCAGTTTCGACACCATCTCTGCAGCAGGCGGCAACGCGGCTATGTGTCACTACAATCACCAAAACCAGCCACAACCAAGCGTATTGGAAATGGATAATGTGTACTTGGTGGATTCAGGCGGCCAATACCCAGACGGCACCACAGATATCACTCGTACCATTGCGATTGGTCAGCCAAGTGATGAAGTCAAAACCGCGTTTACCTTGGTGTTAAAAGGCCATATTGCGCTGGCGTCAGCTCGCTTTCCGAAAGGCACCACAGGTTCTCAGTTAGATGCATTAGCACGCCAACACCTATGGGCACATGGCTTTGATTACGATCACGGTACTGGCCATGGTGTAGGCCACTTCTTGAGTGTTCACGAAGGACCACAACGTATCGCGAAAGTGTACAACCCAACCGCACTGCTGGCGGGTATGGTGTTATCAAACGAGCCAGGCTACTACCGTGCCGATGCCTTTGGTATTCGTATCGAAAACCTAGAACTGGTGGTTGAAGTACCAACACAAGGTGACATGACAGTGCTTGGATTTGAATCACTGACCCGTGCCCCGATCGATCAGCGTTTGATTGATTTAAGCCTAATGAACGATGTTGAGTTAGCTTGGCTAAACAACTACCACCAAACAGTATTGGCAGCATTAAGCCCATCGTTTGATGGTGAAGACTTAATATGGTTAGAGCATGCGACTAAGCCGCTAAGCCGCTAATCAGCACGGCTCCAACGAAATAAAACGCCCGCTGGTGTAGTATCACCAGCGGGCGTTTTCTATTGTCTAGGCCGAAAAACTGCCGCGTACTAGCCTGAATACGCGTGATGCCAGTCTTTCCACACCACTTCAAAACCATGCTGCTTCACAGCGTCGGCAACAGCAGCCACCGAGCGATCATCACTAATCGCAAACTGTTCAAGCTCTGGCTCATCATCAGCATAACCACCTGGTTGGGTTTTCGAGCCTGCCGACATGCTGGTTATCCCCAGCGGCAGCACGTTATCGCGAAAATCAGGCGCTTCTCGGGTGGATAACGACAGCTCGACTTCAGGATTAAACAAACGATAGGCACAAATAAGCTGCACCAGTTGGCGATCATTCATCACCGATTTCGGCTGTAAGCCGCCTTCACAAGGACGCAATCGAGGGAAAGAGATCGAATAACGGGTTTGCCAATAAGTCCGCTCAAGGTAGTCCAAGTGATTTGCCACAAAGAAGCAATCAGTCCGCCACTCTTCTAAACCAATCAAGGCTCCAATGCCGATCTTATCAATGCCTGCTTTCGCCAACCGATCGGGCGTCGCTAAGCGGTACTCAAAATCCATTTTATTACCACGAAGATGATGCTGTGCATAAGTTGGGGCACTGTAGGTTTCTTGGTACACCATCACCGCATCCAAGCCTAAAGTTTTCAGTTCAGCATACTCGTGCTGATCCAATGGCTGCACTTCCATCGCCAAGTAACTAAATTGCTGCTTAATCGGCGGTAGGGCTTCACGAAAGTATTCCATGCCAACTTTACGTTCGTGCTCACCAGTAACTAATAGCACGCTATCAAAGTTCATCGCCTTAATGGCCTGACACTCACGCTCGATTTCTGTCGTATTCAACGTCCGGCGCTTAATGCGATTTTCCATCGAAAAGCCACAATAGGTACACGCATTGGCACACAGATTCGACAAATATAACGGCACATAAAATGCCATCGTATGGCCAAAGCGTTTACGTGTTAACGCAGCCGACTGCTGAGCCATTTGCTCTAAATACGGTTCAGCGGCAGGCGAGATTAAGGCTTTAAAGTCTTCCAGATCGCGCTTCGATTTACGTAATGCCCGCTCAACATCTGCCGCAGTTTTACTGTAAATGGAAAGACGAACGTCATCCCAATTCAGTTGCTTCCACACATCAACATAGCTCATGGTGTTTTTTCCTACGCGCTGCGATCAAGAAACGCCGTTAACGGACTAGAGGCAATCGCATGGTTAACCGTTCCCGCTAAGCCCGCTTCATATGCCATACGGCCACTTTCCACTGCCAATCTAAACGCGCGTCCCATCGCAATAGGATCAGCTGCAGCAGCAATCGCAGTGTTGACCAATACAGCATCCGCCCCCATCTCCATCGCTTCAGCAGCATGTGATGGCGCACCAATCCCAGCATCGACAATCACAGGTACACGCGCTTGGTCGATGATAATTTCAAGGAAATCACGAGATGCTAAGCCTTTATTCGAGCCAATAGGAGCACCCAATGGCATCACAGCCGCACAACCAACTTCTTCTAGTCGCTTACACAACACAGGATCTGCATGACAATATGGCAACACGATGAAGCCTTCACGTACTAACGTTTCCGCTGCTGCTAAGGTTTCAATCGGATCTGGCATTAAATATTTAGGGTCTGGATGAATTTCTAATTTCAGCCAATTGGTGCCTAGAGCTTCACGCGCTAACTTAGCGGCAAAAATGGCTTCCTTCGCATTCTTGGCACCTGAGGTATTCGGCAGTAAGTTCACCCCAGCTTTAACTAACGGCGCCAGAATATCGTCGTCACGGTTATCAATATCAACCCGTTTAAGCGCCATAGTCACAAGCTCAGATTCGGTCGCAATGATCGATTCCGTCATCATTTGGCTATTGGCATATTTACCCGTACCAGTGAACAGGCGTGAAGAAAATGTTTTATCCGCAATAGTTAACATCATTAACCTCCAGCAATCGCTTGAAATAGGGCAATACGATCGCCAGTATTGAGTAAAGTTGAATCCCAGTGATGACACGCCACAATGTCATCATTTACCGCAACAGCTGTAGCCTGCAATGGCATCTCAAGCTGCACCAACAAAGCTGAGAGACTCAGTTCTGATGGACAAGACATTGGCTTATCGTTCACTGAAATCTGAATTTCGGCGTTATGGGTTGTCATTGTTTACTCCTGCGCCACAAACAGGGCAGCATTTATCTTGGGCTAAATTAAATTTTTGCCATGCCATGGTTAAACCATCAAATTGCTGCAAAGTGGCAAAACCAACCTGACCAGCTTCGGTTATCGCCTTGATGGTCTCTAATGCTTGCAAGGTTCCCACTATGCCAACCACTGGACCTGCAATACCTGAATTACTGCAGTTCATCGCCGGCGCCTTCGCTGCTGGGTCATAGGGAAACAGGCAGTGATAACACGGGCCGACACCTTGACGAAAATCAAATGGCATTAACTGACCTTGCCATCGGATTGCCGCGCCAGCGATCAAAATTTTGCTGGCCTTAAAACACGCTTGATTCACTGCATGACGCGTCGGCAAGTTATCGGAACAATCGAGCACCACATCCGCTAGTTCAACTTCCATCGCTAAGCGTTGATCCGCTAAGCGCGCTTTTACCGCTCGAACGCGAATATGAGGGTTTAATGCACGTACTTGTTCGGCAGCCATTGCGGCTTTGCTTTGCCCTTGATGCTGATCGCGGTAAATAATCTGGCGCTGAAGATTGGAGCTATCGACCTCATCATCATCGGCAATCACTAAAGTACCGATGCCTGCACCCGCTAAATACAATGCCGCCGATGATCCCAGTCCCCCCGCACCGACCATCAACACATGCGCATTTGCTAGCCGTGCCTGACCGTGCTCACCGATTTCAGGCAACATGATTTGGCGGTTGTAGCGCAAAAAATCTTGATCGCTCAACATACTATCGAACCAATAATTGATTAAAAGCGTCTACCGCTGCGCCAGTATCCGCCGCTTGCGTCACCGCACGTACGACAGCGACGCTACTTACACCGGTTTGCCACACGGATTCAGCACGAGAAAGATCAATGCCACCAATGGCCACTGTCGGAAAATCTTGGCCAATCAGCTTTTGGTATAACGCTAAACGGCTCAGTCCTTGGGGTTTCGATGGCATATCTTTGGTGGTGGTCGGGAAAATATGACCGAGTGCGATATAACTCGGCGAAAACTCAGCCGCTCGCAATATTTCATAATAACCATGGGTTGAAAGGCCTAAGCGCAAGCCTGCCTGCTGGATCTGAGTTAAGTCGGCTGTTTCTAGATCTTCTTGACCAAGGTGAACACCATAAGCCTGATGCTTAATTGCGAATTGCCAGTAATCATTTACAAACACTTGTGCCTGATGGGCATTGCCCACTGCAATAATTTGTGCAATTTGCGCTTCAAGTGCTGGGTCTTGAGGATCTTTAATCCTCAACTGCGTGGTTTTCACACCCAAATTCAATAAACGATCAACCCATTCTGCGGAGTCCACTACTGGGTACAGCGCCAGCTGTTTAGCATTCGTTGCAGCAAAAGGGGCAACCGCGACCTCTTTACTTTGCCAACCCAATGTCATGATCTCGGGATGATTTGCCGTCATAGGTCGAGGGAAAACATCACGCGTCAGTGGCCATTGCTTATCACCATGCAATTGAACATAACGAGCATATGCACGCGCCAAGGTCACCGCATCTTCTACTGGGTAATCTAATGCCAGCGCAGCCAGTAACATGGCACGCACAGCTTCAGTATCGCCAGCCTGATGACAATACACGGCTCGCGCTTCACCATTATGGTGCCAGATATCAAACACCCCTCCTTGAGCGGGGAAGCCACACACAATCAAGGAAGGGTTGGCGGCGACTTGGCGCTGAATTGCGGTGACATCAACCTTCTCGCTCCACTGATCACACACCACAAAATGGCTTTTTATCAGCGAAATATCGGCAGGAACAGCTTGAGCAAAGCTCAAACTGAACGAGCGAGAGTCAACGCGCATGTCTACCACATCAGATTGCTGAGCAGTCACAACTACCGCTTCACCCAATTGATATTGAGCCGCTTGAGCCAACAGAGGCTCAAGGTGGGTAAGTAGTGACTTTAGGCAGTCAGGTAAACAGATTGAACTCATTAATTTTCCTCTTTCACGGGATGGTATAGCTCGCTTCCTGTCGAACGGAATTCATCCGCCTTTTGGCGCATACCTTCGAGTGGGTCTTCGAGCATTTTTATCGCAAGATCACCATTTTTTTCGAGGTTATTTGCATAATCTCGAACTTCTTGTGAGATCTTCATTGAGCAGAATTTCGGGCCACACATGGAACAAAAATGGGCAACCTTGCCAGACTCTTGCGGTAAGGTTTCATCGTGGTATGCGCGGGCAGTGATCGGATCAAGACTCAAGTTAAATTGGTCTTCCCAACGGAATTCAAAGCGGGCTTTTGATAGGGCGTTATCACGGACTTGTGCACCAGGGTGACCTTTCGCAAGATCGGCGGCATGAGCACACAGCTTATAAGTGATCAGGCCAACTTTAACGTCTTCTTTATTCGGTAAGCCAAGGTGCTCTTTAGGCGTAACGTAACAGAGCATGGCACAGCCGTACCAACCTATCATGGCAGCACCAATACCCGAGGTAATGTGATCGTAACCAGGGGCAATATCGGTAGTCAGCGGGCCTAATGTATAGAAAGGGGCTTCATGGCAGTGCTTAAGTTGCTCTTCCATGTTTTCTTTAATCATGTGCATTGGGACATGACCCGGGCCTTCGATCATCACCTGTACATCGTATTCCCAAGCTACTTTCGTTAACTCACCTAGGGTGCGTAGCTCACTAAATTGTGCTTCATCGTTCGCATCGGCCACAGAGCCTGGACGCAAGCCATCGCCTAACGAGAGTGAAATATCGTACTTGGCACAAATTTCACAGATCTCACGGAAATGAAGGTACAAGAAACTTTCTTCATGGTGAGCCAGACACCACTTCGCCATGATAGAACCACCGCGAGACACTATGCCAGTCACGCGTTTTGCCGTCATAGGCACATAGCGCAGCAATACACCCGCATGAATAGTAAAGTAATCGACCCCTTGCTCAGCTTGTTCTAGTAACGTATCGCGGAAAACGTCCCAAGTGAGGTTTTCGGCGATGCCATTCACTTTTTCAAGCGCTTGGTACATCGGCACTGTGCCAATAGGGACAGGGCTATTGCGAATGATCCACTCGCGTGTTTCGTGAATATTACGCCCTGTCGATAAATCCATCACAGTATCGCCGCCCCAACGGGTCGACCACACTAACTTCTCGACTTCTTCTTCAATAGAAGAGCTCACTGAAGAGTTGCCGATATTGGCATTCACTTTAACTAAGAAGTTACGGCCAATGATCATTGGCTCTGATTCAGGGTGATTAATATTGGCAGGGATGATTGCTCGACCTTCAGCAATTTCTTTACGAACAAACTCAGCTGAAATTTCTTCTGGTAGATTAGCGCCAAAATTCATACCGGGGTGCTGATGATTCAACACTTCATCACGGTATTTAGCGCGTCCCATATTCTCGCGAATCGCGATGTATTCCATTTCAGGCGTTATCACACCTTGGCGCGCATAATGCAGCTGAGTAACACGTTGCCCTTCTTTTGCACGACGAATACGCGCTCGCTCACCAAAGCGAAGGTCATCTAGAGTGTCATCAGCAAGACGCTCTTTAGAATAAATGGAACTCAGGCCATCAAGCAGGTTGGTATCGTTACGTTCAGCGATCCAAGCCTCTCGCACTTTTGGCAATCCCGCATAGATATCGATATCTTGCTCGGGATCAGTGTAGAAGCCAGAAGTATCGTACACACGGATCGCTTCATTCGGTTCTAAGATAGGCTGATCTTTAGTTCCGCCCACTAAGCTATCGGCCAGTGCAATTTCTCGCATCGGTACTTGGATATCAGGGCGACTACCTTCGATATATACCTTCTGGGAGTTCGGGTATGGTTGGGCGGTAAGTGAATCTATAAATTGTTTAGCTTCCAGTCTCGCTTGTTTGCGAATCGACATAGCAAAATCCTTACGGTTCCATGGTTGGGATATTTGCTTGACGGATTGGTGCATAAACAAGAGGCGTACACGTAGGGTGTGCAGCATCATCTGACAGCTTAACGGTGATGAAAGGAAATACAGGTACCGTTAAACAGAAGATTTTCTCTTGTTCCCTTCGCAGGTATTAGCCTGATCAGGTTCTACGGATCCCGCAATGCGGTCTCAGCCAAATGGCACTCCGACAAGTTTCAGCAAGGAGTATAGGGAAGGGAAGAAAGCGCAGCAAGGAAGAAACCAATAAATTTGGCCTAAGCACCATAAAAAAGAAAGGCTGCAAAAGCAGCCCCAACTATTATTTTGAAAATTTCTTCACTAATGCTTTGAGTAATGATGAATGCGTCTCTCTCAATTCACCCAGCTTATGAGTGATTTTAGGAGCACCTTCATCATCAAAAAGTTTTGGTACAGCGACACGCTGTGAAGAGTAAATTCCAGTATGACCACTAAAGTAATACGCGGTATAACAGGCTATTGCGAAATACAGCATATGGTCAGCACCAAACAACTCAACCCCCATAATGGTACAAGCCAGTGGTGTATTGGTCGCAGCAGCAAAAACTGCTAAAAAGCCAAGCGCGGCAAATAAATCAACGGGCGCCCCAAGTAGCCAAGCCATGGTGTTACCAAGCGTAGCCCCCACAAAGAACAGTGGTGTAACTTCACCACCCTTATAACCTGCGGCCAAAGTAATTGCGGTTAATAACAACTTCAAAGCCCAGCTATACCATTCTGCGCCACCTTCTTGAAACGCGCTTAAAATACTAACGCCCCCTTCACGAGTGCTATAAACACCAAGGCCGATATAATCGTAATTACCAATCCACTGGGTTAGGCCAATCACAATCAAGCCTCCCGTTACGACGATCACATAGGGGTTCTTAAGGGTCGCTTTAAAGATATCTTTAAACGCATGGGTCAACTCACCAAACAAATAGCCAGCTAAGCCAAACGCAACTGAACCAATAATAATTTTAACCATTAACCAAAGATCAACCTTGAGTACCTGATCAAATAAGGTGATATTTTGAAGAAAATCGATTCGGTAGTGAGTGTGGTGAGCCCCTAATGCAGAGCAGACAAAGTCAGCAAGAATAGCAGCAAATAAGGCGGGGATGATGGCATCGTAACGCAGTCGGCCAATTGCCAATACTTCCAATGCAAAAATAGCCCCCGTTAATGGAGTACCAAAAACAGCACCAAAGCCAGCCGCAACACCAGAAATCAAAATAAGCCGAGTATCGGCTTCATTCAACTTAAAGAGACGAGCAAGCCAGTGTGTGGTTGCGCCACCAATTTGCACCGCCGTACCTTCTCGACCCGCCGAACCACCAAATAAATGTGTAATAACCGTCGTAATTAATACCAAGGGGCCCATACGTGTTGGGATCCCTGCACCCGGTTGGTGAATTTCATCCATGATAAGGTTATTGCCACCTTCGGAGTTTTTACCCAAGTTACGATAGCAATAGACAATCACAATACCCGCTAAGGGCAATAAATAAATCAACCAAGGGTTATCAACACGAGTCGCTGTCGCTGTACTTAATATCCACAAAAAGAACGCATTTAGTGAACCAACAAGGATAGCAACAGGAGTAATCAGAAGTGTCCAGCGAATGATCTGGATAAATATTTTAGGATTTGCACTTAGAGGGTGAGCCATACTATCTCTGTTTATCTCTTAATGAATTTTTAAGGATAGACAATATGATAGTTAATTACCCCACCATAGATAGATCTATCCTAACTATAGCAGGAGTCATTATCTCAGTATGAGCGGTTAAGGTGGAACTCCATCACCCGTGATCGGCTCGATCGCCGTTCAGCGAATAAATCCTACTCTCAAATACAAACAACAACAAGACCAAGATCAATAGATAATAATAAAAATAAAATTTGAGGCGACAGAAACGAAAAAGGCTCTAGCATTTCTGCTAGAGCCTTAAAGATGGCAGGGGTGGAGAGATTCGAACTCCCAACACGCGGATTTGGAATCCGCTGCTCTGCCAATTGGAGCTACACCCCTATTAGTTATTTTAAAGACTTAACTCTGTCTAAATAAGTGGCGGAGCGGACGGGACTCGAACCCGCGACCCCCGGCGTGACAGGCCGGTATTCTAACCAACTGAACTACCGCTCCACACGGTGATAAACAGTTGCCTGTCTATCCGATAAATGTCGTTCAATACACTTATCTAAATTTAAAGCCTGGCGATGACCTACTCTCACATGGGGAGACCCCACACTACCATCGGCGCTATTACGTTTCACTACTGAGTTCGGCATGGGATCAGGTGGGTCCATAATGCTATGGTCGCCAAGCAAATTCGGTTTATCTTACGCCGTTGGCGGAAGATACAATCTGGGAAAATCTAACTAGTTACAATATCGTTCTTAACACGCATTCAAGCGTTTATGGAGTCCGTAAAACCCCTTGGGTGTTGTATGGTTAAGCCTCACGGGCAATTAGTACAGGTTAGCTCAATGCCTCGCAGCACTTACACACCCTGCCTATCAACGTCGTAGTCTTCGACAACCCTTTAGAGACCTTAAAGGTCTAGAGATGACTCATCTTGAGGCTCGCTTCGCGCTTAGATGCTTTCAGCGCTTATCGATTCCGAACGTAGCTACCGGGCAATGCTATTGGCATAACAACCCGAACACCAGCGGTTCGTCCACTCCGGTCCTCTCGTACTAGGAGCAGCCCCTCTCAATCATCTAACGCCCACGGCAGATAGGGACCGAACTGTCTCACGACGTTCTAAACCCAGCTCGCGTACCACTTTAAATGGCGAACAGCCATACCCTTGGGACCGACTTCAGCCCCAGGATGTGATGAGCCGACATCGAGGTGCCAAACACCGCCGTCGATATGAACTCTTGGGCGGTATCAGCCTGTTATCCCCGGAGTACCTTTTATCCGTTGAGCGATGGCCCTTCCATTCAGAACCACCGGATCACTATGACCTGCTTTCGCACCTGCTCGAATTGTCATTCTCGCAGTCAAGCGGGCTTATGCCATTGCACTAACCTCACGATGTCCGACCGTGATTAGCCCACCTTCGTGCTCCTCCGTTACTCTTTGGGAGGAGACCGCCCCAGTCAAACTACCCACCAGGCACTGTCCGCACCCCCGATTAGGGGGCGACGTTAGAACATCAAGCATACAAGGGTGGTATTTCAAGATTGCCTCCACATCATCTAGCGACAATGCTTCAAAGGCTCCCACCTATCCTACACATGTAGGGTCAATGTTCAGTGCCAAGCTGTAGTAAAGGTTCACGGGGTCTTTCCGTCTAGCCGCGGGTACACAGCATCTTCACTGCGATTTCAATTTCACTGAGTCTCGGGTGGAGACAGCGTGGCCATCATTACGCCATTCGTGCAGGTCGGAACTTACCCGACAAGGAATTTCGCTACCTTAGGACCGTTATAGTTACGGCCGCCGTTTACCGGGGCTTCGATCAAGAGCTTCGACCGAAGTCTAACCCCATCAATTAACCTTCCGGCACCGGGCAGGCGTCACACCGTATACGTCATCTTTCGATTTTGCACAGTGCTGTGTTTTTAATAAACAGTTGCAGCCACCTGGTATCTGCGACTCCCAGCAGCTTAGAGAGCAAGTCTCATCACCGCGAGGAGCGTACCTTCTCCCGAAGTTACGGTACCATTTTGCCTAGTTCCTTCACCCGAGTTCTCTCAAGCGCCTTGGTATTCTCTACCTGATCACCTGTGTCGGTTTGGGGTACGATTGCTTATAACCTATCGCTTAGAGGCTTTTCCCGGAAGCATGGCATCAATGACTTCATCACCGTAGTGACTCGACATCGGGTCTCAGCCTTAAGATAGTCCGGATTTGCCTAAACTATCAGCCTACACCCTTGAACTTGGACGACCGTCGCCAAGCCCACCTAGCCTTCTCCGTCCCCCCATCGCAGTTATAAGCAGTACGGGAATATTAACCCGTTTCCCATCGACTACGCCTTTCGGCCTCGCCTTAGGGGTCGACTTACCCTGCCCCGATTAACGTTGGACAGGAACCCTTGATCTTCCGGCGAGGGAGTTTTTCACTCCCTTTATCGTTACTCATGTCAGCATTCGCACTTCTGATACCTCCAGCAGCCCTTACAGACCACCTTCAACGGCTTACAGAACGCTCCCCTACCCAATATGAACAAGTCATATTGCCGCAGCTTCGGTGTATAGCTTAGCCCCGTTAAATCTTCCGCGCAGGCCGACTCGACCAGTGAGCTATTACGCTTTCTTTAAATGATGGCTGCTTCTAAGCCAACATCCTGGCTGTCTGAGCCTTCCCACATCGTTTCCCACTTAGCTATAACTTTGGGACCTTAGCTGGCGGTCTGGGTTGTTTCCCTCTCCACGACGGACGTTAGCACCCGCCGTGTGTCTCCCGGATAGTACTTACTGGTATTCGGAGTTTGCAAAGGGTTGGTAAGTCGGGATGACCCCCTAGCCTTAACAGTGCTCTACCCCCAGTAGTATTCGTCCGAGGCGCTACCTAAATAGCTTTCGGGGAGAACCAGCTATCTCCAGGTTTGATTGGCCTTTCACCCCTAGCCACAAGTCATCCGCTAATTTTTCAACATTAGTCGGTTCGGTCCTCCAGTAAGTGTTACCTCACCTTCAACCTGCCCATGGCTAGATCACCTGGTTTCGGGTCTAATCCTAGCAACTATGACGCCCAGTTAAGACTCGGTTTCCCTACGGCTCCCCTAAACGGTTAACCTTGCTACTAAAATTAAGTCGCTGACCCATTATACAAAAGGTACGCAGTCACCCAACAAGTGGGCTCCTACTGCTTGTACGTACACGGTTTCAGGTTCTATTTCACTCCCCTCACAGGGGTTCTTTTCGCCTTTCCCTCACGGTACTGGTTCACTATCGGTCAGTCAGGAGTATTTAGCCTTGGAGGATGGTCCCCCCATGTTCAAACAGGATATCACGTGTCCCGTCCTACTCGTTTTCACTAATAATGCGTTGTCGGTTACGGGGCTATCACCCTGTATCGCTGTGCTTTCCAGCACATTCACCTAACGCAAGACTGGCTTAAGGGCTAATCCGATTTCGCTCGCCGCTACTCTCGGAATCTCGGTTGATTTCTCTTCCTTCGGGTACTTAGATGTTTCAGTTCCCCGAGTTCGCCTCGTTACGCTATGTATTCACGTAACGATACGTGCTTATGCACGTGGGTTTCCCCATTCGGAAATCCCAGTCTCAAGTGATTTTTACTATCTAAACTGGGCTTATCGCAAGTTAATACGTCCTTCATCGCCTCTGACTGCCAAGGCATCCACCGTGTACGCTTAGTCACTTAACCATACAACCCCAAGAGGTCTGTATGTTCAAACAACCAAGGTTTTATCGTCACTCATTTCCGATCAAGAAAAATGAGGACATTGGTTTTTCGCCGGACTCTACACAAGACACTTGAATGTGTGTTGTTTTGAGAACTCGTTTTTATCATTAAAGATAAAAACTATTGTAATTGAATCTAACGATTCAATTTACTAGTCAGCTTTCCAGATTGTTAAAGAACAGGTGTTTTGATCATCAGAGATGAAAAATCCACTTTCTAATCACACTCTGTCGAATGTCTTTAGAAAGTGGTGGAGCTATGCGGGATCGAACCGCAGACCTCCTGCGTGCAAGGCAGGCGCTCTCCCAGCTGAGCTATAACCCCAACGTATAAAAAGACTGTTTACCGCCACTTTTTCTGGGAGAAAAAGTGGTGGGTCTGAGTGGACTTGAACCACCGACCTCACCCTTATCAGGGGTGCGCTCTAACCACCTGAGCTACAGACCCAAGTCTTTTTTGCGTTCTTTTACATTTTAACCAAGCAATCTGTGTGGACACTGCATCAAACAAGCAGTCTATCGTTTAAGGAGGTGATCCAGCCCCAGGTTCCCCTAGGGCTACCTTGTTACGACTTCACCCCAGTCATGAACCACACCGTGGTAAACGCCCTCCCGAAGGTTAAGCTATCTACTTCTGGTGCAGCCCACTCCCATGGTGTGACGGGCGGTGTGTACAAGGCCCGGGAACGTATTCACCGTGGCATTCTGATCCACGATTACTAGCGATTCCGACTTCATGGAGTCGAGTTGCAGACTCCAATCCGGACTACGACGTACTTTCTGGGATTCGCTCACCATCGCTGGTTGGCAGCCCTCTGTATACGCCATTGTAGCACGTGTGTAGCCCTACTCGTAAGGGCCATGATGACTTGACGTCGTCCCCACCTTCCTCCGGTTTATCACCGGCAGTCTCCCTGGAGTTCCCACCATTACGTGCTGGCAAACAAGGATAAGGGTTGCGCTCGTTGCGGGACTTAACCCAACATTTCACAACACGAGCTGACGACAGCCATGCAGCACCTGTCTCAGAGTTCCCGAAGGCACTAAGCTATCTCTAGCGAATTCTCTGGATGTCAAGAGTAGGTAAGGTTCTTCGCGTTGCATCGAATTAAACCACATGCTCCACCGCTTGTGCGGGCCCCCGTCAATTCATTTGAGTTTTAATCTTGCGACCGTACTCCCCAGGCGGTCTACTTAACGCGTTAGCTCCGAAAGCCAGGACTCAAGGTCCCAACCTCCAAGTAGACATCGTTTACGGCGTGGACTACCAGGGTATCTAATCCTGTTTGCTCCCCACGCTTTCGCATCTGAGCGTCAGTCTTTGTCCAGGGGGCCGCCTTCGCCACCGGTATTCCTTCAGATCTCTACGCATTTCACCGCTACACCTGAAATTCTACCCCCCTCTACAAGACTCTAGTCTGCCAGTTCAAAATGCTGTTCCGAGGTTGAGCCCCGGGCTTTCACATCTTGCTTAACAGACCGCCTGCATGCGCTTTACGCCCAGTAATTCCGATTAACGCTCGCACCCTCCGTATTACCGCGGCTGCTGGCACGGAGTTAGCCGGTGCTTCTTCTGTTGCTAACGTCAAACGGCAACGCTATTAACGTTACCGCCTTCCTCACAACTGAAAGTACTTTACAACCCGAAGGCCTTCTTCATACACGCGGCATGGCTGCATCAGGGTTTCCCCCATTGTGCAATATTCCCCACTGCTGCCTCCCGTAGGAGTCTGGACCGTGTCTCAGTTCCAGTGTGGCTGATCATCCTCTCAAACCAGCTAGGGATCGTCGCCTTGGTGAGCCATTACCCCACCAACTAGCTAATCCCACCTGGGCTAATCTTGACGCGAGAGGTCCGAAGATCCCCCTCTTTGGCCCGTAGGCATTATGCGGTATTAGCTATCGTTTCCAATAGTTATCCCCCACATCAAGGCATATTCCCAGGCATTACTCACCCGTCCGCCGCTCGTCAGCAAATTAGCAAGCTAATTCCTGTTACCGCTCGACTTGCATGTGTTAGGCCTGCCGCCAGCGTTCAATCTGAGCCATGATCAAACTCTTCAATTTAAAGTTTTTGATGGCTCAATGAATACTGATTGAATATCGATAACTAGAAGCTAGTCATGATATTCGAATTGACTGTGCCAAAGCTTAAGTAAACTTAAGTTTTGTATTGGTCACTCAGTTCATTGATGCCAAATTCATTGTTACTTAAAAAGTCACAATGAACAGTTTTGACTATTCATTTCACGAGTGCCCACACAGATTGCATGGTCAAATTGTTAAAGAACGTTGACTTTCAATACCTTAGCGTTGAACGCTTCAGCAAGTCAGGACGCGTATAATACGCTTCTCAACTTTTAAGTCAAGATAAAACTTTCATCTTTTTAATCATTCGATTAAAACATAAAAACCTTATATTGACTCCGCTCACACCGCTTGATGCTAGAGCGAAATAAAAGCCCGTTGTTGCCAACGGGCTCTCAAAATTGAAGCCTGGCGATGACCTACTCTCACATGGGGAGACCCCACACTACCATCGGCGCTATTACGTTTCACTACTGAGTTCGGCATGGGATCAGGTGGGTCCATAATGCTATGGTCGCCAAGCAAATTCGGTTTATCTTACGCCGTAGCGGAAGATACAATCTGGGAAAATCTAACTAGTTACAATATTCGTTCTTAACACGCATTCAAGCGTTATGGAGTCCGTAAAACCCCTTGGGTGTTGTATGGTTAAGCCTCACGGGCAATTAGTACAGGTTAGCTCAATGCCTCGCAGCACTTACACACCCTGCCTATCAACGTCGTAGTCTTCGACAACCCTTTAGAGACCTTAAAGGTCTAGAGATGACTCATCTTGAGGCTCGCTTCGCGCTTAGATGCTTTCAGCGCTTATCGATTCCGAACGTAGCTACCGGGCAATGCTATTGGCATAACAACCCGAACACCAGCGGTTCGTCCACTCCGGTCCTCTCGTACTAGGAGCAGCCCCTCTCAATCATCTAACGCCCACGGCAGATAGGGACCGAACTGTCTCACGACGTTCTAAACCCAGCTCGCGTACCACTTTAAATGGCGAACAGCCATACCCTTGGGACCGACTTCAGCCCCAGGATGTGATGAGCCGACATCGAGGTGCCAAACACCGCCGTCGATATGAACTCTTGGGCGGTATCAGCCTGTTATCCCCGGAGTACCTTTTATCCGTTGAGCGATGGCCCTTCCATTCAGAACCACCGGATCACTATGACCTGCTTTCGCACCTGCTCGAATTGTCATTCTCGCAGTCAAGCGGGCTTATGCCATTGCACTAACCTCACGATGTCCGACCGTGATTAGCCCACCTTCGTGCTCCTCCGTTACTCTTTGGGAGGAGACCGCCCCAGTCAAACTACCCACCAGGCACTGTCCGCACCCCCGATTAGGGGGCGACGTTAGAACATCAAGCATACAAGGGTGGTATTTCAAGATTGCCTCCACATCATCTAGCGACAATGCTTCAAAGGCTCCCACCTATCCTACACATGTAGGGTCAATGTTCAGTGCCAAGCTGTAGTAAAGGTTCACGGGGTCTTTCCGTCTAGCCGCGGGTACACAGCATCTTCACTGCGATTTCAATTTCACTGAGTCTCGGGTGGAGACAGCGTGGCCATCATTACGCCATTCGTGCAGGTCGGAACTTACCCGACAAGGAATTTCGCTACCTTAGGACCGTTATAGTTACGGCCGCCGTTTACCGGGGCTTCGATCAAGAGCTTCGACCGAAGTCTAACCCCATCAATTAACCTTCCGGCACCGGGCAGGCGTCACACCGTATACGTCATCTTTCGATTTTGCACAGTGCTGTGTTTTTAATAAACAGTTGCAGCCACCTGGTATCTGCGACTCCCAGCAGCTTAGAGAGCAAGTCTCATCACCGCGAGGAGCGTACCTTCTCCCGAAGTTACGGTACCATTTTGCCTAGTTCCTTCACCCGAGTTCTCTCAAGCGCCTTGGTATTCTCTACCTGATCACCTGTGTCGGTTTGGGGTACGATTGCTTATAACCTATCGCTTAGAGGCTTTTCCCGGAAGCATGGCATCAATGACTTCATCACCGTAGTGACTCGACATCGGGTCTCAGCCTTAAGATAGTCCGGATTTGCCTAAACTATCAGCCTACACCCTTGAACTTGGACGACCGTCGCCAAGCCCACCTAGCCTTCTCCGTCCCCCCATCGCAGTTATAAGCAGTACGGGAATATTAACCCGTTTCCCATCGACTACGCCTTTCGGCCTCGCCTTAGGGGTCGACTTACCCTGCCCCGATTAACGTTGGACAGGAACCCTTGATCTTCCGGCGAGGGAGTTTTTCACTCCCTTTATCGTTACTCATGTCAGCATTCGCACTTCTGATACCTCCAGCAGCCCTTACAGACCACCTTCAACGGCTTACAGAACGCTCCCCTACCCAATATGAACAAGTCATATTGCCGCAGCTTCGGTGTATAGCTTAGCCCCGTTAAATCTTCCGCGCAGGCCGACTCGACCAGTGAGCTATTACGCTTTCTTTAAATGATGGCTGCTTCTAAGCCAACATCCTGGCTGTCTGAGCCTTCCCACATCGTTTCCCACTTAGCTATAACTTTGGGACCTTAGCTGGCGGTCTGGGTTGTTTCCCTCTCCACGACGGACGTTAGCACCCGCCGTGTGTCTCCCGGATAGTACTTACTGGTATTCGGAGTTTGCAAAGGGTTGGTAAGTCGGGATGACCCCCTAGCCTTAACAGTGCTCTACCCCCAGTAGTATTCGTCCGAGGCGCTACCTAAATAGCTTTCGGGGAGAACCAGCTATCTCCAGGTTTGATTGGCCTTTCACCCCTAGCCACAAGTCATCCGCTAATTTTTCAACATTAGTCGGTTCGGTCCTCCAGTAAGTGTTACCTCACCTTCAACCTGCCCATGGCTAGATCACCTGGTTTCGGGTCTAATCCTAGCAACTATGACGCCCAGTTAAGACTCGGTTTCCCTACGGCTCCCCTAAACGGTTAACCTTGCTACTAAAATTAAGTCGCTGACCCATTATACAAAAGGTACGCAGTCACCCAACAAGTGGGCTCCTACTGCTTGTACGTACACGGTTTCAGGTTCTATTTCACTCCCCTCACAGGGGTTCTTTTCGCCTTTCCCTCACGGTACTGGTTCACTATCGGTCAGTCAGGAGTATTTAGCCTTGGAGGATGGTCCCCCCATGTTCAAACAGGATATCACGTGTCCCGTCCTACTCGTTTTCACTAATAATGCGTTGTCGGTTACGGGGCTATCACCCTGTATCGCTGTGCTTTCCAGCACATTCACCTAACGCAAGACTGGCTTAAGGGCTAATCCGATTTCGCTCGCCGCTACTCTCGGAATCTCGGTTGATTTCTCTTCCTTCGGGTACTTAGATGTTTCAGTTCCCCGAGTTCGCCTCGTTACGCTATGTATTCACGTAACGATACGTGCTTATGCACGTGGGTTTCCCCATTCGGAAATCCCAGTCTCAAGTGATTTTTACTATCTAAACTGGGCTTATCGCAAGTTAATACGTCCTTCATCGCCTCTGACTGCCAAGGCATCCACCGTGTACGCTTAGTCACTTAACCATACAACCCCAAGAGGTCTGTATGTTCAAACAACCAAGGTTTTATCGTCACTCATTTCCGATCAAGAAAAATGAGGACATTGGTTTTTCGCCGGACTCTACACAAGACACTTGAATGTGTGTTGTTTTGAGAACTCGTTTTTATCATTAAAGATAAAAACTATTGTAATTCAATCATTTGATTGAATTTACTAGTCAGCTTTCCAGATTGTTAAAGAGCATAACGCAAAAAGCGTTAATCAATAACCGAAGTCATTCATTAGCGCTTTCGCTATTTCTAAAACTAATTTACCAAGCAATCTGTGTGGACACTGCATCAAACAAGCAGTCTATCGTTTAAGGAGGTGATCCAGCCCCAGGTTCCCCTAGGGCTACCTTGTTACGACTTCACCCCAGTCATGAACCACACCGTGGTAAACGCCCTCCCGAAGGTTAAGCTATCTACTTCTGGTGCAGCCCACTCCCATGGTGTGACGGGCGGTGTGTACAAGGCCCGGGAACGTATTCACCGTGGCATTCTGATCCACGATTACTAGCGATTCCGACTTCATGGAGTCGAGTTGCAGACTCCAATCCGGACTACGACGTACTTTCTGGGATTCGCTCACCATCGCTGGTTGGCAGCCCTCTGTATACGCCATTGTAGCACGTGTGTAGCCCTACTCGTAAGGGCCATGATGACTTGACGTCGTCCCCACCTTCCTCCGGTTTATCACCGGCAGTCTCCCTGGAGTTCCCACCATTACGTGCTGGCAAACAAGGATAAGGGTTGCGCTCGTTGCGGGACTTAACCCAACATTTCACAACACGAGCTGACGACAGCCATGCAGCACCTGTCTCAGAGTTCCCGAAGGCACTAAGCTATCTCTAGCGAATTCTCTGGATGTCAAGAGTAGGTAAGGTTCTTCGCGTTGCATCGAATTAAACCACATGCTCCACCGCTTGTGCGGGCCCCCGTCAATTCATTTGAGTTTTAATCTTGCGACCGTACTCCCCAGGCGGTCTACTTAACGCGTTAGCTCCGAAAGCCAGGACTCAAGGTCCCAACCTCCAAGTAGACATCGTTTACGGCGTGGACTACCAGGGTATCTAATCCTGTTTGCTCCCCACGCTTTCGCATCTGAGCGTCAGTCTTTGTCCAGGGGGCCGCCTTCGCCACCGGTATTCCTTCAGATCTCTACGCATTTCACCGCTACACCTGAAATTCTACCCCCCTCTACAAGACTCTAGTCTGCCAGTTCAAAATGCTGTTCCGAGGTTGAGCCCCGGGCTTTCACATCTTGCTTAACAGACCGCCTGCATGCGCTTTACGCCCAGTAATTCCGATTAACGCTCGCACCCTCCGTATTACCGCGGCTGCTGGCACGGAGTTAGCCGGTGCTTCTTCTGTTGCTAACGTCAAACGGCAACGCTATTAACGTTACCGCCTTCCTCACAACTGAAAGTACTTTACAACCCGAAGGCCTTCTTCATACACGCGGCATGGCTGCATCAGGGTTTCCCCCATTGTGCAATATTCCCCACTGCTGCCTCCCGTAGGAGTCTGGACCGTGTCTCAGTTCCAGTGTGGCTGATCATCCTCTCAAACCAGCTAGGGATCGTCGCCTTGGTGAGCCATTACCCCACCAACTAGCTAATCCCACCTGGGCTAATCTTGACGCGAGAGGTCCGAAGATCCCCCTCTTTGGCCCGTAGGCATTATGCGGTATTAGCTATCGTTTCCAATAGTTATCCCCCACATCAAGGCATATTCCCAGGCATTACTCACCCGTCCGCCGCTCGTCAGCAAATTAGCAAGCTAATTCCTGTTACCGCTCGACTTGCATGTGTTAGGCCTGCCGCCAGCGTTCAATCTGAGCCATGATCAAACTCTTCAATTTAAAGTTTTTGATGGCTCAATGAATACTGATTGAATATCGATAACTAGAAGCTAGTCATGATATTCGAATTGACTGTGCCAAAGCTTAAGTAAACTTAAGTTTTGTATTGGTCACTCAGTTCATTGATGCCAAATTCATTGTTACTTAAAAAGTCACAATGAACAGTTTTGACTATTCATTTCACGAGTGCCCACACAGATTGCATGGTCAAATTGTTAAAGAGCTTTGCTTTCAGTGCCTTAACACTTAAGCAGGAGGCGTATAATACGCTTTCTACTTTGAAAGTCAACATAAAATTCTATGTAATTCACACAAAACATTATGTTGACTCGTCTCATTGAGACAAGTCGAAATTGAAGCCTGGCGATGACCTACTCTCACATGGGGAGACCCCACACTACCATCGGCGCTATTACGTTTCACTACTGAGTTCGGCATGGGATCAGGTGGGTCCATAATGCTATGGTCGCCAAGCAAATTCGGTTTATCTTACGCCGTAGCGGAAGATACAATCTGGGAAAATCTAACTAGTTACAATATTCGTTCTTAACACGCATTCAAGCGTTATGGAGTCCGTAAAACCCCTTGGGTGTTGTATGGTTAAGCCTCACGGGCAATTAGTACAGGTTAGCTCAATGCCTCGCAGCACTTACACACCCTGCCTATCAACGTCGTAGTCTTCGACAACCCTTTAGAGACCTTAAAGGTCTAGAGATGACTCATCTTG
This sequence comes from Photobacterium sanguinicancri, assembly GCF_024346675.1. Taxonomy (NCBI): domain Bacteria; kingdom Pseudomonadati; phylum Pseudomonadota; class Gammaproteobacteria; order Vibrionales; family Vibrionaceae; genus Photobacterium; species Photobacterium sanguinicancri. The sequence goes on from NZ_AP024850.1 coordinate 3,639,700, forward strand.
AGGCTCGCTTCGCGCTTAGATGCTTTCAGCGCTTATCGATTCCGAACGTAGCTACCGGGCAATGCTATTGGCATAACAACCCGAACACCAGCGGTTCGTCCACTCCGGTCCTCTCGTACTAGGAGCAGCCCCTCTCAATCATCTAACGCCCACGGCAGATAGGGACCGAACTGTCTCACGACGTTCTAAACCCAGCTCGCGTACCACTTTAAATGGCGAACAGCCATACCCTTGGGACCGACTTCAGCCCCAGGATGTGATGAGCCGACATCGAGGTGCCAAACACCGCCGTCGATATGAACTCTTGGGCGGTATCAGCCTGTTATCCCCGGAGTACCTTTTATCCGTTGAGCGATGGCCCTTCCATTCAGAACCACCGGATCACTATGACCTGCTTTCGCACCTGCTCGAATTGTCATTCTCGCAGTCAAGCGGGCTTATGCCATTGCACTAACCTCACGATGTCCGACCGTGATTAGCCCACCTTCGTGCTCCTCCGTTACTCTTTGGGAGGAGACCGCCCCAGTCAAACTACCCACCAGGCACTGTCCGCACCCCCGATTAGGGGGCGACGTTAGAACATCAAGCATACAAGGGTGGTATTTCAAGATTGCCTCCACATCATCTAGCGACAATGCTTCAAAGGCTCCCACCTATCCTACACATGTAGGGTCAATGTTCAGTGCCAAGCTGTAGTAAAGGTTCACGGGGTCTTTCCGTCTAGCCGCGGGTACACAGCATCTTCACTGCGATTTCAATTTCACTGAGTCTCGGGTGGAGACAGCGTGGCCATCATTACGCCATTCGTGCAGGTCGGAACTTACCCGACAAGGAATTTCGCTACCTTAGGACCGTTATAGTTACGGCCGCCGTTTACCGGGGCTTCGATCAAGAGCTTCGACCGAAGTCTAACCCCATCAATTAACCTTCCGGCACCGGGCAGGCGTCACACCGTATACGTCATCTTTCGATTTTGCACAGTGCTGTGTTTTTAATAAACAGTTGCAGCCACCTGGTATCTGCGACTCCCAGCAGCTTAGAGAGCAAGTCTCATCACCGCGAGGAGCGTACCTTCTCCCGAAGTTACGGTACCATTTTGCCTAGTTCCTTCACCCGAGTTCTCTCAAGCGCCTTGGTATTCTCTACCTGATCACCTGTGTCGGTTTGGGGTACGATTGCTTATAACCTATCGCTTAGAGGCTTTTCCCGGAAGCATGGCATCAATGACTTCATCACCGTAGTGACTCGACATCGGGTCTCAGCCTTAAGATAGTCCGGATTTGCCTAAACTATCAGCCTACACCCTTGAACTTGGACGACCGTCGCCAAGCCCACCTAGCCTTCTCCGTCCCCCCATCGCAGTTATAAGCAGTACGGGAATATTAACCCGTTTCCCATCGACTACGCCTTTCGGCCTCGCCTTAGGGGTCGACTTACCCTGCCCCGATTAACGTTGGACAGGAACCCTTGATCTTCCGGCGAGGGAGTTTTTCACTCCCTTTATCGTTACTCATGTCAGCATTCGCACTTCTGATACCTCCAGCAGCCCTTACAGACCACCTTCAACGGCTTACAGAACGCTCCCCTACCCAATATGAACAAGTCATATTGCCGCAGCTTCGGTGTATAGCTTAGCCCCGTTAAATCTTCCGCGCAGGCCGACTCGACCAGTGAGCTATTACGCTTTCTTTAAATGATGGCTGCTTCTAAGCCAACATCCTGGCTGTCTGAGCCTTCCCACATCGTTTCCCACTTAGCTATAACTTTGGGACCTTAGCTGGCGGTCTGGGTTGTTTCCCTCTCCACGACGGACGTTAGCACCCGCCGTGTGTCTCCCGGATAGTACTTACTGGTATTCGGAGTTTGCAAAGGGTTGGTAAGTCGGGATGACCCCCTAGCCTTAACAGTGCTCTACCCCCAGTAGTATTCGTCCGAGGCGCTACCTAAATAGCTTTCGGGGAGAACCAGCTATCTCCAGGTTTGATTGGCCTTTCACCCCTAGCCACAAGTCATCCGCTAATTTTTCAACATTAGTCGGTTCGGTCCTCCAGTAAGTGTTACCTCACCTTCAACCTGCCCATGGCTAGATCACCTGGTTTCGGGTCTAATCCTAGCAACTATGACGCCCAGTTAAGACTCGGTTTCCCTACGGCTCCCCTAAACGGTTAACCTTGCTACTAAAATTAAGTCGCTGACCCATTATACAAAAGGTACGCAGTCACCCAACAAGTGGGCTCCTACTGCTTGTACGTACACGGTTTCAGGTTCTATTTCACTCCCCTCACAGGGGTTCTTTTCGCCTTTCCCTCACGGTACTGGTTCACTATCGGTCAGTCAGGAGTATTTAGCCTTGGAGGATGGTCCCCCCATGTTCAAACAGGATATCACGTGTCCCGTCCTACTCGTTTTCACTAATAATGCGTTGTCGGTTACGGGGCTATCACCCTGTATCGCTGTGCTTTCCAGCACATTCACCTAACGCAAGACTGGCTTAAGGGCTAATCCGATTTCGCTCGCCGCTACTCTCGGAATCTCGGTTGATTTCTCTTCCTTCGGGTACTTAGATGTTTCAGTTCCCCGAGTTCGCCTCGTTACGCTATGTATTCACGTAACGATACGTGCTTATGCACGTGGGTTTCCCCATTCGGAAATCCCAGTCTCAAGTGATTTTTACTATCTAAACTGGGCTTATCGCAAGTTAATACGTCCTTCATCGCCTCTGACTGCCAAGGCATCCACCGTGTACGCTTAGTCACTTAACCATACAACCCCAAGAGGTCTGTATGTTCAAACAACCAAGGTTTTATCGTCACTCATTTCCGATCAAGAAAAATGAGGACATTGGTTTTTCGCCGGACTCTACACAAGACACTTGAATGTGTGTTGTTTTGAGAACTCGTTTTTATCATTAAAGATAAAAACTATTGTAATTCAATCATTTGATTGAATTTACTAGTCAGCTTTCCAGATTGTTAAAGAGCATAACGCAAAAAGCGTTAATCAATAACCGAAGTCATTCATTAGCGCTTTCGCTATTTCTAAAACTAATTTACCAAGCAATCTGTGTGGACACTGCATCAAACAAGCAGTCTATCGTTTAAGGAGGTGATCCAGCCCCAGGTTCCCCTAGGGCTACCTTGTTACGACTTCACCCCAGTCATGAACCACACCGTGGTAAACGCCCTCCCGAAGGTTAAGCTATCTACTTCTGGTGCAGCCCACTCCCATGGTGTGACGGGCGGTGTGTACAAGGCCCGGGAACGTATTCACCGTGGCATTCTGATCCACGATTACTAGCGATTCCGACTTCATGGAGTCGAGTTGCAGACTCCAATCCGGACTACGACGTACTTTCTGGGATTCGCTCACCATCGCTGGTTGGCAGCCCTCTGTATACGCCATTGTAGCACGTGTGTAGCCCTACTCGTAAGGGCCATGATGACTTGACGTCGTCCCCACCTTCCTCCGGTTTATCACCGGCAGTCTCCCTGGAGTTCCCACCATTACGTGCTGGCAAACAAGGATAAGGGTTGCGCTCGTTGCGGGACTTAACCCAACATTTCACAACACGAGCTGACGACAGCCATGCAGCACCTGTCTCAGAGTTCCCGAAGGCACTAAGCTATCTCTAGCGAATTCTCTGGATGTCAAGAGTAGGTAAGGTTCTTCGCGTTGCATCGAATTAAACCACATGCTCCACCGCTTGTGCGGGCCCCCGTCAATTCATTTGAGTTTTAATCTTGCGACCGTACTCCCCAGGCGGTCTACTTAACGCGTTAGCTCCGAAAGCCAGGACTCAAGGTCCCAACCTCCAAGTAGACATCGTTTACGGCGTGGACTACCAGGGTATCTAATCCTGTTTGCTCCCCACGCTTTCGCATCTGAGCGTCAGTCTTTGTCCAGGGGGCCGCCTTCGCCACCGGTATTCCTTCAGATCTCTACGCATTTCACCGCTACACCTGAAATTCTACCCCCCTCTACAAGACTCTAGTCTGCCAGTTCAAAATGCTGTTCCGAGGTTGAGCCCCGGGCTTTCACATCTTGCTTAACAGACCGCCTGCATGCGCTTTACGCCCAGTAATTCCGATTAACGCTCGCACCCTCCGTATTACCGCGGCTGCTGGCACGGAGTTAGCCGGTGCTTCTTCTGTTGCTAACGTCAAACGGCAACGCTATTAACGTTACCGCCTTCCTCACAACTGAAAGTACTTTACAACCCGAAGGCCTTCTTCATACACGCGGCATGGCTGCATCAGGGTTTCCCCCATTGTGCAATATTCCCCACTGCTGCCTCCCGTAGGAGTCTGGACCGTGTCTCAGTTCCAGTGTGGCTGATCATCCTCTCAAACCAGCTAGGGATCGTCGCCTTGGTGAGCCATTACCCCACCAACTAGCTAATCCCACCTGGGCTAATCTTGACGCGAGAGGTCCGAAGATCCCCCTCTTTGGCCCGTAGGCATTATGCGGTATTAGCTATCGTTTCCAATAGTTATCCCCCACATCAAGGCATATTCCCAGGCATTACTCACCCGTCCGCCGCTCGTCAGCAAATTAGCAAGCTAATTCCTGTTACCGCTCGACTTGCATGTGTTAGGCCTGCCGCCAGCGTTCAATCTGAGCCATGATCAAACTCTTCAATTTAAAGTTTTTGATGGCTCAATGAATACTGATTGAATATCGATAACTAGAAGCTAGTCATGATATTCGAATTGACTGTGCCAAAGCTTAAGTAAACTTAAGTTTTGTATTGGTCACTCAGTTCATTGATGCCAAATTCATTGTTACTTAAAAAGTCACAATGAACACTTTTGACTATTCATTTCACGAGTGCCCACACAGATTGCATGGTCAAATTGTTAAAGAACATACTGACTTCGTAGCGGGCTTAGCGCCTTGCTCCGTGTCAGTGAGGTCGTATTATAGAGACTTCGATCACATTGGCAAGGGGCATTTAGAGATAATTATGACATTTAGGTTTAAGCGCTCAACTATCGAACAATAAGCCTTATTTTAGGTATTATTCACACCGTTACAGCGTTATTCTTTTCACTCTTATCATCAAAGCAGACTATTTCTATGCCAGATTCTATGCGTACCTTTAAAGGAAAAGCTCCAAAATTAGGCCTTAATACCTATATAGATGTGTCTGCCGTTATGATCGGTGAAATTTCACTTGGTGATGAATCAAGTATTTGGCCTTTAGTCACCGCGCGAGGCGACGTTAATCATATATCGATTGGTCATCGCTCAAATATTCAAGATGGAACTGTACTCCATGTCAGCCGTGCTACTCATGATAACCCCAGTGGCCACCCTTTAATCATTGGTGATGATGTTACCGTTGGCCATAAAGCAATGCTGCATGGTTGCCATATTGGTGATCGAGTATTAGTCGGCATGGGAGCGATCATTTTAGATGGTGCCGTCATTCATAATGACATCATCATCGGAGCGGGGAGTTTAGTGCCGCCAGGTAAGATATTAGAGAGTGGCTTCCTTTATATAGGTAGCCCTATAAAACAAGCGCGCTCTTTAACGGATAAAGAACGCGCTTTCCTGTCTATCTCTGCTGATAACTATGTTCGCCTGAAAGATGACTACTTAGCTGAGATTAGCCAATAACAACAGAGCCATCAGGCTCAAAGTTTTCATCTTCGATTTTTTCTTCAGCGAGATCTTCAAGGTCGAAGCGTAGATGTATAAATGCAGAAAGAATATCGGCTTCATTAACCAAGGAACCTTCGCTCCGTTGTTGTAACCAGCCAAGCGATACCCAGCAATCAATCAATGCACCCGCTTGTTGTGCAGGGAAGCTTACCGCTTGGCGTTTTGCATCCCAAGTTTGAATATCTGCAAATAAAATATCTTGGTTCATGATTTTTGTTCTCTATTTATTATAATTGAAGCTGAAGTCTCAGTTCGCGTTGTACCTGCTTCGCACTAGGGCGCAAGCCTCGCCATAGCATAAAGCTTTCGGCAGCTTGGCCCACTAACATCCCAAGTCCATCAAGTGTTCTATGCGCGCCTAAATCTTTTGCCCATTGATTAAAGGTGGTGGTTTGCGCGCTATACACCATATCGTAGCAAGTCACTTGACTTGAAATCAGGCTATGGGGCAGGGAAGGTAATTGCCCGGATAACCCTGCAGACGTCGAGTTGATAATAATGTCGAATGTCAGACCATCAAGTTCATCGATCGCTTGCGAAGCAATTGTGCCATGTGAAGAAAAAAGGGCGGCTAATTGTTGCGCTTTGGCTTCAGTTCGATTGGCCACAACCACTTCTGCTGGCTGCTGAGCTAATAAAGGGAGGATAACCCCACGCGCGGCACCACCAGCACCAACCAATAAAATACGCTTTCCCTTTAAAGGGACTTGATGCTGCAATAAGTCCTGAACTAATCCTTCACCATCGGTGTTATCACCAAGAATCACACCATCGTCAAGTTTCTTCAAAGTATTCACTGCGCCCGCTAAGCGTGCACGTTCAGTTAATTGCTGCGCATATTGGAAAGCTTCTTCTTTAAAGGGGGCTGTAATGTTACAGCCGCGACCACCCTGAGCAAAAAAACGATCCGCAGCCACAGTAAAACCATCTATATCAGGTTGCTCAGCATGGTAGACCATGTCTTGCGCAGTTTGGCGAGCAAATAAGGTATGAATAAAAGGCGATTTGCTTTGAGTGATGGGATTACCAAAAACAACGTACTGATCCATGTGGGAAAGCTTCCAATAAATGAGGGACGATCATTCGACCCTAACACTGCATCTATGGAAGCTCAAACAGTTCGTTTACCAAGATCGTGGTTTTAAATACTCTTGGTATAACTTGGCTTCTGCAGAATCCGCTTCTGGTTGGTAGCTATATTCCCAACGCGCTAATGGCGGCATTGACATTAAGATCGACTCGGTACGACCGCCACTTTGCAAACCAAATAGGGTGCCGCGATCATAAACTAAGTTAAATTCAACATAGCGACCACGTCGATAAAGCTGGAACTCACGCTCGCGTTCACCGAAGGGTAGGGTGTGACGCTTTTTAACGATAGGGAGGTACGCATCAATGTAGCCATTCCCGACAGCTTGCATGTAATCAAAACTCTTCTCAAAACCCCATTCATTCAAATCATCGAAGAACAAGCCTCCGACACCACGCGTTTCATCACGGTGGGGTAGATAGAAGTATTTATCACACCATGCTTTATGCTCGGCATACACCTGATCACCAAATGGTTGGCACAAGGTTTTTGCCGTATCATGCCAATGCTGACAGTCTTCTTCAAAAGGATAGAATGGGGTTAGGTCAAAACCACCGCCAAACCACCATACCGGTGCTTCACCTTCCTTTTCAGCAATAAAAAATCGAACGTTTGCATGTGAGGTCGGTACATATGGGTTATTTGGGTGGATAACCAATGACACGCCCATAGCTTCAAAGCTACGACCTGCTAATTCTGGGCGATGTGCAGTCGCTGAGGCTGGCATTTTAGTCCCAAAGACATGAGAGAAATTCACGCCCCCTTGCTCGAAGACTGCCCCTCCTCGCATCACTCGGCTACGACCACCGCCACCTTGTTCACGCAGCCATTCGTCTTGTTCAAAGGTCGCTTGACCATCTTGCACTTCAATCGCCCGGCAAATTCGGTCTTGAAGATCGAGTAAAAAGGCTTTAACTGCGGCTTTATCTACTGTTTGCATGCTCTCTATCCTTGGCGAAAAACATTACCTGTGATCGCATCACGAATTTCAGATGGGTTATCACGACCACCTGTTTCCCCCTGCAAAATAGCAGGTAAACAATGACCGAGTTGTAATTCAACTTCGGCAGCTGTTCGTCCCGGCTCTTGGCCTGACAGATTAGCGCTGGTTGAAGTGATGGGTTTACCAAATTCTCGGCATAATTGTTGAACCAACGGGTGATCCGTTACTCGAACAGCAATTGTTGAAAATTGCCCTGTCAAATAACTAGGCACGCTCGCTTTGGTAGGCATAACCCAAGTCACAGGTCCCGGCCATGTCGCTTTAATTTTCTGACGCTGAGCTGGTGATAACTGGCTATCATCAATGTAAGGCAACAGCTGGTCATAATCTGCGGCTATTAAAATCAGACCTTTTTCTATTGGACGTTGCTTAATATCGAGCAATTTCATAACTGCTGGCTCATTGTCGGGGTCACAGCCCACGCCAAAGACAGCTTCAGTCGGGTAGGCGATAACCTCTCCCTGTTGCAGTGCGGTGATCACTTGCGCAAAATTTTCCACGTCACCCTCATTATTATTTAGCTGATTATCATTTAACTTCCTATTTACTAGTTTACCCACTCTGAGCAAGCAACTCCATGACGGTAATACAATGAGACAAATACACCGACGCAAACGTTTTCCTTCGTTTAAAATCACCGTATAATGCGGCCAACACGTATTATTTGCGACGTTTTAAGTTATCAACAGGAGATCGGAATGAAAGTTGGAATTATCATGGGTTCGAAATCTGACTGGCCAACCATGCAACATGCCGCTGAAATGCTAGATCGCTTCAATGTGCCTTATGAAACAAAAGTAGTTTCTGCTCACCGTACTCCTCAACTTCTTGCTGATTACGCCAACAGTGCTAAAGAACGCGGGATCAAAGTCATCATCGCAGGCGCAGGCGGAGCCGCTCATCTTCCTGGAATGGCTGCGGCATTTACCAGCCTACCTGTACTTGGTGTTCCCGTGCAATCACGCGCTCTGAAGGGCATGGACTCATTACTGTCTATCGTTCAAATGCCAAAAGGTATTGCGGTTGGTACCTTAGCCATTGGTGAAGCAGGCGCCGCAAATGCCGGCATTTTGGCCGCACAAATCATTGGCACGCACGATGAAGAAGTGATGGCAAAAGTAGAAGCGTTCCGCAGCGAACAAACCGAAACCGTTCTTGCGAATCCAAACCCAGCAGAGGACTAAACACATGCACGTACTGGTTTTAGGCGCAGGTCAGCTCGCTCGTATGATGTCATTAGCAGGTGCTCCACTGAATATTGAGATCTCTGCGTTTGATGTGGGCAGTGAAAATATCGTTCACCCACTAACGCAAGTGGTGATAGGCCAAGGATTAGAAGCAGCCATTGCGCGTGCCGATGTCATCACTGCTGAGTTTGAGCATATCCCGCACCATATCCTTGATGTGTGTGAGCAAAGTGGTAAGTTCCTGCCAACCACTGATGCGATTAAAGCCGGAGGCGATCGCCGAATAGAAAAAGCATTACTTGATAGTGCAAAAGTGCGCAATGCCAAATATTACGTTATCAATAACCGTGCCGATTTTGATGCTGCAGTCCAACATGTAGGCCTGCCTATGGTATTAAAAAGTGCGCTTGGTGGTTACGATGGCAAAGGACAGTGGCGTTTAAAAGATCCCGCTCAGATGGATACCATGTGGGATGAAATGGCACAGTGCATTGCCGCGACACCAACTCAAGCTATTGTCGCTGAAGAATTTGTACCCTTTAATCGCGAAGTATCACTGGTTGGTGCACGTGGCAAAGATGGATCTGTTTCCGTCTATCCACTCGCGGAAAATGTGCATACCAATGGTGTATTAAGTCTATCGACTGCAATTAACGAAGAAGCACTACAAGCACAAGCAAAGCACATGTTTACCGCTGTCGCTGAGAGCCTTGATTATGTCGGCGTATTAGCCCTTGAGTTTTTTGACCTTGATGGTGAGCTACTGGTTAATGAAATTGCCCCTCGCGTTCATAACTCAGGCCACTGGACGCAGCAAGGTGCTGAAACCTGTCAATTTGAAAACCATTTACGTGCCGTTTGTGGCTTACCCCTGGGGAGCACAGACTTGATTCGGCCAACGGCAATGATCAATATTTTAGGTGAAGATACTTTACCTAAAAGCGTGCTGACCGAAGCAGGTTGCCATGTTCACTGGTACGGCAAAGAAAAGCGAGCGGGGCGAAAAATGGGACATATCAATGTGTGTGCCCCTACACCTGAAGCGCTGGTTAATAAATTACAAGCTCTCAGCCAGCAGCTTGATAGCACGGCATTTCCAGCACTATCGCTTTAGATAAAAAAGACGAGCACTCTGTCTCGCCCTAAACGACAAAAGCCAGCATCAATGCTGGCTTTTTTATCTGCTCACGTCTGTACTTACTCTGCAGGCTCGCGATGCTCAGGCTCTACAGCATCTTGGTATGCATGGCATTTACGATCAGCGCATTGCAGTTTAATACCACTCGCTAATTTCTTCTCAATCAGCAAACCGTAGCCGCATAACTGACAGCGCCCCATGATGGGTTTATGGTTAACCGCAAAACGGCACGTTGGAAATTGATCGCAAGCAAAGAACATTTTGCCATAACGAGACTTACGCTCAGTTAACGCTCCCTTATGACAACTTGGGCAGGCAATATGCGTTTCTTCCGCTTTTTTTTCAAGCGGCTCGATATGGTGACAGGTAGGGTAATTTAAACACCCAATAAACATCCCATAACGGCCTTGTCGCAATACAAGCTCATCATTACATTCAGGGCAAGGCTTACCTAAATGTTTAACAATATGACCATCATTTTGATGAAGCGGCTGAATAAATTCACAGTTTGGGTATTGGCTACAGCCCAAAAATGGACCTCGCTTACCAAAGCGCATGGTTAGCTCATTACCACACTCAGGGCAGGCTTGGTGCGTTAACGCGTGCTCGTGAGTCGTAAAAAGTTCTTGGTCAATTTTACCAGACATGATGATTGATACTGCCGTTCGCTAATTAGTGAATGTAGCCATCTTCCATGCCATACAACAGCTCTTCCATTTGGCTGTAAGCACTTTCGTTACCTGGCGCATTGAAAAGCACCATTAAGATAATCCATTGAAGGTCATCCAGAATAAATTCATTCGTTTCAAGCTCCATTACTCGGTCAATCACCATCTCACGAGTATCAGCACTCAGAACATGAATCTGCTCTAGGTAAATTAGAAAGCCACGACACTCGACATCAAGACGTGTCATCTCTTGTGGGGTATAAATTCGAATTGACGTCACCGCACTGGTATTCATGTACGGGTTCTGTTCAGTTTCTTGTAGCGCAGCCAGCTTTTCTAACCAAGATAGTGCTTTGTATATGTCTTCTTGATGAAAGCCCGCTCGAAGTAGCTCATCGGATAGTTCTTCCTGATCAACCAACAGCTCTGCATCGCTGTGTATATAGGTTTCAAACAGGTACATTAAGATATCCATCATGACTTGCCCCTCCTCGTTCTGATATAGCCACCGGGTACTGAGGTAACAAACCCAAGCAATTCTAGCTCTAATAATTGCATCATAACTTCATGCACGGGTTGTTCACTACGTTCAGCAACCACATCTACGGGTGTTGCTTCATTGCCTACGGTAGCCAACAAGGCGGGAAATGGCAATTGCTGATCTTCACCCTGTGGCAGAGTTTTGCTTAATTGACTATTTATTGCGCACTCTGTCAGTGCACCTACCTCCTCAAAGATATCGACCGGGGTTTCTACCAATTTAGCACCCGATTTTATTAATGCGTTACAGCCTCTACTTTCAGGGTTACGGATCGAACCTGGTAGAGCAAAAACATCTCGCCCTTGCTCTAAGGCATAACGCGCCGTAATCAAAGAACCACTTTTTTCTGCGGCCTCTACAACTAATACGCCCACCGACAAGCCACTGATCACTCGGTTACGCCGAGGAAAGTTTTGCGGGCGTGGTTTTTCATCTGGCCAGAACTCAGAAACTAACGCCCCTTGCTCTTTTATCTTAGCGGCTAAATCACGATGACGAGCAGGATAGACCTGTGACAGGCCTGCTCCCAAAACGGCAATTGTCGCACCACCATGCTTTAATGCGCCATGATGCGCTTGACCATCAACCCCTAACGCCAAGCCACTGGTTACCACATAATTGGCCGCAACCAAGGCACCAGCAAACTCATAGGCTGATTCACGCCCGTCAATACTGGCAGAGCGACTCCCCACAATAGCAAGCTGAGGTGCACTCAGGTATTCCACTTGACCACTCACAAATAAGACTGGAGGCGCGGCAGCAATTTGCTTGAGTAAAGCAGGATAATAGGGGGAATCGATAGTCAGGATCGTATTATCTTGATGGTCGGCCCACCAAAGGCAACGATCAATCTGCGCTTGAAGAGGAGTACGAAAGGCTGATATTTGAGAAAGGGATAAGCCGAATGTCTGTAACTGTTCTGTCGACATGGCACGCAATTGCGTTGGCGTACCATGTTGTAATAAACGACTGACTTTTACACCACCAACGCCAGGAACGGCAGTGAGTGCAAGCCAGTCTTCCAGACTATTCATGGTGTAGATTGAGGTGATAGCGCCGAAACGCCAGAACTAAATGGCTCAGAACTGCGCAAGACAATCGCCAAACTAAAAGCTTCATAGGCACGAATAACCATCACCTCGCCAATACCTCGAGGGGCAAGTTGAAACTGCTTTCCAGTATAAGAGGAGCGTTTATAGTCATAACTCCCTTTTTTACCTTCAATCTCTGTCACAGGGTGATGTAATTGCAACACGTGGCCCGCCTGAAGCGAATCTAAATGGCCTTTATCTAATACCACAACTTCAGACGTCGCAATGTACGATTGGCCACCGATCGCCCCCATCACTTGCGCTTTAACACCGACGGGTGGCGTAGCAGGTACAAAAAATAACTCCGAGCTAGCACCTAAGGCTGGCGCGGGTAATAACACGTCATTCAAATTGATCTCTTGACGATACGACTGCAATTCAAGGGTGCTGGTTTCGGCTTGCTGCGCATTCACCTTCATCTTTGCCACTTCTTTTAGCACTGTGACTGGCTTACTGCCTTTACGTGTATACGTTTCGACGGGACGATAAACCCACCATTCCTCACCAAGCGGTAACACTGTATCTGCCCACACAATATCACCCGCAGACAGCTGTTTACGTTGATCATCACTCCCTAAAACACGCGGCGCATCCGCTAACGCGGCATCTGACAACAAGCGGTGTTCTTCTAAATAAGGCAGTACCAGTGATGATTGTAATGTCGTAATCGGGGAACGGATCACTTTAATCTCGGGCGATACTTTGACTATTTTTGATGGTTTACGTTGTAAGCGCGGCTGACCATCAACCCACACTAAATACAATTTATCGCCAGGATAAATTAGGTGGGGATTTTCAATTTCAGGGTTAGCTTGCCACAGTTTTGGCCATAGCCAAGGTGTCGCGAGAAAATGATTAGAAATATCCCACAAGGTGTCACCTTTCTTTACGGTGTACACGTCTGGGATATTTTCATTCAAAACAATATTATTACTCGTGTTGCTCGCCCAGCCAGGTTGAATACACACCACGGCAGTTAGCACGCACGAAAAAAGAAAAGAGAGGGGCTTCATGATGCCATCCTTGCACTACACAGATTCGTTATCCGGCAAGCTGTTTGCCTATAGTTGTCGTCCAGCGTGACAGCGGCAGACGTTCAGTGTCTATCTTCTTATTTTGGCTAACAATCGCTTTTCGACTGACTTCACGCTTTCAATTTACCCTTTGCAACAACACGCACTAAGGGTGTTGAACTTACCGAAAACTGTGTACTTAGCTTTACAGCGAACTGCTGATATTGAACATTCATCACCGATGCTGTTATTTGATCGTTAAAATGACTAGAATTAGAACAAATTATTTTTCGGCACTGTTCACTTTTCGAGTACCTATGTCTTTATTGCAAGTATTAACATTCCCAGATGATCGCCTGCGCACTGTCGCTAAGCCAGTTGAAGCCGTTACCCCTGAGATCCAAAAAATTGTCGATGACATGATTGAAACCATGTACGACGAAGAAGGTATCGGTCTAGCAGCCACGCAAGTTGATGTTCACCAACGCATCGTGGTGATTGATATCTCCGAAGAACGCGATCAACCCATGGTACTGATTAATCCTGAAATCACCGAAAAACGCGGTGAAGATGGTATCGAAGAAGGTTGTCTTTCTGTTCCGGGCGCTCGTGCTTTAGTTTCTCGTGCAGCCGAAGTATCAGTCAACGCGCTTGATCGCGATGGCAACCCGTTCTCGTTTGAAGCTGATGATCTGCTGGCAATTTGTGTTCAACATGAATTAGACCATTTAGCAGGAAAGCTGTTTGTTGATTACCTATCGCCACTGAAGCGTAAGCGTATTCAAGACAAGCTAACGAAAATCAAACGCTTTAACGAAAAGAACTAATAAGCCAAAACCTTTAAGGACGCTACCTTGAGCAAACCTTTGAAAATCGTTTTTGCTGGTACGCCAGACTTCGCCGCCCGTCATCTGGCGGCGTTGTTGTCTTCACAGCATGAAGTTATTGCCGTTTATACTCAACCTGACCGCCCTGCGGGTCGTGGTAAAAAGCTAACGGCGAGCCCAGTAAAAGCACTAGCGCTTGAACATGACATTCCCGTATACCAACCAGAAAACTTCAAATCAGATGAAGCCAAGCAAGCGCTGACCGATTTGAATGCAGACTTAATGGTTGTGGTTGCGTACGGTTTGCTATTACCGCAAGCCGTATTGGATACCCCAAAACTGGGTTGTATCAATGTTCATGGCTCAATTTTACCGCGCTGGCGTGGTGCGGCACCAATCCAACGTTCGATCTGGGCGGGAGATGCCGAAACAGGCGTTACCATCATGCAGATGGATATTGGCCTAGATACTGGCGATATGCTAAGCATTGCAACCCTACCAATTGAAGCAACAGACACCAGCGCAAGCATGTACAACAAGCTTGCTGAACTGGGTCCTGATGCATTAATTGACTGCCTTGGTGATATTGCAGAAGGCAAAGCAGTACCAGTGAAACAAAATGATGAACTGGCTAACTACGCGAAAAAGCTAAGCAAAGAAGAAGCAAAAATCGATTGGACCATGGATGCTGAAGCGATTGAACGTTGCGTTCGCGCTTTTAACCCTTGGCCAATGAGCTACTTCACCGTGGCAGAGCAAAACGTAAAAGTTTGGCGCACAGCTGTGGAAGCCGATAATCAAGGTAAGCCCGCTGGTACGGTTCTATCTGCAGACAAGCACGGCATTGTGGTTGCAACAGGTAAAGGCGCACTACGCCTGATAGAGCTACAACCACCCGGTAAGAAAGCGATGCAAAGCCAAGATTTGCTGAACTCTCGCCGTGAATGGTTTGAGCCCGGCACCGTTTTGTAATGCGAAAGCCAGTGCTTGCACTGGCTTTTCTTTTCTATCCAAATAGAAAATACGCAACACTATCGCGCTTAATACCTTCCAGTATTAACGTTAAAAGAATTTCAGGAAAATCCGAATGAATGTAAGAGCCGCTGCAGCCAAAGTTATCTATCAGGTTGTTGATCAGGGCCAATCCCTTTCCAACGTACTCCCTGCTGCTCAACAAGAAGTGAGAGAGCGAGACCAAGCACTATTGCAGGAGATTTGTTATGGCGTACTGCGCTGGTTACCGCGATTAGAGTCCATTACTAACCACCTAATGGACAAACCACTGAAAGGCAAACAACGGGTTTTCCATCACCTTATTTTAGTGGGTCTTTATCAACTCGGTCACATGCGTATTCCCGCACATGCCGCTGTTGCTGAAACGGTTGATGCCACTAAAACACTGAAAAAGCCGCAACTTCGTGGCTTGATAAACGCTATTTTGCGTAACTATCAACGTCAACAAGAAGCACTAGATGCTCAATCAATCAGCCATGATGCGGGTCGTTATGGCCACCCTAGCTGGTTACTAAAGCTGCTTAAGGCGAGCTACCCTGAACAACTTGAAGCGATTGTTGAAGCAAACAACACCAAAGCACCAATGTGGCTACGTGTGAATCGCCAACACAATACCCGTGATGAATACCGAGTCCTGCTAGACAACGAAGGTATTGCCACAGAATTGCACCCACAAGCAGGTGATGCACTGCGCCTGTTAAAACCTTGCGATGTTACACAACTGCCAGGGTTTGCTGACGGTTGGGTATCCGTTCAAGATGCAGCGGCACAATTGGCGGTTGAATACTTACAACCTCAAGCTGGCGAATTGATCCTAGATTGCTGCGCTGCACCCGGTGGCAAAACCGCGCATATTATGGAGCGTCAACCCGATACCCAAGTGGTGGCCATTGACTGTGATGAGCACCGCCTATCACGTGTACACGAGAACCTTGAACGTTTAAATCTAACCGCTCAAGTTTTGTGTGCCGATGCGCGCTACCCAAGCGATTGGTGGCAAGGTGAGAAATTTGACCGCATCTTACTCGATGCGCCGTGTTCAGCAACCGGTGTTATTCGTCGCCACCCAGACATCAAGTGGCTACGCCGTGCTGATGACATTGCAGCATTAGCCGAACTACAAGCTGAAATTTTTGATGCAATGTGGCTGCAACTCAAATCAGGCGGCACCTTGGTATACGCAACCTGTTCTATCACTCCGCAAGAAAACAGCGAGCAAGTAAAAGCCTTCTTAGGCCGCACCGCTGACGCGACGTTAATGGATAGCGATCCGACCAACCCTGGTCGTCAAATCCTACCAGGTGAAGAACAAATGGATGGCTTCTACTACGCCGTATTGAAGAAGCAATAACAGCCATCTAACGCTGAAACGAGAACAATCAGGCTATTTCAATCTAGCCTGATTTAAAAATCGGAGTAAGCTACGTCAATATTAGAACGGGGCACATACGTGCCTTTGTGCCAATTTAGAGAAACTCAGTCAGGCGAATGCTATGAAAATAATCATCCTCGGAGCCGGTCAGGTCGGGGGCACACTCGCAGAAAACCTTGTGGGTGAAAACAACGATATTACTATCGTTGATAAAGACCCAGAGCGTCTGCGGGAGCTGCAAGACAAGTACGATCTTCGTGTCGTACAAGGTTTTGCTAGCCACCCAAAAACCTTGCGTGATGCAGGTGCACAAGATGCTGATATGCTGGTTGCCGTCACCAATTCTGACGAAACCAACATGATCGCCTGTCAAATTGCCTTCTCTTTATTTAATACCCCAAACCGTGTGGCGCGTATTCGCTCACCTGAATACCTGAAAGAAAAAGAACAGCTATTCCAATCCGATGCTGTTCCTGTCGATCACCTTATTGCACCAGAAGAACTGGTAACAGGTTATATCGAGCGATTAATCGAGTACCCAGGTGCGTTACAGGTTGTTGGTTTTGCGGAAGATAAAGTTGGCCTTGTCGCAGTTAAAGCCTACTACGGTGGTCCACTTGTGGGGAATGCCTTGTCAGCACTACGCGAGCACATGCCGCATGTTGATACTCGTGTCGCTGCCATTTTCCGCCAAGGTCGTCCTATTCGCCCACAAGGTACCACGATTATTGAAGCCGATGATGAAGTGTTCTTTGTCGCAGCCAGCAACCATATTCGCTCCGTCATGAGTGAACTTCAGCGCCTTGAAAAGCCGTACAAACGGTTGATGATTGTCGGTGGCGGCAACATTGGGGCAGGGTTGGCACGACGTTTAGAGCAAACCTACAGCGTCAAGCTGATAGAGCGAAACCCTAACCGTGCTGAAAACCTATCAGAAATGCTAGAGAACACTATCGTGTTTTGTGGTGATGCGTCAGATCAAGAGCTCCTCAGCGAAGAGCACATCGAACAAATTGATGTTTTCATTGCCGTAACCAATGATGATGAAGCGAATATCATGTCAGCGATGCTGGCCAAACGTATGGGCGCCAAAAAAGTCATGGTGCTTATTCAGCGTGGCGCTTACGTTGATTTGGTACAAGGTGGTACGATTGATATTGCGATTTCCCCGCAACAAGCCACTATTTCAGCCTTACTCACCCATGTCCGTCGAGCGGATATTGTCAATGTATCGTCACTCCGTCGTGGGGCGGCAGAAGCGATTGAAGCCATTGCCCATGGTGATGCCAGTACATCAAAAGTCGTGGGACGCGCTATCAGTGACATTAAGCTACCACCGGGTACCACTATTGGTGCCATTGTTCGTGGCGAAGAAGTATTGATCGGCCATGACAGAACGGTTATTGAACAAGACGATCACGTAGTGATGTTCTTGGTTGATAAGAAATATATCCCAGATGTTGAACGCTTGTTCCAACCAAGTCCGTTCTTCTTGTAAAGTATTTATGGTTAATTACCGTCCTATCTTATTCGTGATTGGGTTGGTCTTATCGAAGATCGCCCTCTTCATGTACGTCCCTACTTTAGTGGCGTTTTTTACCGGCACTGGTGGCTTTATTGATTTTGCCACAGCGGTGATCATCACTCATGTGGTGGCCTTCCTATGCCTCACCTTTGGCCGTACCAACGAGTTTAAACTCGGGGTGCGCGATATGTTTCTGATCACCACCTTGGTTTGGACCATCGCCAGCGCTTTTGCCGCGCTGCCCTTTGTGTTCATCAATCATATCAGTTTCACCGATGCCTATTTTGAAACCATGTCAGGGATCACCACCACAGGTTCAACGGTACTCAGTGGCCTCGATGATATGGCACCGAGCATTCTATTGTGGCGGTCAACGCTACAATGGCTTGGCGGTGTCGGCTTCATCGTGATGGGGGTTGCCATCTTGCCGATGCTCAACGTCGGTGGGATGCGGCTGTTCCAAACGGAATCATCAGATTGGTCCGATAAAAGCTCACCGCGTACCAAAAATGTCGCCAAAAACATTGTGAATGTGTACTTGATCCTAACGGGTCTTTGCGTGGTCGGTTACATGCTGGCGGGGATGAATACCTTTGATGCCATCAACCACGCCTTCACAACATTATCGACCGGCGGTTATTCCACCTCTGATGGCTCGATGAACCACTTCTCCAATGCCGCGCATTGGGTAGCGATCATCTTCATGTTTGCTGGCGGCTTACCTTTCTTATTGTTCGTTCAGATGTTGAGAAAGAAAAGTGCGACCGCTTTATTCAATGATGCACAAGTACGCGGATTTACCCTGTTGGTCTTTGGTGCCGGGTTATTGGTCGCAATATGGCTCACGCTTGATAAAGACTATACGTTTGCCGATGCCTTCCGTGTTTCGCTGTTCAACATCATTTCAGTGGTCACCACCACAGGCTTTGGCTTAGATGACTTTACCAACTGGGGTCCATTCCCTGCGATTGTGTTTGCCTTCATTATGCTGGTGGGCGGTTGTTCAGGCTCCACGGCTGGCGGCATTAAAATCTTCCGTTTCCAAGTGGCTTTTGCCTTACTGCGTAAGCAAATGATGCAATTGATCCACCCATCAGGGGTGTTTATCCAGCGCTACAATGGCCGTCCTGTCACGGATGGTATCGTACGTTCTGTTGTGGCCTTTGCATTGACGTTTATTATTACGATAGTTGTGGTAGCTGCGATTTTAGGCATGCTCGGACTGGATCCCGTAACCAGCATTACAGGCGCGGTCACAGCAGTTGCGAACGTAGGACCAGGGATGGGCAATATTATCGGCCCAACAGGGAACTTTGCGACATTACCCGATGCAGCAAAATGGGTACTGAGCTTCGGCATGTTGATGGGGCGTTTAGAGATATTAACGGTATTAGTGGTGTTCTTCCCCGCATTTTGGCGAGATTAGTCCTGCACAGGTCCTGAGAATCACGAACCAAAAGATACAAAAACGGCGCTCATCAGCGCCGTTTTTTATTGCTTATTAAGCTTGATTAGATCGGTTTTACATATAAGTAAATCGCGAAGAAATGACAAATCGTGCCACCTAATACAAACAAATGCCAAATCGCATGATTGTAAGGAATGCGCTTATTCACGTAGAACACCACACCCAGCGAGTAAATCACCCCGCCAAGCCCTAGCAAGACAAGACCGCCTGTTGCTAAGGACAAAGACAACTGATACACCGCAATCAGCGCTAACCACCCCATCACCAAATAAGTTGCCAGCGATAGCTTTTTAAAGCGGTATACAAACATAATTTTAAGGGCAATACCCAGTAACGCTAACCCCCAAATCACCGCCATTAATGTCATGGCGAGTGGGGTACGTAATGTGATCAACAAAAATGGGGTATAGGTACCCGCGATCAATAAGTAAATCGCACAGTGATCTAGGGTTTTCAGTACACGCTTGGCTTTTTCTAGTGTGATAGCATGATACAAAGTCGAAGCCAAATACAGCAGGATCATACTGCCGCCATAGACGCTTAAACTCGCAATACTCATGGTATCAGCATTCAGATTATTCGCCTGCACCAGCAGCAAAACTAACCCTACAATCCCAAATAGCATACCAAGGCCATGACTCACACTGTTGGCAATCTCTTCTGCTACCGAATACTGTGGGCCGGCACTTTTATTCATTGTTGTCGCTCCTAATAGAGTTAAAACTCAGCTAAAGAGCAGTATCGCACAACTTAGCTTACACTTGTACGCTGAAATGCATTTATCATCATTTTAACACTCAGCGCCCAAGTTATAATCCACAACGTCACTATCACTAAGTGGTCTCATCAAGGAAGGCGACAACTTGCTCACCCGCAGATTCAGGAGAACAATCAGCGCTAATCTGTAATTCGCGTTTTAATTCACCACGCCCTAAGAACCCCGCCAACATACCAGACACACCTTTTAAACGACGATCCACTTCAAACCACAATTGCAAACCTTGTTCATCACGGTAGGCCACCACTTCAAGCTCTCGCCAGCGACCGTGGAATGGTCCAGAAACAGGCACAAATTCAAATTCTTGTACAAATGGCAACGCAAAACCTTTGGCAGCTTCACATTCCACCTGACGAATACGCAAGCCTGCTTGCTCTAAAGCCGTAAACACCCCATCCATCAAAGGCTCGGGACGCACGGTTAAGGTGTCTTTATCTTTAGGATCAATCGCAAGCGCAATATCTAATGAGGTATCAAGCCACACTTGAGCATCACCAATCGTAACGGGCGTATTAAATGGAAGGTCGAAAGTAAATGAAAATTGACGCTCTTCCTGCACTCCAATCACAAAAGCTTCGGGTAATGACCATTCGGCCAACTTACAAATTTGCGGTATTTTTTCTTTACGCTGATCACTGTCGCCACGGCCAGTCGCCACCTCATCAAGATAACGGCAGCATAAAGATAAATGAATATTATCAATTTGCTGTTCGGTTGCCCCACCTTGAACGCGAATTTCAATTGGCAGCGGTTGGCCTGGGATCAAAACATCATGAGGTAAAATTGTATCGACTTTAGCAGCGCCAATGCCAAAACTCGCGAGACTTTTTCGAAATAAAGACATGCATCCTCCTTGCGCATTGCATCAATACTGGCCATTAGCTTGGCGCTATCGATGGTGCAAATAAACAGTTAAAAACCAGTAGGCTTAAGATACGTTGACTCTATCTTGTACAGTCCGAGATCAAATCGCAAGTCAATTCCACTACTGACTATTTGAGCGATTAGAGAATTCCGACAGAGGCTTTAAAAAGTAGAAAATAAGGCAGAGAAATAACAACATTGGCGTTAAATTGAGCGGATAAGTACCCACATAAATAACGAGTCATCGACAATAAAAAATAGGGGGAGAAACTCGACTTTACGAGAGATGTAGCGAACACCAAAAGAAAACGGAGCGTCTGACACGCGGGGTAACGCTCCGTCTGTAGGGTATTTCTTATTACTTAAGTAGCTCAATGGTTGCTTGGCGAGCAGCTTCAGGGTCTCGCGCTAAAATCGCATCAACTACATTCTGATGAAGTTCCAACTTCAGCATTCTATCCCGCGTAATAATGCGGAAATAGCTTTCAAATACAGCCTTGAATAAATTTCCAAATGGGCTAATAAAATGATTACCAGAAGCAAAGTAAATCAGTTGGTGAAGACGGGTATCAACCGCAATCCATCGCTCTTGATCAAATTGCTCACCGAGCTTATGCATTTCAAGCACCAATGATGCAAGCTCATCACGATCAGCATCACTCGCATTGATCGCGGTACAAGCCGCCGCTTCTGGCTCTAGGGTTAACCGTACACGTTGAAATTCTTCAATAAGCTCACCCGAATCATTGAAGTCGAGCCATGCTAATAAATCTTGATCCAGATAGTTCCAGTTACGCTTTGGTAATACACGAGTACCAATACGCGGACGCGGTAATACCATGCCTTTCGCTGCCAGCATTTTAATCGCTTCACGTACTGCGGTTCGGCTGACGCCATACATTTCACCCAGCTCAACTTCACCCGGTAAAATATCTCCCGGTGGCGTTTCACCTTTTAAAATACGCTGACCGATTGATTCAGCTAATCGATACGACAAGTTCCGGCTAGTCACTAACCGTTGCTGATCTCGCTCCATCATTCCCCCTCAAAGGCTCTTTTTATAATAGTTGCCAATTTATTTCATGACCTATCAATATTGATATGCCTAATACGGCGCAATTAGACCACAAAGCCTGCATGGTGAAACGGCTTATCTTCACACTTGCATCAGATATCCATGTTTTTGCCTTTTTTATGACCCAGCCTCATCCTAAATGAAGAGACTATTGTTCATAATTTACTCGACTATATGAATAGTTGTTGGTATCCTACCCGCGTTTTTTAACAGCAAGTATCACGCTAAACACTACGGTGAAGATAACCCCTCTCACCACACCGTTAGCCTGGTCCCATTTGTAATCTTTCTTGGCCACGGATGTGCCTGATTTATAGGTAAAAACCATGCGCCCTATGACTTACGCTCGCTCGAACACCCGCAGCCCATCACTGTCTCGTACAACATCTCATGCACCACGCTTTAAAGCGCGTACAGCACCACAGGTGTCAGCGGACATTCATCAGATGCCAAGTCAAACCATCACCTCGACTAAAAGTGCTAACGAGAAAGCGGCATAAACCAAGAGATGACAAGGCAGCAGCCTTTGTTGCCTTCCTTTCAGAAACCATCTTGGTATACTTTATCCACAATAAAAATATGACAATTTATTCAGCCTTCATTGTGGAGATAAAATGAAAACCCACCGCGTTAACGAACTGATCGAACTTATCCATCCTGAATGGAAAAAGCACTCAGAACTCAACCTTGTCGAGTTCCTATTAAAGCTAGCCGAAGAAGCTAAATTTGAAGGCAAGCTTGAAGACCTGAGCGACGATGTTCTGATCTATCACCTAAAAATGCGTAACAGTGATCAGAAAGAGATGATTCCTGGCTTAGCGAAAGATTGCGAGAATGATTTCAAAACCGCTATTTTGCGAGCACGTGGCATTATTAAGTAGCCTGAAATAACAATCTCATCTTAGCAAAATCACATTGGGTGCTCGCTGTCAGTCTCATCACAGCGCACCTGATGTTTTTCCACGCCAACTTTCCTTCTGTTATAGCCTAAAAACGCTTCTTCTGTACCGATAACTGAAATTATGACCGTGCTAGAGTAATCCGCAATCCGGCTGTTATATAATCAGCTGATAACATACGCGTATCATTTATAGCGATCAGGCAACGTATCTGATCAAACGGCGCACCAAAGTGTGGGCACCCAAGGAAAGCAATGTCATGAGCCAAGATAAAATCAAGATTAAGGATGTCACCCCCCAACAATTTAACCCCAAAACGCACAAAGGTAACGCCGACCGCTTTAACCCAAGCAATCGTATTTATGTTCGTGCCGTAAAAGGGATTTACCAACAACTCCGTCAACGGATGGGGTGGGTGTTAATGGTCTTATTTATGGGGCTCCCATGGATACCCTATGGTGACCGCCAAGCCATTTTGCTGGATATAGGCCACCAGCAATTCAATTTTTTTGGTACCACATTGTGGCCACAGGATCTGACCTTACTTGCCACCGTATTCATGATTGCGGCTTTCGCTTTATTTTTTATTACCACGTTTTTAGGCCGAGTCTGGTGTGGGTATTTCTGCCCACAAACCGTATGGACCTTTATTTATATTTGGTTTGAAGAGAAACTCGAAGGTGCTGCGAACAAACGTCGTAAACAAGACAGCCTAAAAATCACCGCTAAATTACTGATAAGAAAAACCCTAAAACACATTGCTTGGATCGCTGTTGCACTTCTAACGGGTCTCACTTTTGTTGGTTACTTCGTGCCAATTCAATCACTGTTTATTGATTTTTTCACCTTTAGCACCAGCTTCTCAGCAGGGTTTTGGGTGCTGTTTTTTGCGGGATGTACTTATGCCAACGCAGGTTGGATGCGATCGATTGTGTGCATTCATATGTGCCCTTATGCGCGCTTCCAATCAGCCATGTTTGATAAAGATACCTACATTGTGGGTTATAACGTTGAACGTGGTGAGGCTCGCGGACCCCGCTCTCGTAAAAAAGATCCCAAGGAGCTTGGACTAGGTGACTGTATTGACTGTAACTTATGTGTACAAGTCTGCCCTACGGGCATCGATATCCGTGATGGCTTACAGTATGAATGCATCAACTGTGGTGCCTGTGTCGATGCCTGCGATGAAACCATGGATCGTATGGGCTATGACAGCCGCCTGATCAGTTACACCACAGAGCATAAACTCGAAGGTAAACATACCAAGGTTATGCGACCGAAATTAATTGGCTACGGTGCCGTCATGGTCGCCATGGTGGGGCTCTTTTTTATCTTACTTTCGAGTGTGAACCCGATGGGGCTAGATGTGATCCGCGATCGCAGTCAGCTCTTTAGAGAAAATAACGAAGGATTGATCGAAAATACTTACACCTTAAAGATTCTGAACAAAACTCAACAAGCACGCACTTATCAGCTGTCGGTTTCCGGGCTTGAAACCGTTGAATGGTATGGGGCAACAGCAGTCAATGTGGCTGCAGGTGAAATTTATACCTTACCGATCAGTCTTGGGGTTGACCCTTATGATCTGACCACACCGATTGCTGATATCACTTTCATTATTCAAGATACCGCCAATGATGCTGGCGACCCATTACATACCGAAAGTCGATTTATTGGTGAGCTACGCTAAATTATCTTTAAGATAAACCCGCACGATAACAAAAGGACCGGTAACGGTCCTTTTTTGATCTAGTGATATACTGGGCGTATTCATTCGGCTGTGGACCCCCCCATGACACAACAAAGCTTTAGTTTTTCTGACCTCACTCCTGACTTACTACTTGATGCGCTTGATAGCATCGGCGTTCGCGCAGAGTCTGGGCTCCTAGCACTCAATAGCTACGAAAATAGGGTTTATCAGTTCCAAGCTGAAGATCGCTCACGCTATGTCGTCAAGTTCTACCGTCCTCAGCGTTGGAGCAATGAACAAATTCAGGAAGAACACGATTTCAGCCATGAACTGGTTGAACAAGACATCCCCATTGCAGCTCCCGTAAAAATTGATGGTGAAAGCCTGCTCCACTATCAAGGTCACCGCTTTGCTTTATTTCCAAGTGTCGGTGGTCGCCAGTTTGAAGTGGACAACTTTGATCAGCTAGAGGGCGTCGGGCGCTTTCTTGGTCGTATCCACCAAGTGAGCCAAGGCTCTTCTTTTAAATACCGTCCAACGATTGGCATAGACGAATATCTGCATCAACCACGCCAAATACTTGAAAATGCCGATTTCATTCCCGATCACCTTAAAAATGTTTTTTTTGCCGATCTTGACACCTTAATTGGCGAACTTAGCCAGCAATGGCACACTAATTGGCAACCTCTTCGCCTACACGGTGATTGCCATCCTGGCAATATTTTATGGCGAGATGGGCCGATGTTTGTCGACCTCGACGATGCCCGTAACGGCCCAGCGATTCAAGACTTGTGGATGCTATTAAATGGCGATCGCAATGATCAGCTAGCCCAACTCGATACCATCCTTGAAGGTTATAATGAGTTTGCTGATTTTAATCATAATCAGCTGCAACTAATTGAGCCTTTACGCGGTCTTAGAATGGTGCACTATATGGCTTGGCTAGCAAAACGTTGGCAAGATCCTGCATTCCCACGGGCATTCCCATGGTTTGCAGATCATAAGTATTGGGAAGGGCAAGTGCTGTCATTTAAAGAACAAATTGCAGCATTGCACGAGGCTCCCTTACAGCTTATGCCACAATGGTAGCTCAGCTTTAGCAACATAAGTCACTGTAACAACAATCAATAATTACAAGGGATTAATCCCAATACCATCGTACTGTTTGCCGCAATCAACCAGTACCACTAATACACCAAATAAGGGAGACTTCATGCGTATAATGAAGACAATTTTAACGATAGCCAGTGCCGCACTGTTATCGTTTTCTGTGCAGGCAGCAAAATTTACTGAAGGGGATTACTACAAGGTATTGGATTTACCTAAGTCTTCAACACCCATAGTTACCGAATACTTTTCATTCTTTTGCCCACACTGTAATAGCTTTGAGCCGATGATTAAGGAACTCAAAAAAACATTACCTGAGAACGCGAAATTCCAAAAAAATCACGTCTCTTTCATGGGCGGTCCAATGGGTAAATCATTGAGCAAAGCGTACGCAACCTCTCTTACGCTGGGTATCGATGATAAAATGACACCTGTGCTATTTAACCGTATCCACGGTATGCAAAATGCACCACGGAACGATGCTGAACTACGCCAAATTTTCTTAGATGAAGGTGTAAAAGCAGAAGATTACGACGGTGCATTCAATAGCTTCGCCGTAAACTCCATGGTAAATCGTTACAACAAAGCTTTTCAAGACAGTGGCCTAACAGGCGTACCTGCCGTTGTTGTTAACAATAAATACCTAGTACAAACCGGTGAAATTGAATCGGCAGACGAGTATTTTGAATTGGTAAACTTCCTGTTGAAGAAATAATCTTTACTGGCAGTTACAAAAGGGCGCTTGCGCCCTTTTTTCATTTTTACCACTCACCCAAGATTCAGACCATTTGCGCACTTAACTGCTTCAGCAATCGATCCATCGCACGATAACCCAGCGCTTCTGCTAGATGGCTCCGTGAAATCTGACTTTCTCCGGCTAAATCGGCAATGGTTCGCGCTACCTTGATAATCCGATGGTAGGCGCGGATAGATAACCCCAATTGATGAAGAGCAGTTTCTAAAAACGTCGCATCTGCTTTCGACAATCCACAATAACGATCGAGCTCTCGGGTCGATAGCAACGCATTCACTTTCTCTGAACGCTCAACCATCAATTGCCTCGCTTGCAACACCCGCTCTTGAATCACCGCAGTCGGCTCTCCCCGATCGCCCCCTTCGGCAAGTGTCCCTCGTGGCAATAACGGGATCTCAATCGACATATCAAAACGGTCTAATAACGGCCCAGAGAGACGACTTAAATAACGCAAAATCGCCTGCGGATTGGTTCGTGATTGGTTGCCTTCGTAATAACCTGTTGGACTGGGGTTCAAGGCACCAATAAGCTGAAAACGGGCAGGGAAGGTCGCTTTACTGGTCGCGCGCGAAATCACAATTTCGCCCGATTCAAGCGGTTCTCGTAATGAATCCAAAACCTTACGTTCAAACTCAGGCATCTCATCCAAAAAAAGTAACCCATTGTGCGCCAGTGATATTTCCCCAGGTCGCGGCACAGAACCGCCCCCCACCAAGGCTGCCATTGAGCTCGAATGGTGAGGAGTTCGAAATGGACGTTGTCGCCAGTTGCCTTGGTGCAAACTTTGCTGGGTCAGCGAAGTCACGGCTGCCGTTTCGAGTGCTTCGGCTATCGACATCGGTGGTAACAAATCACACAGGCGAGACGCAAGCATGGTTTTACCTGTTCCTGGCGGCCCGAGAAACAGTACGTTATGACCACCCGCCGCCGCAATTTCTAACGCACGTTTACCTTGTTTTTGGCCGATAATATCTTGCATATCGCGCTGATAATCATCAACAATAACCTCATCTTCAGTCGCGGTACGTTGGAACAAAGAGAGAGGCTGCTGATCACATAAATACCCACACACCGCCAGTAAATCAGCCGCTGATTTATGCTCACAACCTTCCACCAGACCAACCTGATCACCATTACCATCGGGAACCACTAAGCAGCGACTCAACCGTTTTGCTGCAAGGGCGGCAGGCAATGCACCTTTAACAGCACGAAGCTGGCCAGATAACGCTAACTCGCCTAAAAATTCATGGCTCGGTAGCTTAGTTGTCGGTATTTGTCCTGATGCTGCAAGTATGCCAAGAGCAATAGGCAAGTCAAAACGGCCCCCTTCTTTCGGTAGATCCGCAGGGGCTAAGTTGACGGTAATACGGCGTGAAGGGAACTCAAAGTTGGCATTTACAATCGCACTGCGTACCCGATCACGGGCCTCTTTCACTGTGGTTTCAGGCAGCCCGACTAACGTGAGCGCTGGCATCCCATTACTAATATGTACTTCCACGGTAACAGGCGGCGCATTCACTCCAACACACGCACGGCTATGAACAATGGCCAAAGTCATAATTTAATCATCCTGATGATGGTTCACACCAATAAGTTAATGAAAGTTATCAATTTCGTTTCATGCTTAGCCTATATATGCAGAGGAAATGAAAACAAATCCTTAGTTTTTGCTTGTCATGCGACTCATGTCTGTGTTACCACTTAGTAAGCACAACAAATAAACAAATTAGTTGGATAGATAACAATGCGATTTAACGCCAAAGCCCTCGTACTCATTATTAACGTCATTGTGGTGATTATTCTCACCGCAACGGGGAGTGCTAGGCGTTAAACAAACGCAAAAGAAACAACGCACAAGCCCCCGTAACCACAAGGTCCGGGGGCTTTTTTCTAACTATAAGCAATAGACAATCCGCAATATGGAATAAGGGGATCGTGATGACAGGGGCAGAGTTAGTTGTAACAGCACTGCAGCAACAAGGAATAACAACAATATTCGGCTACCCAGGCGGTGCAATCATGCCAATTTATGATGCACTCTACGACGGTGGTGTTGAGCATATTCTTTGCCGTCACGAGCAGGGAGCCGCAATGGCCGCGATTGGAATGGCACGTGCAACCCAAGAGGTTGCAGTATGCATGGCAACCTCAGGGCCAGGAGCAACCAACCTCGTTACTGGCTTAGCCGATGCCTTTCTCGATTCCGTCCCGCTAGTGGCCATCACAGGTCAGGTAGCCAGTACCCACATCGGCACCGATGCATTCCAAGAAATGGATGTGATTGGAATGTCGTTATCCTGTACCAAGCACAGTTATTTGGTTACCGACATTGACGAGTTAGCCCCCACCTTGTCTGAAGCATTTGAAGTAGCAAAATCAGGGCGCCCCGGCCCAGTTATTGTCGATATCGCCAAAGATGTACAGTTAGCACAAACCCCTGTTGATACTCTCCCTTCTTTTACACCACCCGTAATCCCTCAAGTTTGCAGTAAATCACTACAAACAGCGCAGCAACTACTGGCCGCAAGCGAGCGTCCGGTCTTGTACGTTGGGGGCGGAGTTCAGTTAGCAAAAGCAACCCATACCGTTCGCCAATTCTTGCAGATCAATCCAATGCCAGCAGTGAGCACCTTAAAAGGATTAGGCACAATTGAACGTCATCACCCTCATTATTTGGGGATGCTAGGCATGCATGGCACTAAAGCCGCAAATTTAGTCGTACAAGAATCTGACTTATTAATTGTGGTCGGTGCGCGTTTTGATGACAGGGTGACAGGGAAGCTAGATACGTTTGCCCCTCATGCAAAAGTGATCCACTTAGATATTGATGCCGCTGAGTTCAATAAACTCCGCCAAGCACATGCAGCACTACGTGGCGATATTAATACCATTTTGCCTCAACTAGAGCTGAGCCAATCTATTGCCCCTTGGTTGAATCATTGCGATAGCTTACGCCGCGATTTCAAATGGCGTTACGACCACCCCGGTGAGCTCATTTACGCACCTGGATTAATGAAGCAACTGTCTGACATGATGCCCGACACGGCAATGGTCTCTACCGATGTCGGCCAACACCAAATGTGGGCAGCCCAACATATTCAGCCGCGCGAACCCCAAAATTACATTACCTCCGCAGGCCTTGGCACCATGGGGTTTGGTCTACCTGCAGCGATGGGGGCCAAAGTAGCTCGCCCCGACGATGAGTCGATCTTAATCTCGGGAGATGGCTCGTTTATGATGAATGTCCAAGAACTGGGCACCCTAAAACGCAAGCAGATCCCCGTTAAAATGGTGTTAATCAACAACCAACGCCTCGGCATGGTAAGGCAGTGGCAGTCCTTGTTTTTTGATGGCCGCCATAGTGAAACCATTCTTGATGACAACCCAGATTTCGTGATGCTCGCCAAGGCCTTTGATATTCCAGGAAAAACCATCACCAAAAAAGACGAAGTCGAGCCAGCCCTACAGGAAATGCTGGCCAGTGACACCGCCTACTTACTCCATGTATTAATCTCAGAAGAAGAAAATGTATGGCCACTGGTACCACCGGGCGCGGCTAACCAAGATATGCTGGAGAACACCTAATGGATAGATATTTACTCGACATCAAAGCGGATGATAAACCAGTATTACTAGAGCGAGTATTGCGCGTTATTCGTCACCGTGGCTTTATTATCAAGAAAGTCATCGCGACTCAGAACCATGAAAGTAAGGTTGCCAGCGTTGAAATTGTGGTTGATAGCGATCGACCAATCAGCACTCTGGTCAACCAAATTGAAAAACTTTGGGATATTCGCACCGTAACAACAACTCTCTTAGAAAACCAAGACTAGTGCATAAGGAAGAAATGCAAAATGGCAAATACAGCAGATTTTATTTGGTTTAATGGTGACATGGTTCCTTGGGGCGAGGCTAATGTCCACGTGCTGACTCACGCAATGCACTATGGCACCTCGGTTTTTGAAGGCATTCGTTGCTATAACACCCCAAAAGGCCCAATCGTATTCCGTCATAAAGAGCACATGGAGCGCCTAAAAAACTCCGCCAAAATTTACCGGTTCCCAATTCCCTACAGCGCTGATGAGCTAATGGAAATCTGTCGCGAAACCATTCGCGTTAATAAGCTCGAATCAGCCTATATTCGCCCTCTGGGCTATGTCGGTAACGTTGGTTTGGGAGTTTGTCCACCTGTTGATACCGAAATGGATTTGATTGTTGCCGCTTTCCCTTGGGGATCATACTTGGGTGAAGAAGCTCTCGAAAACGGCGTCGATGCCATGATTTCAAGCTGGAATCGTGCCGCACCCAATACGATCCCGACCGCAGCCAAAGCTGGGGGGAATTATCTGTCGTCACTACTTGTGGGCAGTGAAGCTCGCCGTCATGGTTACGCCGAAGGTATCGCCCTTAGCGTTGATGGTTACCTCTCAGAAGGCGCCGGCGAAAACATCTTTGTGATCAAAAATGGGGTACTGCTAACCCCGCCAGCCACCAGTGCCATTTTACCGGGTATTACTCGCGATTCGATCATGGTGTTAGCCAAAGAGCTGGGCTACGAAGTACGCGAAGAGAACATCGCGCGCGAAGCGCTGTACCTCGCAGACGAAATCTTCATGACAGGTACCGCCGCTGAGATTGTTCCAGTACGCTCGGTTGACCAAATCACCGTTGGCGAAGGTAAACGAGGCCCTATCACCAAAGTTATTCAAGCAACTTACTTTGGCCTGTTTAACGGCACCACTGAAGATAAATGGGGCTGGTTAGATTACGTCTACCCCGATAAAAAGTAAGCCACCGCTAAGAATCACCGCCATCACCCGCAGCTATCAAACTCAGCGGGTGATGCAACAAAAAGGATATTTGTAGTTATGCCTAAGTACCGTTCCGCCACCACCACTCACGGCCGTAATATGGCTGGAGCCCGCGCTTTATGGCGCGCCACTGGCGTTAAAGATGAAGATTTCGGTAAGCCGATTATTGCCGTAGTGAATTCCTTCACCCAATTTGTTCCTGGCCATGTGCATTTAAAAGATATGGGACAACTGGTTGCGGGGGAAATTGAAAAAGCAGGCGGGATCGCCAAAGAATTTAACACCATAGCAGTCGATGATGGTATCGCGATGGGGCATGGCGGCATGCTGTATTCGCTGCCATCTCGCGAACTCATCGCCGATTCGGTCGAGTACATGGTTAACGCCCACTGTGCCGATGCCATGGTGTGCATTTCTAACTGTGACAAAATCACCCCGGGCATGCTAATGGCATCACTGCGCCTCAATATTCCGGTTATTTTTGTGTCTGGCGGCCCAATGGAGGCAGGGAAAACCAAGCTATCGGATCAAATCCTCAAGCTCGATCTTGTGGATGCCATGATCCAAGGCGCGGATCCTAAAGTCTCAGACGAGCAAAGTGAGCAGATCGAACGATCAGCCTGCCCGACATGTGGATCGTGCTCAGGCATGTTTACTGCCAACTCGATGAACTGCCTAACTGAAGCACTTGGTTTAAGTCAGCCGGGTAATGGTTCTATGCTGGCAACCCATGCCGACCGTGAACAACTGTTCATCAATGCGGGAAAACGTATTGTTGATTTAACCAAACGTTATTACCAAGACGATGACATCAACGCACTGCCTCGTAATATCGCCAATAAAAAAGCGTTTGAAAATGCAATGGCACTCGATATCGCGATGGGCGGTTCGACTAACACCGTCTTGCATTTATTAGCAGCAGCGCAAGAAGGCGAGATCGACTTCACGATGGAAGACATTGATCGGATGTCTCGCCGAGTGCCACACCTCTGCAAAGTCGCACCATCCACCCCTAAATATCACATGGAAGATGTCCACCGTGCGGGGGGCGTCTATGGCATCTTGGGAGAGTTGAATCGCGCAGGGCTATTTCATAGCGATTGCCATAACATCCTAGGCCAAAGCTTTGCACAAACATTGCCGATTTATGATATTGCCGTAACTGAATCACAAGAAATAAAAGATTTCTTCCGTGCAGGGCCTGCAGGCATTCGCACCACTCAAGCTTTTTCACAAAGCTGCCGTTGGGATACGGTGGATGACGATCGTGAAAATGGCTGTATCCGAACAAAAGAACATGCGTTTAGCCAAGATGGTGGCCTGGCTGTCTTATCAGGCAATATGGCACTTAATGGCTGTATCGTAAAAACCGCAGGAGTTGATGAAAGCTGCCTAACGTTCACCGGTCCTGCGGTGGTATTTGAAAGCCAAGACAGCGCTGTTGAAGGTATCTTAGGGGGTAAAGTCAAAGCTGGCGATGTCGTCGTGATCCGCTACGAAGGGCCAAAAGGCGGCCCAGGAATGCAAGAAATGCTGTATCCAACCACTTATCTAAAGTCGATGGGGCTCGGCAAAGAGTGTGCATTAATTACTGATGGTCGTTTCTCTGGTGGCACCTCGGGCCTGTCGATTGGCCATGTCTCACCAGAAGCAGCAAGCGGTGGCACTATTGGGTTAATCACAAATGGCGACACAATTGCCATTGATATTCCTAATCGTAGCATCGAGCTGAAGGTCGATGAAAAATCATTAGCAGAGCGTCGTGCCAAAGCTGATCAGCGCGGTTGGAAACCAGTCGATCGTCAACGTGATGTTTCTTATGCACTTCGTGCTTACGCTTTACTCGCGACCAGTGCAGACCAAGGCGCCATCCGCGACAAGTCCAAACTGGAAGGATAATCGCCATGAATGACATCCAGCAGGTTAACAACACCACCTCGCAAGCACCATTAAGTAGCGCAGAGTATCTACGCGATATTCTTCGTGCTCCTGTTTATGAGGTGGCGCAAGTTACCCCCTTACAAACGTTACCACGATTATCAGAGCGCAGTGGCAATCAGATCCAACTGAAACGTGAAGACCGTCAGCCCGTGCATTCTTTTAAATTGCGTGGCGCTTACAACATGATGTCGCAGTTAACGCTAGCTCAACAGCAAGCAGGGGTGATTGCCGCATCGGCTGGCAACCACGCGCAAGGGTTAGCACTTTCAGGCAAACAGTTAGGGGTACAAGCCACTATCGTCATGCCATTAACGACCCCGAATATCAAAGTGGAAGCGGTTAAAAGTTTTGGTGGGAAAGTGGTGTTGCATGGCAATAATTTTGATGAAGCCAAAGCCCGCGCAGTCGAGCTTGCCGAACAACATCACTTCACCTTTATACCTCCCTTTGATCACCCACAAGTGATTGCAGGGCAGGGCACCATCGGCATGGAGTTACTCCAGCAAAATGGTCACCTTGATTATGTGTTTTTACCTGTCGGGGGTGGGGGCTTAGCCGCAGGTGTCGCAGTCCTTCTCAAACAGTTATTGCCACAAATCAAAGTGATTGGTGTTGAAGCGGAAGACTCTGCCTGCCTGAAAGCAGCACTGGCTGCAGGCGAACCCGTCACTCTGGATCAGGTCGGCATGTTTGCCGATGGTGTGGCCGTTAAACGCATTGGCGATGAGACTTTCCGCTTATGCCAACAACACCTTGATGACGTGATCACCGTGAGTTCAGATGAAATATGTACGGCGGTAAAAGATATTTTTGAGGATACTCGGGCAATTGCCGAGCCGTCCGGTGCACTATCGCTGGCAGGTTTGAAGAAGTATGCCGATCGCCACCAGCTCAAAAATAAACAGTTAGCGGCGGTATTATCTGGGGCCAACCTCAACTTCCACGGCTTACGCTATGTCTCGGAACGCTGCGAGCTCGGTGAGAAACGCGAAGGCTTGTTGGCAATCACCATTCCTGAACGCCAAGGCGCTTTCCTCGATTTTTGTCACATTCTAGGAGGCCGTGCTGTCACTGAGTTTAACTACCGTTACAGTGATGACAGCTTGGCTAATGTGTTTGTCGGTGTACGATTGATGCAAGGACAAGAAGAACTCGACGGCATTATCGAAGATCTACGCCAAGGCGGTTATCCAGTGGTGGATCTGTCTGATGATGAAATGGCAAAACTGCACGTGCGCTACATGATTGGTGGACGCCCATCGAAGCCGTTACAAGAAAAGCTCTATAGCTTTGAATTTCCGGAATACCCAGGGGCATTACTGAAATTCTTAAATACACTGGGCACCCGTTGGAATATCAGTTTATTTAACTACCGTAACCACGGCGCTGATTATGGCCGAGTACTCTGTGGTTTTGAACTTG
Source organism: Photobacterium sanguinicancri (assembly GCF_024346675.1). Classification (NCBI taxonomy): domain Bacteria; kingdom Pseudomonadati; phylum Pseudomonadota; class Gammaproteobacteria; order Vibrionales; family Vibrionaceae; genus Photobacterium; species Photobacterium sanguinicancri. The sequence goes on from NZ_AP024850.1 coordinate 3,674,645, forward strand.
AAGAAAATGATGTTCTCTCATTTACTAGTTACTTACGAGAACTTGGCTACCAGTGGAAAGATGAAACAGCCAACCCAGCTTATCAATTTTTCCTCGCACAATAACGCTCATTCTGGGTGAACGCCGCGCATTAAAAAAGCAGCCATTGGCTGCTTTTTTATATACAGAAGCTCGATATAAAAGATAAACACTAAGATCTTTTACGTCGATGTACTATTTAGGTACTTTCTTTTGTTGTTCAAACCAACAAGAAATAAAACTCAAATTAAGTTCAATTAACCGAGCGCGTAAAGAGGGAGGAACTTCAGCGAGCATATTAATCAATTGCTGAGTGTCTTCCTGCATACACGGACTGCTCGTTGGATTCTCTTCGAATAAAAACCAACCCAGTGGACGCTCTGTCACTTCCGCGATTAGCATTAATGTCGAGACTCGAGGCTCTGTTTTCGCAGACTCTAAATCAAGATAAGTTTGACGCGCGATGCCAAGCTTTTTAGCCATTCCAACTTGCGTAATCTCTTGCCATTCTCTCGCTTCACGAATTTTATTGGCGATCAATAATTTGGAAGTATTCATGCATATACCATCTACTTCATCGCTTATGCCAGTACAATAACTTGTACGACAACAAACGATCGCCTTAAGGCATACCTAAGTTGTTAATAACAAGGAATTATGCCCTTCGCATTTCACGCGTCACCGAGTGAACAGTCAATTTGTGACCCACGGCCCTCAATGTAAGCCTAAGTAGACATACATATTTTGACAATGCCTACAACATCGTACAACTCAATGCAGTGAGCGCTGTAACATAAATCTGCTTATTTTTTATCGCGCTGGGTTAATGCTTTAGTGTATTCCGCCATAAAGCCCGCTAAGTTGATACTTTGCTGCAAAATCACATTACGTGCCGAATGCGGCAAACGACTAAAGTATTGCAACAAACGATCGATCTCTTCTTTGTACTCGCTTTCTAAAATCTCGATCCCTTCATCACCATACACAAACCACGTTAGAGGGCGTTCGGTGATTTCTGAAATTTCTGACAGTAAGCGTACCTTAGGTTCGGTTTTACCGGTTTCAAGATCAAGATACGTTTGGCGAGCAACTTTTAGCTGTTGCGCCATATGTACTTGTGTCAGTCCTTTCCACTCACGAGCTTCACGGATACGTGCTGCTATTTTCGTTTTAGAATCTGTCATGTCTAACCTCCAATACACATCTAATAGAAGACTACTTAGTGTTCATGACTGAACTTGCACAAGGTGAGCCAATTTGGAAGAATCTAAAAAACGACAACCAATCAATACTTTACAAATAACAACAACAAACATGGTTAAAGCATTTTTATTTTGATTCGCAGAAAGTTGTACATCGCTATCTAGATTTTCATTTCGCAATATTCTCGTCACCCGAGCAAAACAACCTAGACAAATCCGTGTATTGGCTGCAATTTACCGTAGAAATAAGCGTCATTTATGTACTAGAGAATAGACGCTTTCGTTCTTGCTCGAATCCCAGCCATAAAAAAAGCACCGATAACGGTGCTTTTTCTCATTAATAGTACGTAAGCTAATACGCGACTACAGGGACATTATTCCACGGTTACAGCTTTAGCTAAGTTACGCGGTTGGTCAACATCGGTACCTTTAATTAACGCAACATGGTACGACAGTAGCTGCATCGGTACGGTATAGAATATAGGCGCAATCACGTCATCAACCCGTGGCATGGTAATAATTTTCATGCCGTCACACGCTTCAAAGCCCGCTTCGCTATCAGCAAAGACATACAGTAGACCACCACGCGCACGGACTTCTTCAATATTTGATTTCAGCTTTTCAAGCAAGTCGTTAGTCGGCGCAACTACAATCACCGGCATATCAGCATCAATTAAGGCAAGCGGACCGTGTTTCAATTCACCTGCTGCGTATGCTTCAGCGTGAATATAAGAGATTTCTTTCAGTTTCAGTGATGCTTCCATCGCAATTGGATAGAACTCACCACGACCTAAAAATAATGCATGGTGCTTGTCAGCAAAGTCTTCTGCTAATTGCTCAATCGGCTTATCAAACGCAAGTGCTTTCTCGATTTGGGTTGGTAACTGGTGCAATGACGCGACAATCTCTCGCTCTTTCTCTGCACTGATCAGGCCTTTTTCTTTACCTAATGCCGTTACAAACATCAGCATTGCCACCAACTGAGTGGTGAACGCTTTGGTTGATGCCACACCAATTTCAGTGCCCGCTCGGGTCATGAAAGCCAAATCCGATTCACGGACCAATGAAGAACCGGCAACATTACAGATAGTGATTGCTGACATGTAGCCTTTTTCTTTCGCCAAACGTAGCGCAGCCAAAGTGTCAGCCGTTTCACCTGATTGAGAAAGGGTTAGCAGTAAGCTATTTGGACGAGTGACAAATTTGCGGTAACGGAATTCAGAGGCAATTTCAACGTCACAGCTCACACCCGCCATCGATTCAAACCAGTAACGCGCCACCATACCTGCATTGTAAGAGGTACCACAGGCGATGATTTGGACGTGCTCAACTTTCTCTAGAATGTCTTTCGCACCGCTACCAATACTCTCAACAATCACGCTGTCGTTGGTAATACGGCCTTCCATGGTGTTAATTAACGCGCTTGGCTGCTCGTAAATTTCTTTTTGCATGTAATGACGGTACTGACCTTTATCGGCTGCATCTTGCTGTAGGTTCGACTCATGCACTTCACGCTCAACCGGTGCACCGCTGTCATCAAACACATTCACTTCACGGCGAGTAATTTCAGCCACATCGCCTTCTTCAAGAAACATGAAGCGACGTGTTACATTCAATAGCGCTAATTGATCCGAAGCTAAGAAGTTTTCACCAACGCCTAAACCAATAACCAATGGGCTACCAGAACGTGCCACAACAACTCGCTCAGGATCACGACGGTCCATTACGACCGTACCGTATGCCCCTTCAAGCTGTGTCACGGTTTTTTGTACCGCTTCAAGCAAGGTTGCCGCTGATCGCAGTTCCCACTCCACTAAGTGAGCAATGACTTCGGTATCAGTTTGCGATACAAAGCAGTAACCACGCTCAGTCAGTAGGTTACGAAGTTCTTCGTGGTTTTCAATGATGCCGTTATGAACTAATGCAATATGATCACCTGAAACATGGGGATGAGCATTAGATTCAGAAGGTTCACCGTGCGTAGCCCAACGCGTATGAGCGATACCCGTTCCGCCAATCACAGGATTACTTTCAACGGCATCGGCCAGTGCTTGCACTTTACCTAAACGACGTACTCGCGTTAAGTTGCCACCTTGATCGACCACAGCGACACCAGCCGAGTCATAACCGCGATACTCTAAACGACGTAAACCTTCGACTAAAATCTCAGCCACATCACGTTGTGCTACTGCACCCACAATTCCGCACATATGAAAACTCTCCTAATTTTTTTCGACTGGCGCGCAAATCACTTGCACACCACACTGTTCAATTTGTTTTTTTGCCTCAGTATCGAGGCCTTCATCAGTAATCAAGGTACTAATGCTATTCCAAGGTAATTCCAAGTTTGGAATACGGCGGCCAATCTTGCTGGATTCCACCATCACAACAACTTCACGTGACACTTCCGCCATGACACGGCTCAGCCCGATGAGCTCGTTAAAGGTTGTCGTCCCTCTTTCGATATCAATGCCATCTGCACCAATGAATAGTTGATCAAAGTCATACGAACGTAGCACCGACTCCGCCACTTGGCCTTGGAAGGCTTCAGAGTGAGGATCCCAAGTACCGCCCGTCATTAATAACGTCGGTTCGTTCTCTAATTCATTAAGGGCATTGGCGACATTTAAGGAGTTGGTCATCACAATCAGACCCTGTTTGTCGTTCAAGAGGGGGATCAAACAGGCAGTGGTGCTGCCGCTATCAAAAATTAAGCGGTTATGGTCACGAATACGTTCAGCTGCCGCTTTGGCAATCGCTAACTTTCGTTCTGAAACATATTCTTCAGTCTCATCGACAGCAACTATTTCCGACGGCATCGCAATCGCACCGCCATAACGGCGCAATAGCAAGCCACTTTTTTCTAACGTCGCAAGATCTTTACGAATAGTCACTTCGGATGTGGCAAACTGCTGTGCCAAAGCATCCACGCTAGCTTCACCTTGCTGAGCAATAAAAGCGGCAATGCCATGACGGCGTTGCTGAGTATTTCGTTTCGACATGATATTTCGATTCATTAATCATAAGTTTCGATATGAAAGATAATAGTAGCAAAACAAAAGATAAAAGATCAATGCAACACTGGCATATTAATTGACGAAAATAATGTTTCAGCGGAGGAAATAGAAATGAAAAAGCGAGGACATCTAAAATAAAACAAAAAAAGGCAGATTTACACCTGCCTTTTCAATTCGTTATATCACCATGATAAATGGCTATTTTTGTTTTTCTGGGCGTTTCCAACCTTTAACGGTACGAGCAGGCGCACGCGTGATCACGAGTTCACCCTCACCAACATCACGGTTAATGGTTGCACCAGCACCAATCGTAGCACCTTGACCAATTTTTACTGGGGCAATTAGCTGCGTATCAGAACCCACAAACACATCATCGGCAATTTCAGTTTTAAACTTGTTCGCACCATCGTAGTTACAAGTGATTGTGCCAGCGCCGATATTAACGCGATCGCCAATTTCAGCATCGCCTAAATAAGTCAGGTGGTTAGCTTTAGAGCCTTTGCCTAAACGTGATTTTTTCATCTCGACGAAGTTACCCACGTGCGAATCACCCGCTAGCTCAGCGCCTGGACGTAAACGGCTAAATGGACCAACTGTACAGTCTTCACCGACAGTCGCCCCTTCAATCACGCTGTACGGACGAATAATGGTGTTATCGTCGATCTCACAATCCTTCAGGATAGAACCTGCACCAATCACAACATTATTACCGAGTGATACGCAGCCTTCAATGATCACATTGACATCGATTTCGACATCCGTACCACATTGCAACTCACCACGAAGATCAAAACGCGTTGGGTCACGAAGCATTACACCTTGCTCTAACAAACGCTCAGCTTGCATTGCTTGATGCGCACGTTCTAGCTTAGCCAATTGAACACGGTTGTTCACGCCTTCGACTTCAATTGCACTTGCAGGATGTACCGCTTCCACTGCACGGCCTTCATTGTGAGCAATCGCAATAATGTCAGTCAGGTAGTATTCGCCTTGGGCATTGTCATTCTTAAGCGCAGATAACCAACGCTTCATGTCACCGCCGTTAACAACCATCACACCGGTATTGATTTCTTTGATCAGCTTTTGTTCTTCAGAGGCATCTTTTTGCTCAACAATCGCAACCACCGGGCCATTACGGCGCACAATACGGCCGTAGCCCATTGGGTTATCAAGCACGACAGTTAACAAGGCAATGCCGCCATCAGGCTGAGCATCCAATAAGTTTTCCAGCGTCTGACCGCTGATCAGTGGCACATCACCGTATAAGATCAGGACTTTCTCATCGTCAGCCACACCAGGACATGCTTGATTGACCGCATGGCCAGTACCTAACTGCTCTGCCTGCAGTACCCAATTAACAGGCTCATTCGCTAGTACTTCTTGCATGGCGTCGCCACCATGACCGTAGACAAGGTGAATGTTATTGGCACCAAGATCCACACAGGTGTCAATCACGTGCTTAGCCATTGGCTTACCAGCAAGGGTATGAAGTACCTTTGGCAGGTTAGAGTACATACGGGTGCCTTTTCCCGCGGCGAGAATTACAGCGCTGAAGTTCATGCAGCGTATCCTTTTGAGTGCATATTAAAAATAAAATTATGGCTATTGTAACTGGAGGGAAGTGGAGTTTTAAGATAAAGCCGTTATTTTTTACCATGTATTAACTTGCTATCACGCGCAAAAGACATAAAAAAAGCGACCCTAAGGTCGCTTTTTGTATCAGGCGTCTGATTAACGCGCTTTACGAGTCAGCTCTATAACACGAAGCTGAGCGATCGCTTTCGCGAGATCACTTGCCGCTTGAGCAAAGTCGATATCGCCATGCTGATTGTGGATACGCTCCTCAGCTTGACGTTTCGCTTCTTCAGCCTTGGCTGCATCCAAATCTTGACCGCGGATCGCGGTATCAGCTAATACAGTGACTGTATTTGGCTGAACTTCAAGCATACCACCAGAAAGATAAATAATTTCTTCCTCGCCGTGCTGCTTAGCAATTCGGATCATCCCTGGCGTAATAGTGGTCAACAACGGAGTGTGGCCTGCGTGGATACCCAGTTCACCTTCGCTACCAGTCACCTGAATATTTTCAGCACGACCAGAGAACAATTTTTTCTCTGCGCTGACTACATCCAGATGGAAGGTTATCGCTGCCATGTCGCCTCCTAGTTAGCTTAAAGCTTCTTCGCTTTTTCTAATACGTCTTCAATCGCACCACAGTACATAAATGCCTGCTCTGGGATATCGTCGTATTCACCCGCTAGAATGCCTTTGAAGCTACGTAATGTCTCTTTAAGAGATACGTAAATACCAGGCGAACCAGTGAAGACTTCTGCAACGTGGTAAGGCTGAGTAAGGAAACGTTCAATCTTACGCGCACGAGATACAGCTTGCTTATCTTCTTCAGATAGCTCATCCATACCTAGGATTGCGATGATGTCTTTTAGCTCTTTATAGCGTTGTAGCATTGACTGAACGCCACGTGCGATGTCGTAGTGCTCTTGGCCAACCACTAGTGGATCAAGCATACGAGATGTTGAATCCAGTGGGTCGATCGCAGGGTATAGACCTAGCGATGCGATTTGACGAGAAAGTACTACTGTTGCATCCAAGTGAGCAAACGTCGTTGCTGGCGATGGATCCGTCAAGTCATCCGCAGGTACGTATACCGCTTGAACCGACGTGATAGAACCGCTCTTCGTAGACGTGATACGCTCTTGAAGTACACCCATCTCTTCTGCAAGAGTTGGCTGGTAACCTACCGCTGAAGGCATACGACCTAGCAGTGCTGATACCTCTGTACCCGCAAGGGTGTAACGGTAGATGTTATCGATGAACAATAGAACGTCACGACCTTCGTCACGGAAACGTTCAGCCATTGTTAGACCTGTCAAAGCAACACGTAGACGGTTACCTGGAGGCTCGTTCATCTGACCGTAAACCATCGCTACTTTTGATTCTTCAGGCTTCTCAACGTTAACAACGCCAGCTTCCTGCATTTCAAAGTAGAAATCGTTACCTTCACGTGTACGCTCACCAACACCCGCAAACACAGATAGACCTGAGTGTTGAATCGCGATGTTGTTGATAAGTTCCATCATGTTTACGGTCTTACCAACACCCGCACCACCGAATAGACCGATTTTACCACCCTTAGCGAATGGGCAAATCAAGTCGATAACTTTCACGCCAGTTTCTAGCAGTTCAGTTACATTCGATTGTTCTTCGTAGCTTGGTGCTGCACGGTGGATAGAGTAACGCTCTTTCTCACCGATCTCACCACACTCATCAATTGGATGACCTAGAACGTTCATGATACGTCCTAGCGTAGCTGTACCGACTGGTACTTCAATTGGGCGGCCTGTGTTTTCAACAGACAAACCACGACGTAAGCCATCAGAGGTACCCATTGCGATACCACGTACAACACCGCCACCAAGTTGCTGCTGAACTTCCAGTACTAGTGTACCGTTTTCTTTTGCATCAACATGTAGGGCGTCGTATACCTGTGGTACAGAGTCCTGTGGAAACTCTACGTCGACTACCGCACCGATGATCTGTACGATCTTACCTGTAGCCATCGTTAATCCTCTAAACTTATTAATTCTTTGCCTTAAACAACAGATGCACCAGAAACAATTTCTGATAGTTCTTGTGTAATCGCAGCCTGACGGGCTTTGTTGTACACAAGTTGCAGGTCATCGATAAGATTACTTGCATTATCTGTCGCAGCTTTCATTGCAACCATTCGTGCCGCTTGCTCACTGGCAAGGTTTTCCACCACACCTTGGTACACTTGTGATTCAACATAGCGAACCAATAGGGCATCAAGCAGTGGTTTTGGCTCGGGCTCATAAATGTAGTCCCAAGAGTGGCTGCGCTGCATGTCTTCGTCTTCCGACTTCGGCAAAGGCAGCAATTGATCAATCACGGGTTCTTGTACCATGGTGTTCACAAACTGGTTGTAAACTAGGTACAGGCGATCAAGTTCACCTTCATCATATTTCTTCAGCATCACGCCGACAGTACCAATCAGTTCATCCACTGTTGGTGCATCACCCAAGCCAGAAACTTGAGCTGCTACGTTACCGCCGTAGTTATTAAAGAACGATGTTGCTTTTGCACCAATAAGGGCAAGTTCAACATCAGCACCTTGCTGAGACCAACCTTGGATATCTGTCATAGCTTGCTTGAACAAGTTAATGTTCAAACCGCCACACAGACCACGGTCAGAAGAAACAATGATGTAACCCACGCGCTTGGCTTCACGCTCTTCGAGATAAGGATGCTTATACTCAAGGCTACCAAGGGCGATATGACCGATCACTTTGCGCATAGTTTGTGCGTATGGACGTGATGATTCCATTGCGTCCTGCGTTTTACGCATTTTAGACGCTGCAACCATCTCCATCGCTTTAGTGATCTTTTGAGTGTTTTTAACACTACCGATCTTGTTACGAATCTCTTTTGCGCCGGCCATCGTTACTCTCCGTTAGTAGGTGATCGCAAGCGATCACCAACCAATTACCAAGTCTGGGTCGCTTTGAAATCGTCAACCAGTTTTACAAACTGAGCTTCAATTTCATCATTCCAAGCGCCCGTTTCATCAATCTGAGATACAAGCTCAGCAAAATGACCTTTGGCATATGAAAGCAACGCGGCTTCGAAATCAGCAAGCTTCGTCAGCTCAACATCAGTCAAATAACCTTTTTCAGCAGCAAAAATCACCATGCCTTGTTCGAAAACAGACATAGGTGCGTATTGCTTTTGCTTCATCAATTCAGTCACTTTCTGACCGTGATCAAGCTGCTTCTTGGTCGCTTCATCAAGGTCTGACGAGAACTGTGCGAAAGCCGCTAGTTCACGGTACTGTGCCAGTGCGGTACGGATACCACCAGACAGTTTCTTGATGATCTTAGTTTGAGCAGCACCACCTACACGCGATACAGAAATACCTGGATCAACCGCTGGACGAATACCGGCGTTGAACAGTTCTGTTTGTAGGAAGATCTGACCATCGGTGATCGAGATTACGTTAGTCGGTACGAAAGCTGATACGTCACCTGCTTGCGTTTCGATAATTGGAAGCGCAGTTAGGGAACCCGTCTTACCTTTCACTTCACCGTTAGTGAATTTTTCTACGTAATGTGCGTTTACACGCGCTGCACGCTCTAGTAGGCGAGAGTGAAGGTAGAAAACATCACCAGGGAATGCTTCACGACCCGGTGGGCGTTTAAGCAATAGTGAAATTTGACGGTACGCTACCGCTTGCTTAGACAAGTCATCGTATACAATCAGTGCGTCTTCACCGCGATCGCGGAAGTACTCACCCATTGCACAACCTGAGTAAGGTGCAAGGTATTGTAGTGCAGCCGCTTCAGAAGCAGAGGCAACAACAACAACTGTGTTAGCAAGTGCGCCATGCTCTTCAAGCTTGCGTACTACGTTAGCAATTGTTGATGCTTTCTGACCGATAGCTACGTAAACAGAGTAGATACCAGAATCTTTCTGGTTGATGATTGCATCGATCGCCATCGCTGTTTTACCAGTCTGACGGTCACCGATGATAAGCTCACGCTGACCACGGCCGATTGGAATCATCGCATCAACTGCTTTGTAACCAGTTTGCACTGGTTGATCAACAGATTGACGATCGATTACGCCAGGTGCAATTACTTCAACAGGAGAGAAAAGCTCTGTTTCAATTGGACCTTTACCATCGATAGGCTCACCTAGTGTGTTCACTACGCGACCTAACAATGCAGGGCCTACTGGTACTTCAAGAATACGACCAGTGCCCGTTACTTTCATGCCTTCCTGAAGGTCAGCATATGGACCCATTACAACCGCACCTACCGAGTCTCGCTCAAGGTTAAGTGCTAGTGCATAACGGCCATTAGGTAATTCAATCATTTCACCTTGCATAACGTCTGCAAGGCCATGGATTCGAACGATACCATCACTTACCGAAATGATAGTACCTTCGTTACGCGCTTCACTCACAACATTGAATTTTTCAATACGTTGCTTGATCAGTGCGCTAATTTCCGTGGAATTAAGTTGCATGCTCCAATTCCCCAAATCAAGACTGCAAAGTATCGCTCAGGCGGTTTAATTTTCCGCGTACTGAGTTATCGATTACTAAGTCTCCAGCTCTAATCACGACCCCGGCAATCAGGGTCTCGTCTACACTGCAATTCAGCTTCACTTTGCGCGCTAAACGCTGCTCAAGCTTCTCACTGATAGCAATAAGTTGATTGTCGTCAAGAGTGATCGCAGAGATCACTGTTGCTTCAATCGTTTTCTCGTGTTCACTTTTCAGGAACACGAACTCATCACTGACATCAGGAAGCGCTTTAAGGCGTCCATTTTCAGCCATTACTTTCAATAAGTTTTGGCCGAACTCGTCAAGTTGCTCACCACACACTGAAACAAAAATTTCAGTCAGTTTATCCGCAGCAAAACCGCTATCCAGAATATCCTGCATAGTCTCGTTTTTAACTACTTCGGCAGCAAAGGTCAGCATTTCCGCCCATTGGGCTAGCTCACCTTTCTCAACAGCAAAATCAAAGGCTGCTTTAGCGTAGGGGCGTGCGATAGTAGTCATATCCGACATGTGCTTGCCCCTTTAATTACAGTTCTGCTGTGACTTTGTTAAGAAGATCAGCGTGCGCATCTTTATCGATAGTACGCTCAATGATTTTCTCAGCACCAATCACGGCTAGAGTTGCAACTTGTTTTCTTAGTTCGTCACGCGCGCGGTTACGTTCAGCTTCGATCTCAGCAAGACCTTGAGCTAGAATTTTGTCACGCTCAGCAAGGGCTTCTACCTTTGCTTCGTCAACGATTTGAGCTTTACGCTTATTAGCTTGCTCAATAACATCAGTTGCAGTACGTTTCGCTTCTTTGAGTTGATCAGAAGCATTTGCCTGCGCAAGGTTCAGGTCTTTGGTCGCGCGATCAGCGGCAGCCAAACCGTCAGCAATTTTTTTCTGACGTTCTTCAATCGCTTCCATAATTGGTGGCCATACATATTTCATGCAGAAAACCACAAATAGGAAGAAAGCGATCGCCTGACCCAGCAAAGTTGCATTCATATTCACAACTGCATCTCCTTAAAAAGGGTTGCTAGGGGACCGTTCGTTATTAACCAGCTAGTTGGCCAACGAATGGGTTTGCGAATGTGAATAGTAGAGCGATAACGATACCGATCATTGGAACCGCATCAAGCAGACCCGCAATGATGAACATCTTAACTTGTAGCATTGGTGCCATCTCAGGTTGACGAGCTGCACCTTCAAGGAATTTACCACCTAGTAGTGCGAAACCGATCGCTGTACCAAGTGCAGCAAGACCTACAATGATGCCCACGGCAATTGCAGAAAAGCTAAGTAAAGTTTCCATCACTATCTCCAGTTTATTGTTGTCGGCTAAAGTGCCAGTAAAAATTGAACAAAAATATTTTACAAATAATCGTTAATGATTGTCTTCATGTGCCTGAGACAGGTACACAATAGTCAACATCATAAACACGAATGCTTGAATTGTAATGACCAGGATGTGGAAAATTGCCCACGGTACTGAACCCAGCCATTGTGCCCACCACGGCATCAATGCCGCGATTAGGATAAACACCACCTCACCGGCAAACATGTTACCAAACAGACGCATACCTAATGAAATAGGTTTCGCTAGTAGCGATACCACTTCAAGAAGCAGGTTGAACGGAATCATGATCGGGTGATTGAACGGGTGAAGAGCCAGTTCTTTAGCAAAACCGCCAATGCCTTTCACTTTGATGCTGTAGTAAATCATCAATGCGAAGACACCCAACGCCATTGCCATGGTGATGTTAACATCAGCAGTCGGTACAACCTTAAGATAAGGAATACCTAAACCATGTTCTGCAGCATACGGAAGAAAATCAATTGGCACTAAGTCCATGATGTTCATCAGCATAATCCAGCAGAAAATGGTCAAACCCAACGGAGCGATCAGCGGGTTACGGCCGTGGAAAGTATCTTTAACGTTGGTATCAACGAATTCAACCATGATTTCCACAAAACACTGTAACTTACTTGGAACTCCTGATGTCGCCTTTTTCGCTACTGAACGGAATAACCATAAAAAGGCTATACCCGTTAAGACAGAGAAAAATAGGCTATCTATATGAACCGTCCAGAAGCCACCATCACCCACTGCCAAATTGGTCAGGTGGTGAGAAATGTATCCTGACGGCGTTAGCGCTTCACCTGGCGCAGCCATAACTCATCCTATTTGTTGTTGTTAATGAATAAAACCGGCCCAAAGATATTGATACCCAGAACCAGCAAATAGGCCAGTTTGAGGGGAACGAGTTCCACCTCCATATACAGGAAAACAACGGAAAACAGGATGACTGTGATGAGAATCTTCAATGCTTCACCACCAAAAAAGGAGGCCATCACCAATCGAGCCTTAGAGGCACCACTGAAGAGAAAAGCACAACCAGCAAATGCCGCGTTAGCAACAATAAAGATGCTACCACCGATAAGAGCTGAGATTCCCCAGTCAACACTGACAGCAAACACCGCCATTATTGCCGTTGTTAAAACGACGCCAGATTGTAACAACAGTAGCCTTTTCGCCAATTGGCGGCCGGGCTTCACTAGCGCCGATACCATGTATTCGTTCCTCGAGTCCATTCCACTGCACAAGTGTCGTGCTGGGAAAACTGCAAAAATTATACGGCTCATTAGATTGAAAGCAATCTAATTGCAGCAAAAAAAAGTGTTAGATTTTACAACACAATAACCTGATCACGTCATTGTAAATTATGCAACATCTCATACACGTTTGGTGTCACACTTCGTGACCAAACATTGCAAGAATTTGCGCTAACTTGTGCGGTTCATCGTAAGCGATAACGAGTTTTCCTCTACCACTTTTTTGCTGATTTAACGCAACATTGGCACCTAACTGCTCACTTAAGCGGCGTTCGAGGTCAACCACTTTAGGATCAGGGACTTTAACTGCGGATTCAACCGCAGGGTTTAGTAACTTTTTAACAAGCTTTTCAGTATCACGCACTGTTAACATTTTGTTAGTAACAATTTGCGCGGCTTCAAGCTGATTTTCATCATCGGTTATCGCCAATAATGCGCGAGCATGACCCATTTCAATCAATCGCTGCTCAACCATTTTTTTCACTGGCAAAGATAGTTGATTCAAGCGTAATAAATTCGAGACACTCGCGCGAGATTTGCCGACAGCATCCGCGACTTGCTGGTGAGTAAGTGAGAACTCACCTTGCAGCTGCTCTAATGCCTGTGCTTCTTCAATTGCATTCAGATCTTCACGCTGAATGTTCTCTATCAATGCCATTGCAATAGCGGCACGATCGTCAATCTCCTTAATAATACAAGGGACTTTCTGAAGGCCAGCTTGACGAGCCGCACGCCAGCGGCGTTCGCCAGCGATAATTTCATACCGTTCTTGAGCAACAAGGCGTACCACAATCGGCTGGATAACGCCTTGGGCTTTAATCGACTCAGCCAGTTCCGCTAAGGCTTCATCAGCCATCACTTTTCGTGGCTGATATTGGCCCGGTTGCAGCTGGTTGAGCGGCAAATCTTTGAAGGTACCTTCCGTTGACAGCGATTGGGCACGTTCAGCATGTTGTTGCTTTGAATGTGCAGCAGAACTGGTAGCCAATAGTGCATCGAGGCCTTTACCTAAGCCACGTTTATTCATGTTCATGTTTAACCCTTAAGACTGCATCGCATCGTCATTATGCGTACTTGTTAGTGTTTGCTCACGTGCAAGCTCATCACGGCGGATTATTTCACCAGCGAGGGCTAAATACGCTTTAGCACCACTTGAGTACTTGTCGTAATACATAGCAGGACGGCCATGACTTGGCGCTTCAGCTAAACGAACATTACGTGGGATCACCGTGCGGTAGACTTTATCCCCAAAATGCTTTTTCAATTGCTGTGAAACTTCGTTAGCTAAGCGGTTGCGCGGATCAAACATAGTGCGCAATAAGCCTTCAATTTTCAGATCGGCATTGACGACTGCGGTAAGCTTACTGATGGTATCCATCAATGCGGTTAAGCCCTCAAGGGCAAAATATTCGCACTGCATCGGTACTAATACCGAATCAGCAGCAGTCATAGCATTGATTGTAAGGAGGTTAAGCGCGGGAGGGCAATCAATAAAGATGAAATCATAGTTATCACGAACTGCAGCTAATGCATTACGCAAGCGTACTTCACGTGCAAAGACTTCCATCAATTTAATTTCAGCCGCAGTCACGTCTCCATTGGCGGCAACTAAATGGTAACCGCCCGTGGTCTCAGTGACTGCAACTTGTTCAAACGGGGTTTCTTCGACCAGAAGATCATAAGCCGTTGCATCAACCTGATATTTATCCACGCCGCTAGCCATGGTGGCATTGCCTTGCGGATCCAAATCTATCAGTAATACCTTACGTTGCGTCGCAGCAAGTGATGCTGCAAGGTTCACGCATGTTGTGGTTTTACCCACTCCGCCTTTTTGGTTGGCGACAGCTATAACTCTTCCCACGAAAAAACCTCAAGCAATTATTCCTTTGCCGTCAAGATTACTAGATGACGCTCCCCATCCAACTCAGGGACTTGCAAAGATTTGACCTCAGTCACAGAACACCATTCAGGTAGCTCAGCAACTTCCTGTTGATCGAACTGACCTTTAAGTGCCATGAAACAACCAGTTTCTGCTGGTAAATGATGACACCAAGAGACCATATCGTTCATTGAAGCAAATGCACGACTTAATACACCGTCAAAACCGATTTCAGGTTGGAATTCTTCCACACGGCTTTGCACAGGCGTAACGTTGGTAATTTTTAATTCAAAAACAACCTGGCGAATAAATCGAATTCGTTTACCTAAGCTATCAAGCAGAGTAAATGATTTCTCTGGATTCATAATCGCGAGTGGGATACCCGGTAAACCAGGGCCCGTACCAACATCGATAAAGCGATCACCGACAAGGTGCTCGCTAACCACAATACTATCCATGATATGTTTCACTATCATCTCATGAGGATCGCGGACCGAGGTCAAATTATACGCTTTATTCCATTTGTGGAGCAGCGCCACGTAACCAATAAGTTGATCGATCTGCTGCTCACTTACCACTAAATCAGTCTGCGCGATTAATTGCGCTAAACGCTGTTTCACTGTAACGCTCCTATTCGCCTTTTTTCAGCAAACCTTGTTTTTTCAAGTAAACCAATAACAATGAGATTGCCGCAGGGGTAATACCTGAAATACGTGATGCCATTCCAACCGTTTCAGGTCTTGCATCACTGAGTTTGGCAATAACTTCATTCGACAGGCCTTTTACGATGCTGTAATCCATATCAAATGGCAGCTTCGTTTTCTCATGACGTAGGGATTTTTCCACTTCGTCTTTTTGGCGATCGATGTAGCCTTGGTATTTCACTTGAATCTCAACTTGCTCGCTGGCTTCTGCATCAGGATGCGAAGGGGCAAACGCTTCTAGTTCAGTCAATAAATCATAAGTCACTTCAGGACGGCGAAGAAGATCCTCACCACTCGCTTCACGATTGATCGGCGACTTCAGGATCTTATTCACATTTTCTACATGATCCGAACCGGTATGGATCCAAATATCTTTTAAACGCTGGCGTTCTTTCTCGATATTGTCCATTTTTTCATTAAAGCGTGCCCAACGAGTATCATCCACTAAGCCAAATTCACGGCCAGCTTCTGTTAAACGAATGTCGGCATTATCTTCACGTAGTAACAGGCGATATTCAGCACGTGACGTAAACATGCGGTACGGTTCTTTAGTACCCATGGTCGACAAATCGTCAATCAAAACGCCCATGTAAGCTTGATCACGACGAGGACTCCAGCCATCTTTGCCTTGTGCCTGTAACGCGGCGTTCATACCCGCTAGCAAACCTTGAGCGGCCGCTTCTTCATAGCCTGTAGTACCGTTGATTTGACCAGCAAAGAACAGACCTTCGATAAATTTAGTCTCAAAAGTTTGCTTTAAATCACGCGGGTCAAAGAAATCGTATTCAATCGCATAACCAGGTCGAACAATGTCGGCATTTTCAAAACCTTTCATTGAACGCACAATTTTCATCTGTACATCAAAAGGCAAACTGGTCGAGATCCCATTCGGGTATAACTCGTGCGTCGTTAGACCTTCAGGTTCAATGAAGATTTGGTGACTGTCTTTGTCAGCAAAGCGCATCACTTTGTCTTCGATCGATGGGCAATAGCGCGGGCCAATGCCTTCAATCACACCAGAATACATCGGACTGCGATCCAAATTATTACGGATCACATCATGTGTATTTTCATTGGTGTGGGTAATAAAACATGGGATCTGACGAGGATGATCCGACTGCTTGCCCATAAAAGAGAACAGGGGCGTAGGATTATCACCGTGTTGTGCTTGAAGCTGGCTAAAATCAACCGTACGCGCATCAATGCGTGGTGGTGTACCAGTCTTTAAACGATCAACTCGGAAGGGAAGATCACGTAGTCGATTTGCCAACGCAATCGACGGTGGATCGCCCGCACGGCCACCACTGTAATTTTCAAGACCAATATGGATCTTTCCACCAAGGAAAGTACCCACAGTCAGTACTACGGTCTTGGCACGGAACTTAAGTCCCATTTTGGTTACTGCACCAACAACACGTTGATTTTCAACAATAAGATCATCAACAGATTGTTGGAATAGCATTAAATTTGGTTGATTTTCAAGGGCTTCACGTACAGCTGCTTTGTACAAAGCACGATCGGCTTGCGCACGAGTGGCGCGAACCGCCGGGCCTTTCGACGAATTTAACGTACGGAATTGGATCCCGCCTTTGTCAATCGCTTGAGCCATCAAGCCGCCAAGGGCATCCACTTCCTTAACCAGGTGTCCTTTCCCGATCCCGCCAATGGCTGGGTTACATGACATTTGACCCAATGTGTCGATGTTATGGGTTAAAAGTACGGTTTTTTGACCCATTCGAGCAGCAGCCAATGCGGCTTCAGTACCGGCATGACCACCACCAACCACGATGACATCAAAATTTTCCTGGTAAAACATGGAACTACCTCAGGTATTTAAATCGCCAGTGAATTAGCTTCAAGCAAAGGGGGAGTATTCTAACTTGTTTCGTGGAAAGAGAGAATCTTTCATCAAGATCATTTGATCATCGAAAGTGCCCTGCTTAAATATATATAAAGATCTTTTAGAGAGATCTTTTATTAGATCTATTATTAGGATCGCCCGATCGTGTGGGTAACTGACAAATGATCCTAATGATCATGGTGTTAGGGACGATCATTTCTTGTGGAGTAGCATGGATCATCTTTAGGATTAGCTGGGATCAAAATGGCTACTTATCAACAGGGCAAACCCGACCTCTAACTTATGCAATGGATAACTATGGGTTGATCACCGTTTAGATCTATAGTTATCCACAGAAGAAAGAGCAAAAAAGCCCTTAAAATGGGATTAAAATCGGTTAAATTTTAATCTTTAAGGTGTACTTTCCACGTTGCTAGCCAGTTTTCAGCAGGATCTTCAGGTACGGGATGTTGAGACATATCGATATGAAGAGGCTCTCCAATACGTTGAGCGCCGAGTTTTGTTAGCTGTTGATCGATGATTTTGGCCGCTGCACAGAAGGTATCGTAGCTTGAATCGCCAAGCCCGATGATGCCGTATTTCAGCTGTGAAAGGTCTGACTGATGGGTGTGTAGTTCAGCCATAAAAGGCTGGATATTGTCAGGGAGTTCACCAGCACCATGGGTAGAGCACACCACCAGCCAGTAACCGCTTGTCGGCGTATCATTGAGTTCCGCTCGGTTAATGGTTTCAGTGGTGTGGTTATCGTCTTCTAGCAGCTCAGCAAGGTGGTCAGCGACATATTCTGCGCCGCCTAAGGTGCTACCAGTGATCAGAGTGATATGGCTCATTGTTATTCTCGTTCGGTTTTATTGATAGAAGAATTATCTTATTCAGGGGGTAATTGTACGCGGAAGCGGGCGAGATAACAGAGAGTAAATGTAGGGGCTTTGCGTCGGACTCGCTGAAGAAAGTCATTATCAATGATGATTATGGTTAGCTTTTATTTACGTGACAAGAGCAGGAATAGGGCGCTTTCCGTTAAGGGGGAAGGGGGGGAAGAAAGTTGCTTAACTGATTGTTGGTAAAGTGGAATGTGTTGTTACTTCAGAATTACCCACAGGATAAACAGTCTCCTGTGGGTATGATCAATGTTTGGATCGTCTTATTTACCAATGCAGAATGAAGTAAAGATCCGACCGAGAAGATCGTCTGAGCTAAACTCACCTGTGATCTCACTGAGGTGCTGTTGAGCGAGGCGAAGTTCTTCCGCTAAGATCTCACCAGCCATATAGCCTTCAAGCTGATTTTTACCGATTTCAAGGTGTTCAGCTGCTCGTTCAAGCGCATCTAAGTGGCGACGACGCGCCATAAATCCGCCTTCAGTGGTGCCTGAGAAGCCCATACATTCTTTTAAATGTTCACGTAAGCTATCCACGCCTTCGCCTGTACGCGCGGATAGACGGACAAGTGTTGGGTTGTTTACGTGACAGATGCCTGCGTCTTCTCCAGTCAGTTCCACTTTATTACGGATCACCGTTAGGCCCATACTGTCTGGCAGACGCTCAATGAAGTCAGGCCAAATTTCAGCAGGGTCAGTTGCATCAGTGGTGGTGCCATCAACCATGAATAATACGCGGTCGGCTTGTTGAATTTCATCCCATGCTCGTTCGATACCTATGCGCTCGACTTCGTCAGAGGCTTCACGTAAGCCAGCGGTATCGATAATGTGCAATGGCATGCCATCAATGTGGATATGCTCGCGTAGGACGTCACGGGTGGTGCCTGCAATGTCAGTGACAATTGCAGAGTCTTTGCCTGAGAGGGCGTTGAGTAAGCTGGATTTACCGGCGTTAGGGCGGCCTGCAATCACCACTTTCATCCCTTCTCGGATAATGGCGCCTTGGTTGGCTTCACGACGTACGGCTTCGAGATTATCCATGATACCAAGTAAGTCTTTACTTACCTTACCATCGGATAAAAAGTCGATTTCTTCTTCAGGAAAATCAATCGCGGCTTCGACGTAAATTCGAAGGTGAATGAGGGCTTCTACCAGTTCATTCACCTTATTTGAGAAAGCGCCTTGCAGCGATTTGAATGCACTCTTTGCGGCTTCTTCTGAACTGGCATCAATTAAATCGGCAATAGCTTCGGCTTGGGCTAAGTCGAGCTTATCGTTCATGAAAGCACGTTCAGAGAACTCACCAGGACGTGCCGCACGGATACCATCTAGCTTCAAGATGCGTTTAATCATCATATCCATCAGGACAGGACCACCGTGGCCTTGCAGCTCTAATACGTCTTCGCCGGTAAACGAATTTGGCCCTTTAAAGAATAACGCGATGCCCTGATCCAGTGCGCTTCCATCTTCATTTTTGAAAGGCAGGTATTCGGCGTAACGAGTTTTGAGTTCGCGCCCAGCAACAGCCAGTGCAACTTCCGTTGCCTTTGGGCCAGAAACGCGGATGATGCCAACGCCACCGCGGCCTGGCGGTGTCGCTTGCGCAACTATGGTATCAGTATGTTCGATCATAACTTTGGCTTAATTCGTAAAATTCGCGCTAATTGTAAACAGAGTTGATGGGAATGCCTAGCAGTGCATGTGCAGTAGTTGACTGGCATTTATCAATCTGAGTAAGTACCTGCTAACAACTATAGGATAAAACAGGCATAAAAAAGGCGACCCTAAGGTCGCCTTTTAGCAATGAAGACTGAGCAATTACTTGCTATGCAGACCTTTCTTCTCGAGTGCACGGTAAATCAACGTTTGTTGAATTAGTGTCACTACGTTCGATACTAGCCAGTAAAGTACTAGGCCAGATGGGAAGAACAAGAAGAAGAAAGTGAACATTACAGGCATGAATGTCATGATCTTCTGCTGCATTGGATCCGTTACTGTTGTCGGGCTCATTTTTTGAATCATGAACATCGACGCACCCATCAAGATAGGCAGGATGTAGTACGGGTCTTGTGCTGATAAGTCATGGATCCAGCCAAAGAACGGCGTATGACGCAGTTCAACTGATTCCATTAGTGCCCAGTACAATGAAATGAAGATAGGCATTTGTAGCAAGATAGGTAGACAGCCACCCAGTGGGTTCACTTTCTCTTTCTTGTACAGCTCCATCATTTCTTGGCTCATGCGTTGACGGTCATCGCCTAAACGCTCACGCATAGCAGTCAGCTTAGGCTGAAGCATGCGCATTTTTGCCATTGAGGTGTACTGTGCTTTCGTTAGTGGGTACATAGCACCACGTACGATGAATGTAAGCACCATGATCGCTAGACCCCAGTTCACAACGATGCTCTGAATGAACGAAAGCAATGTGTGTAGTGGGCTTGCGATAAACCATAACCAACCGTAATCAACAGTAAGGTTTAAGTTTTTCGCTGTCGCTTCCATTTGGTCTTGTAGTTTAGGACCAACCCAAAGCGTTGAGGTTAGTGTTTCCTCACCACCTGCTGGAATGGTTGCCGCTGGAAGGCGAACACCGATGTAACCTTGACCGTCGCTTGCACGGGTGTATAGGTTAGATGCGTCTTCAGTGCGTGGGATCCAAGCTGAAACGAAGTAGTGTTGCAGCATTGCAGCCCAACCCTGATGCGTAGACAGGTTAAGGTTTTTATCCTGCATGTCATCAAAGCTGTATTTTTTGTAGTTGGTGTCGTCAGTTGAGTATGCGCCGCCACGGTATGTTGGCATGGTTAGGCTACCACCGTCGTCCATCAGGCTTTGGCGTAGCTGTGCGTACATTTGTACGTTTGCCGCTTTATCTGATTGGTTATCGATAGTGTATTGCACATCAACCGCGTAGCTACCACGTTTAAGCACAAAGGTCTTAACGTAGTTAATGCCATCTTGGCTGTATGTCATTGGTACGCGGATTTCGTCTTGGCCATCAGCCAGGTTGAAATCAGTACCTTCAATCTTAAGTTGTGCACGACCATTTGTAGAGTCGATACCATTTGCGCCAATCAGACCTGATTGAGCGATGTAACGGTGACCATCTACATTTTTCAGTAGAACAAATGGGTCTTCTGAATCAAGTTCGTTGTTGTAAGCAAGCAGTTTTGCTTCAATAACGTCACCACCTAGCGTATCGACAGTTAGCGCCAGTACATCAGTGTTGATGGTAATAAGGTTGTTGGACGTGATTAAGTCTGTAACGGGTTGGCCATCTGCAGAATGTGAAGGCACATCACCACTGTTGTTAACTTGCTGCGCTACACCCTGGCTTTGAGGCTGAGGGTTGTTGTCCATATTCCACTGTTGGAACAGTAGGAAAGAGACAAACAGTAGGGCAATTAACAGAATATTGCGTTGGGAATCCATCGTTAATTATCTCTGTCGTTATGCTTGGTTGGCGGAACGGGGTCAAAACCACCGTCGTTTAAAGGATGACATCTTAATAGACGTTTCGCTGCTAACCAACAACCTTTTATCGCTCCATGTGCTTTTACAGCTTCAATAGCGTATTGAGAACATGTAGGGGTAAAACGACAGCGTGGCCCGAGTAACGGACTAATTGCCAGTTGGTAAAAGCGGACTAGTCGTACGACTAGCCACGCGAAGGGCGAGACAGGCGATGCCATAATTTATCTAACAGTTTAAATAACTCTTCGTTGCTCAGCTCTTGAGCACTCTTCTTGGCAATCACGACGAAATCTTTCGCAGGCAGGTCAGCTTGCTTTAAACGGAAACTTTCTCGAACAATACGTTTGAATCGGTTTCTGTTAGGTGCAGTTTTAATCTGTTTCTTAGGAACAGCAAGACCAAGGCGAGGAAGGTTTAGGTCGTTAGGACGGGCAAGAATAGTTAAGTGAGGAGAGCCAGCACGATGAGCTTGCTGGAAGACTTTTTTATAATGTTCGGGAGTTAACAGACGTAACTCCCGAGAAAAGGCTAGCTTATTCAAAATAATCTGAGATTATTTAGAAAGGCGCTTACGGCCTTTAGCACGACGTGCATTGATTGTTGCGCGACCGTTCTTAGTTGCCATGCGAGCACGGAAACCGTGGCTGCGCTTGCGCTTTAGAACTGAAGGTTGAAAAGTGCGTTTCATGGTATTACCTTAAATTAACTGATCAGTTTTTAAGTTTGTTATTTAGTTTCGGACATAAAAATATCCTCGACCTCTAACAAAGAGGCGGAATTGTAATCACTGACACATAAAGAGTCAATCATTATACCCATCAAAAAGACGGGCGCTGCATTATACTTTTTGTTGGTCCGAGTGCAAGGATCCTTTATTGATCCCAACCTGTTTCAAGAATCTCTGTAGTCTGGGATCGTTTGGGTGGCCAAAGATCTGATCCGGAGAGCCTTGTTCGACGAAGCCACCATCCGCCATAAAGATCACTCTATCAGCCACTTCTCGGGCAAATTGCATCTCATGAGTGACCACTAACATGGTTTGATGGCGGGTCGCTAGTTTCTTCATTAATGTCAGTACTTCACCGACCCATTCAGGATCCAATGCCGAAGTGGGTTCATCAAATAATAGTAGCTCGGCGTCTAATGCCATGGCGCGCCCAATCCCGACCCGCTGTTGTTGTCCCCCTGATAAGGCGGCAGGGTACGCATCCCCTTTATCACCAAGTCCTATGTCATCCAATATTTGTTGGGCATGTTCATATGCTTTTGCTTTATCCCAATCTTTTACGGTGATCAGGCCTTCAGCAATGTTCTGTTTGGCGGTCATATGGGAGAAAAGGGCGTAGTTTTGAAAGACAAACCCTGTTTTTCGACGTAAATCCAGAATATCGCGCTGTTTAGCCGTTTGGCTATCGACGTTGACATCATCAATGCGGATATGACCTTGATCGGCGCGCTCTAGAAAGTTAATACAGCGCAATAAAGTGGATTTACCGGTCCCTGAAGGCCCAATGATCACCACGATTTCACCTTTATTGATGGTTAAATCCAGATCAGAAAAAACCGTACTGTCGCCAAAACGCTTGGTGAGATGGATAAAATTAATCATCGTTGGTATGCCTTATTGAGTTTGGTTTCAGCCCAGTATTGAACGCGAGTTAGTACCACGACCATTAGCCAGTAGATAAGTGCGACAGCCAAAAAGGCTTCAAAAAACTTAAAACTGGATGATGCTTCCATTTGGGCTCGAGCCATAATTTCAGCCACCCCTAACGTAAAAGCTAGCGAGGTGGATTTGATCATATCGATGAAGTAATTCATCAGCGAAGGTAGCGCAATTCGGGTGGCCTGCGGCAAAATAACTCTGCGCATGGCTTGGAGTTCGGTCATACCGATCGACAAGCTGGCTTCCATTTGACTCCGATCAATACCATTGATCGCGGCACGGATACTTTCGGCTTTATAGGCAGCAAAGTGAAGGCTTAATCCGATAACAGCCGCGCTGAAGGCATCTAAACCGATAAAAATAGGAAAGACTTGCGGTAAACCGTAATAAAGCAGGAACAACTGCACCAGCAGTGGCGTACCTCGGAAGAAGCTTATATAGAGCTGTGCTAATTGGTTAAGCACAGGAATGCGATAAATGCGAATGAGCGCAATAACAACGGCAATAATGAGTGAAAAGAGTAAGCCCCATAACGCCATCGTTAAGGTTACCCCGAGGTAACCCATTAAAATGGGTATTAAGGAAAGCATGTAGTCAAAATCAAAACCCATGATGGTGGATGTCCCATGTTTAAGGTGGTTTACGACCGATTACTCACTAGTATGATTATTCAATCGCAAGTAGAAAAAAGTAATAAGAATAAAAAGAGGCGCTAAGCGACAAAACTCACCCGAAGGTGAGTTTAAGTGTACTCGGTAAACGATAAGTCGGTGTGCTGGCTTATTTGGTGATATCGGCATCAAACCACTTAATCGAAATATTGGCCAACGTCCCATCGTCACGCATAGCCGTGAGTGCGGTATTTACTTGGTCACGTAACTGCTGGCCTTTTTCACTTTTTACGAATGGCCATGCATTTTCAATGGTCTCAAAAGGCTGGCCTGCAAGTTGTAGTGGTAAGTTGGCTTTTTTAATCAGTTCTAACGATGATAAACGGTCCATGACAAAAGCATCTGTACGGCCTAATGCAACATCATGTTCAATGCCTGTGTCATAGGTTTTTATTTCAATTTCGCTGGCATTCGTGAGTTTTCGTAGCAATTGCTCGTAATTAGACCCTAAGTTAACCCCAACTTTTTTGCCTGCCAAATCATGGGTACTTTGGATGCTGTCGTTACCTTTACGCACTACAAGTTGAGCACCATCAACCACATACGCATCAGAGAACGCATATTTGCTCACACGCTCTGGGGTTATGGTTATTTGGTTAGAGATGGTGTCGATTCTGCCTGTTTCTAATAGGCCAAATAAGCCAGAGAAACTGGCGGTGACAAACTCCACGTTATAGTCATTACGTTTGGCAATTTCATTCCATAAATCAACCTCAAAGCCTTGTAATTTATCCTGTTTTACAAAAGTGAACGGAAAGTAACGACCAGACATCCCCACTTTTACGTCGGTGGCGGCTTGAACGGCTTGGGTTGCCCCGAGTGTGAGGGCTACAGCAGTAAGTGTGGTTTTTATCCAGCGTTTCATTCTGTCTACTCCTTGGCTGACATTGTTTTTGTGCTAAAACATCCTACTTGTTTATAAGTCTGTTAATTAAATAACGTTGAGTTATTTAAAATAACCATTTGTAAGGTTAGGACGATCCTGGCTGTTGTTGATAATATTGTGGGTAATCAGGGGGGAATATGTGCTGATCCGCGGCTCCATTGTGTGAATTATGTGAATAACTCGGATCTTATTCACTGGATCTGCGATCTCTTTGCTGGCGATCCTGCGCCAGCAGGTATAAAATTAGCTCCCTTTTTGTGTTTTGTTATTCAGTGTGGAGTCGAACTTGTCATCTTCGCTATGGTTGCAGTGCCTTCAACGTTTTCAAGAAGAGCTCTCTGCAACAGAATTCAGCATGTGGATACGTCCTTTACAGGCTGAATTAAACGATAATACGCTGACTTTGTTTGCGCCAAACCGCTTCGTGCTGGATTGGGTCAGAGATCGGTATCTCAACAACATCAACCGTCAGCTTAATGAGTTCTGCGGTAATGATGTGCCTGTCCTACGATTTGAAGTGGGCAGCCGCCCTGTGTCTGCTCCACCGCCACGGCCGATAGCCGCTGCTGCGCCGCCAGTCTTTCATGTCGCGCCAGCCCCTATTGTTCATGAGCCACCGCAACGTCAGTGGGAACCTGCGCCGTCACCAGTACAGCCTGAAACCCAAGTGGGTTTTCGCTCGAACGTGAACCCGAAACACAACTTCAATAACTTTGTTGAAGGTAAATCAAACCAATTAGGTTTAGCGGCTTGTCGTCAA